>JAEUSP010000019.1 GCA_016788565.1 Chlorobiota bacterium | reverse complement strand
CCGTTGACGAACGTGACAAAGCTCATAGCGATTCTCCGATAAAAGTGAATGTGGAATAACCGATAACGCAATACGCCCGCTCCCTCTTCCAGAAAATCCTCCCCTCATCTCAGCGCACGTATTGTGGTTAGCGAGCAAATCAATAGACCAGTAATTGCCCTGAAGTATCCGCATAAATCTGTTTTGCCAATTCCGCGCTGCGGTGCAACGTGGGGCCCGCTTTGGAATCGGCAACAACAGCGTTGATAAACGGCAAGGCACTATCGGCACGGGTTAGCCCCAAACCAAGCAACGCATTGCTTTTGTAGGAGATAACGCACTGGGCAACAACGCTGGCAACGTAATCCTGTTTTGTGGTTGATTGGAACTGCTGGCGCACCCGTAGTGGTATCCGCTGTGTGTCGGTGGTGGAAAACAACCCAATCACCGCATCATAATTCCGCCCGGCCCCTTCCTTCCACTCACATAGAGTAAGGCTATCGGGGCCTTTGGTGTAGGCATTTTTGAACGTTTTGTACAGGGTGTCCCCTTTTTTCCTCACTTCCTGGGCCAGCTCCCCTTGCGAACCGAACGTGCAGTCGCGCAGTAACCATTCCTGGGCCATTGCGGTGGTGGCACTGTCAGCAGAAAGGTCAGGTTCGGGCGGAACCCCACTGCATGAGCAAAGCAAGGCGGCAACAACGCACCAAGCGTACAGCCGGCGTTGGTCAACAACAGCAGCAATCCCAGAATTACTCATAGTTGATGTGAAAGAATGGCGTTGCAAGGAAGGGAAGTTCTAATCTTGGCGAATCCGAAAATCTAACCGTGGGACATCCTTGTTCCCAAAAATTGCGCCGCTCCCATTCCGACCACCAACTGGTTGGGTGCGTTGGACACCATTGTGAAATCCATAGCCGCGATTAAGAATGGAGGTGGGTTCAAGCGATAGCCGCACAATTTGCCCTTCGGTGATGGTGGCGTTGGTTTTAATTTTTGGGTACATCAACCCTGTGCTGGTGAAGGTTAATTGCTTCCAATCAATCCCATCTCCCACCCCTGTTCCTCTGGATTTTGGATAGGTGTGCTGCAACACCAGCAGGTGCCCAAGCTCATGCGCCAGCAACATCGGGCTGACCGTGCAGCCAAGAAACACGGCGTTGTTCGCATTGCCGGGAAGCGAACCTAAACAAGCCTCGCCAGCATGAGATTGGCCATGAACCTCCTGCACGTAAAAAGCATTGATAAAACCGCTTGGCGGATCCACAGCGTTCACCAAATTACCCGCCTGACCGCATGAGAAATCGGCGTACTGTGCGACAACATCCGCGCTTAAATCTGGGATGCTGCTGAGTGAGGTGGAAGCCGTAGCCGTAGCAGTAGCCGTAGCCGAAGGGGTGATCGTCACGCCATTGATCTTGTACTCGCCAACAGTAATCCCAGCCCCTTCCGCCTTCCACATTGCCATTGCCGATAGCATATCGCTTTCGCAACGTGCTATCCATGACTTCAACGAGTCGTGGGGGCATACTAACCAGAAGGCAAGTTTGATTTCGATTCGTGAGTTCAGCGTGGCGTTGTGGGAGGTAGGCTCCCCATCCCCCCAATCGGCAACCGGAAGCACGGTGAAGGAGTAGGCCGGGTCCTCCGGGAAAAACATCACCTCACCCTTCCCATCACGATCAGCAAGGGCGACAGTGGTTTGCGAGGTCGCAAGGGTGTACAGGGAGTCACGGGTTGGTGGTGTGCTATGCACAAGCAGATGAACTGGCGCAGCGGAAGGTGAGGAGAACACAACCAAATCGCTGATCGTGGGGCCGGTCAGTGTTGCCAATGCCAGCACACAAGCAAGCAGAGACAGCAGAAACTGTGGGCGGAGAAAAGGATACCGCGTTGTTGAACCAGAACGCATACGAACCTCGGCAAAAAATGAAGAAACAGTAGCCGATGCAATTGGGGCGCTGCGGGGATAAACCAACCGGAAAAGCAGGTGGATGCGGGCGCAAAACTACCATCCCCCATCCGTGAATTCCAAGAAGAAATTTCACCACAGCGAAGGCGTATATTTGCCCCCCAATGTACACACGCACTTCCCTTCCGCTATGAACCACGTTGCTGGCGCGGCGCATCCCCGCTCCAACGCCTACCCCCGCCCCCACATTGCAGCACTTCTTGCTGGATTGCTCTCGCTGATACTCTACCTGATTACCATGAACCTCACGTTTGGGTTTGTGGATAAGGGGGAGATGGCAGCGGCAGCCGCAACGCTTGGCCTGCCACACCCAACCGGCTATCCAACCATTATCCTGCTGGGAAAATTGTTCACCACAATCCTTCCCGTGCGCGAAATTCTTGCGCTGAATATCCTTGCCGCACTGCTGACCGCGGCTGGCGTTGCGGGGCTTTCACTCCTTTTCTCCTATCTGCTCCAGCGTCTGAATAATGTGGAGGAATTCACCACCGAAGGCCGCGAGCCAACCAATACCTATGCTGCTCTTGCCGCGCTCTTCACCGGCTTCACCGCAACGTGGTGGGGGCAAGGGAATGGGTTCGAGGCCTACTCACTGTTTGCTGCGTTGCTTCCGGTGGTGACGTTGCTGTTTTTGCGGTATGTGGATCAGCAAGCCGACGGCGCGCCGCACGTTGGTTTTGGCCGCAGCGGCGCGTGGTTTGCGGGGCTGCTGGGCCTTGCATTCACCGCCCATTTGATGATGGTGTTGCTGGCCCCGGCGTTTCTGTTCTGGTACTTCTACCGGCTTGGTTTCAACCGGCGCGCGTTTCTGCGATTGCTCTTCCTTGCCCCCTTCTTTCTCCTTGGCCTTCTCCCCTATTTCTATTTGATGATTGCCTCGGACGGAACCCCAGCCGTCAGCATGGGAACGGTGAACACGTTGGGGCGGCTGGCCGATTACATCACCGGCGCGCAGTTCCAGGGCTACATGCTGAGTGGGCCGAAGGTGTTTGCCGCGCAAAGCAGTTTCTTCTTTGGAAAGTTGCCAAGTGAGCTTGGCTACATCGGGTTGATTGTTCTGCTGCTTGGTGTGATTACTCTGTTCCGCCGAAGCTGGCCGCTGGCGGTTGTGGCCTTGCTGGCGATTGCCGCAGGGGTGATGTACGCAGGGCAGTTTGCTATCAAGGAGATTGAGCCGTTCTACCTGACCGCCATTTTTGGAATGGGCATCTGTGTGGCCGCCGGGATGCTGTGGCTGCGCCGCACGCTTGGCCGCACCGCAACCCTTGCCGTTGCCGGGACAATGGTGGTGGCCGCCTGCGCCATGAACTTTGGTTGGAGTAACGAACGTGGGAACACACTTGCCGAGGACTACTCCCAAAACGTGCTGGAAACGCTCCCCCGCAACGCCTTCTTGCTCTCCACACGCTGGGATTATTTGGTCTCTCCCTCCTACTACCTTCAGGAAGTGCAAGGGGTTCGGCCCGATGTGGTGGTGCTGAATCCGAACCTGCTCCGCAGCGCGACCTACCTGGAATATTTCCAGCAACGCCGCCCCGATCTTGCACGCCCAGCATTGCAAGAAATTCAAGAATATCTTCGGCTTGGCGAGCGGGCCGGGCGTGTGGATAAACTGAGTTATCAGGAGGCGATGCAGGCGCAGCGGGCTTTTTACCGGATGGTGAACGCAATCGTGGATGGGGCAATTCGCCGCCGCCCGGTGTGCGTGACGTTGGAGGTGGATTCGCTGATTGCTCCGCGCCGCCAGCGGGTGCCTTACTACCTGGCGTTTGTGCTCCGTTCCGACACCGCATATCTGCCGCAGCGGGCAATCCGCTACAACTTCCGCCCGTGGCGTGGGCGTGTGGATGCCGATGTGATGAACATCCATGAGATGTACACCGTCAGCGCGCTGTACCGCGCCAACTACGAAGCCGTGCATGGCCGCCGCAACCTTGCTGAAGACTACATCAACTACGCGCTGACGTTCGACCCCAACATCCGCGAGCAGGACGTTCCCCCGCTTCCGCTTACCAACCGCGAAGGGGTGCTGCGGGTGATACGAAGCTACCGGGAGCTTCGCAACAAGGTTGCCAATGGTGGGGGGCGTTAAGCAGTGATCTCACTCACTCCCCCAATTCTTCTTCCCAAGCGAACCTGATGTGGGGGGCTGCTTAGAACGCCTCCATCTTCTTCCTCACCTGCTCGGCATCGGCGCGGCGGTCCAGGGCTTCCAGGGCGCGGCAGTAGAGTTCGGCAACTTCGTCATCACCGGGCAGGATTCGCCAGGCCCGCCCGGCAAGCGATTCGGCTTCTTCGGCATCCCCTTCGCGCAGTGCCAACGCCCCGGCGCGCAGCACCACCGAACGCAAACGGAGTTCAAGGTCATCCCGAAGTTCTTCAAACAACCCTTCGTACAGCGTTGGGAAGGGGACCTCACCACGGGTTAGATCAAGGGCGCGGATTGCTGCATCGCGCGCACGCGCCGGGCGGCCTTGCTGCATTGCATCGGCGGCTTCGCGCAGAAGCCCTGCGGCCTCAATCAAATCCACCCGAAGCACCGCAAGGTTCAGCCGGGGGGTTGCGCGGTCGGTAAGGATTCCATCCTGGCCCACAAGGTCCCGCAGGCGGTAGATGGCACTGTTGACCGCATCGCGCGCCAGCTTGGGATCGTTGTGATCCACCTCAATCCCAGCGGCTTCCAGAAACTCATCACGCTTCAATCGCCCCCCCACCAGCTCGTTGGCCACCATCGTTCCCAACAACGATTTCTGGCGCGCACCGCGTGGCTGCACCCGCCCAGAAGCACCCGCGCCCACCGCAGGGCGCACCTCAATTTTTCCCAGCATCGTTATCACCAACCGGCGGTCTTGTTCGCTCCCCGGTTCATTATCTGGTTTGCCGTGCGGTTCGATTGCGTTGCTCCGTTCGGTGGCGATTGCTTCGGCCCGCTTCCGGTAGGCAGCAAGCTGGCGAACCGAGAGAAGCGCAGGATATTGGCGAAGCAGCAGAAGGGCAAGCGCATCCAGCCGCCGGGCAATCAACCAATCCAAAAGTCCCCGAAAAGCGGAGGCAGCAACGCCGTGCAACGGCGCAGGAAGCGGTTGCTTCAAGGGTGAGGTTTGCCCCTGCCGTGCGGTTGCGGCGCGGAATCGCACAACATCTTCCAACCGAAGAATCTGCTGGCTCAGCAACGCAAGCTCATCGGTGGCATAGTTGGCGGCTGGCTGTTCCAACCCCAGCAGAATTTTGAAGCAGAAAGGGAGCTGATGAATAATTTCTGGCGGGAATTGCCTGCCGGAAAAAAGGTCGCTTCGCCCCAGCAGCAAGCTCACCGGAAGCAACTCAGTCTGGGTGATGGCCGGGTCGGCTAAGTCGAACAGTTGCTGGGCCGCACAGTCGGCAAGATGCCCAGCGAACCACTCCGCCAGCTCCTGCAAATTGTTCTCCCCCATCACCGTTTTTGCCTTTGCCAGCAGAAGCCGGCGGTTGTGGTAGGTCCGCATCATCCCCCGCGCCTTGAAGCTCTGCGTGGTTCTTTCCAGGACCTCCATCATCTGCTCAAGCTCGCCAATCTCCCAGTAGAAATATGGGGTGATGGAATCAAGCACGGTGCGTTCAAACTCGGTTGCGGCGGCGGCAATCTGCTGGCAAAGTGCGCTGCGGCTGGATAGCTCCGCAGGGGAATCGAACAGCATCAGCAGGTAGGGGGCGATATTCACCAGGGCAATGCGGCGGATGTTTTCCGGAACGCCGCTGTCGGCTTGGATGTGGCGGTACTCAGCTTCAATCCGGCGGGCGGTGTGGTGGGCCTGATTCTCGATGGCAATCTGGCAGAAGTCACGCAAGCAAATGGAGTACAGCTGCTCGGCCCGCAGCAGCGGGAATCGGGAACCCAACGCCAGAGCTTCATCCAGCAACCGCCCCGATGTGGCACTGTCGTCGCTGTTGATCCAGTTTAGCTGGGCAATGGCAATAATCCGGAAGATTGCCAGCGTATCGGGGAGCGGTTCCTGCGTCAACGCCAATAATTTTTGCAGTGCTTCTTGGTGAGCTTCGCTGCCAAGTTCGCGCCGCAACAAGGTCAGTTTTCGGGCCAGCGTGTTGGCGCGGCGTTGGCGAAGTTCTTCGGCACGGAATCGGTCAGCGTTGGTTTCCAGCAGAAGCTGGGCCACCTGCCAAGCGGTCAGCGCAAAAGGCCAATCGGCGGTTACGTCAAGCTCCACCGCAACGCGCAACGCAGTCTCGATAGCAAGCCGCAGTTGATCCAGCGGAAACGCCCGAAGCAGTTCATCGCGCGTGGAATCCGTGGGGGGATTCAGCAGCAAGCGAAATGGAAGGATGGAGTAGAGCGGAACCGAACCGGAAAGTATCCCCAAAACGGGTTCAACCGGAAAGGAGCCAACGGCCAACAACCCGTGGTGAACCAGGCTGTGAGTGAAGGCATACGGCAGCGCGCCGCTGCGCCCCAGCCCCGGCAGCGGACGCTTCGGCGTTGGCAGCTGATGGAGCACACCCCGCGCCGCCAGCGACCGGACAACTGGCTGGCGTACAACCAGTTCGGCAGCTTCTGCCGAAAAGACCTCTCCCAGCGACGACAGCTGCTCGGCGGCGGCCCGCTCTTCGGAGGTCAGTTGGATTGTCAGGCCCTGGCTTACCGATTGGGCGTTGCGCCGCACCGATTGTTGGAACGTGGACCCCACCCGCCAGCCGCCGTTCGGCAGTTGCTGCATTGCCCCAGTTTCCACCGCGCCTTGCAGCGCGGCACGGATAGCAAGCGGATTCCCCAACGTTTCGGCGGCCAAAATCGCAAGGGCTTCCGGGGTGGGTGGGCTTCCGAACAGCGATTGCCAGATGGAGCCGATCTGGGCGTGGTCGAATCCCTGCAACGGTAGTTCTTGCAAAGGTTGTTCGGCAAGAATGGTGCGGGCGGGATACTCCATCGGGCGGGCGGTGGCGCACAGGGCAATCGGCTCGTCGGCGATGAAGTTCACCAACTGCGCGAACTCGCGAAGGGTGGCCCCGGCCAGAAGGTGGGCATCTTCCATCACCACCATTGTGGGCCGCAGCCGGGCAATGCGGCGCAGCGAGTCGGCACAGCCGGAAAGCGTTTCCGGCACGCTTCCCCGCAGCAGCCGGTGCAGCCGGGAATCGCGCCAGAGCGATTGCGCAACCAGCGGCGCAATCGCCCCGGTGGATTCTGGATAGAGCTTCAAGCTCACCACCGCCCCCTTCGCCGATTCAATCTGTTGGATTGCTTCTTGCAGCAATCTGCTTTTTCCAACGCCCGCTTCCCCTTCCACCAACAAGCAGTGCAACTGGTCGCTGTGCAGCACGCCACGCCAAAACCGGACAATGGCTGCCACCTGGGCTGCACGCCCATGAAAGGGGAGTATGCCGTGGTTCAGAAAGTCAGCCAGCACGTTCATGGAAGTAAGATTTTCACCGCAAAATATCTGAGCAGATAGTTCAGCAAGCCGAAAAATTTTGGGAGCGCAGGTGTGAGTTATTTCACCATCATCATCCACCCGCTTGCGGACCAGTGGCCGCTGGTTAGGCGGTAGCGGTACAGGCCGCTGGGGTGGCCGCTGCCATCCCACGCCACGGCGTAGCGTCCGGGTTGCATTGGGGCATCCAGCATGGTTTCCACAAGGTTTCCGGAGGCATCGAACAGTTCAAGCCGTGTGGGGCCATCAAGGCCGATGGAGAAGACAATTTCCGTTGTTGGATTGAACGGGTTTGGGTGGTTCCCTTCCAGCGCGAAGTTGGCATTGCTGATTTCGATGAACCGCAGGTTTGCCCCGCAAATCGGGTCCAACGTCACGCAGCCCACCGCCTCAGGGATCACCGTGCAGATATTCCCCACCGGGGTCAGTTGCGCCCGCAAGCAGGACTGAGTAGTGTTGCGGAAATAGACGAAGAAGCCAAGCTCCACCAGCGTCCCGGTTCCGGCCGCGTAGGTGAACGGGGTGGCAACCAGCAGCACGCGGTAGTGGCCGGGTTTCCGTTCAATCACTTGGGCCAGCCAGCCAGCCATCAATGTTCCGGCAAAAAATTCTTCGCGCAGGGCCATCATTCCGTCGTCGAACGTGAGGTCCAGCAGCAGTGAGTCTATCTGGGCCGCGTCCAGCGGGTCATCCAGAATAATCGGCAGACGTAGGTACGACCCGGCGGGAAGTTGATAATCGCCAATCCGCAACCGCGCGGTTCGGGGGGATTGATCCACCACCACGGTCACTTGGTCGCTATCGCTGCACCCCTCGGCATTCGTCACCCGAAGGAAGTAGGTGGTGGTAAGCGTTGGCCGGGCTTCGGGGGATTGGCAATCGGTGCAGCTAAGCCCGGTTGCGGGGGTCCAGCGGTAGGTTGTTGCGCTGTCGGAATGGAGTTGCGCGGCATCCCCCAAACAGATTTTTTGATCTTCTCCAGCGTTCGCCACAATCGCCGGGTTCACCGTCACCGTCACCGAGTCGGCGGCTTGGCAGGCGCCTGCACTTTGGGCGATTAATCGGTAGGTGGTGGTGGTGGGTGGGCTGGCCATTGGGTTCAGGCAATCGGCGCAGCTTAGCCCGGTTGCGGGTTGCCAGGCGTAGGTTGCGGCCGCGCCGCTGGCGTTCAGCCTTGCGCTATCGCCGCGGCAGATTGCTTGCTCATCGCCAGCATCCACCGCTAGGCTGCTGACCACTGTCACCAGGACGGTATCAACTCCATCGCACGTTCCGGGAGCCGATGAGGTGACGATGTACTGGGTGGTTGAGGTTGGGCTGGCAACTGGGGCATCACAATCGGCGCAGCTTAATCCGGTTGCCGGGGTCCAGCGGTAGCTGCTTCCTCCGGTTGCCCGAAGCTGGACGCTCTCGCCGGCGCAGAGTGTGGTGGCATCAGGGGTTGCCGTGATGGTTGGAGCCGGCTTGATGAACACCGTGACGCTATCCACCGCCACGCATCCGGCGGCGTTGCGGGCGGTGATCCGGTAGGTGGTTGTTTGGCGCGGGCGTGCGATTGGGCGGGGGCAATCGGTGCAGCTAAGGTCCGCCGAAACGTCCCACTCAAGCGTCCCATCGCCACCCCCTTGCAGTTCAACAGCTTGCCCGGCGCAGATGGTGGTGTCGCGCCCCGCCGTGACGTTGGGGCGTGGGTTGACGGTGATCGTTTGGGTGGTGGTGTCGTACCCCAGCTCATCGCTGGCGATTGGCTTGCTGGCAATCAAGCGAACTTGGAAACTGCCGGGGGTGTCGTAGCAGATATTGCGTGGATTCTGTTCGGTGGAGGTGCTCACCCTTGCTCCGTCAAACTTCCATTCCCACCCGGTGGGGTTGTTGCTGGTGCGGTCAAGAAAATTCAGGCACTGGCCAACGCAGATTGTCAGTTGGTCGGGGGCAAACATTGCTTGTGGGGGAAGGCAGGCGCTGTCGGCAGGGAGGTCGTAGCTATCCACGTTGTTCGGCAATCCCCACAGCGACTCCATGCTCCCCAGCGAAATCCCATTGAACAGGAACCCACACGCCGCACCCGATGCGTTCGGATTGCTGATAACCGCAAGGTGGTTGGCCGCAAGCACAGCGATGTACAGCTTGCCATCCGGCCCGGCCATGATAGTCCCCAGCGAATCGGCCAAGCCAACAACTTGCCGCGAGTTGATGATGGCCGCAGCGGAAGGGTTGGAAAGATCAAACTGATAGAGGGTATCCTTGAAAGGGCGCGAAGTATTGGCCGCGACATCGTGAGCGCGGGAGATGTAGAGCTTGCTGTTGTCGGGTGAGAAGCAAGCACCGTAATCGTAGCCGTTGCCGTTCAGGATTCGGATCACATTGCTGAACGTGCCGGTGCGGTTATCGAAATCCAGCAGCTCCACAAAGCTTGGGCGTGGTTGGTCGAAGTTATTCCAAACCACCACGGCAATTTTTTTTCCGTTTGGTGAGGTTTTCATCCATCCTTCCGAGCGTCGGATTCCTTCTGGCGAGTGGGGCGCGCCAATCTGGGTCATCACCGTATCCACAATCCCTTTTGGCGAAAGCCGGAAGGCGTAGAATCGGTCGTCGCCACGGCCATGCGCCAGAATCCACCAATCGCGTCCGTTGCAGTGGCGCACCGCCGTTAGCTTCTCGGAAGAAGAAGGGAGCACCACCGTATTTTTTTCTGCCACATCCCCCAAGCCGTTGTCGGCGTTCATATCAATCACCGAAAGCGTGAGTGATTCGTTCGGGTCGCCGCTGAACGATTCGGGGGCGGGGCTGATAAACAGCGCGTAGCGTTTCCCCGAAGCGTCGCCGGGCCAGGGGAGGATTAGCCCAGATTGAACGCTGTTATCGCTGCCGCGCAATCGGTCGCCGTTCGGCATCTGCTGGTGGTTCCGATTCCAGACCACAAGGCCGTTGGTATAGAACAGCAACCCCCCAGTTTGCGGGTCGCTGAAACTTGCGCTCCCTTCACGGCTGGACAAAGCACTGCCGAACAACGGAACAGGGGTTCCACTGGTAAAATCAAGCCCGGCATTTCTCCCAAAAAACCAGATGTTGTATTGCTTCTGGGCATGGAGCAAAGCAGGGGAAAAGAGGAGCACGAGCAGCAGGCACAACCGCCACTGGTTTTTTGGGCAGAAATGGAGTTGGCGCGACGGTGTGGGAAGGTTCATCATGGCGTTGTCGTAGTCTGTTCACAAACGCATTGGTGGCGGCACAGAGTTCCGCCCGGGGAAGATACGACACCCGAACCGCCAGCATACAACCGAAGCGGTGGCACCCCGAAGAAATTCAGAGTGCCACCGCTTGTATTGTTCCGGAAACGATTGTTGGAGCTTCTACTGAGCTTTCACCAATGTTTGGACGGAGCTCCAATCTTCCCCTTCCACGCGGCAGTAGTAGATGCCTGCCGGAAGCTGGCTGGCGTTCCAGACGGCAGTGTATTCGCCACGCTCTGCTTCCCCTTCAAACAAGGTTCCGACCTCAACGCCCAGCGTGTTGTAGGCCTTGACGGTTACTGGCCCCGGCTGCGGTGCGGTGAACTGGATTGTGGTTTGTGCCAAAAATGGGTTCGGCTGGCCACGCAGCCCAATGGTTGCTGCGGCAAGTGCGCGGTCGTTCACACCGGTTGGGACCGGGAGGTTGGAGTTCCAGATAATCAGCGCGCCGTCGTCGGCGGTGCCGGAAGCGACGTAGCGATGATTGGGGGAGACTGCCACCGCCGATTGCGCCACCGGATACTCATCGTAGGTGGTGAAGGCCGCGCCGGTGTTGGTTTCCCACACCATCACGGTTCCATCCTGCGATCCGGACACCAAGTAGCGTCCGTCGCGGGTGAAGCTAAGTGCGTTGATCGCTTGGGTATGGCCCACCATCCGGCGGATCAGTTCGCCGGTGTTTGCGTTCCAGAGTTTCACCACGCGGTCGTTCCCGCCGGTGGCAATCACTGCACCATTTGGCGAGACCGTGATGGCATAGAATGGGCGGGTGTGGGCGCGAAATGATGTTACCGAATCAATCACCGTGGCGGTGTTGAACACTTGCACGTTGCCATCGCCAAAAACGGTGGCAACCACCGCGCCGTTTGGCGAGCAGGCCACAGCATTGAACGAACTTTGCGAGTACAAGCGGATGCTGCGGGCAATCTCACCACTGCTAACCCGCAACAAACGAAGGTCGTAGGTGTTGACGTTCAGCGGCGGTTTTCCGACAATCAGCGATGATACTGGGACGTAAGGCTGATCCGGCATCGTGGCCAGCGATTGGCCGAACGTCTGCGGAGCATATTGGCCGTTCAACTGTCCAGTGGCAATGTCCCAAGTGCGAACCAAGCCGTTGTTGATAACCGTGAGCAATTTATTATCGGCGCTGAACGATAGGCCGGTGGCGTAATCGTAGCCGCCGACATCGGGTAGGGTTCGGACCAAATTCCCGGTTGCCACATCCCACACTTTCGCCGAATCGCTTGGGCCAACAGCGGCCACATATTGGGAGTTTGGCGAGAAGCAGACGCGGCTAACGGTGAATTTGCCCGGCCATGCCGACCAATGAATCCGGCTTCCTTGAGCATAGGAAGCGACAGCAGCCACAAGCAGTAGGCTGAGTACCAACGTAGTTTTGCGCATGATGTATTTCTCCTTGGTGCGTTTCCCGTGCAGCGCGCAAAGCGTGAACGGAATAGCCAGTAACTGAATGAGCGAGGGAGGAATGCAGCAGCCGGATGCCCGGCGTTACCCTTATCCTTCTATCAGGATGGGGAGCGAAAATAAACACCTTCGCAAAAAAAACAGCATAGTTGTGGGGGGTGGGGCAAATAATTCTTTATGATTCTTCCGGCCAATCACCTTGTGAAGTTCCAACGTAAGATGCAATTTTACCACCCCTGCTGCTTCTGCTCGGTGCGGAATCCCGCACATCCTGACTCACGGCAATTCAACAGTAACACAATACAACCAACCACTTACCGAGGTACGTGCGCTATGTCACGACTGAACCGACTTCTTCTATGGGCTGGGATCACCGCTGCAATGGCCAGCCAGGGAATCGCCCAAACTTTCGATCACCAAGACGACCATGCCGACCAGCCAGCCGTCCCAAGCAAAGGGGTCTGCGGCACAATGTTGAACAGCAACATTGACTGGGAAACCGCAATGGAGCGCACCAAGCAACAGGACCCAGAAACCTACCAGTGGATCATCTCGTCGGCAAAATCGAAGAAAGAGATCAGCCAGTTGCTCCGGACCTCTGGGGATTTCGAGTTCAAGATGTACAGCTACGCTACCGAGAAATACGTGAAGATTCCGGCAACGCTGGTGGGGCAGGGAAGGAACTTCCGTTTATGGGTGGATGATGCCTACCGTAACGTAGCAACCCCAACGGTCATCGCCAACATGGCTCGCGTCTTTGACACAGCCACGCAAGGCACCACCGACCCGATTTCGCGCAATCCTAACCAAGGGTTTATCGCCAACGACAAAGATGTGTTCGGCCTTCCGCTGAAGAACGCCTATTGGGACGACACCCTGACGGACTTCCTTATCACCTTCACCGATGGCAACGCGCCATCCGGCGGGGTTGTTGGCGGATTCTTCTCACCGATAGATCAAGAGGACCCGAACGTTGTGCCGGCTTCCAATGGCATGAATATCCTGTACATCAACTACAAAAGTGTTGGGAATATCTACAGCCTTACCAGCACGTTGGCCCATGAGTATCAACACCTGATCCACTACGCACGCAAACGCCCAAGCCTTAGCATTTATAACGAAGGGTGCAGTGAGGTAGCCGCTATCCTTAATGGCTACATTGACCGTAGGGATCTGAATTACTTAAACAACACGAACATCAATTTCTTCCGCTGGACTCGCGTTACCAGCGAGAGCAGCGCGGAAGAAGTCTTTGCTGATTACACCCGTGGGATGACCTGGGTTCACTATCTAAGCGAGCAGTTCGGCGAGCGATTCCTGTACGAGCTTGCCGGTGCCGCCACCGACAGCATGGCGCGCGTTGATTACGCCCTGAACAAAATTGGCCGGACTGACATCAACTGGCGCGATGTCTTCAAAGGATTTGCTGCGGCACTCTATGCCCAAAGCAATGGGGATGATGCCCGCTATAAATTCAAATACCGGTTGGTGGCAAGTGGCAGCGCGCGTGCACGCGCCACCGCCAGCTACACGGGTAAGGATTATCCATCGAACGGGTCGGTGAAATTAGAGCCATTCGGCATTGCCTACTACGTCTATAACGACACCTCGGGTGCCATGAAATTCCGGTTTACGCCGGGGCAAGGCTTGGCTAACAACGATTGCGCAGTAATGGCGGTGAATTACACAGGTGCCAGCAGCACAGTCCCAGAAAATGTACGCGATATCCCAGTGGGCGAGGACGTTCTGGTAGCGCAAGGAAGCAAACCATACCGCCGGGTTGTGATTGCCGTGATGAACATGACCGGCCAAGTCCAAACCGTCACCTGGACCACGTCAAGCCAAGTGCTGGGTGTGGATAACGAGGAATCGGCCCGCCGCGCCGGCATTGGCTTCACGGCGGTTGCGCCAAACCCGGTTGCAACGGTGGCCACGCTTGGCTTCACCACCGCCGGCTCGGCTCCGGTAAGCCTTACCCTCTACAATGCCGCCGGCGAAATTGCCGCCACCCTGGCCGATAACCAAGCCATGGAGTCGGGCCAGCAGACAATCCTGCTGGATGTGAGCAATCTGCCAAATGGTGTCTATCGGGCGCGGTTGGTGCAGGGTGAACACAGCGTCAGCCGCTCCATCGTGGTGCTGAAGTAATTCAGCCGACCGGCCAAACTCACGTTGTATCGAATCCCCCGGATCAATTCAATCCGGGGGATTTTCTTTTTGGCTGTTGTGAACGTTTCTCCGTCGCCTGCTATTCCAATTTCCCCTCCTTCTCTCCTATTTTTGGCGCGGCAACAATCACTGTTGCCAGAAGAGACGTTTGCCAAAACCCTTGCGATGAACAAAGCCTCACAGTCAGCTGCCGGACGGGCGCGGAAACACGTGTACGATCTGCTGCTTAGCCCAGCAATCGAAACCCCTGCGGAGTATTGGATGCGGGTCGGCATCGCCGTGCTGATTTTTGTGAATGTGATCATTGTCATCCTGGAAACTGTGCCGGAAATTCAGGCCGCCTGCTACCAGCTTTTCCAAGTGATTGAGGTTTTCTCGGTGATAATCTTTGCGGTGGAGTACGCGCTGCGATTGTGGGCGATTGTGGAACACCCAAAATTTCGCCACCCACTGTGGGGGCGGGTCCGCTATTTCTTCACCTTCTTTGCGTTGATTGACCTGTTCGCAATCCTTCCATTTTTCCTCCCGCACCTTATCAGTGCCGACCTGCTGATTGTTCGGGCATTGCGGCTGTTCCGGTTGATTCGGGTGCTGAAGCTGGGCCGCTACTCCACCAGCTTCGAGATGATGGCGCGGGTGCTGCGGAAAAAACGGGAGGAGATGTTCTCTTCGATGTTTGTGCTGGTGATTATCCTGATCATCTCCTCCTCGATGATGTACTTTATCGAGCATGAAGCGCAGCCAAAAGCCTTCCCGAATATCCCCGCTGCATTGTGGTGGGGGGTGGCAACCTTAACCACCATTGGCTACGGCGACATCTATCCAATAACTGCACTTGGGAAAGTGTTTGCGGCCATCAGCGCAATTTTAAGCGTTGGGATTGTGGCCTTGCCATCGGGCATTATTGTGACGGGGTTTATTGAAGAAATGCAAAGCCGATTGGTCAAGAAAGAAGCCCCGCCGCGGCAACCACGCCAATGCCCGCACTGTGGGAAAATTGTTGAGTAGCAACACGCAATCAAGCTCCAGACTCTTGCCCCGCTGGGCATAACTCTTCTCACGGATCATGGAAACCACGTTTGAAAGCATTGATCAACTTCTGCGGCTGGCGCCGGGCTTTGCCTTGAAGTTCCTGGTGGCGGTGTTGTGCGGTGGGGCCATTGGGATGGAGCGGGAGACAACCGGGAAGCCAGCCGGCTTGCGCACCAGCATCATCGTTTGTGTTGGCTCGATGATCTTCACGGTGATGAGCATGGAAATGGCCAAAGCCGCCAACGCCTCGGACCCAACCCGCATTGCTGCGCAGATTGTTTCCGGCATCGGTTTTTTGGGTGCCGGCGCAATCCTTCACGAAAAAGGGAACATTGTGAAAGGGATGACCACCGCCGCAATCATCTGGCTGATGGCCTCGATTGGGATGATGATCGGTGCCGGATTTTTGCTGAGTGCCTGCATCGTTAGCGGCGCAGTGGTGGTGATGCTTCTTGCGCTGTATCGCCTGGAGCTTCGCATTCATCGCCGCGCCTCACGCGCCTACCATTTTTTGATTGATCCCATGCCACTTACGCACCAGCGGGTGCTGGATTTGCTTGATTTGTTCGAGGAAAACATTGACACCTACACCATCCAGAAAGGGAGCGAACCGCACAGCCCCAGTGTGCTCACGTTCTATTTTTTTGGCACAAAATCGGAACGCCGCCGATTGCTGCACTCCATGTATCACCTGCAGGGGGTTCATACCATGCAGAACCCTGGGCTTGGAACCGCGGCGCAGAAGGAGCAGAAGTAACGGCAGCTTGGGCGGTACGTGCTATTCGGCCAAACTACTTGCCCACCGTGCAACGTCCGGCTTGCTACGGTCGGTATGAATCGTAATTTGTGGCGGCTGCAACAACCAGAAGAGTTTGCGCGTCTCCAAGCCCCACGTTCCCGTAATGCAGAAGATGCAAATCAGCAGATAGGCCATGATCCAGTTTAGTTCCAACTCCAACGACTCGAACAACCCGCAACGCCGCTACACGCAGGAGCAAGTGGAAGCAATCCTGCAGCGTGCGCTGCAACGCCAGCAGACCAACAACAGCGGCAACATCAGCCACGATGACTTAATCGAAACAGCCCGCGAGCTTGGGATTGACCCATCGCAACTTGAAATGGCGGTTATGGAGCAAACGGAAGTTGGCGCGGTGGAGGATGCAAAGAAAACATGGATAGCCCAGCAAAAACGGAGCTTCAAGGAGCACCTCCGTTCCTACCTTATCATCAACGGAATACTGATGCTGATTAACATCATGACCGGCGACCCATTCTGGGCGATGTGGCCAATTTTGGGGTGGGGTATCGGAATAGCGTTCGATGCTGCCAACACCTTCTGGCCAAGCGATAAAGAAATTGAGAAAGGTGCGCGGAAAGTGGTGCAACGCCAAATGCGCGAACGCCAACAACAACAACGCGAACTGCAACGCCAGCAGAAATTCACGATCGAGACAAAAGGGAATAAGCTGGTGATCCAAAAGGGAAATAAACGGCTGGAAATTGGATAAGGGAGGCACAAGCCTCCCTTTTTTTTGCGTCCTGCAATCCGCGCACACACTGCTGTTTTACCAGGCTGAGTTCAGCGAGGCGCGGAAGATCAGCTCATCATAATCTTGCTGGGCAAACGGGTCGGCGGTGTACTTGTAGATATTTTTCTCCGCCCGAATCTCCATCGTCCCCAGCACCCACACGGGGAATGAGGTGGAAAGGTAGAATCCGGTTTTGTCGTCGGTGTCCTTCTGCGTGGCAAGCGCGATGCCCAGCGTGCTTTGCCAAACATCAAACAGCGTGTAGCTGCCGGAAGCCTCAATCGTGGTGGTTTTGGTGAGCGTTGGCACGCCACCGAACGCCATTTCTTGATCGTTCAATCCCACGCTGGCGCTCAGGCTAAGTGGGAACAAAAAACCGAACGACTGGCTAAAATTGTAGTTGTTGGCGGTGTTGTCGCCGTCGCCAAACCGGGTGCGGGTTTCTTGGTGTGAGTAGGAAAGGTTGGTGTTCATGGAGATTTCGGCAACGGTGTAGTTGTAGCCTGCGGTGGCGTTCCACATTCCGGTGCGGTTTTCCACGCGCTGGCTGTCGCCAAAGCTGGTTGCCCGCAGGCTGTCGTTGCTAAGTTCGCTCCGTTGGGTGTAGGGGTTGTAGTTCAGCCGCAGGTAGGGGATTCCGCGGATGTTCAATCCCAGCCCCACGCCGTAGGCAGTGATTGTTGTGGTTGCCGATTTCCACTCAATCAAGTTGTCGGTCTCCTCCTTGAATGATCCCGCCACGGTGATCTGCCGCCGCCAAATTCCTTGCTCAGCTTTCCCTTCGTAGCGGAACAGGTCAGTCCGCAAATTTGGCGCGCCAAGCGATTGGAACCCGGGGCCAATCCGCACCGCCTCGGCCTGAAGCCGTGTTCCCGATTCTGGAATCATCACCGCCATGTTCCCTTTCAACGCATAATCCACAAAGCTGCTGATGGTGGGGTCCACCAGCTCGGTGATAAACGTCGGGATGTCGCTGTTCTGCAATCGGGCCGCCTCGCGGTCGCCGGTGAGCATCGAGCCAAGCACCTCGGCATCCAAAGTCCAGTAGTTCGGAATCAGCGGAACCCGTGTCTCGAATCCCACCACATAATTTGATTTTGGCGCAAGCGTGTTGAACTCATCAACCACCAACGGGTTGGGGTCGTCGGCGGCGTACATCACCGTGGCGTAAAAGTGCGCGCCGGTCTTCCGCCCAAAACCAATCCGCCCCGCGTACAGCTCGCGGTGGAACGCCTCCTGCGCTTGCCCTGCGGTGTCGTAGATCACTTCCGATTGCGTCTTCCCGCCGGTCAATGCCAAGTAAAATTTGCCCGGGGTGAACTCAATGTTTACTCCATTCACCGGAACGCCGCTCAGCGAAAGTTGGGTGTACTCAGGGTAGTTTACTCCAACGCCAAGTGTGGGGAAGTTGAGCATAAATTTTTCCGCGCCGGAGATCAGCCCGAACGCATCCAGCTCGCGGCTTCGGCTTAGAATTTCATCGCCGTCAAGGTCCTGCAGTTTTTCCAGCCGTTTGTATTTGGCGTAGGCATCGTAGGCTTCCGCCGGAACCAATTTTTTCACCGAATCCTTCAGTGCCTCGGGGTCTGTCATCCCTTCAATGCTGCTGATTGCTCCTTCCACTTCTGCCACATCTTCGTTCTGCATCAGGCTTTCCACTTGCTGATACACCCGCTGCTTCAGTTGCTCCTGAAGTTGCTGCGCGCTTAGGCTGAAACCCATGTTCAGGCTGTTGATGTTTTGGCGGGTCAGGTCTTGCTCGGTGGAGAGCATCAGGTGCGTGCCGAACGGAATGCCGAACAGTGAGATTGTTGGGGTCACTTCCCAACGGGCGTAGCGTTGCGGGATTTCCGAGCCGGTCCCTTGCCGGTCGGCTGATTCGCCATTGGCCATGCTTGCGCCGCTGAACCGGAAAATTGGCGCGCCGGTTCCGCCGCCGGGCGCGCCGCCACCCCCCGATGGATCGCCCGCAGGGGGCGGGGGCGTTTGGGCAACAACAGCAACGGGAAACAGCAATCCCAACAGGGCAATCCATCGGCAGAATGTGGCGCAAGTGTTCATCGGTATCGGTTCGGATAAAGGGTCTTCGGTTCGGTTACATGGTTGATGAAGCGTCGGCGTTTGGGCTATCAGTTATGGCTATCAATTATGGTCTATCAACAACAATCACCAGCGGTTCGTTCCGTTCCGGCGCACGTTGGTCGAACAGGGTCCATCGGTAGCATTGTGGAAGCTCATCCGGCAGGCCAATCGTGACGGTCTGGCCGGGGTTTAGCAAACCAAAATTCAGCCGGGGAATTCCACCAATCCCAAGCGGCGGAGCGAACTCAGGATACGTGGGGGTGAAGACCGAGGTGAAATGGTGGGGAAGAGCATCGTTGTTCACAAGGGTGACGGTGCGGCTTGAGCGGGAAATGGAGAGTTTGTTGGTGGAAAAATTAGTGAACGTCCGCCCGCCACGGCTGACGCTTCGCACCTCAATCGTATCCCCGCTGCTGCTGCTTCCCGACGGCTCGAAGGCAAACTCACGGTCGCCAGTCCCGTGGCTGCCAGCAAACAGATATGCGCCATACACCGGGCTAACCTGGTGCCGTGTGACCCGGCTGGAACGCCCCAACACATCCACCACAACGGCATTGATGACGAACGTTGTGACCTCCGACCCAGCAAGCTCGGCCGGGGACAAAATCGTTCCGCCGGCAATGGTGTTGTTCTCCCGCTGGCGGTAGATAAACTGCCGCAGCAGCGAGTCATTCCCCGATGGAGTAATGGCACTGATGCGAAGGTCAATGTGGTCAATCGGTGCCGAGTGGCGCATGGTCCAGCGAAGCCGGATGCGGTCGGCCCGGCCCGGGGCATCCTCCGCCGGGATGGAGTCGCTGATGCTGATGGAGGGGCGCGCACCGCAGGGGCTTCCTTCGGTTGCGGTTTCGTTCGGGGTGTTGGGCCGGAACAGCCGTGCGTTGTTGTCGTGATAGTTTTTCAGAAATGGAGCTTCAAGCTGAACAAACCCAAGCCCCGGCGTTGCGGTGGTTGGGCGGCCCGGGAGCGTTGTCCCGTTTCCTTCCATTCGATTCGCCTGTTCGCCGATGCTTCCGCCGGGCAAAATTGGGTAATCGCTGCCGTCGTTGCTGTTGACGGCTTTGTTGGGGTTGTAGCGGAACCACCAGATTTCACTTTCGCCAATCGCGTAGCCATCACCAAATGCCTTGATCTGCCACGCATATCTGCGCCCTTCGATGAACGAGCGCGAGGCAAGCGGGTAGCGCGAGGTGGTGACACCAGCAACGGCAGTGGTAAACCATGCGGGGTTGGATTGCATGGCATCGTATGCGGTCTGCCGTCCTAAAATTTCAACAATCCGAAGCTGGTAGCGTGGCTTCTGCCCCGGCTTCAGCGGCGCGGGGGGAAGCCAGGTGAACTGAGGTTGTTTATCGCTCACGTCCGATTCATCGTTCGGGAAAACCAACACTGGCGGGGATTGCGGTTGCACCTCGGCGGTCTTGCAATCGCTGCCGATCACCTCCGGCACCGGAATCGCGTTGCCGTTGCGCGCCACTGCGTTCACATAAACGCAGATGGTGTAATTCCCCGCCGGAACCGTTCCGGTTTGGCTGAACACCGCCTTGTATTCTGGGTTGGATGAGTCGAGCTTGACGGGGGAAATATCTGCCCCGCTTATCATCTTTGTGGTGTTTGCCGGAACCACGAACGTAGCCGTGTGAGCATCGGCAATCTGGCCATCTTTATCATGCGTTGCTGTGCCGCGAAGGAACACCAGATATTCATCGGGCGTGGTGTTGATGATGGTGATTTTCCAGAGATCAGCAACCTTCAGCTGGTTGCGTGGCGGCTGCTGAAGCATCACCTGGACCTGGCTGACGGCAGTGCCGCAAGCAAGCAGAAGCATTGCAGCTATCAACTTCAGCAACGGTAATCGTGGTGTCAAGTTCTTGTCCATACGTTCGTTGTGTGCCATGTGTGTAGCTTTGGGCCGATTCAGTTTTGGGGTGCGGGGTGTGAAACACCTACAATCTTGCAATTGTTCCGCTAACCACCAATGGGGGAGAGTAGAGTTTGCGAGCGAAATCAAAAAAAATTGGAGGCTCAAAATAGATTTCGTGAACGATGCTACTCCAACTCTCTTTTTCCTCTCTTTCTTCCCTCTGTGCTCTCTGTGTCTCTGTGGTTCATTCTCTTCTTCGCCAAAAGGAAAAACCACAGAGGCACAGAGGACACAGAGAAGCAGAAAGAAGAGAGGGGGGAGATGATCCTGACATCACCGTTTAGTTCGGAGTTACTCACTCGCCAAAGCATCACCCCGCCGAACCGCATCTGAACAGCCACGATGAACAACAGAACAAGTATGCCGCACATAACCCTTCCCCCGCGCTGCCACTGGTTGGTGGTGCTTTGCTTGCTATTCATCACCTCCTGCGGCGGCGACCGCACTGCACCCACCGGGAAGCAACCGAAGCAAACCGCCACCGCGCCTGCCGAAACGGGGACTTCGGCTCCAGAAAAACCGCCAACGCACACCGGGCCAAACATCACGGTGGAGCTGCCAGCGCGCGATCAGAAAGTGCTGGGCGGGTTTGTGCTGAAAGGGGAAGCGCGCACGTTTGAAAACACCGTGAACTACCGTGTGGTTGGCGAACGAGGGGAGCAGGTGGCCGAAGGAAATCTGATGGCCGTTGGCGATGTGGGAACCATGAACCCATTTACCACCGAGGTGACGTTGCCGCGAAATTATACCGGACGCGCAACGGTGGAGGTGTTCCAGTTCTCCGCCCGTGATGGCCGCCCGGTGGACGTTGTGAAAATTCCGATTGCGGTGCGGGGCCAGCCAGCAACCGCAACCGATGGAGCAACGGTTCGGGTGTTTTTCACCAACTCAGCCATGAACGGCAACGGCGATTGCCGCAACGTCTTCTCGGTAGAACGCCCCCGTGGCCAATCGCCAGCGGTGGCCGAGCACGCACTGAAAGAACTTCTTGCCGGCCCCACCAGCAGCGACCGCGAAGCTGGCTACGTAACCGAGCTTCCGCGCGGAGTGGTGCTGCGCGGAATCCGAATCACGAACGGGGTGGCGGTGGCCAATTTTAGCAGCCAACTGCGAAGCTCGGCCGGGGCCTGCCGCGCCGAAGCAATCCGCGCCCAAATTGAGCGGACGTTGTTCCAGTTCCCCTCCGTCCAATCGGTTATCATTCAGGTGGAAGGGAAGGAGGAGGAGGTGTTGGAGCCGTGATTCCGGGCTTACCCCTTCCCCACCCAATCCACCCCTTGCCCGGTGGCTTCGCGCAAGCGTTCAATCAGCTGCCCGGTGTGGTGCTGAAGGTGGCGAAGGTTGTACAGATGGAGTTCGGCCCGATTGAACGATAGCCAATAGAACCCCGATTCAACATCGAATTTTTCGGCCTGAAGTCGTGGCCCAACCTGCTGCTCAACCAGTGCTAAATACTCTAACACTGCTTCCGGCGTGTAGGGGTTGCTGAGGTCTGGAGGGGTGTGTGGCGGCCAAAGGAGCGGCCCCAAAAACTGCTGATTCTCGCGCCCCTGTTCCCAGGGGACAAAATCTTGCTCGGTGGGAGCCAAATAGAGGTGGGTGTAGAACAAGACGTGGTAGCTGATATGCCAGAAACGATTGCCGTAGTGGTCGTCATCCCAAAGCTCGGCAGGGCATTGCCGGATTGCCTGCTCCAACATGCGCAACGCAGCGGAGTATTGGGAACGGAGTACTGATTGAAAGAGATGTTCCATGGAAGTTGTGTCACCGCAAAATTGTGGTTGTTATACTCAGATGAAATTGGTTTGCGAAACTCTACTCAGCTATGTATGGTATGGATTCCCGCTTTCGCGGGAATGACAACGGCTAGGTCTTTCGCAAACCATTCTTGGAGTATATGATGCTGCGTTAGCCTCACAGAGCAGCGAAAACCTGTGTTTCGTGGCTCCGTTTTTTCAAGCTACGTGGGTTGATGGAGCCTATTCATCAACCGCCCGTTCCCCGTTCATACCCCTCCCGATTTGCCAGCCAAAATGGCTCCAATTTCTGCTCGGCTGATTCTTGGTTCGTTTCGTACTCCAGCACCCAATCGCGCAAGCCTGGGTGGGTGTACAACTCTGGTGCGGGGTTGCCAATGGCGTTAGCGATTTCGCTGGCAACGCAATCGGCAGTAAGCAGTGGAATTGCTGGGGGAAGCGTGCGCCCCATCTGTTCGGCAAGCTCGCCGCCCCGCTCCCGTTCGTAGTTGAACAGTTCCAACATTGGGCCACCCTCGGCAACGGTTGCCCAATCGGTCAGGGTTCCGGCGGCGATGATGGTTGTGGCAATCACCCCGGTTCCGGCAAGCTCGGCGCGCAGTGCCCGGGTGAATCCAACGGTGGCGTGTTTTGCGGCCACGTAAGCAGCGTTCCCGGGGAAGCCAATTTTTCCCGCTACCGAGGCAACGTTGATAATCTGCCCACGCCCCAGCGGGATCATGTGGCGCAACGCCGCCGCAGTGCCATACCACAGCGAAAAAACATTTACCCGGAAGATGCTTTCTAACTGATTGTTGGGTGTGTCGTGGATGTAGGCGTTGTTGCCACGGCCGGCGTTGTTCACCAGCACATGAAGCTCGCCAAACCGAGCAATCGTTTCGGCAACCGCGGCTTCAAATTGGTCTGGCTTGGTGACATCGCAGACCAGCGGAATTGCGGTGCCGCCGGTGGCTTCAATTTCGCTGGCCACTTCTGCAAGAAGTTCGGCGCGGCGGGCAACTATGGCAAGCCGCGCACCGTTTTGGGCAAGCCGCAACGCCAACGCACGCCCAATTCCGCTGCTTGCGCCGGTGATAAGAACAACAGGGGATATGCCAAACATTGGAAACATCATTGATGAGTTTTTTATGCTGCACTGCCTATCGCTACCGCTTTTGGCGATGACAATAGGCAGTGTTGATTTCTAACCCCGGATGTGTGACAGCGTTGCATCACTCACATCAGCCATTCTTCCACCAGCTACTGGGCTATCCAACCAGTTCTGGCCATGACTGAACAACCCTACCGTGCCACCACCACTTTCCGCACAAGCTGTTGGCCGTCAACATCCACCACACAGAAGTAGCTGCCGGACGGAAGCCCCGCTGCATCGAACCGCAGGGTGTGGTTCCCGGCTTCACGCTGGCCTACTGCCACCATCACTACTGGGCGGCCTGTGAGGTCGTACAGTTTTACGGCCAAATTGTGTGAGGTGGATAAATGGATGTTCACCGCTCCGGTGTTGCTGCGCGGGTCAATCGTTGCCGATCTTAGCGTTGCGCCGTTTGCCGTGGCCGATTGCTCCACCCCACTAAACCCGGCCGTGCTGAAGTTGAACACGGTTGACCACGGCCCTGTTCCAACACTGTTTTTTGCCGCAACGTGCCAGTAGTACTGGGTGTTGGGGATAAGGCCGCTGACGGTTTGCGAAGTTCCTGCAATGGCATTGTTATCCAGCACAAGCGTTCCGGTGAAATTATCGTTGGCCGCAACCTGGGCGTGGTATGCCGAAGCCGTGCTGCTGCTTTGCCACTGAAGCTGCACCGCGCTTGGTTGGTTTGCCGCGCTGTTCGGCGGCAGAAGCAGTGCGGGCGCGGCCGGGGCAACAGCCCCTTCTTTCGATTGAGCTAGAATTTCCTCCCCACTTAACGCCCTGCGGTAGATGCGGACTTCATCAATCGTCCCTTTCGTGTACTCGGTTGTCCCGCGCGCGCCAACAAACAGCGGGGCTTTGGCTGTCACCAATGTTCCCGCCTGGGGTTCGCTGGCAACTTGCACTCCATCCAAATAGATTTTCATTGCCGCGCCATCATAGACAAACGCGGCGTGATACCACTTGTTGGCCGCCAGGTTTGGCCCCCATGCTTGGAACGGTGTGCCGCTTCCGTTGAAATAGGCGGCAATCCCCAACCTTCCATCCCAACTGTAGGTGAAGAACATGGCATCCACTTCCCAGTTCTGCCCCACCATTGCTTGAATCCCCGTGGTGTTATCCAACTTGAACCAATAACTGGCAGTGAACGTGGTGAAGTTGGAGATGTAATCCGGAGCCGAGAGTGAGGAGCTTCCGTTGAAAGCGTAGGCACTGTTTGCGTTCCCAAGCCGGTCGGGGGCAAGCGTTGCGTTGCCGGAAGCGGGGTAGTAACCGCAGCCAGCTTCATCGCGTGAGTTACCGTTGAACGGATAGTAGAGCACCAGCCCGCTGGCATCGTTCTGCACAATGCTGAATGTTTTCAGTGTGGTATCGGCAACCGCCGGGTTTGCGCTGTTGCTGATCCGCACCCGCATTGTTGGCGAGCAGATTTGCGGAAGGGTCCAGTTGTAGCTTTCGTCGGCAGCCGGAAGGTTGGCGGCAATCAAGGTCCAATCGGCTCCGTTGTTGCTGCTGTACTCCAGCGTGACGTTCTCCACCCCCGACGACCGCCACCGCACTTGCGCGGCTGTTCCGGCATCGTAGCTCTCCTCGCCATGTGGGTTCAGCAACATCACCCGCGCCGTTGCTGGTTGGCTGATGCAGCTTGCGGCTTCGGCAGTTTGGCGTATCAGTGCGGCAACTTGCGGAAGGAAGGTCATCCGAAGCGTGTAGCCAAGCCCTGCGTCGTTGTTGGTTCCGCCGCAGTAGCTCATCAGTGATCCCGGGTTTGGTTTTTTCTGTTGCCCTGCGGGAAGGCATTTTCCTTCTATGCCTTCATCCACAACGCAGGTGTCAATCGGCGCGCCCCAGTAGCAGTTGTGGCTGTGTGGCGCGTTGAAGTTGTGGCCGATTTCGTGCGCGGCAATGTACACGTCGTAGCTGAAGCCGTAGGTTGGAAGCGGGTTGCTGGCCTGGACGGAGATCACGCTGTAATCTTTGTCGGGCGTTTTGCCGCACAGTGCCTCGAAGTATCCATACCCGCCACCGCCAAAACTGAGTGAGGTGACCACTTGGAAAATGTCCCGCTGGACGTTGCTGTAATTCTCCTTCCAGTATGGCCCGGCTTTGTCGCGCAGGGCAAAGGGATCGCCTTTCACGCCGTAGGGGTCGGCGGGTGAGTTGGTCCAGGTTTTCATCCAGGGGATTCGGATGGTGATGTGCGCCTCATCCTCGTAGATGCTGCTGACCACCGCGTACATCGCCACCGCGTAGGCTTGCGCTTTGGCAACGGTCCCGCCGGTAGCGGTGAAGAACTCACTGTCGGTTTCCACGGCAAGCTCAACCTCCAAGATATTTTTTGCGGCAAGCAGATCGGCGGTCATCGGTGCTGGCGGGATTGGCGGAAGCGCGCCCATTTCCTCCACCGTTCCGCAGACGAAGTTGCCGGCGGGGATGTACATCTGGTTGGTGGCCACCATCACGTGGTCGGCGATTCCCATTTGCTTCCCAACATTTGGGCCAATCATGTAGGCAGTGCCGTCGGGATACTCAATCACCGTCAGCATCTGGTTGGTGTTGGCTTCGTAGGTCAGCCAGACTTTCGACCCCGGCGCGCCTTCAACGGTTCCGGTAAACAGTGCCACTTGCGGGCCGTCGGTCAGAACATCGCCGGTTGGGGTTGCCACAACAAATTTTGTGGCGGCATCCACCACCGAACGTCGGCGTTGCAACTGAAGGTTCCCGTTGAACGCTGGTGTGATTGGAAAATTGGTGAGTTGCAGGCGGTCGGGGGCTTGCAGCAATGTGCTTTCAGCATCGGCGCGGATTGCCAGATATTTGGATGTGGGCATTCGCGCACCCCTTTGCCATTGGGGGGATATGTTGGTGAAAAACTTCCCCCCATCAAGCGTGGCCAATGGCGCACTCTGTTGGGCATTGGCAATCGAGCAAAAAGCAAGCAGAAGCGTTGGGAGCAGCAGAAGTGGCAGTCGGTTCATGGCAGGATTACGTTGATGGAGAGAAAAACGGATTGATGCTTGCCCGAATATACGGCACAGACCGCCAGAGAGAAACGGAGAAAATTGAAGGCAGAGTAGAAGTTTTTTTTCAGTTGCTACTTCCTTTTCCCAAACAGCAGCAACGCAGCCGCGCCGCCAAGAACTTGGGCAGCGATAAATCCAGGAACATCGGCCGGGCGAATTCCGGTAAGGGTGTCGGTGGCGATGCGTGCCAGCGTCACGGCGGGGTTGGCAAAGGAGGTGCTGGAGGTGAACCAGGAAGCAGCAAGAATGTACAGCCCCACAACCGTCGGAATCCTATCGGGGCGATGACGCTGGGTGCCCAGTATCACCGTAATCAGCCCAAAGGTTGCCACAAACTCGCCAAGCAACTGTGCCATTCCGGAATGTTCGTTCTGTGCAATCATCAACGCTGGGTGCTGGAACATCAGGTTGGCCAGGGCAACCCCGGCAAAACCGCCAACAAATTGGGCGGCGATGTAGGCCGGAACATCACCCCACCGCACCGCGCCATTCCAGGCTTCTACCAGTGTAAGCACGGGGTTCACGTATGCGCCGGAGATTGGCCCAAATGCGGTAATCAGAACAACCAGTATGGCCCCCGATGCCAGCGATCCCGCTAGCAGCATAACCGCCATATTTCCCCCAGCCAACTGCTGGGCCATCATCCCCGAACCAACAATGGTGGCCAGCAAAAACGCCGTTCCAAGCCCTTCGATTACTGCCCGCCGCGTAAGGCTTGCGGCCGCCATGCTTGGATTCTCTGATAAATTTTCCATGCTCTCTTCTGAATGAATGTGTTAAAGGGAATAATCCGCGCCGAGCAACTTGGGTTGTACACCACCTCAGCGGCAAGATAAAATGCAGAAGGGAGCCGCCCATACGTCAGCTCCCTTCTCCTTTCTCTTGCTCCCTCTCATCAGCCATGCCGCCTACACCACACAGCACGTTGCGCTGGCGGGGACATCCTTCTTTGTGCAGCATGGCGTGGCTTCGGTTGCCGTTGCGGCTGCTGGTTGGCTGGCCACGCCAGATGTTGTTGAAACGCAGCAGGTTGTGCTTGCTGCGGTTTGTTCCGGCAAGTGATCTTCCAGCACGGCAAAAACCTCCCACTCATTCCCGTCGGGGTCGCGAACCCACGTTTTATCCTGCACGGCGTAGCAGCAGGCGGTTCCCATTTCGTCGCGGGTCAGCAACCCTGCGGCAATCCATTCTTCCCGAATTTTCAACACATCGTCGGTTGTGTTCACTTGGATTCCCAAATGGGAGAGCGCGCCTTGCTCTTTCACGTTGGCGGCGTTTAGGGTAAGGTTCAACGTAAGGTTCAGCGGCGGGTTGGCAACATCGAACTTGGCGTAGTTGCTGCGCAGTTTCATCGGCTCAATTCCAAACAACTTCCCGTAGAAGCTGATGCTTTCCGCCAGGTTGCTGACGTTCAAGGCAATGTGCGCCTTTAGTGCGGTTACTTGACTGGTCGTCATGGTAGTTTCTCTTGTGTGAGATTTTTGTTGATGAAAACATATTCGCTTAGGCGAATGTGATGTAAAGATAGCGCAACAAACATATACGCACAAGCATATTTATTCATTCTCAGAAATTTTCTTTCTTCGCAGCATGAGCAAGCAATCAAAGCCTTTCGATTTGGAGCTGATGTTCCGCGCCCTTGCCGACCGTACACGGTTGCGGTTGCTGAATTTGATGGCCAGCGGCGAAATCTGCGTCTGCTACTTTGTGGAGGTGTTGGGAACCAGCCAGCCGAAGGTGTCGCGGCACTTGGCATATCTGCGCCGCGCCGGGTTGGTGGAAGCCCGCCGCGACGGCAAGTGGATGCACTACCAACTTGCCCAACCCGCCGACCCCGGGGCGGCGAACATCCTGAATGAGGTTCGCGCTTGGCTGTTGCTGGACCCGACAATGCGGCGCGAGCGTGAGCAACTAACGGCCGTCTGCTGCATGGTGAATCCGCCCGTACAAATTCAAGGCGCGCCCAAGCCGGTGGGGATTAGTGTGTAGAGAGAGGAAGAAAAAATAGAAGAAAAAAAATGGAGAGAAACTTGACTCATCTACAGTTAGTGTGCGAATTCACTGTTGTATTTTGGCTCCCAGCTTCTTGGAAGCGTGCACAGATCACCTTCCAACAAGCAACACACAGTCAGCACACACACAACACAACAAGGCCGCAATGAATTATCCACTGCAACTCTCGTTTAAGGTGGTCGCGCTATCGCAAAAGATGCGTGTTACCGATGCCACCGGAGCATTGGTGTGCTTCGTAAAACAAAAAGCCTTCAAGCTGAAGGAGGACGTGACGGTATTTGCCGACGAAGCGATGACCGAACCGCTCTACAAAATCAACGCCGACCGCGTGTTCGATTGGTCCGCCAAATATCACTTCCGCAATCCTGACGGATCACCGATTGGGTTTATCCAACGCGAAGGGCGAAAATCACTTTGGAAGGCATCGTACAAAATCAACGACGGCACAACCGAGGTGATGAACATCAAGGAAGAAAACCCGTGGGCAAAGTTCTTCGATGCCTTTCTGGGTGAGCTTCCAATCGTAGGGATGTTTACCGGCTACCTCTTTCACCCTTCCTACATTCTTTCCCACACCGATGGCACACCGTTAATCCGAATCAAAAAACAACCAGCCTTCTTTGAAGGGAAATTCAACATCGAAGCACTGACCGAAATGACCCCGGAAGACGAACTCCGCTCGCTGCTCGGTTTGATGATGATGGTGCTGATTGAACGCTCAAGAGGGTAGGCATCCCAGAAGGGAAAAAATAGAAATTGGAAGGGAGCCAGCTCCCTTCCAATTATCAACCAACCAGCTCTTGATACACCCTCACTGTTTCGGCAACGCACCGCTCCCACCCAAACCCGGCGGCATGGGCTTTCCCTGCTGTCACCAAGTTCTCCCGCACCTCACTCTGCTGCAACAACACCTCGGCCTGCGCCGCGATTGATTCCGGGCTGTTGGGGTCAGCATGAAGCGCGGCGCGGCCGCTGACCTCCAGCATCGCGCCGCAGTTGCTGGTAATCACCGGGCACCCTGCCGACATCGCTTCAAGGATCGGCAAACCGAACCCTTCATAGAGTGAGGGATAGAGAAACCCAACCGCCCCCTGATAGAGTTGCGATAGCTCCCCGTTGCTCACAAAGCCGATGCGAACCATTCGCTGGCCATGCCGCGACTCCCGAATCTGCTGGTTGATTGCCTGGGCATCGTATCCATCGCCGCCAACAATTTTTAGCTCAAGGTTATTCCCACGCTCTATCAGCAACTCCGTTGCTTTGATGATGTTGCGCAAATTTTTTCTCCGCTCAACCGCGCCAACAAACAGCAAATACGGGCGGGCATCAGGGGTGAAAGAAGGAGCCGGAGATGGAGTGTTCGCATCGGCAGGAAACAACCGGGAATTGACCCCCAACGGGATTGCGTGGGTGATCGCTTCGAACTGTGGGAAGCGTTCAATCAGTTGGTTGCGGGTGAACTTGGAGACGGTAATGATCCTATCGGGGCGGCAGCCGAAGAGCATCGTTTCAAACTTCACCCGCCCTTCGGCAGCGAACCGTTCATCCAGCAAGCCTTCTTGATACACCCCCAAATCATGCACGGTCACAACCTTCTTCAATCGCCCGTGCCGGGGCAGTTTGAAATCGGGGCCGTGAAAAAGGTCATACCCCTGGATATTCAGATCAGAGATGAATGGGAGGTAGGGTGAGGTCCGCACGGAAAGGTGGTGGCGAAGCAATCTCCGCTGCCGAAACCGGCTGGCCTTCCAAGTGGGAAGCAGGCGAAAATCTTCCTGCTGCCGCTGCAGCAATCCTTGCAGCAGGTTGGCGGTGTAAACCCCAACCCCGGTCAGGCTGCGGCGCATCAGGGGGGTGACATCAAACAAGAGTTTCATGCGGGATAGAGATTACTCGACAAATACTTCATGGGACAGTATTTTCCTCGGCAACTGCGGGTAGTGGAGTTCTGCCACATCCGTAAATTACACCCAAGATCAGATAACGCAGATGGTTTGCCACAGCCATAATACCTGCAGCCGCAGACCACTTTATCCCGACTCTATTCTTCTCCCTTCGCAGCATCATATCCCTTCCGGGAATGCTCTCTCTCCCAATACCAACAATCACGTACTCAGTAGGAGTTTTGCATGAAGCCTTCCATTCGCCATGCTTGGCCACTTGCGTTACTGTTCGCGTTGTTGTGCTGCGCCGAAGCCGCCGCACAAACTGGTTCGCTAACCGGGCGCGTCACCGATGCTGAATCGGGGAAGCCGCTTTCCGGCGCAACAATCCGCCTTTCCAGAAGTGATGGAGGCGGGGCGCGCCAAATCGGAGCCATCAGCGGGCCCGACGGCAACTACACCGTGAAATCGGTGACGGCAGGAACCTACAAAGTGGTGATCACCTTTCTCAGCTACTCAGCATTTGAGCAGCAGGCAGAGGTGAAACCTGGCGAGGCAACGTTGCTGAACGCCGCGCTGGCGCAGAAAACCATCAGCAATGACGAAGTGGTGATCTCGGCATCGCGCCGTCCAGAAAAAGCGACATCTGCCCCGGCATCGGTTTCGGTGGTGGGTGCACGGCAGATTCAGGAACGCCCGTCGCTCACCTCCATCGAACATATCAAAGGGGTGCCGGGGGTAGATATTGTGCAATCGGGATTGGTGCAAAGCAACACCGTGCTTCGCGGCTTCAACAACGCCTTCAGCGGCGCGCTGACGGTCCTGACCGATAACCGCCTTGCTGGGGTTCCATCGCTGCGGGCCAACGCCTACAACTTCATCCCGCTGGTGAACGACGACATCCAGCAGTTGGAGATTATCCGTGGCCCGGCATCGGCACTGTACGGCCCCAACGCCGCAAACGGAGTTTTCCACACCATCACCCGCTCCCCGTTCTCTTCCGCCGGAACCTCCATCTCACTCACCGCTGGCGAACGCAGCATCTTCCAGGGGACACTGCGCCATGCGGGGACGATTGGGGATAATTTCGGCTACAAAATTTCCGGGCAATACATGCGGGGGGAAGATTGGGGATATGTGGATACTGCGGAATCTTCCGCACGCGCTGCGTTCCTTGCCGACACCAACAATCGTGGAGCCAACCCCGACACGTTAAAAATTGGCCTGCGCGACAGCACGATTGAACGAATCGGCGGTGAGCTTCGGTTGGATTATATGCCGGTTGATGACCTCACTCTGATCTTTGCTGCCGGGCTGAACCAAGCAATCAACAACACCGACCTGACCGGCGTTGGCGCGGCGCAAGCACAGAACTGGCGATACAGCTACTACCAGTTGCGAACCCTCTACAAGGACCTGTTCTTCCAAGCGTTTCTGAACCAAAGCGATGCCGGCGAAACGTACCTGCTTCGCACCGGAGCACCAATCGTGGATCGCTCCAGCTTATTCGTCACGCAAATCCAACACTCCTATCAGCTGGCCGACATCGAGCGGCTGACCTACGGGGCCGACCTTCAGTTCACCAACCCCGTCACCGATTCAACCGTGAACGGGCGGAATGAGGGGGATGACAACTTCACCGAGTTCGGCATCTACCTGCAATCGGAAACCAAGCTGATACCGGAGATGCTGGATTTAACGGTGGCCGGGCGGTTCGACAAACACAGCCGTTTGGATGACCCGATCATCTCACCCCGGGCAGCACTGGTGTTTACTCCGCTGAAAGATCACGCCCTCCGATTCACCTACAACCAAGCCTACAGCGCGCCCACCACCAACGAGATGTTTTTGGATATCATCGCCGCCAACACGCAGTTGTTCAACGTGCGTGCGGCGGGGGTTCCGCAGTCGGGATACAGCTTCAGTTTCGACGCATCCGGCAACCCAATTATGCACTCCTTTCTTGCCGACCCCTCGAAAGGATTATCCTCCACCGATGTTGGCGCAATTTGGGAAGGGTTGAAGCAGGTGCTGATTGCCAACTTCCCCGATACAGCCACTCAATCGGTGATTCGTCAGATACCGGCACCGCCGCCCGGCGTGGTAAAAACTGAGCTTCGGGGGGTGAACCCAGCCAACGGGACGTTCATCAGCTTCAACCCCAGCAGCATTGCCAACCGCGGGCCCACCAAGCCAACGCTGACCTCCACGATTGAGCTTGGCTACAACGGCGTTCTGGCCGACCGTGTGGCCATCAGCTTGGATTTGTACCGCTCCCACTACACCGATTTTGTTGGCCCGCTGCAAGTGATTACTCCAACGGTATTTCTGGAGCGGCAATCGCTGGAGGGCTACCTGACACAGGTGTTTATTGGGGGCGGGCTTCCTGAAGGGCAAGCAAAGTTATTGGCGGCTTCCTTTGCGCCGCAAGTGTCGGGAATTCTTGGGGATACGCTTCTGCGTGGTGTTCCGGTGGGGACGGTTACGCCGAACGAGGTGAACGACCCCACAGCGGTGTATCTGACCTACCGCAATTACGGCAACATCACCTTGTACGGTTACGATCTTGGATTGCAAGTTGGCGTAGCCGAAGGGTTAGCCTTGAACGGAAGCGTTTCCTACGTGGATAAAAATTTCTTCCGCAACCTTGATGGCGTGGCCGATTTATCGCTGAACGCACCGAAGTTCAAATTCTCGGTCGGGGCCGAGTACCGCAGCGCGCAGCTTGGGTTCAGCATCCGCTCACTCTTCCGCCATGTGGATGGATTCCAGGTGAACAGCGGTGTCTATTTAGGGAGTGTTCCGGGATATTCCGTGGTGGACCTCAACATTGATTATGAGCTTCCCTGGGTGGAAGGATTGAAGGCAACGCTAACCGCGCAGAATCTGTTGACCTTTGTTGAAGGGAGCGACGGAGGCCCATTCAGCCAACGCCACAGTGAGTTTGTGGGGGCGGCCCCAATTGGGCGGTTGGTGTTGGGGCGGTTGTCGTATTCGTTCCGGTAAGCGGGTTTTTCAGAAATTTTTACGCGGAATTTTAAAACGAGTTTTTTGAGCATCAACCTTGAACGCTCATAACAGAAATGCCGCCTTGCCAAACACTCAGTTCAGCAAGGCGGCGATTGTTTTGCACGTGTTCGTTGGCCAACGAATTTTCTTTTTCGGAACAGAAATGCTTGTGATACGTCCATTGTTCACACGATCATACGATTGATTAAAAAACACCGTCATGCAAACTCACCTCTTGCTATTATTAGCAATACTCACTGCTTCCTGCAACACAAGAAACACTGGCGATGTTCCTTCCTACTCAACACCGCAATCTTTTTCTTCGTTACCTAAATTTTATGATATCAATACTGATTCCGCACTTCAAATAAGCCAGTACATTCGCCGATTGTTCCAAGACTCGAAGGGGAATATTTGGCTTGGTACGACCGACGATGGTGTCTGCCGTTTTGATGGAAAATCTCTGACCTATTTTTCTACTAGTCAAGGTTTTAGCGGCAGTGCAGTACGCGCGATAACTGAGGATAGCCAAGGGAATATCTGGTTTGCCACTAATGGTGGCGTTTCTAAATATGATGGGAAATCGTTCACCAATTTTACAACGAAAGATGGCTTAATGAATAACGATGTGTGGAGCCTGTGCATAGATAAATTCGATAATATCTGGGCAGGCACGGTTGATGGTGTTTGCCGTCTTACCGAGAACACATTTCGCCCGTTCCCAATACCAGAAGCAGCAGAAACAGATCACTCTATTGGAATTGTAAGCACAAAAGTAGTGTGGTGCATCACAGAAGATAAGGCTGGGAATATCTGGTTTGCGACGAATGGCGGCGGTGCTTACCGTTATGATGGGGAAATTCTAACCAATTTTTCAAAGGAAGATGGCTTGCTCGATAATTTCATCCAATGGATTTTAGAAGATAGCCATGGGAATATCTGGTTTGCCACAAGGCATGGTGGAGTATCACGCTATAATGGGCGAGCAATCACCAATTTTACAGAGAAACAAGGTTTAGGTAGCAATTCAGCATACATCATGCTGGAGGATAAAAACGGGAATATCTGGTTTGGTACTGGAGGTTGGGGCGCATATCGCTACGACGGAACATCGTTCACAAACTTCAGGGAAAATCAAGGACTGACGAAAAACCATATCCAAAGCATATTACAAGACAACAGCGGCACATTATTCTTTGGTTTCTCCGGGGGGCTTTTTCGTTTTGATAGAGGGGTGTTTGTCAACATCAAGCGCAATGATATCTGGGGCAATAAGCCCACCGATTGAATCTCTCAATTAATGCATAAACAAGCCGCCTTGCTAAACACTTAGTTCAGCAAGGCGGCGTTTTTTTGTTGGGGAAAGAAGAACCTACCTGTTGGTAAACATCACCCAACCACGGCTGATATAATCAGCCATGGTGATTACCAGCATGATGACCAACCACAAAATGCTGGCTCCACCAAAAATCCACGTCAGTTTGTTGCTCCATTTCATGTGCATGAAGTACATCACCACCAACATCATTTTTGTGAAGGCGATAGAGAGAGCAACGATGATGTTTAAGCCGCCAATTCCTGTTGCGTGATCCAGATCCAGATAGGCGATCAGCACCGTGACCGCTAACAGGATCATCAGCAGCAGGAAGATGGTGTAGTAGGTTTTCTTTGGTACAATATGGCCAGACATAGTAGTCTCTCTTTCTCGGTTCAGCTTAGTGGAATTGCTTCGGTGTTGTTCGCTCGTGTCGGCTTGTTGATAGCACGGTAAGTACTGGCTACGTTTTGCCTGCCAATCGTCAGTGATGCGGCGGCTGAATCAGGTAGAGTAATGGATAGAGGAAAATCCAGACGATATCCACAAAGTGCCAGTACAATCCGGTGATCTCCACCGGGATGTTGTACTCCGGCGTGAAATCCCCCCGGTTGGCTCGCTTGATAATCCACGCCACCAACCCAATCCCCACCACCATGTGAAGTCCGTGAAGCCCGGTCATCACAAAGTAGAGGAACAGGAACATCTCGGCCCCACCAGCATAAGCTGGGTTTTCAATCCAGTGGAAATTGAAGCCTGGGAAGAGTCCATCATGCCACTTGTGCGAATACTCAAATGCCTTAACTCCCAAGAAGACCGCACCAAGAATCATGGTGAGAATCAGGAAATTCACCGTGGCCTTGCGCTTTCCTTCTTGGGCAGCATGAACGGCCATGGCCATTGTTAGCGAGCTAACCAGCAGCACGCCGGTGTTCACGCCGCCAAGTATCCAATCAAGGTGGCCACTGGCTGCCACCACTGCGTCGTGGTGTTTCCAGCGGAGGAAGGTGTAGGCCAAGAACAGGCCGCCGAAGAACATCACTTCGGTAACCAGGAACGCCCACATTCCCAGCGAAGCAGATTCGTGCTGCTGGTTCAGATCATCGAACTGGTGAGCCAGCCCGTGGGGATGGCTATGACTGTGCGCCACGTTCTATTTCTCCTTTTTAGCGTGTGTTAGCGTTTACCTTGTTGAAGTGCCGCCTGGTAGGCGGCTTCGTCCGCCTCGGCATCGTAAGCGTAGGCTTCCTCGGTGACAATCGGCGTTGCATCGAAATTGAAGGTTGGCGGCGGCGAGGCCGTCTCCCACTCCAAGCCCTTTGCCCCCCATGGATTTGGCCCAGTAATTGGACCATATTTCAGCGACCAGAGCAGATAAAACACCGGCATCATAAACCCAACAGCCAGCACCGAAGCACCTGCGGTTGAGAGGATATTCAGCACCTGGTACTCAGGCGGATAGACATGATAGCGGCGTGGCATTCCCAAGTAGCCAAGAATGAACTGCGGGAAGAACGTGAGGTTGAAGCCCACATAGATCAGCAATGCCGACAGTTTTCCCCAGAATTCAGGGTAGCCCCGGCCTGTCATTTTTGGCCACCAGTAGTGAATCCCACCCAAATAGGCAATCACTGTGGAGCCGACCATCACGTAGTGGAAGTGGGCAATAATGAAGTAGGTGTCGGTGATGTGAACATCCAACCCCAGCGCGGCGCAGAACAGGCCGGTAAGGCCACCGATTGCAAACAGCCCGATGAACGCCAACGCATACAGCATTGGAGTTTCGTAGCTGATGGAGCCTTTGTAGAGTGTTGTTGTCCAGTTGAACACTTTCACTGCCGAAGGGATGGCCACGATAAAGCTCAAAATCGAAAAGATGATGCCAGCATACGCCGACTGTCCGCTAACAAACAGGTGGTGCCCCCAGACAAGGAATCCAAAAATGGCGATGGCCAAACTGCTGAATGCCACGAACGAGTAACCAAACACCCGCCGCCGCGAGAACGCCGCGATCAGCTCGCTGATAACGCCCATTGCCGGAAGGATCATGATGTACACCGCCGGATGGCTGTAGAACCAGAACAAGTGCTGGAACAGAACCGGATCACCACCCAAATTGGGATTGAAGATACCCACACCAAACACCCGTTCGGCGGCCAGCAGCACCACGGTGATAGCAATCACCGGGGTGCCAAGCAGCATCACCAAGCTGGTGGCATACTGGGACCAAACGAACAGCGGAAGACGCGACCACGTCATCCCGGGGGCGCGCATTTTGTGGGTGGTAATCACAAAGTTCAAGCCCGTTGTGATCGAGCTGAACCCCATGATAAATATCCCCAACCCCGTCAGGAAGACGTACGATTGTGAGTAGGTGGTGCTGTACGGTGTGTAGAATGTCCAGCCGGTATCAACGCCGCCAATCACCATTGCAGACATTGTAAGCGCGCCGCCAATGATGTAGAGATACCAACTAAGAAGGTTGACCTTGGGGAAGGCAAGGTCGCGCGCGCCAATCATAATCGGCAGCAGGAAGTTTCCAAGCACTGCGGGGATTGCAGGGATCAGAAACATGAACACCATGATAATCCCGTGCGCGGTGAAGGCGCGGTTGTACATCTCAGCATCCAATTCCGGGCCGGGCGTTAGAAGCTCGATTCGGATAAGGGAAGCGAAGACACCCCCCAGCGCGAAGAAGACCGAGATGGAGATCAGATACAGGATAGCGATCCGCTTGTGATCGCCAGTAAGCAACCATGACTTAATGCCTTCCTGAGCGTTCAGATAGGTCACCTTCGGCATTTCAAAAACACCGTTGGCCGCACCGGGCATTGTGGTCGGGGCTGTTGTGGTTGATATTGTGCTTGCCGTTTCCATGGTTATCACTTACCAGTTGATGTCAGGTCAGTTCTGTGCGGTTTTGCCACCTTATTTTTGCGCCTTGATGTAGGCAATAAGGCTCATAACATCCTCTTCCGAAATCTGCCCTTTGAAGTTTGGCATCACCGCCTGATAGCCCTTCACAATTTTTGCTGATGAATTGAGGATAGATTCCCGCAGGTAATCATCATCAGCCTTCACTTTTTCGCCGTTTTGCAACTCCACTTCCGCTCCAGAAACCCCAGCCAGTGCCGGGCCCAGCGCGCCGGAAGAACCCTGGTGGCAGGTCTGGCAGCCGTGCTGTGTGAACAGTCGCTCGCCGGCCTGTGCTGGCGTTTCATCGCCGGCAGCAGCGGTTTGCCCTGCTGTTCCACTGCTGGCGGTTGTAAGCCAGCGTTCGTAGTCCTGTGGTTCCATCACTATCACTTTTCCGATCATCAGCGAGTGCTGCATTCCGCAGTATTCGGCGCAGAAAATATGATAGGTTCCGGCCTTTGTGGCGTTGAACCAAACGTTGGTGTATCGCCCGGGAAGCACGTCGGCTTTGGTGCGGAAAGCGGGGAAGAAGAGGTCGTGCAAAACGTCTTCGCTGGTGGCTGTCACCTTAATGTTCCGCCCTTTTGGAACGTGCAGCTCGTTCACCTCACGTTTCCCTTCCGGGCTTTGGAATTTCCACATCCATTGCTTTCCGGTGGCGAAGTATTCCACAGCATCGGCCGGCGGACGGACTTGCTCAAAAAAGATGGCGGTTGCCCAACCGAAGATCACCAGCGAAATAGCCAACGGCACAACAATCCAGACCGCTTCCAGCTTGTGGTCGGTGTCGGGAGGATTGCTTCGGTCGGCAACTTTTCCCCGCTTGTATTTCACAGCGAAGACGAGAATGAGCGCGAAGATCAGCAGGGTAAAAAACGCCGTCATCCCCCAGAGGAACAGGTAGAGCGCGTCCACTTTGTGAGCAATCGTGGATGCCTGTTGCGGCATTAAGGGAAGTTCCCACAGCATAATTTGGTGTATTAGTCAGTTGTCAGTTGCAAGAGGAAATCCTTATTCGGCGCTCAGCCGTCTTCTTCCAGCCTTCGCCTCGCTCCCTATCAGTTTTTCATTGTTGACCCTTCTTTCATTGCTCGTAGCAATTCTGGGTCATCTATTCTTGTTTTACGTTCGCGGCGTTTCAGGATCACAACCATTGTTGCCACCCCAATCGCCATCAGGATCGAGCCGCTTTGCAAGGCTTTCCGTATCGAGAAACCGTACTTGGCGGTCAAGGGATCGTACTCGAAACAGAGCCAGATCAATGGCTGAATCGGTTTGCCAATTTTCTCCTTTGCAGCATCGGCAAGTGTGCGTTGCAGCTCGTTTGGCGCGAACTCCACGGTGTATTGGTAGCCAGCAACTTTCCCAGCAGGCGTTAGCACCATGATCCCGGCAGCGTGTGCGTACTGCCCCGACGCTGAGTCGTACAGATAGCGAAACCCGACGGAGTCGGCAACGCTGCGGATTGCAGCCTCATCCCCGGTCAAGAAATGCCAATTCGCTGCGGCCCCGGCACGGTCGTATTCGGTCAGATACGCACCTTTTTTCTCGGTTGCCAACGCAGGCGTTTCTTTTGGATCAATGCTGATGGTCAGCAGATCGAAATCCACCCCTGGCTCTTCCTTCATCACCTTCAGCGATTTCACCAACCCGTTCAGCACTTGTGTGCAGAGCATCGGGCATTGGTAATAAACCAGCGTAAGGATCACCGGGCGTTTCCCCAGATACTCACCCAATGCCACGGATTTGCCGGCCTCATCACGGAACGTGAGATCGGGGCGAACCTGTGCCCCCAAGCGTTGTTCGATGTTGACTTGCTTGGCATATTTATTCCCCGGCTGCGGTGGCAAGCCTTGTGCAACAGCACATCCGGCACCAACCACCAGCACAAGCCAAAGAACCGCTATGCGTGACATCGTCTTCATGGTATCACCATCATATCTGAAGTAGCGTGTCTGAACAGAGTATCTGTCCAGAGTATTCGCCAGTATTCTTACCGGCCACCGTTGCTTTCCCCGGGTTGATATGTTGCGCGGCGTTTTGCCGCAGCAGCACTATCAACCGGAACCGAAGGAAGCCCCTGGGTGGCAATTTGTTCGATAGCCACATCAATCGGGACGCGGACTTTGTTGGTCCCTTTATCAACCCAACTGTAGTTGTTCAGCAAAGAATCTTCGTGGGCGTGCATTGTTTGAAGATCGGCCACGGGATGCGATTGCAGGCGTGGTTCGGTCATGGCACGGGCGGTGTCATAGACCGGTGTGCGGGCCACATCGGATTTTGCCGCACGCATCTCCAGCAGTTCCATCATTGCCCACATCAACACCATCACAACAAGGATACCAGCGAACAGGATTGCCATATACTTGGCAACCGGTTTCACCTCAATATCGGACGACTCGTGCAGGTTCTCCGGCGTGGAATGTTTGTGATGATCAGCCATGGATTCCCTCCTTTACGCTTGATGTGTCGCCAAAGTATGCGCTGTCGGCAGCATCGGCATTGCCGATACGATGCCATGCGTCCTGCAACCGGGGATCCCACACGGTCATCAAGGTTTTTCCTTGTAGCTGCTGGCAGTAGTAGGCCATCCAGATTCCGCCAACCGCCAACGGCGCGGCAATATCCAGCCAATGGAAACTAAAGGTTGAGCGAAGGTGTGCCGGGGCAATCAGCCAGTAAAGGTCCATGAAGCGCATGGCCAACATCCAGATGGCAACAGCACTGAGAATCTGCGGGTTCCGCTTGGCTTTTTTGGATAACAAAATCACCCAGGGTAGCGCAAAGTGCAGGAAGACCAGCCCCCAACCGATAGTTCCCCATTCGTTTGCCATGCGGACGGCATACCACGGAGTTTCTTCGGCCACGTTGCCAGACCAGATGATGATGAATTGCGAGAAGGAGATGTAGGCCCAGAACATCGTCAAGGTGAACAGCAGCGTCCCCATGTCATGGAAGATGCGGGGAACAAGGAAATCACTGAGTGGGCGGTTCCCACGGAATTTCACCAACAACCAAATGGTTAATGCCAACCCGGAAAGCGTGCCCCCGCTAACGAACAAGATGCCGTAGATGGTGCTGAACCAGTGTGGCTCTAGCGACATCATCCAATCCACAGCGGCGAACGTTCCGCTCAGGATAATCAGCAACAACGTCACCGCGCTCAGTTTCTGGATCTTCCCAAGGCTGCTTGGGTCGCGGTTCTCCTCAATCTGTCGGTTCAATTTCATCAGGTAGAAGCCCAACCCCGACCACAGCACGAAGTAGAACACCAAGCGAATGATGAAGAACGTTTCGTTCAGGTAGGGTGCTTTTTGATGAAGGATATGATCCTTCGCCACCACGTCGGTATGCGTCCACTCGTACAAGCTGTGCATACCGAACAAGATCGGCACAAACAGGATCAGCATTAGCGGCAGTGTTCGCACGCCGGCTTCAAGAAAGCGCCGGATGGTGAACCCCCACGCGCCGGAAACAACGTTGTGCAGGGCGTACAGAGCGAACATTCCAACCGAGATAATCACCCAGTAGATATAGCCCAACAGGTAGGAGCGATAGAACTGGTCGGAATCAGAAATCGCACCAACTACCAGCAAGGCAATGCCAACCACTGCCACAGCGATTGCTTTTTTCTGCAAGCCGCTGATTTTGGGTTGAACGTTCTCGTCGTTGACTATTGTGTTGAAATTACGGGCCATATTACTTCTTTCCCTCCAGTCCCCTCTGCTGTTGAGGGGTCAATTGGGAGGCATCCATGTTTTGGCTGAGTTGCAATGCCTTGATGTAGGCGGCGATTGCCCAGCGGTCGTTCACCGGCACGCGCGAGGCGTAGCTGTACATCACTCCAAAGCCGTTGGTAATCACGCTGAACACATATCCCGGCGGGGCGGTCCGCAGCCGTTCCTCGTGGAAGGAAGGGGGAGCCTTAAAGCCGCGCTGAACTATCATCCCTTTTCCATCCCCCAGTTTACCGTGGCAGGGTGAGCAGAAGACGTTGAACTGCTCATGGCCACGCGCCAGAACCTCACGTGTGACGGGCATTGGGAAGGTCCATGAACGGTCGCTGGTTGCCCATTGGGAAGGGACCGCAGCCGCACCACTATCGCCAGCAGGCGTTGCCGCGCCGACTGGGGCTTTTCCGGTGTAGAGTTGGTCATCTAACTTCATGTGGCCGCGTGCAACAGTTCCGGCAATCGGCTGGCGTGCGCCAAATCCATCGCTGAAGAAATCGCTTTTTGCAAGCGGCTTCACTTTTGGCTGATCGTACATCTCCTGGCAGCCTGTGGCAATCACGGCCAGCAACAGAAGTGGTAGAAGGTGTCGCATGGTTGCGTTCATTAGTGGGGCACCTCCGCAAGATTTTCTGGCTTCAAGGATTCCAAAAATTCCCACGTCCGTTGGCGGTCGAACTTCGGGTCGGTTGCTTCAATCGCAAGGAAGTAGCGATCGGTGCTGGCGCGGTCGAAGCCTTGGACGTTAAAGACCGGATGGTACGGCATCGGGAGTTTGTTCAGGATAATCATTCCAAATACCGCCGTTAGTGCCGAGAAGAGCACCGTGGTCTCGAAGGTGACAGGAATGAACGATGGGATGCTAAACATGGGCCGCCCGCCGATATTCATCGGGTAGTAGATCACCGAGGCCCAATACTGCAACCCCATTCCGAAGACTGCGCCGGTTAATCCCCCGCAGAAAACCCCCCAGGGTAGTTTGGTTTTGAACCCGATAGCCTCGGCTATCCCTTCCACCGGAACGGGTGAGTAAGCATCCATCTGGCGGTATCCCGCTTTGCTTGTCCGCTGCGTCGCATCAAGCAACGCTTCGCCGGTAGCGAACTCCGCCATCAGCCCGTAGATCGGGGGTTGTGTTGCTGGCTCCATGATGAATTCAGTAGTCAGTTATCTGTCTGTCAGTAAATCTGGCGTGTGTTATCGCCCCCCTCTTCTTATCGTCACCACGCAATCCACTGCGTTGCTTCTGCGATTAGTGATGCCCGTGCTTGGCGTGTTCGATGTGAACAAGCTCGCGCACTTCCGAAACAGCAATCACCGGCAAGAAGCGAATGAACAAGAAGAAGAGCGTTAGGAACAAGCCCATGGTGCCGATGTATGTTGCCCAGTCGAAGAACGTTGGGTTATAGTAGCCCCAAGCCGAAGGGACAAAATCCCGGTGGAGACTGATGGCGATAATCACGTAACGCTCCAGCCACATGCCAACGTTCACCACGATGGAGATGCACCACAACCAAACGGTGTGGGTTCGGAATTTCCGCATCCAGAGAAGTTGAGGAACCACGCCGTTGCAGAAGATCAGTGCCCAATATGCTGGGGCGTAGGGGCCGGTCATCCGGTTCCAGATCATGTACTTCTCATATTCCGCCCCGCTGTACCATCCCATAAATGCTTCTTGCGAGTAGCCATAGACCACAATCAGCCCGGTGGCCAACATCACCTTTGCCATGTTGTTCAGGTGGCGCGGGGTGATGTAATCCTCCAGCCCGTAGTATTTCCGAAGCGGGATACCCAGTGTCAGCACCATTGCAAACCCGCTGAAAATTGCACCAGCAACGAAGTACGGCGGGAAGATAGTGGCGTGCCAGCCAGGAATCTGCGAGACAGCAAAGTCGAAGCTAACCACCGTGTGAACCGACAACACCAGCGGCGTTGATAAACCCGCAAGGATCATGTAGATAGTGGTGTATCGCTTCCAGTGAACCGCCGAACCACGCCAACCCAACGACAACGCGCCGTAAATCATCTGCTTCCCCTTGGTGGTTGCGCGGTCGCGCAGCGAGGCAAGGTCGGGAATAAGCCCGACAAACCAGAAGAGGAGCGACACCGTGCCGTAAGTAGAAACAGCGAACACGTCCCACAACAGCGGCGAACGGAACTGTGGCAACAACGCCATAGTGTTCGGATAGTAGGGGAGCAGCCAGTAGAACAGCTGCGGACGGCCTAAGTGAAGGATTGGGAACATTCCGGCGCAAGCCACCGCGAACAGCGTCATTGCTTCGGCAAAGCGATTGATAGAAGTTCGCCAATCCTGGCGCAGCAACAGAAGAATCGCCGAAATAAGCGTACCGGCGTGGCCGATACCGATCCACCACACAAAGTTGACAATATCGAAGCCCCAAGCAACCGGGACGTTGATACCCCAGATACCGATACCATCCACAAACAGGATAGTAACCGCATACAGGAAAAGCATCAGCAGCATGAAGGCGATGCCGAAACCGACGACCCAGCCTTTAGTAACCCCTTTACGGAGCACCAGGCCGCTGATCTTTTCGGTAACGGACTCGAAGTCCTTTGCCCCCTTTCCTAAAACAGGGAAGTTGGTTTGATCCAGCGTAGCGGGGACTTCATTGACCGTCACAAGCTGTGCGCCCCGTTGCGTCGGCAGTGTTGTTGATTCTGTCTGGGTATCGTTAAGCATGGCTGTTCTCGGTCTTCACAGGCTCGGCCAGTTCAGGATTCGGGTTACGGATGCTTGCCAGATAGCTGGTGCGTGGCTCGGTGTTTAGTTCTTCCAGCATTCGGTAGTTCAGCTTCGATTTCTTAGCCTCAACCACCCGGCTTTTCGGGTCATTCAGATTACCGAAGGTGATCGCACCCGTTGGGCAAGCGATTTCGCAGGCGGTCTTGATTTCGCCGTCGTAAATTTCGCGCCCTTCCCGCTTGGCATCAATGCGGGCGTGGTTGATCCGCTGCACGCAGTAGGTGCACTTCTCCATCACGCCTCGGTTCCGCACCGTCACATCAGGGTTGCGCCCCAGCTTCACCACAGGGGTCTTCTCGTCGGAGTATTGGAAGAAATTGAAGCGGCGAACTTTGTACGGGCAGTTGTTGGAGCAATACTTCGTGCCGACGCAGCGATTATACACCATGTCGTTCAACCCTTCATCACTGTGGACGGTGGCCCCCACCGGGCAGACCACCTCGCACGAGGCACGCTCGCACTGCATACATGGGACAGGCTGGTAGTGAACCATTGGGTTATCCAGCCCTCCTTCGTAGTAGCGATCCACACGAATCCAGTGCATCTCGCGCCCCATGAACACTTGATCCTTCCCAACTACTGGAATGTTGTTCTCGGCTTGGCAAGCTATCGTGCAGACGTTGCAGCCGATGCAGGCGGTAAGGTCTATCGCCATTCCCCAAGCATAGCCTCGGTACTCGTATGGCGTGTAGAGGGAGATCGGATCCTTGACGTGCTCCATCTCCTTCACAAAATCAGGCTGCTTTTGGAACTGGTCGCTGGTTCCGTAGCGGTACATGTTCCGCCCTTCGATGCTGGCGTGGTCTTGCGTGGTCACTAACTGGTAGAACTCACCGGTCTTCCGAAGTTCCAACCCAAGTCCAAACCATGGGGCGTTGGAAGTCCGCAGCTTGTAGGCATTGAATCCCTGGTTGGTTCCAACACGCCCAGCGCGTTCGCGTCCGTAGCCCAAATACACCGTCACGCTTTTATCGGGATGCCCCGGCAGCACCCACACTGGACCAGTAACAAGGCGGCCCTGGTAGGCCAGATCAACAACGTCAAAACTCTTTAGCCCTTGCTCCTCGGCAGTTTTGGGGCTGATAAGTACGGCGTTGTCCCATGTCAGCAGGCTTAGTGGTTTTGGAAGCTCCTGCAACCAACCATTGTTTGCATACTGGCCATCGCGGATGTTCGGGTCGGGGCGGAAGTTCAACTCCATTCCAGCCGCAGGGTAGGGGGTTGGCGGAGGAATCTGTACTGGAGCGTTTCCAGAAATTGTGGCTGGTGCGGGTGCAGCAGTAACCGAAGCCGCCGCTGGTGCGGCTGGTGCTGCGGCTGAATCCGCCGGTGCAGTTGTGGCCGATGTAGTAGCTGGCGTGGCGGCTGGTGCTGCGGCCAGTTTCATCATATCTGGTTTCACCAAGCCATCGTTCAGCACCATCTGCCAGCTTTTCTCGAAATCCCCAATCAGCCGTTCTTTCCAGTAGTTCCGGACGATTTCGTAGCCGTTGGGGCTGGCATCCATCATAATCGCCAGCAATTCATGGACTGATTTGGAGTCGTACAGCGGCGCGATCAGCGGCTGGACAATCGTGATTGTTCCATCGAAGGCGCAAGCATCGCCCCATGATTCCAGCGCGTGCGAAATCGGCAGATGCCAGTGCGACAGCCACGAGGTCTCATCCTGGTACAAACCCAAGTGAACCCGTAACCCGACCTTCTCCATTTTTTTGGCAAAGTCAAGATCGGCAGGAGCATCATAGACGGGATTGCCACCAACCATCACCAGAACCCCAACGTTGCCAGCCTCCATATCGGCAGCAAGTTGGCGTAGCGCAGCAAGCTGATCCCCCTGGACGTTTTCGACTGGCTCGATGTAGTTAACCGTGGTTCCAACGTTCCCCAGTGCTTGGTTCATGGCGTGGGCAACCACATGAACCGCGGCTGGCTGCGATTCGCCAGCAATCACAATGCTGGCTCCGCGGTTCGCCTGCAGATCTTTCACCACCGCGTCAATCCACTTCTGCCATTCTGGCTTTCCGTTGGTTGCTCCGGCACCGGCAACGCCAAGTTTGCTGGCGATAATCCGTGCAACGCTTTCAATCTCGCTGGCCATGATGGCCATGCGGTGGTCGGCTTTTGCACCGGTCAGCGTTGGCGAGCTTTCGGCAACGTACAGGCGATTCATCGGGTCGCCCGGCTTGCGGACGCGGCGGCCGTTGGCAAAATGGCGTGCGTAGCGGACGCTTCCCGGCATTGCGGCCAAGAAATCACCATCTAACGAAAGAATAATTTTTGCTTTGTTGAAGCTGTAGTTAGCGGCGGCATCACGCCCCAGCGCGGTGCGCAATCCGGCACGGGTGTTGTGCTGGCCGGCGGCATCGTACTGAATCCATTTGGCTTCCGGGTACTGGGCCATCAGTTGGCGCATCTGCTCGCCCAGTGTTGGCGATGCAGTGGTTTCGCTAAGGATGCGCAGCCCGGCTCCCCCCTTCGCTTTTTGGATTCCCAATTTCGCCGAAAACTCATCGGTGAATGATTTCCACGTGGAGATTTCGCCACGGTTCATCACCGCTTGTGAGCGGTCGGGATCGTACATCCGAAGGATTTCCGCCTGGGTGAAAGCATCGGTTGCTCCCAGGCTTGCTGGGTGGTCGGGATTGCCTTCAACTTTTGTTGGGCGGCCAAGATGACTTTCCACCAACACGCCGGTGGCATATCCGCCAACGGTCAGCGCGGTGGCGTAGTAGAGCGGTTTGCCCGGGACCACCTGCTCGGGTGCTTTCACAAACGGGACGATTTTCTCATCCGGCTGCTTGAAGCAGGCACTAACCCCGGCCAATGCCACCGAGGCTCCCATCACTTTCAGGAAGCTACGGCGGGTAACGGGGTCCAGCATCTGGTCGGCACCCGAAGGGAACTCATACTTGATATGCTCTTGGAATTCCTTGGTGTCGGCTAATTGCTCAAGGCTTTTCCAATACTGCGGGCCGCGATTTTGCGTTAGTTTTTCGCGGATTTCGGCAAGATCAACCGAAGATTTTTTCCCGACAGCCGTGTGGTCGTCCGTGTGATCATCTGCCGCTGGCATCTGATCTCCGGCAGAATTAATGACCGGCAAGGAGAGTCCGTTGAACTCGTGGTTATGTTCGGCGCTCATGGGCTGGTGTTGCTGGAAATTTGCGTTGTCGGCATCAGCAGGATTGGCTCCGTTGTGATGCGTTGAACCGATCCTCAGTTATCGGTGGCAGATGGAGCAGTTGGTCAGTTGATGCACGTTCACATTGTACTGTTTCACCAACTTTTTCCCCAGTTCAGTTTGGTTTTCGCCAGCGGGCAGCTTCCAATTCATGTCGAAAACGTGCTCGCGTGGGCGCAGATATTCTTCTGGGTTCCGGTGGCAGTTCAAGCACCAATCCATCTGAAGGGTGTTGGTTTTCCACAGAAGCGGCATCTTATCAACTTGGCCGTGGCAGGTTACGCAGCCAACCCCTTTGGCAACGTGGATGCTGTGGTTGAAATAGACGAAGTCAGGAAGGTCATGCACGCGGGTCCACTCCAGCGGCTTGCCGGTGCGGAAGCTGGCGCGAACCGGCTCCAGCATCGGGGCATCGGGAAGCACCTGCGAGTGGCAAGTCATGCAGGTTTCGGTAGGAGGGATCCCAGCGAAGTTCGATTCCGTGACCGAGGTATGGCAGTAGCGGCAATCAATGCCGTTCTGCCCCACGTGACGGGCATGGCTGAAAGGGACCGGTTGTTCGCGAGCAACGTGGACGTTCGTGAAATAGTCCGAGCGGTTGTACGCGAACAGAAAGAACACTGCGCCCATAGCTATTCCACCTATGACAAGGATAGAAAGCCGGGCCATCATGTTGCTGCTGCGATGGAAGATCTGCGACATCGTGCCTACATGCAGTTGTTGATTGCGACGGTTCTGAGCACCGAACAGAGCCAGAGATTCCTCTGCCCAAGATCAATGACCAACCACCCTGCTTTTTAGCGGGGGCGATTATACAAAGGCTGGTTATTCTGAATCCTGACGCAGGTCATGTTTTTGAAATCATCAGCCCCTAACTTGCGGTTGGCCCGCCTTCTGCCGCTGATGATGATGGTAGGAATGGGGCGCAAGATTACAACATCTTCATGTTGTTTTGCAAGCAATAACTTCTCCTCAGCATAAAAAAATCCTTGTCAAGCCCAATCTTCTCGGGAAAATCACCGATTTTGATCGCGCTGCAAGGCCACAAGTAACTCTGCAACAATCACCAATTCCAGCAAACAACAAGCATGAACAACACCGAGACGGCTCCAACATCAGGCGTAACCTACTGGGACTACATTCAACTGGATCAGCTCCTTTCGCTGCAATCCCCACGCACCGCCGCCCACGATGAACCGATGTTCATCATGGTTCACCAAGCGTTTGAGATATGGTTCCGGCTGGCGATCTATGAGCTACGTGGTGCTATTACGGCGTTGGAGTCGGGCGATACTCAGCGGGGAATTGCGCTGCTGAAGCGGGTTGGTGTGATCCTGCGCGCCGCCCACGCAGGGTTCGACCCGCTAATGACCATGACCCAGAATGGATATGCCGAATTCCGCGACGCGCTTCGCCCAGCAAGCGGATTCCAATCATCGCAGTTCCGGGTGATGGAGATTCTTCTGGGAATCCGCCAGGTTCCCTCGGCTGATGACACCGCGAAGGAGCGGTTCCACTGGGAAGTTGTTGCCGAGCAGGCGGGGGAGACGTTCGTGAATTTTATGGCGCGATACCAGCAGGAACTGCAAGGCATCTACGACCAAGCACGCAACAACAACCTTCGCACGCTGATGCTACGGCTGACCGAGCAGGGAACCGGAAAAACTGGCGTGGAGGCATATCGCCACTTGAGTGCCAACCGAACCCAGATGCCGGAACTTGCCGCGCTTGCCGATGCCGGGCGCGAACTTCAGGCCGCGATGCTGGAGTTCCGCCTAAGCCATCACAAAGTGACGGTGTTCACCATTGGCGATGCCGCCGGAACCAGCGATGCCCACACGCCAGTCCATTCAAGCTGCGCCGCGTATTTGCTGAACGTCATCAAAGATCACTCCACCATCTTCCCAGAATTGGAAGCGGGGATCTGAGCAAGGTGAGGTGAAAACCAACACCGTCAAGCAGCTATGATTCTGGAGTGAGGGGGGCAGCAGCCTTCTCTCACTCTTCATATTCGCCCCACACATTCCGCAGTGTGTCGGAGATTTCGCCAAGTGTGGCGTAGGATTCCACGGCAGCAAGGATTCGCGGCATCAAGTTTTCGCCATCGGTGGCCGATTGCCGAATGGCCGATAACGCCTGGGCAACATCCGCCGGGTTCCGCAATGATTTCATCCGTTGCAATCGCTCAATCTGCTTGGTTCGTAGCGCGTCGTCCACGTGCAGAATATCGGTGAATGGTGGCTCCTCAATCTGAAATTTATTCACTCCAACAACCACATCTTCCCCACGCTCTACCCGCAGCTGGGCTTCGTAGGCCGAGCGTGCAATCTCGTTCTGGATAAACCCCGCCTCAATCGCCTGCACCGCGCCGCCAAGCGATTCGATTCGCTCCATGTACTCGGTTGCTTTTTGCTCCACTTGGTCGGTCAGATATTCCACCAGATAGCTTCCCGCCAGCGGGTCCACCGAATCCGTAATTCCCGATTCGTAGCCAACCACTTGCTGGGTTCGCAGGGCAAGGCGTGCGGCGTTTTCGGTGGGCAATCCTAACGCTTCATCAAAGCCGTTAGTGTGCAGCGATTGTGTTCCGCCAAGCACCGCTGCGGTGGCCTGCAACGCCACCCGCACGATGTTCCCCTCCACCTGCTGCGCCGTGAGCGTGGATCCCGCCGTTTGCGAGTGGAACCGGAGCATCATGCTGCGCGGGTCTTGGGCGTTGAACCGCTCTTTCATAATCCGTGCCCACATTCGGCGGGCAGCGCGCAGCTTGGCAACCTCCTCAAAAAAGTTGTTGTGGATATTGAAAAAGAAGCTGAGCCGTGATGCGAACTGATCCACATCCAAGCCAGCATCAACCGCAGCTTGGGTGTAGGCAACGGCGTTCGAGAGGGTGAAGGCAACTTCCTGGACAGCGGTGGAGCCGGCCTCGCGGATATGGTAGCCACTGATGGAGATGGTGTTCCAGCTTGGCAGCTCGCGGGAGCACCACGCAAACATGTCGGTAATCAGCCGCATCGAAGGGCCGGGGGGGTAGATGTAGGTTCCGCGTGCGGCATACTCTTTCAGGATGTCGTTCTGCACCGTTCCGCTCAGCTTCGCCAGATTCGCCCCCTGCCGTTTGGCCAACGCAACGTAGAACGCCAGCAGAATACTGGCAGTGGAGTTGATGGTCATGGAGGTGGAGACCTTCTGCAGTTCGATGCCCTCGAACAACGTTTCGATGTCGGCCAGCGAGTCAATCGCCACACCCACTTTCCCCACCTCACCTTCGGCCAAAACATGATCGGAATCGTAGCCGATCTGCGTTGGCAAATCGAACGCCACCGACAATCCCGTCACCCCTTGCGACAGCAAGTAGCGATACCGCTGGTTCGATTCCTGGGCGGTGCCGAACCCCGCGTACATCCGCATGGTCCAGAGCCGCGAGCGGTACATCGTGGGATAGACCCCACGAGTGAACGGATACTCCCCCGGAGTCTCCTGCGGCTCGGTGCTGGCAGCGTGAGTAAGGTAGGGGGGAATGACGATTCCTGAATCGGTTGCGAATTGCGGCTTGCGTTCTTGTGGCATGATTGCTTAGTTGCAGTACATCGTTTGGGAAAAAAAATTAGCAACAGAGACAACCGACCGCACCATGACCACCATGACCACCGCCGAAGATTGGATTGCCCACCTGCAATTAGCCCCACACCCCGAAGGGGGATATTTCCGCGAGACCTACCGCGCCGCCGAAACCGTGATCCCGACAGTTAGCCGATACCACGGCCAGCGGATGGCTTCAACGGCCATCTATTTTTTGCTGTGCGGCAATCAAACCTCGCGGCTGCACCGGCTTTGTTCCGATGAAATTTGGCATTTCTATGCAGGGTCATCGCTCACGCTGCATCTGTTGCTTTCATCGGGAAAATACGAGGCGATACGGCTTGGTGATGCTGTGGCAAGCGGTGAACAATTGCAGGGGGTGATTCCGGCTGGGTGCTGGTTTGGCGCAACCGTAAACCACGCCGATAGCTTCACGCTGGTGGGATGCACCGTGGCCCCCGGCTTTGATTTCAAAGATTTTGAGATAGGGGAGCGGGGCCAGCTGATAAAAACATTCCCCCAGCATCGGGAACTCGTTGAACGGTTGACCGATGCTGAGGGAACGTAAACTCTGGGGCAACTCTGCAGCGCACGTGGCTACTTTGCCGTTGCGTTTTCCTTCTTCAACTTCTCCCCGAACACCTTCCTGAACTTCTCCACTTTCGGCTTGATCACGAAGTTGCAGTATGGTTGGCTGCCATTCAGGTTGTAGTAATCTTGGTGGTAATTCTCGGCAGCGTAGAAGGTGCTGAACGGGGCGATCTCCGTCACGATTGGCGACTTGAACGCACCTGATTCATCTAGCTTCTTTTTGTACTCCTGGGCTACCTGCTTCTGCTGGTCGCTGTGATAGAAAATTGCCGAGCGGTACTGCGTTCCCACATCATTTCCCTGGCGGTTCAAGGTGGTGGGGTCGTGGGTGGACCAGAAGACTTCCAGCAAATCCTTAAAGCTGATGCGTTGTGGGTCGTAGGCAATCTGGCAAACTTCGGCGTGGCCAGTGGTTCCGTCGCAGACCTGCTTGTAGGTTGGGTTGGCAACATCACCACCGCTGTAGCCGCTGGTGACGGAGATAACGCCATCAAGCTGCTGGAACACCGCCTCGACACACCAGAAACACCCTGCGCCAAACGTAGCGGTGTCAAGGGTTTGCTGGGCTGGTGTGGTGGGATTGCTCTTCTGGTCGTTCATGGTGGTTGTGACGTTTCGGATAGTTTGGATGGACGCTTCATTGCTGGCATTGCTGCGGGCACATCCCAGAAGCAGCATGGCCATCAGCGGAAAAACAAGGTTCTGGATCATGGTGTCGGTATTGTGTTCTGCGTTGGGCAGCAGCCAGCGGCAGAGAGCGAGAGAGAGCCGGTTTGCGGATGCTGCTTGCACAATCTGTGCTGGCCATATCTACGGGCAACGGGGGGTATCCAGATTCGCGGCGATTATTTGGCCGCGCTGAAGTTGTAGCTAACGCCGCCGTACCAGCCAAGCTCCAAGCGGTCAATCGTGGGGACTGCGGTGAGTTTTGCATCGTTTCCATCCAGCCGTTTATCCACCACGTAGGGGGCGGCAAGGCGTGCGACGGTCCCGAACGTCAGTCCGCCGTTGAAGCCAACTTGGCCACGGTCGCCAACCATCAGGCTGGCCCCGGCAAGGTATTGGATTCGTGAGGCGTTGTTCAGCATCAAGCCAATGTTTCCGCCAACTGGGAATGTTGTGTGGTGGAAGTGCATCACCGCGCCGGGGCCGTAGTTGATAACATCACGTTGATTCTGAACAATAAACCGGTATCCCAAAGAATCCCGGAAACCGTAGCTGTTGTTGGCCAAACTGCTGGCAAACAATCCCGCACCAACGCCCAGCCGAAAACCACCCCCCTGCACTGCCAGCTGATACTGAAGCGTGAACGGTTGGGCAACCCCGTTCGGTATCTGGTCTGATTCCTCCTTCCGTTTTCCTTCCACCCTGAACTCCATCTCCTGATCCCCCACCGCAACCTGAGTTTTGAACGACGCAAAGGTGAACGGTGTGTTCTGAATAAGCTCGTAGAAATCAGCCGTGGCTTCCAGATGGCGGCTCCATTCCCCTTTGTCGGCTGACATGAGTTGGTAGGTGGAGCGGGCATCAAGCATTGGCTGGCGCAGCTCCCGTTTTGCAAGGGTATCCAGGAACTGATACTCACTCATCAAGTCGTTGAATGCTTTGGTCATCGCCTCGAACAACTCATCCCCTTTTCGGACAAAATCGGCGCGGGTATAAAATGGGCCAGTTCCTACCAGATCGTTCAGCCGTGTGGCGATGCTCCGCTTCAGTAAATCCTCCTGCGGGAAGGGCTGGCGAAGCAGGGAAAGCAGATAATCATCGAAACTGAGGAACGCAAGAAAAGTGGTGAACCGGTTGCGGAACAGCGTGTGGTTGGTGCGGAAGCGATTGATTGGCAGCCGGTTGGTGGACCCCGCAAGGTCCGCCGTCACGGGTGAGGCCTGCCGTGCGGTGTCGGTGATTGCTGGCGTTGGCAGCGCAAACCGCCCCAAACGGCGCAGCGGCGTACTGCGGGAAATCGTCTGGTTGTTTATGGTCACTTCGTACAAAAACGGGTTCACGTTCTTCAGCTCGAACGAGACCATGTCGCCAGCCTTTGCGGTTTCCGCTGAAGCAGTTTGCACGGTGTTGGCCGCCATGTCGTAGCTAAGGCTAACGTTGCGCGTTGCCAGCGATGCGCCGCAACCGATTACGATGACGCTGAAAAGTAATGCCCCCAGGCATGCCGGTACTACGTGCATAGCGTTCATAGCTAACGATGATTACCACGGTTATTTTTTACGGCGGTTATTTTTTCACGGCCTCGACAAACAACCCTTCGCGGGTGTCTAACTGCTCAACATTGGGGATATTTCCTTTGCCAAAAGCATATTCTGCAATATGCTGGAAACCGGCTTCCTCTAATAATTGCTTCATCTCAGTAAAATTATACATGTGCCGATGATTGCTGTAATTGTTATGAAACCCGCTAAAATCATACGTCACAAATTTCTGAATTGGAGAGATATTGCCAGCACGGTATTGCTCCACAGCCATTTCTATTTTTTTTACTGATTCTTCCAATGAAGGGACGCAAATTCGAATAATGCCACCATTTTTCATTACTCGGTAGCATTCCCGCACCAACGCTTGCGCTTCGGTTTTCGTGATGTGTTCAAAAAAATGGGAAGAAAATATGGCTGGGACGGTCGCATCTGGGAAGGGAAGACCACGTGTGATTTCATAATGGAGGATATGGCTCCCATATATTTTTCCAAGCATTGAGTCCAAAGAATAATTTCGGGAGCTGTTTGTGAATCGGTAGAATATTTTAATGCACGGACGCGGTATTTTTTTTAGCAGGACGTAGGCCCCGCCATCAATTCCAAGCCAATTTTTAGGATTATCTAAACCACACCCGATATTCAATCCGGCAAAATTATTATCGAACGTTTTTTGCCGTGACCGAATATTCAGAAGTACAGGATTGATCCCTTCCCACAGGAACCAACCGAAGAAGTCTTTAATGCGCATTGCTGTGTGTTAAGCGGATGGAGCCTAACATACGATAGGAGTAACTTGCAGTCTAAACAGCGAAACGCCTTGATACGGTGAAATACTCACTCAGCATTAACAACCCACCTCCACACCGCGAACGTCATCCATTCAAGCCCTACTGCGGTTTCGCTGTTGTGCTCGCTGTTTTACCGTCGCGCCGTGCAAGCCACAGCAATACGCCAGCCACCAGAATCAATCCCCCCATTATTGGCCCGGCAAGCTCAAGTCCCGGGCGGAAGCCATCTTCCCAGTGGGTCTCGGTTGTGCCGAACAACTCATCTGTCACCTCAACCGGAATTGATGTTAGCGTGTAGATGCTTGCCCCGGAAGCATACCAGTAAATCCCAACGCCAACGGCTATCAGGATCATCCCATACGCAATCGTTTTTTTTGTCATGGTTCGGTTGGTTTGATAACAGAAAATGTGTGACTTGCTTGCCACGCAGCCCGACAGCAGTGGCAGGATTGACGTTGCCAAGGGGGCATCTATTTCATCCGCCCCTGGAACCCAGAAATGTTCACCGCTGCTGGAACTCAGCCCTAAACTCAGCCGGAGCCAGCATTTGCCGCTGCCGAAAAAAACGGGTGAAATAGGAAGGGTCATCAAAGCCCAAGTGATACGCGATCTCCTTCACGCTGAGCGAGGAATGCACCAGCAGCCGTTTTGCCTCCAGCATAATCCGCTCCTGAATCAATCCGCTGACGGTGTGGCCGGTGAGTTCCTTGGTTGTGCTGTTCAAATGGTTCAGCGTCACGTTCAGCATTTGCGCGTAGGCCCCCGCTGAATGTACAGCATGGAAATGGGAATCCACCAACAACCGCAGCGAACGGATCATTTGCTTTTCGGCAGCAATCGTTGTGGCGGCAATGTTGGCTTGTTGTTCAAATATCCGTCGCGCTTTTAACAGCACAATGTTCAGGTAGCTCCGGATAACCTCCTGGCGGTGGGCCGCTGCCGAACGGAACTCATCACGCATCAGGCCAATCAGCAACATCACCTCCATCCCTGCTTCGTCCCCCAAGCTCAACACCGGGCAGGGGTGGTTTCCGGTTAGGAAGGGCGGGGTATTTACGATGTCGTGGTTACGAAGGCTCAGGCTATAGAAATCGGGCGTGAACAACATCACCCCACCGCCCGAACCGGGAAGCCGGCGCACCTGATGAACCTGGCCTGGCGTAACGAAATGGAGGGAGTAGTCGTGGATGGGGAACGTTGCAAAGTCAATATCATGCTGGCCGCCCCCTTGCTCAAAAAAGAAAACCTCATAATAATTATGCCGATGTGGTGCGGTGAAATCGTAGCTTTGGTGGCTACGGTTCAGCGTTACAAACCGGAAGGGGAGATCAAGGTCATCGCCAATTGGAAGGTCGTAGGCTGGGATCGTGGATGATGTGCGTGGTAGCATCGCCGGAAATGAAGAAACGTGGATGTGTGCAGCAAGCAGAAATAGGCCGCACAGCCAAAAACCCACCAAGCGATTGCAAGTTACTTCCACCCAACCGTTGGATGGCCATCGCGGAAACACTTCGTTGGCAGTGGTGTTGTTTGTGCCGTAGCAAACGATTCGTAGCTTCGCCCCGTTCACCAAAAACGCGATGCTTCTGCAGAACGCGCCATCTCACCAACCGACATCGCCAGCAGAGCATCACTCAACTTCATTCTTACTTCATCAAGGATTTTGATTTGACCGAACAGAAACTTCACACCATCGTCCAGAACCCACGCGAGCGCGCAGCACTTGTGGGGCTTGCCTACGGCGCAACCAGCCGCGAACAAACGCTGGAACATTTGAACGAGTTAGAACTGCTGGTGGACACCGCCGGGGCCGACACCGTGCTGAAAATCACGCAGGGGCTGCCACGCCAAGATGGCGCATTCTTTATCGGCAAAGGGAAGGCCGAAGAACTTGCCGAGATTGTGGAGGAAGAAGGGATCACCCTTGTGGTGGTTGATGATGACCTTTCGCCGATGCAAGCGCGCAACCTTGAGCGGGTTATCAAACGGAAAATCGTGGATCGTTCGGGGCTGATTCTGGACATCTTTGCCGGACGCGCACGCAGCAGCGAAGCCCGCACCCAAGTGGAACTTGCCCAGCTTCAGTACATGTTGCCGCGCCTTACCCGCCAGTGGACTCACCTTTCCAAACAGTACGGTGGGATTGGGACCAAAGGCCCCGGCGAAACCCAGATTGAAACCGACCGCCGCCTGATCCGCACCCGAATCTCGCTTCTGCGGGAAAAATTGGAAAAGATTGACCAGCAACGCGAAACCCAACGCAAAGGGCGAAGCGAGATGTTCAAAATCGCGCTGGTGGGATACACCAACGCCGGAAAATCAACGCTGATGCGGGAACTTTCCGGGGCCGACGTTCATGCCGAAGACCGGCTGTTTGCCACGTTAGACACCACCGTCCGCCAAATCGAAGTTGCCAACGACCGCAAGGCATTGCTGAGCGACACCGTGGGGTTTATCCGCAAGCTGCCGTCACATCTGGTGGCCAGCTTCCGAAGCACCCTTGCCGAAGTCCGCGAGGCTGATCTTCTGCTGCACGTGGTGGATATCGCCTCACCTTCGTTGATGGAGCAAATCGCGGTCGTGGAGTCCACACTTGCCGATATTGACGCGGCGGAAATCCCAGCTATCATGGTGTTCAACAAAGTGGATGCGCTGCCGAAAGGGAGCGAGATGCTGCTGGAAATGAAGGAGCGGTATCCCGATGCCGTGATGATCTCGGCGATGCGCGGGTTCAACATTGCGGCCCTGCGCGACAAGCTAGCCCAAGTGATTGAGGCATCGTTGGTGGAGCGGATTGTGCGGGCACCAATCGCCAAGTGGCACGCGCTGGCGCGGCTGCACAACCATGCCGACGTGCTGGAAAAGCGGTACGATAACGACTACGTCTATCTTCATCTCCGCTACAGCCCAAAAGTGCTGGATCACGTTGAGCACTACTTGGCGATTGCCGAAGCGGTAGCAATCGAAGACATCCCGGCAGAGGCCGTAGCTGAGTAAAACATAAACGCGGAGAAATGAAGCTGAAGGCTGGCGAGGCAATCTTGCGTGCAGGCCAGCCTTCAGCTTGTTCTACCTTCCGCAATCAGCAACACACAAACACCGCCTTTGCGATGGCCACGTCACTTCCCAGTGGTAGCTTCGCGAGTAAACAACACCGATGTTTTGTGGCCTGATGTTGGCATTGCTTGCCATGCCAACAAAGGGGCATCACTAACTTTTCACATTGCTTTTTCTTCTATGCGTCCTTATCCCGCACGCACGCAGTATGCCGGCAAAATTACCGCTGGCCATATCGGAACCGTTGTGGCATTAAACGGCTGGGTGGCCACCCGGCGCGATCTTGGTGGATTGATCTTCATTGACCTTCGCGACCACACCGGCATTGTTCAACTTGTTTTCTCGCCGCAGTATCTGCCGGAATTGATGGAACGTGCCAGCGAGCTTCGGTCTGAATTTGTGATTGCCGTTAGCGGCCATGTTCGCCGTCGCGAGAATCCAAACCACCACCTGCCCACTGGCGAGATTGAGATTTACGTTGATGAATTAGTCATCCTGAATCGCTCCGACGTTCCACCCTTCGAGATTGGCCACCGTGAAACAATCAACGAAGAGCTTCGGCTGAAGTACCGCTATCTGGACCTTCGCGACCCGGAGCTTCAGCGGATTATGCGGCTTCGGAATCAAGTCTATCAAGTCACTCACCACTACTTCTCCGAGCAAGGGTTTGTGGAGATTGAAACGCCGATGCTGGTGCGCTCCACCCCGGAAGGGGCACGCGATTACATTGTTCCCAGCCGTGTCCACCCGGGAAGCGTGTATGCCTTGCCGCAATCGCCACAAATCTACAAGCAACTGCTGATGGTGGCGGGTTTCGACCGCTACATGCAAATCGCCAAATGTATGCGCGATGAAGACCTTCGTGCCGACCGCCAACCAGAGTTTACTCAGCTTGATTTGGAGATGTCCTTTGTGGAGCAGGAGGACGTGCTTCAGATGGTGGAAGGATACCTTGCACGGCTCTGGAAAGAAGTGAAAGGGGTCGAGCTTCCGCTTCCGCTGCGGCGCATGACCTACCGCGAGGCCATGTCGCGGTTCGGCAGCGACAAGCCCGACACACGGTTTGGCTTGGAGCTTCAGGAGCTGAACGACTTGGTATCTGACACTGAGTTTGCCGTGTTCCGAAGCGCGCTGGAAAGCAACGGATCTATCACCGGAATCAATTTTGTTGGCGGCGCAAGCTACAGCCGCAAGCAAATTGATGAACTAACCGAACACGCAAAACGCTACGGAGCAAAAGGGCTGGTGTGGCTGAAGGTGACAAGCGACGATATGGAGGGGAGCGCGGCTAAGTTCCTGAGCCAGACGCACAAAGCCGCGTTGAAAGAGCGGATGGGGGCCGCCGCCGGCGATATGCTGCTGATTGTGGCCGACGCTTGGAACACCGCTCACACCGTTTGCGGCGCGCTGCGGCTGGAGGTTGCCCGCCGCGAAAAGATGATCCCGAAGCATATTGACGACCTTCTCTACATCGTTGATTTCCCGATGTTCGAGAGCATTGACCCAGAAACGGGGATGCCAGTTCCGGCGCATCACCCTTTCACCTCCTACAAACGGGAGGATGAGCACATGTTGGAGAGCACCCCCCTGGCCGTGCGTGCCAACGCCTACGACCTTGTGATTAACGGGTATGAGTTAGCCTCGGGAAGCATCCGAATTCACGACCGCGACACGCAGGCAAAAGTGTTCAAGCTGATTGGGCTGGATGAGGAAGAAGCGCGGAAAAAATTTGGCTTCCTGCTGGATGCCTTCCGCTACGGCGCGCCGCCCCACGGCGGAATGGCCCCGGGGATTGATCGCTTGATTATGATCCTTGCCGGAACCGACAACATCCGCGATGTTGTGGCGTTCCCGAAAACCATGCGCGCATCATCGCTGATGGATGAAGCACCCTCGCCAGTTGCCGACGACCAACTGAAGGTGCTGGGATTGCAGATTCGGCAGAGTTCGTAACGCTTTTCTTTCCTCTCAGTTTTGACCTCACTCATCTCACGGTGGGGCATCGCAGAAAAAAGCAGGGCGCAGCATCACAGAAGATGTTGCGCCCTGGTTGTTTTTGTGCGGCCGAAAGCAAGAAACTCAGCCTCGTTATCGGGCCACCACAACCTGCTCACGATCCCACAATTTCCCGTCGCGCGTTTGCACCGTCACCACGTATGCTCCGGCGGGAAGATTGGATAGTTCTATTGCGGTTTCGGGGCTATCTACTTGCCGCGTTTCCACGACCTCACCCCTGATGTTGCTTACTTGGATTGAGCTTCCCAGCGGTAGTGGTTGGCTGTGTTGCAACCGCCCACTGGTTGGGTTTGGCGCAAACCTTCCCGATGCAAAACGTGGCTGTTCCGCCACAGCCGAGTTGTAGCGGCGGATGTTGTAGTAGGCTTTGATATAGACGCCGTTCACACCATCATTTTTTAGAGTGTCTTCCTCCACACCGGTGGTAAACGTGTGGGCGTAATAGACGTTGTTCAGGTCGGTAACAACAACGGAATCAATGCCGCGAGCAAAAGGGCGGTGGAAGTTAAAGATGATGTTCCGCCCAACGCCACGCTGGATTCGCAGAAGGTAGGTGACAGAGAAGGTATCCCCTTCCCCCTCAAGAGCGGTTGGGGGAATGCCGCGAACATCAGCAACGCACAGCCCTTGCGCTGGTGAACCGGAATCTATCTGATGCTGAAAGAGGATATAAAGCCCGGAAGGGGGGAAGAAGGGGACTTCAAAATCTACAAGTCCATCCACCCAATCGTGATACTGCTCCCCCACGCCAAAGCGGCCATAAATTGGGATGTCGGAAGAGCTTTCGCTACGGATATTGATCGAGTCTATGATGGTGACTTGTGCCGATAGCGAAGCAGTTGCAAGCAACAGGAGGAGGCTTGGAAACATCAATGCACGGAATCTCATTATTCGGTCGGAGTGTGTGTTGTGTTCTGGAATTGTTCTCAGGAGCGCGACACCCAGCAACTGGGGGCGTTACAGTAACATGAAATGGGCAGGCTCTTTATGCAGAACCTGCCCATCTCCGTTTTTTCGGCAGGGGGAAGGTTATCCCCTTGCGTCGCCTTAGTTAGCGATAACTAGTTGGCGCGTTTCGGTGCGTCCGTTGGTGGTCATCTTGTAGAAGTACACACCTGCGGCCAAGCCTTCGGTGGCGATTTCTACGCGATTCAGCCCGGTTGCAACGCCGCTGTAGAGACTCTTCACCTCAACACCCAAAGCATTAATCAAGGTGATTGTCACCTGTTGCTCGGTTGGCACTGCAAACTCGAACGAAGCGGTGTTGGTGGCTGGGTTCGGATAGGCTGCTCCAAGCATGGTGCTGGCCGTTCCGACTGCCGTCAACTTCACTGATTTCACCAATGGGTTGTTGATGCGGATTGCACCAGCTTCACCCTGCTTCAACGTGCCAAGAACGTAGCCGGTTAGGGCATCGCTGACAACGTACTCAACATCAGCATTATTGACCGACAGAACCACTGGATACTCGGTACCCTGGAAGCTCACAACATGCGATGCGGTCGCTTCCTTGCTGGCACTGACAAATCCATTGTTGCTAAAGCGTGCATCGAACATTGACTCGCCCGGAGCCGGTGGAAGTTCGTAGCGACTGTTGCTCACCGAGCCATTGCGTCCGAAGTAGAGCGTGCTAACCTTTTGGTCGGCATCGCTGATGCGGAGCTGGTTCAGGACTTTGTAGTCGTCAGCAATTTTTGGCTCGATCTTGCCGTTAAGCTCGCTTGGTGGTGCGGTTAGAATGTAGTAGCCGCTTCCATCCACTTTAATCCAGTAGCCAAGGCCCGGCAGGATGCGTGCGGTCTGCACATATCCACGCTGCGGCGTGTACGAATAGACCTCTCCAACTCTGGATGGGGAACGCCCCGAACCGATTGGCCGGAAGGTCATGTAGGTGTCATCCGCGTAGGTTGGCACCGACAGTGCTCCAACGGTATTCCAACCGAGGTTAAGCCTGACGTTAATGTACAGCGGCAAGGTTGGATCTATCCGTTTGACTGCCACACCTGAAACTGTGCGGTCAACCACATCGCCATATTTTACAAAGTAGCCATAGCCTGGTGCCACTGTGTCCATTGGCAGGAAGCCGTTACCACCATTGAACAGCAACGGACGACCCGAAGAGATATTCGGGAACACCGTTCCTGACGTAGGATTGGAAGGAACCACTGGCAACGAAACGAAGTTCCAGCCACGCTCGCGAACTTCTGGGAATTGAATCACGCTTGGCAAGGTGTATTCAATGCAGAACCCAGTGACGTTCGGATCGCGAATCACGATGGTGCGAGTGGTTGGTCCCACGTTTGTGGTTCCGCGCATATCGTAATTGAAAATGGTTCCGTTCAGATTATCCCGCAGGTAGAGCAACGCATTTGGTGGGAAGTCACGGGTATCGTACTCAATCACTACTGGATAATTCTGTGGCGCACCTGCGCTGAATTTCACGCAATAGACGATGGTAGTATCCACGCGGTACTCGCGAATATCCAAGCTCTGCAGGTTAGTTGCTGGATTGGTTGTCACTGGCGGCAAGCCACGTGTATCAACTAAGCCATTGAACCCTGCGCCCAGCAGCGGCGGAAAGAAGCGTGCGTAGAACTGATTGACGCTTCCCGGTGTTGCGGCTTCTGCTTCACCAAACAACAGGTCGGGAGCATCGGTTGCGCCAATACCGGTGCCAAAGGTCAAGTAGGTGGTGTCTGGGCTTGGTGCCGAGTTACGGAACATCAAGCGGATACCTCTGGTGCTTGTTGGCTCTGAGCTAGTGTCAAGGCCAGACTCCAACGGATTGCGGTTCACAATCAGCACGATGCGCAGGCGCACAGCACTGTTCAAAGCGTCAACCGAGCGAAGCGTGATGTAGCCGATGTAGATGCCCGGTGTTGGATACCCAGAGCCGTCAGCCGTTGGCAACAGTGCTGGGTTAGCAACAACGTTGAAGTTTTGCTGCAATCCAATCTCGCGGAAGAATAGCCCACGGCCAGTACCGTCACCACCACCGCCAACGCCTGGGTTCACCACGTCGTTGGAGTCAATGCGCAACCATGGCGCATCGGTCTCGACAGTGATATTGCGGAGTTTTGTTCCCTGCACGCCGTTCACCATCAGAATATTGCGGAAGATGCGATTCGGGTTCCCGTACTGTGTTTGCAGTGGGAAGACCAACTCATAGTTGGATGGATCGCTGTTAATCTGCGCAACTTGGCTTGTTGGCAACAAGTCAATGCGTGGACGCGGCGTGATGGAGATGTACGATGTTCCGTATGTGTTCGGAATAAATGGCTCGCCAGTATTTGGATCCAAAATGCGTGTTGGAGCCACACCTTCTTGGAATTTCTCGAAGCCACGAGCTTCCATTTCAGGTGTCACCCGGCCAGGAGCATATTCATTCCAACGGAGTGAGTCAAGGGTCAGGATCATCTGGTCGGTGTTGATGCCGGAAGTACTTCCTTGTGCATCGCCAACAACCTCGAACAAGACGTAGAAGAAGACAGCAGTGTCACCCCATTGACAGCCTTTTGCACCAGGAGGTGCGTTTGGTTTCAATGGCAACGGCAGTGCTGTAGAAGAGCTACCAGTGACCATAATGCGTTCACCGTATGCCGATGGGCCACCAACCGTCTCAAGTTTATAGTCCGCATCCTGATCAATATCCCAGCTCATGTTGAAATCACGAGCAACCACAAGGTCATTGTCGTTGGGGAATTGACCACGCTTTTGGACACCAACTGCACGAAGCAAGGTGCTGTTGTACTGGAGCTTCATACGAAAGCTGTAGATACGCTCCCCCGGATATCCATTGATTGGATCGTTGGATGTATCCAAGCAGTTCATAATGAAGACTGGGAGCAGAAGGAATCGCTTTTCCCCCGGCCCTGGCTCGGAAACAAAATTCGTGTCGCGTGCCAGAACACCCGTGGGCGGCCCGGTCCACTTCTGTAGTGTGATTGTGGGAAGATGCTTTTTGCCCAGCCCTTGTGCAAGACTTTGGCCTGCGCAGATGAGGAGCAAGGCTCCGACCATCAACGCTTGCATCCCTGCTAACCAATAACGTTTACGCATGGATCATATCTCCTTGGTTTGAGAGATGTTACTTTATGACTGTGAACTGATTGTTTGCGCTTTTTTTGGAGTCGTCGAACACAGAAATGATGTAGCACCCGTTCTGTAATCCTTCCTCAAATCGAACGACTCTTGTCCAAGCATCTGGGCTGGCCAGAATTTTTGTTGGAATTTGCCGCCCCAAAATGTCAACAACGATTACTCTGTTTGCAGCGATTCCTTCCGTTCTCACTACAACTTTATCGTTATCAACGTGCTGGAGAATCTGTACAGTTGGCGTTGATTCCTTCCATTGTTCATCAACACCAACGGTTGTTGTTGTATCGGTTGTGTCGGGCTTAACGATTCGCTCGGCCCTCACAACCCCATTCTCACGATCCGCCCGGCTGATGCAGGAAGCGGTATCAACACTGAATTTTTCAAGAATGATCGCTTTGCTGAAGCTGCTATCGCTTCTCCGTTGCAGCACCACATTCAACAAGGTGCCGTCGGTAGTTACAGCCGAATCTCGCTGTAATAATCCAGATAATGAGTCGGGAGCGATCTGCAGTTGCCGGACCTTCCATCCAGGCTCAGCATAGATAGTTCCTTGTGTGGCAGTATCAATAAAGCGATACCATGCCGTATCCGAGCGCAGGGTAAAGGCGATCTCTTTCACCCCTTGATCTTTCACATTTTCAATCTTCAATGCTACAGTCGTTTGCCGTAGCGTATCGAAGTTCGCAGAAAGCAGTGTTGCTTTTGCGGTGTATTGCGGTAGAGGGATTCGTTCAACATGAACAAACCCCACTCGGCGCGCCACCAATTCAAATGGTTTTGCTGCCTCGACTGTCAAATTGCCAAGCACTTCGGCCCAACCATGAAGCCCAGAGAAAACATCGGGCGAAGTGACCGTTGCCTCAAATGTCAGCAACGGAATATCGGTGCCAAAAAAAGGACGAAGCTGAAGGTTGTCATCAATTCCGTTGAACTCGATGTACAAGTTCCCCTGCTTGCTATCCTTCGTGACCGTACGCCGGAATGCGCGCCCAGCAATATGGCCTGATATCGGAGGGTTAGGATTGATATCAAATTTCGAACGATCCCACTGCAACGACAGCGTTACGGAAAACAAACTGTCTTCCTTAGTGAACCCAACTACGCGCCCCGTATCGCTCTGGTAGCTTGACCAGATTTTTAGCAAAAATTTCTTCTGGCCACATGGGTGGATTGTGGTTGTATCAATCCAGATTGTCAATGGACGTACCGACTGGGACCGGAGAACCGGTGAGCACAAAGCAACAAGCATCACCATCGCCACTATCGTCTTCGCTAATCGCATCTATGCTCACCGGTTATTCCAGAGATTCGGCTATGATACAAGAGCAGTAATTACTTCTGCACCTGCATCGAGCGGGTTACGCTTTTGCCACCAGCTTGAATTTGGTAGTAGTAGATACCAGACTCAACTTGCTTGCCTTCGGCATTTAGGCCATCCCATTCGGTAGTGTAGGTTCCGGCTTTCACATCGCTGTTGATAAGCGTACGAACCTCACGGCCAAGAACGTCGAACACGCGCAGCGTCACAGATCCATCAACATGAGTTGCGTAGCTGATGCTAGTTTTGGCGTTTGCGGTGAATGGGTTTGGCGTGTTTTGCGCCAAGCCTAACGTGGCTGCTCCAGTCTCCACTGTGCTGTTCGGGCTAAGGCGGTACAACCCCTTATCCTTCTCGCTGAAGCGAACATTACGGAAGACCACATCACCCTGTGGGTTAGCTTCCACAACCAAGGTTGCAACCACATCACCTTGTTCGAAGTGACCCGTGGCGGCAATTGCTGCGCGGTTTTCCGTAGCATAACCGGTTACCCACTTGCTGTCAGTACGGTCGTTGAAGCGGATATCCACAATCTTGGTTCCTGGGGCAGCATCAAAAGCGATGCTTTGCGCTCCGTTCACCACGCCGTTAAAGCGCACTGGGATTTCTACAGTATTCCCCGTCACCGTTCCGCCAATCCGAAGATCAACATTGTTAGCCACGGCTGGCATAGCCTTACCGGTGAATGGTGGCAACGTATCTGGCAACCACGGAAGCACTGGCAGCTTGGCGGCCAAGTAGGTCATAATCAACGATGCGTCAAACTCATCGGCATCAAACAAGAAGCCGTTGAAGGTGTTGTCTTGTGGGAAGGGGAGTGCCGGGTTCACATCTTTGGTTGGGAAGAGAACCTTGTAATAGACGATCTGCCCAAACCCATCCAACGAGTCACCACTGTTGTTGTACTTGCTGGAGGAATAGTAGAAACGCCCATTGTGGTTCACATCACCGTGGAAGCCGTGACGACCGAACACTGAGTCAAAATCAACTGTGCTGGTTTGTGTGCTTGCCAAGTTACGCGTTGCCGAGTGACGCAAGATGCGGATGACATCTGCAAAGGTCACAAAGCGGCGTTGATCCCCACGGATAGAACCTGGGAGCAACACGTCCAACTGCGTCAAATTCGCATCGCCATCACCCCACGAGCCGATACGACGGACGTGGCGCGATGAGAAGAGGAAGATGCGACCTGGCAAGCCGGATGGTGGCCAGTTTGCGGTTAAGCGTGTGCTTTTGCGCAAGCTGTCATTGTCAAACCCACTTTCTAGCCAAGCAACGGCGTTCATCCAAGATGTGGCTCCGTTTGGCACGTATGGCGCGCTTTCCAAACCAACCGATGCGCCACTGATCTTGACGATACTGGTTCCACTGCTGGTACCGGCTGGTCCGTAATGGAATTCAACATCACCCGAACGCGACGGCTCATTAAATGGAGCTTCCACCAAGTGTGCTTGGAACGAAGCGATTGACGGAGCCTGCGGCTGGCGATTTGGCGAGAATGGATCATCCGGATAGACCGGATCGAAGTAGTAGTTGATATTCAGGTTTTCCCATTCAACGATAAAGCGATCTTGAAGTGGGTTCCCCTGGGCATCAAATCCACCATCCTCTTGGATGTAGCGGATATAGCTTGGCGTATAAGTACGCCCCAGTGGATCGGTCAAGTCGTACCCTGGGGTACGCAGATAGTGGTCACCAAAGTAAGGAGCCACCGTCAAGTTTGGACCATTGTTTGCGCTGAACAGTGTGTATGGGTCGCTAGTGATAAAGCGTCCTTCAAAGTTCAGCCAACCATTTACCGAGATATAGACATCGGTAAACAACTGGTTATCGAATTCGAATGGGAATCCGATGGGGATTGGGCCGGCAACACCGTCATCAGGATTCACCACGTTGCTGTACACATCCAAGAACGCGTTGCGCGGGATGATAATTCCCTTGCCGGCCTGTGGCTGGTACAGCACGTTTTGAGTACTGATCGTGAATTGATCGGCAATGTGCTGCGCCCAAGCGGTCTGCGCAGCCCCCGCTGCTAACAGAGCCACCCCGGCAGCAACTCCGAAAATTGTTCGACTCAGTTTCATGCTGTTTCTCCTATATCCTGTTTCTAACATTGTTCTCTTTCTCGCTTTCACAACCCATCAACCCCCCTTTCGGTTACTGGCAGATGGCGGGCAGTGAAGCCCGCCATCTGTTCAGTAGTGTTGATAGATTACGCCGGGGTCGTTACCTCGTCAGGATCATGGTCCGGCTTAGCACCGTTGCGCCTGCTGTCAGACGGTAGGTATAAGCTCCGCTGGCAACGGCTTTCCCGTTGTTGTCGGTGCCATTCCATTCCACGGTGTTGTTGCCTGCATCCACAGTTCCGTTAATCAGCGTCTTGACCAATTCGCCATTGACATTGTACACATCAAGGGTTACTGATCCACTCTTCGGCGCGTAGAAACCGATTTGCGTTGTTGCTGCAAATGGGTTTGGCGCGTTCGGAGCCAGCATGTACTTGGTAAGATTCATGCTACCACCGGTTGTCGGCTCTTCTGGTGCATCCGAGGTCAAGCCGTAGGCGATCTTGAATCCATCCAGCGTTGTCAAGTTGATGACAAGGCAGATGGTATCGCCGTTGGCGCGTTGTTGCACCACAATACCTTGTGTCAATTTCGCACCCTGGCCAGTTGGGTTCTGCATATCCACGCGGAAGATTGAACCGCCACCAAGATCCATGATATGGAGCTTGAAGCCGCCGTTGCGACGGATTGCTGTGTCAATATCCTTCTTTGCCCAGCAGATCATAATCGGCAGGTTCGGGCTGCTATTGTCTTGGTGTCCGGCTTGGTAGCTGGCTTTCCAAGCAATCTCACCCTGGCCCGGGCTTGGGTTCTGCGGGAAGATGTTGCGCTGAACGCCGTTCACGTTCGGGATTGTCCAACGAGCATCGAACACGTCGGTTGGTGGCTTCGGCGGAATCTCATACTCGCAGTATTGCGAATCAAGACGGCCGTATGCGCTTGGCTCTTCGCCCGTAGTTGCATTACGTGCCATGCCGAAGATCATGTCTTGATAAGCCACGCTCTGTTCACCCAAGTTCGTGTTCTGAACACGAACCGGTACGCTGAAGATCAGACCTTCGCTGATCGAAATCTCATACGTCAGGTAGTCCTTATTGCCACCCAGATCGGTCACCTCAACGGTGATCGGCATCTTGCCAGCCGGAACGTTGGCTGGGATATTCGCCGAAATCTGGAAGCAGTTCGTGTCGTTTGTTGCGCCCTTGATGGTGTTTGGTGTCACCGTGAAGGTCACTCCTTGGTATGCAGGTGCATCGGAGTATGCGCGCAGCTTCAACTCCTCATAGAAGCGTGGGTCTAGACGACCGAGGTCACGATCACGCACGCAGAGACTATCCTTGTAGGCTTCACCAGCAAACACGCACTGCACTGCCGGGCGACCGAACAGTTTTGGCTTGTGGTTCGTGGAATCAACTTCCAAGATGTAGGTCTCGACGTCGGTCAATCCATACTCGTCCTCGGCAATCACTGTCACCGTATCTGGGCCAAACTGTGGCGGGAAGTTCGGGTTGGTGGAAAGATGCGGAGCATCGTTCAAGCCCGGCGTACCGTACAGAATACCTGAGATTGGGTTGATCTTTAACCAGCTTGGTGTTGTCTTCGGTGCGTTATAGACACCTGCTTCAAAGTAGCATGGGTCGCGACGCACGAAGGCGATTGTTGAGGTGTGCTGGATTGGCGCACCATTCTTATCTAACGTCTGTCCACCTGTACGCAGGTCTGCTGGGTTCAGTGCATCGTCGCGATAGACGAGCGTGAACCGAACACGATCACCCTTGTTCAGGTCTTCAGCTTTAATCCGCTTGTTGGAATCCAACAGCGTTGGGTTGTAGTCAATATCTTCCTTAGCACCTGGCAGCGTTTGTGCAACCAGTGATGGAGCGATATTCACATACACCCGAACGTTGCGCTGGTTTTGGCCAGTGTGTCCGTCGTTCGCCACAATCGTGAAGATCGTGTCGGTGTTGTACAGGTTGTTCGACTGTGCTGGGTTTTTCAGCAAGTTCAAAGCAACAACCTCTGTCATACGCACAATCACATTACCAGTCTGAAGCACCGTAGCTCCCTGATCTGGTGCACGATTGATGTCGTGTAAGTATCCATCACCCATCCACACCGGACGGATTTCTTTGGCATCATCATTTTCGGTCGGAAGCGTGTTCGAGTTGTTTCCGCTATTCCGATCGGTGAACTGGAAGCCGTACGTGGTGCGTCCGTATGGGAAGCTCCAGTTATCGCGGGTTGCTGCGTCGTTGTCTTCGTTCTCATCGTCCGTGTTGATGTCAAAGTCGAAACGGAGCGAATCGGTGACCTGTGCAACGGCATTATAGATGCCGCGACCTGGGCACTTGGCCACATCACCCAAGAAGTTCGGGCGTGTGTCCTGAACGAAGATGCGGAAGCGATAGGTTGCGGTTGCCGCACCCGTCACATCAACCGTATCCTGCTGCAAGTAACGAGCCGTTTGTGGATCGTAAACTTGGCAGTTGTAGTACGGTGGATAGAGATAGATGTATTTGGCAACCGTGTCATCCGCAACCAAGCCCTTCAACGAGTCAACCGTGCGGACGCTTGGCGGATAGTTCGTCACCCGAATCTCGAACAACTCACCACCCGGCACTACGTCTGGGTTGTGTGGCTGGCCGTAGAAGCGGACGAAACCATAACGGTGCGCGCTATCGCGTGTAATCGCGTTTGCATGAACTGCCGATGGGAAGACCGTATCAGCTTTCAGCCACGATGCCAAACGAATTTCGGCTGGGTTGGTGCTTGGAACCGCCAGCGATGAATTCGGGAACTCAACCAACGGAGTCCAAGCATATTCCAGACCGGTGTAGCGATCTGGGAAGTAGAAGGAGCGTGGATCGTAGAATCCATTGATGTCAACTGCCGTGATGTCGAAGATTTGCGACTTAATACGGCCAGTTTTATCGCTTGGATAGTTGGCATCTTCGATCAAGAAGCGTGTGTTGCGCAGCTCTGCTGGTTGCTTCGATTCCAAAGCGGTTTTGTCGCCGTAGATGATCGGTGCAAGAACGCTGTTGTCGTCGTCAATCTGGAATTCCAGACCAGCAAAGCGAGCGTTGTTCACAACTGTAGTGATGTCTTCGTTGACATCCCACAACATGGTGCGGCTAACAACCCAGATACGGTCGCCCGTCAACACCGGAAGTGCGTGGTAGCGTTCGCCACCATACACATCGGCAAACGTGACTGGGTTCACGCGGTTGATGTAGCGGAAGTTCACGCCACCAAGCTCGCTAACCAAACCACCATAACGGCGGCCAGCCACTGCAACCGAGTCTTCGTACTTGGCTGCGGCAAGGCGTGCATGTTCTAAGCTGTAGCCTTGTTCCACATACCAGCGTGGAGCCAAGCGGTGCAACTCACCAATGGAGAAGCCAGCACGGCCTTCCAATGCGCGACGCATCAGGATATCGCGGTTAATCGAGTCCGGCACGAATTCGATGCGTGAGCGGAAGAGGTCGCTTCCTTCACGAATCTGCTTCAGGTTTGCACGAACGAATTCACCGGTTTCAGCATTGATGACAAAGAAGACTGTCTGATTCAATGCGTACTGGTCGTTGTTATCGGTGTTCGGATCGCCCAAGTAGTTGGCCAGTGCTTCCAAGAAGAGCGGATAGCCAATTGGGTGATCGCCAACCCATTCGCGTTGCAGGCTGTTGTTGATCGCATCAACGTCAGCAATCCACGGATCGCGGGTCAAGCGACGAACGACTTTATCCATGTATGGGCTGTTGGGGCCACCCAGCGTACCAAAGGTGCGCAGGCGATCGGGGATACCAACCGAGAAATCCTCGATTGGAGCCATGCGTGGAATGGAGTAATCAGCACTGTTGATATCAACACCTTTGTCGAACAAGTCGTACACACGACCTTGCATCAACAAGGTATCCAAGCCAGGAATCAGCCCAACCGGGATTGGCGTGTAATTGTAGCCAGCCCAACGTGACTCAAATGGTCCCTGTTCGTTCACCTTTGTTGGGTTTTTCAGCGGCAAGGTGCAGCCGTTCCCCATTACGTAGAAGGTGTTCTGTGCTGTTCCCGTGGCAAGCACCGTTGTAATCGGAGCTTCTGTTTGGCCCCAGTAGTTGCCACGCAAGGTATCTACACCGCTACGACCGCTGCCAACCAAACCTTGCGGAACATCCGGCAGGCGGAGTAAGAAGCGTGCATCGTTGTCGTAGATGGAGTTAGCACCAATGTGGTACTCCTGCTGCGGCAATGGGCCGGAGATGTCACCGTAGAAGATTGTCCCAGCGGTGCGGTTTGCAGCCGGCGAGGTCTTGTAGTTTTCGATGGTGTCAACATTGCGACCCTCATCGGAAAGTGCGCGGTTTCCGGCAACCAGCGATTTGCTAAGCAGGAAGCGAAGCTCGTAGTTATCCGAATAGACTGCTGCACCAGACCACGCCCAGTTTTGCTCCATACGAACACGGTGTGAAATCACCGAGTCAGTACGTGCATAACCTGGGTTTGGTCCTGGCGGCTGGCGATCATTGATGTAGATCGCGCCACCCAAACCAGTTCCATTACGCTTCGGATCAAGAAGCATATTCTCGCTGTAACGTGGATCAACGTTCAGCTCAGCGTTCAGCGAATCCTTCATTGCGTAGTTGCGAAGGAATCGGGTCATCTGGCGCATATCGCTTGGCTCTGGGCCGTCGTTGAACGGAACAGACTGATTAGATCCGAAATTGTAGGCAATGTCGCCTTCTGCCAAGAAGTAGCGGTTTGCGGTCACTGGTGTGATCATTGCAATAGCACCACCGTTTCCGCTCTTTGTCCAGTTGTGATTGAACTCAACTGCTTGGTAGAAATTGGTGTTGCCGAACCGCGAGTAGATAGCACCACCACCAAGAATATGCTGGGTGATGATACGTGGCAGACGGAAGGAATCGCTGTACGTACGAACGCTGTACGGATTGATTGGGTTGGCTGCATTGTTGACCGGATCATAGAGTTTGATCAGGCGCAAATCCGAGGCCATTGCCGAATCACCAGCAGCATTGTTCGTGAAGAGGGCACGGGTAATCCGGGCGTTGCTCTTCATCATGTTCGTTTGGTTATCAATCACGATAGCACCACCAGCCAAACCAGCAGCGTTGCTGTCCAGCAGGATACGGTGGTCAACCAAACGGCCACTGCCGTCGCTTAGCGTCAAGTACCGTGCGTCAATCGTCATGTTCCGCTGCGTATAAATCGCACCACCGTCGTACTCGGCAATATTGCGAATGAAATAGACGCTATCGCCCAACAAGTTCGGCGAAAGGAACGGATCGAAGATCAGGATGTTATTACCAAACGGATTGTCCATGGCGGCAACGTAGATACCGCCACCACGACCCGCCTTGTTGTTGCGGAAGTAGATCACATCACGCACAGTAAGCTGTGGTGAGGTTTTGCCCATGTAGATACCACCACCCTGCGACATGCGGCCACGTTGGATATAGTCATCCATTGGCACATTTGGCACAGCAGTAAAGTTATTCTCAAAACGGGCAAGCTGGAAGACCATCGAAGTGCTATCGTTCACATACATAGCACCACCACGCGCACCTTGCGAGCTAGCAACTGGGCCTTGGAAGTTCACAGCGTAGTTACGTTCGGCAACCACGGTGTCCATTGGGTCACCCATTGCGCGTCCCCAATAAACCGTCACGTGACGGCGACCGGAGATATAGACAGCACCACCGTAGGCCTCATTCTTGGCAACACCGCCAGAAAGAGGGTTACTGATGATTGGCACTTCGTCAATATTGTCGCGATAACCAGCCAAGTCTTCGGTGAAATTGCTGACCACAACCCGGTTATCACGGAAGGAAACGCGACGAACGCGCCCTTTGTTGATAGCTTGACGACCATCATCATACGTTTGGCGGTATTGGATAATACCGGTCATGTCGTATGGCGGCGCAGGGGTGTATGGTCCAACGACCCAATTCACGCGCGGATCAGTCATCGTCATAATCGGTATGACACCGAACGGAGTCGAGATCGCGTGTGTGTAGTGGTCGTAATCCTCGGGATCAAAGCTTGGATAGCGGAACGGCCCATGCTGGGGGCGCGCAGCAAGGTTTGTATCCATTGGGTAGAACGAGGTGTACTGAGGATCCGTGATCGTGCTATCGAACGGAGCCTGCAAGAACTGCACAGCACCACCGTGATAGCGAGCAAAGTTGCTATCGAAACGGCAATCCAACAGCCAAGTCTTCGAGGAGAAGACAGTAAGGGCACCACCACCACCAGTGGTCAGGGTGCGAAGCTGCTTGTTCAGACGGTCAGCCGCAATAATCTGACCGTTGTTGTATAGGCCGCCAAGATTTGCACCGTTTGGCGCGTAGAAGAACGTCGTCTTCACGGCTGCGGTATCCTTGCGGAAGTTCACGAATTGCACGTTGCGGAACACTGCTGTATCTGCGCCTGGCAGAATAACGATGTGTCCCCACTCGCGCGAGAACTTGTTTACTGGGCGACCACGGAAAATGATCGGTGCCCGCGTAACGTCACGACGATACGCGACATTCTTCAGATTTGGGTCCGAAGGATAGCGATCGAGATAATTCCCGTAGTAGAAAAAGAGATACGGCGCGTAGTTGGACCAACTAAGGCCCGGTGCCGTGATTTCTGGCTTGCCCCCGACAAAGACGTTGTCGCGGATAAAGCTGATGTCAGCAAATCCGTTAGGATAAGCGGTCAGATCAGGCGTCGAACGATTCCAAGTTGCTTGGAGATCGCCGTCGGCGATGATCCTGCCACCAACCGAGTCGATCAGTCGGCCGTTAGGCAGAAATTCTACAGTTGTTCCCGGCTCGATGAGCAGAATGCCGGCAACGTGGTAATCACCCGCTATTTGATACAGCGTATCCTTGGTGAATACCCGTAGCCCTGTCTGCGACACGCGCCCGCTTACTTGCACAATCGGAAGCGTCTGCGCGAGAACGCTTTGACCGACAAGCACGAACGCTGCCGAGAGGAGCAATGTCTTCAACAAACGTTGCATGTTTCCTCCTGCGATGAGAGTATCATTGATTAACCGATGTATTGTGTTTTTAGCTCTTTCTCTATGGATAGATGAACCGCCAGAAAGCGATTCGGAGGGGGTCCCAATGTTCATACGTAACTCTTTTCGGTGCCGTTAGTGTGATTCGCGTTGTTGTTCGCCCCAGAATTACAATTCCACCTTATTGCGGGCTAAGGCAAGTTTTGCCTGTAACGCCGCATCGGAAGCTCCAGTAGCTTCCCCCTGATTAGTAGCAACCATCCGGTAATATCGAATAGCTTCTTCCTTCTTTCCTGCCTTCTCATAATTTCTTGCAGCACCAAGCAAAAAATCAGCCGAACGAAGCTCTAAACGATCCTCGTCTGCTGCTTTTTTATACTCATCGGCTGCTTTTTCGTATGCATTCTGTGTTTCATAGACTGCTGCTAATCCAGCATGTGCGGCTGCGCGTACTAGATCATCGTCTGCGCTGGTCGCAACTTCATACGGGTCTTTCGCTTTTGCAGCTTGGGAGGTAGCCAGATAGGCATTGCCTAAATAGAGGGCAGCGATTTTTCCAGCCGGAGTTGAACTATACTCCTCAACGATAGCACGTAAGCCAAGCGGCTTGGTATTTCCGATTTTTTTTACAGAATCGCCACTAATTGCAGCCGCATACTCACCTTGATCATAATATGGGCGGATACGGGCAAGCTGTGCTTGAGCTTCTTCACGGGCTTCGGCACGGCTGCTTAAAAAGAAGAACACTCCACCAGCAACTGCCAGAAGAACAATGCCAATAATAGCCAATAGGCGAGCATTGCGGAGTATTCCCCAACGCTCACCGGTTTCGGTTGTGTCGGCAGCAGTTAGTATTTCTGCTGCATTATCAGGCTGCTGAGCCATGTAGTAACTGTATTCCCTATAAAATTTAGTGTTGTCAGTAATCTGGGATGCCGATAGCTCATGTTGAACAAACTGCACGGCACTTCTTTGGCGCGTCCGGAGGGACTCGAACCCCCAACCCTCAGAACCGGAATCTGATGCTCTATCCATTGAGCCACGGACGCAGAAATAGCGAGACGCACTCCCCGTAAGCGAAGCGCGTCAGTGAAAGCCACATTCTGTGGCTTTATGCAAGGGCGGCAAATATACCGTCTGGCAGTCACTTCGGCAATCTTCTTCTTCAAAAAGGCTGTTGATTACGAACAGCGTTCCTTCCGATTCCGTTTCCCGCGTTTCAAAGAACCCCGCTTGATGGCATAGCACACCAAGCCTGGAAGTATATCTCCTGCAATCATAGTGCCAGAAAGCGGAATTCGCTGGAATTCAAACGAATTTCTCTTCTCCCACACTCCATTCTGTGAATCACTATCACCAAACGTGAAATCTCGTCACGTTCAAATTTTCTCATTCTGATTCCGTGATTCTTCAGCAATTCTTTCTTTATAAGCTATCACTTTATGTAAAACTTCAGGCTGTGAGCTTCCAAGTATTTGAATAGCCAAAATCCCTGCGTTTTTCCCGTTGTCAATGGCTACCGTGGCAACTGGAACCCCCTTCGGCATTTGCACGATGGATAGAAGCGAATCCAGCCCGCTTAGGTTGCTTGATTTTACCGGAACCCCAATTACCGGCAAGGGTGAGTAGGAGGCGACCATCCCCGGAAGGTGCGCCGCCCCCCCAGCACCGGCGATAATCACTTGGATACCACGCTCGTGAGCTGTTTTCCCATAATTCGCCATGTCGTCCGGAGTCCGGTGGGCCGACACTACACGCATCTCAAACGGGATACCAAACTCCTCCAAGACTTCCGCTGCAGGGCGCATGGTAGGAAGGTCGGAACTGCTTCCCATAATGATTCCCACCAGCGGAGCCTGATCGTGCATGGTTTCTATTTTGGCGTTTTAAATCGTTTTTTGCGGTTTTTCCCAAGAAAGGCCGACGAATATACGCATTCTCCGTAACCCACAACTGTCTGCGGCCCTCATCACCCAGAAACTTAGGCTCCAATCATTGCTCTACGGATTTGCGCGCCAAGCCCTCCCCCATTTGAATCAAGCCCCCACTGTTTTTGTTCAACAATCGCAGCTTTTACCAGAATTTCGGCTTGTTTCCCAACCCCATTGCGCAAAAACGAGACCGTCAGCCCTGGCGGTAGTTGGCTTGCTAGCATATCAGCAAACTGAGGTGGGATGCTTGTGAGAGAAAATTGATTGTCCCCACCTTGCACTTCGGTCAGGATATCCCCTTTTTGCAATCCCATTGCCGCCGCAGCTCCGTTTGGCGTGATGTCTTCCACCATCCACCCTTTTTCATCGGCACTGAAGGTGGCCCCGAACGTTGCGGTGGTATCGTATGTTGTCACCGGAGTAAAGCCTAATCGGGGGAGATACTCAGCAAACGGTAGCGGCTCACGGCCAGCAATGTAGCGGCTGTAGAAATCGGAGAGCTTGGTGCCGGTGGCCTGCTCAATCGCCGGAATAATATCATCATCCCCAAAGGTCATGCCAGTTTTGCCATACTTCTCGTTGAAAAACCGCATGGCATCATCCAAGGATTTCCGGTTTCCTGTTTGCAACCGAATCTCAGCATCTAACAAGAATCCAATCATTGGTCCTTTAGAGTACAGCCCAATAATCTCGAACAGCGGAGCCTCGGCAACACGCAGGCTTAGATCAGTGATGGCTTCCCGTTGCCGCCGTACCCCGAACGATTCCGCTGCTTGGTTGATATCCCCAATAATTTTTTCGGGCGATACCATCCCGTTTCGTGCAAGCAACGCTTGGGCGTAGTATTCTGTCAGCCCTTCGGCAAACCACAACGAGCGCGTACGCGGCCCCCGCTGATAGTTGAACGGCCCTAATTCCGCAACATGGATACGCTTTGGCGACCACAAATGCCAGTACTCATGTGCCAGCACCTCAGCCAACGATTGAGCAACGGCTCCTTTCACAAAAGGCATCCGATAGGTGGAGCTGTTTGCGTGCTCCAACGCCCCAAAAGCGGAGACTGATGCTTCATCCATATCAGCAAGGAACACTTGGAAAATGTACCGCTTGTAGGGAAGTTCCCCGAACAGATTGCTGACAATCCGCACAACCCGCTGGGCGGTGTCCCTCAATGACTGCATATCCAGTTTGGAAAGAGGTTCCGGGGCATTGATGCTGATGATGTGTGGTTTTCCATCCACCATAAACTCCAATCGTTGAAATTTTCCCATGTGAACTGGGGCATCTACCAATTCATCATAATCCCGTGCGGCATAGCTGTCGGGCTGGCCTGCAATCGGATCCAAACCGAGGGTGATATCCCACCCCTGTGGCCGAGCGTAGGTGACTGTGTGAGGAATTTCCTTGTAGCCCGCAGCATAACCAAACAAGGCCGGGGTGTTAGCAAAAGCAAGGTTCGGCTCAATATCACTTAAGCCAAACCATGCGGAATTGGGAACGTTTTCAATATCCTTCACCTCGTAGCGAAGGTTCACCACTCCGTTGATGCCGCTGATGAGGAAGGAACTACTATCCATTTGGCGAACCTTCAGCGGCTCCCCGTTAGCCCCGGTTGCCGTGAAATTCCGAACATACTTGCCGAAATAGACAAGATCATACGCCCCCGGCCCCCAGATTGGAAAGAAGTAGGTGGTGGTGTCGGTGGTAATGCCCTTAATCGTTGCGACCACCTGAAACTGCTCGGCAGCTACATTGGGAATTGCAACGGTGTAGGTAGCAACTGCCGAAGTTGCCGTGCTGGTGGTTGTGACGCTGCGCGGTGTTGAGCAAGCAGCAACAAGCCACAACATGGCGGCGAACAGGAAGGAAACGTGACGGGACATGATGGAGACGGATAGTGTGAAGAAAATGGGCAGCAGCCAAACAGACTGGGTGCAACTGCCTGAAATGTTCTGCAGAGTGTCAGTGGAAACCGAGGCGGCTATCAATGAATGGAGGTTACGCCCCACGGAACAAAACACCCGTTGCTCAGCACAGAAGCTACCGGGTAGCAGTCCAATTGCAGCGAATGCTCCACATCGCCTCCAAAACCACGCTCAAATAATTCCTGCCCGCTACGGCAACCGCGCAGAAGCTCACGTAGAGTTTCGCGGGAAGCACGAAATGCTGATTCGCAGAGGGTTGCTTCGGGGGACTTGCTGGCAGAGGAGATGTGGCTGATGATAGCGCCAGCACCCACGTAATCTTCAATCGCCACGCGCATCTCCTCCTGCTCAAAAGCATCCCCCCACCGCTCGCCAGCACAGACTATCGTTAATGACTTGCCATGATTACCAGATTCCACCATTGCCGCCTGGGCAGTTGCAGCCGCATTGACCAACGCCCCCGCAAACAATGCAGGAACGTGGCGGCCATAGCTGGAACAGACCGAACCGTTCGGCGAAGGAAGCACAACCCGTTGTCCCGGCAGTATGCCGAGAAAGGAAAGGGGAGAAAGTGAGAACTGGCCGGGGGCAACAACGTCCTGACGGCGAATCGCTACCGTTGCGCCAACCGTTTCGGCAAGGATGGCAGCATCTTCCTGTTTGCCAGATGGATAGACAACTCCACCATGTGCCACCGCCGTTGCCACGGCTGTGGAGAAACTGAGAACATCAACAATGACAACCACATCACCACGTGCGGCGGCATCGCGCGCGCCACGCCGCCCCCATGCAAGATCAACTTCCCAGCACGGGGTTATTTCTTCTTGCTGTATTCTTCCCACGTTGTTGTTTTGTGGATATTTTCGGCAAAGTAGGTCAGCACTTTTTGAAAATCGGCGGGTTGCACAAAGCCGGGGATCACGGTCAGAAGCTCACCGCTCTCATCAAAGAACGCAGTGGCAGGATAACCGCTGATTCCCAACGCTTGCGCGAACTCGGCTTGGGTGTAGTTTTTCCCCTGATACTGAACCGTTCCTTCTTTTTCCGGGTTCATTTTTGCTGCCACGTAGTTCTTTTCCAAATATTCAGCAACGTCGGCATTACCGTAGGTGGATTTATCCATCCGCTTGCACCACCCGCACCAGTCGGTATAAACATCAAGAACGATTTTCTTGTTGGAAGCCTTTGCTTCGGTGAAGGCTTCGCTGGCCGTTTTCCATTTCACTTCCGTCACGTTTGCTGCAAGCAGTAGCCCTGCGGTTAGCACTGTTCCTGCAATCACCATCGCAATTCTGTTCATCGCTTTCATGGTTCCTGGTGCTTCTTGTTGATAACTCTCTGATCGTTCCCTTCCCCAATGCAACAACGCCGATGCAGAAGGCATCGGCGCGGTGCAAAGCCGGTGGCGGCTTGTTTTGATGATACCGTTTACAGCCGCGATGATACTCACTGGCTGCAAATCCTGAAAGCCCTTTGGCAATCTCTATTTCTACTTGCTGAACTCCAATGCCCGGCGCATGATTTCCGATTGCTCCAATCCATGCAGCCTTCCGCTTCCCGATGCCGGGCTTCCCGATGCCGGGCGACCCAAGAAGGAGAGCTTCTGATGATCGAAAATCAACGCCAAGAAGTTGTGCGCAAATGTTGGCCATGCGCCCATGTTCTTTGGCTCTTCCTGCAACCAGACAATGTCGCGAACGTGGTCGAAGGCCTTCAACTGATCCAGCACTTCGTCGAAGGGGAAGGGGTAAAGTTGTTCGATGCGAACAATCGCCACATCCAACCGCCCCGTTGCACGCCGCGCACGGAGCAAGTCATAATAGACCTTGCCGGAGCAGAACACCACCCGATTCACCGATTTCGGGTCGGCGATCTCGGCATCGGGAATGATGGTTTGGAACGAACCGGTTGTTAACTCACCCAACGCCGAGGCCACCATCGGGTCGCGCAGAAGGCTTTTGGGGGTCATAATTATCAACGGCTTGCGAACCTCACGCTTCATCTGCCGCCGCAACACATGGAAGTATTGCGCGGCGGTTGAGGGGATCACCACCTGCATATTGTCCTCGGCCCCTAACGTCAGGAATCGCTCCAACCGTCCCGATGAATGCTCCGGTCCCTGCCCTTCAAAAGCGTGCGGCAGCAGCATCACCAAGCCGCTTGTTTGCCCCCATTTGTCTTCGCTGGAGGAGATGAACTGGTCAATCACAATCTGCGCTCCGTTAACGAAATCGCCGAACTGCGCCTCCCACAACACCAACGCTTGGGGGTCCACCACAGCATAGCCATACTCAAACCCGAGCACAGCATACTCCGATAGCGGAGAATCATAGGCCATAAATGGAGCCTGCGTTTCCCCCAGATGATTCAGCGGAACGTAGGCCTGGCCGGTGGTCTGATCCATCAGTGCTGCGTGGCGTTGGGAGAATGTTCCGCGCCGCGAGTCTTGGCCCGACAAACGAATCGGATGCCCTTCCAGCAGAAGCGACCCGAACGCCAATGATTCCGCCAATGCCCAGTCAATCTTCCCATCGTTGATGGCTTTGATTCGCCCCTCAACAATCTTAGCCAGTTTGGGATGAACCTCAAATCCCTGCGGAATCGTTGAAAGCTGTTCGCCGATATGCTTCAGCACAAACTCTGGAACCCCGGTGTTTGGGTTGGTCCAGGTGTTCACCGGGTTGATCTGTTGTTCGGCCAGCGGATCGCTTGGGACAGTTGGAGCTGGTTGCGCTTTGGTGGCCGCCAGCAACGCCTCCAATTTTTCACGGAACTCACCTTCCATCCGGTCCACATCATCGGTTGTCAGCGTGCCGTTGCGGAGCAGCCGCCCGGTATAAACCAAGCGCGCCGATGGATGCGAACGAATTTTTTTATACATCACCGGCTGGGTGTAGCTCGGCTCGTCGGTCTCGTTATGGCCATGCCGGCGGTAGCAGTACAGATCTACCACAACATCGCGGTTGAAACGCTGGCGATACTCGTAGGCCAATCCCATCACATACACCGAGGCCTCGGGGTCGTCGGCATTAACGTGGAAGATTGGGATATGGAGCATCTTGGCGATGTCGGTGGCATAGATGCCGGAGCGGGTGTCGTCGGGCGATGCGGTGAAGCCAATCTGGTTGTTGATAACCAGGTGGATTGTCCCCCCGGTCCGGTAGCCCTTCAGCTGGCTCATGTTTAACCCTTCGGCAACCACGCCCTGGCCGGCAAATGCGGCATCGCCGTGCACCAGCAAGGGGATATAGTGGCCGTAACTTCCGGCACCGGCGCGGTCCTGGCGGGCGCGGGTCATCCCTTCAATTACCGGGTTCACGGCTTCCAAGTGGCTTGGGTTGGGTGCCAGCCACATTCCAATGGTTGCGCCGCTGTCAATCTGGGCAACGCCGCGTGCGCCCAAGTGATATTTCACGTCGCCGGAACCAAGCACGGTTACGGTTTCCACGCCGTGAGAATCCTCAAACTCACCGAAAATTTTCCCGGCATTTTTCCCCAGCACGTTTGCCAGCATATTCAAGCGGCCACGGTGCGCCATTCCAATCAACACCTCCTTTACTCCATCCTCGGCAGCGGCATATACCATCTCCTCAATCATCGGGATCATCGTCTCGCTTCCTTCCAGCGAGAACCGTTTGTGCCCGGTGTATTTCGTCTGCAGAAACTTCTCGAACACCTCCGCCTCGCTCAGTTTTTGCAAAATTCTCCGCCGCTGTTCGGGGGTCAGTTTTGGCTGGTTGCGGGTGCGCTCCATCCGTTCCTGAAGCCAGTTCCGCTCGTCAATATCTTGGATGTGCATGAACTCCACGCCAATCCGTTGGGTGTAGGTGTCGCGAAGCACGGTCAGAATATCCCGCAGGTTCATCTCATCCTGCCCGGCAAGCCCCCCCGCGCTGAATCGGCGGTCGAAATCCCAGATTGTTAGGCCGTAGGTTGCCGGGTCAAGCTCCGGTTGATACTGCACCTCGCTCCCAAGCGGATCAAGGTGAGCATGAAAGTGGCCGCGCATCCGGTAGCTGTTGATCATCTGCAGAATCCTCTGCTGCTCGCGGATCATCTCACCCCGGTCAATCCCGAACAACGCCGGGTGGCGGTCGCGTTGCCACAGCAACGGCTTGTAGGGCATCTGCAGACTGCTGAACATTTCATCGTAGAATCCATGCTCACCGGTTAGCAGTTCCTGCACGTATGCCAGGAACAATCCCGACTCGGCCCCCTGAATGATGCGGTGATCGTAGGTGGAGGTCATCTGCATCACCTTGCTGACACCAAGCTCGCTTAACGTGGCGGCATCCATTGCTTGGTAGGCAGCCGGATAGTTGATGGAGCCAGTGGCGATGATGGTCCCTTGCCCAACCATCAACCGCGGCACCGAAGCGTTGGTGCCAATCGTTCCCGGGTTGGTGAGGGTGATGGAGGTTCCTGCATAATCGTCGGGGCCAAGTTTCCCCTGGCGCGCCTTGCGGACAATCCCCTCGTAGCTTTCGTAGAACTGCCGGAAGTCCATGGCATTGGCGCGCTTGATGCTGGGAACCACCAGCGAACGCCCACCATCGGGGCGTTGAAGGTCAATCGCCAATCCCAGATTAACATCGGGCCGGACGACCAAGTAGGATTTGCCGTCAATCGCGCGGAACTCGTTGTTCAAGGATGGATACTGGGCCAATGCTTTCACCAACGCCCACCCCACAAGGTGGGTGAAACTCAGTTTGCCAGCATCGGTTGCCTTCAGGTAGCTGTTCAGCAGAATGCGGTTTTCTTCCAGCAACTTCACCGGAACTTCCCGGAAGGAGGTTGCCGTTGGGACATCCAGGCTTTGCTCCATATTCTGGGCAATCCGCAATGCCACGCTGGTAAGCTGGCGCGCACCATCGGGAACGGGCTGGGGTGGCTTTGCTGCCGGGGCAGGCTTGGCCGCCGGTGGCTCCACATTTAGCGGCGCAGTTGGTGCCGGGCTGGCTGGCTGATTGTTGCCATTGCGTGGCGGCGGTGCGGTAGCGGTTGGTGCCGGGGCAGCTGGCGTTGGCGCGGGGGCCGTTACCGCCGGGGCCGTTGCCTGGTTAGTGCGTGGTGGGGTGGCAGGAAGCTCATTCTCCTGCGTTTCTTCGTTCGGGTTGTAGCTGGCGAAAAAGGTTCGCCACGTTGCATCGAACGCATTGGGATTGCGGAGGAACTCGTAATACATTTCGTTGATATACGCGGAGTTCAGACCGAACGTGCTCATGATCGCAGAAGCAAAATGTTGTTGTTAGCAATGGCTGGACAGCCTGTGGGAAACCAGAAATCGGCAGACTGAATTGAGGGGGAGCAGGCGGCGTTGAAGGCTGTTGTTGGAAGAGAAGTCGTCGTCATTCGTGCAATTCAGTCGTTCGACCCCAGCGACACACGGGGCGCAATATAGAGCCTTGCCAACAAATGCCATTTCAGTTCTCACAGATCGTGATACTCAACTAAGCGATAAGCACCGGTTGCCCCCCCATCGGCAAAGATAAACTGGCGATGAACGGCGTTGCGGTACGTCCACACCTCACGCGGGGAGGCCCCGGGCTGCATCTGCCAATCAACCGTGGTTGGCTGGCCGTACAGGATGTAGATTTTTCCGCGATCGCTTTGCACGCCATCCCGCTGCTCCAAGTTTTTGAAATTGAAGTAGGCGTAATCAACCCGGCGGTAGTACTCGGCCATCCGCTCGTTGTATCGGGTGGTGGGGGTGGGGTCGCGCTGCTGCCAGAACTTGTTCAACGCCTGGGCCCGCTCCTCTTTGCTGCCAGAAAGCAGTTCGTCAATCGTGTCCTCCGAAGCAATCGGGTACAGGGCGCGGATTGCATACTCCGGACGAAGCAGTGAAACCGGCATATCAATCCAGCGCAACGCAAATGGAACCGTATCGGTGGCACTGCTTCCACCAGAGTGGAAGGTCAGCACCAGCAGATACTCAGCCGGCGGAAGCTCTGCGCTCGCAATGTTCACCACCGCCCCGTACGCCCCCGGCGGGACACCTTCGCGCAACCCCACAACGCTGATAGTCCCCTGGTTGCAGTGTGCTTGGCTTAGTGTCATCGGGCCTAGCAATTCCCCATTTCCTTCGGCCACTGGCGTTGTTGTTTGGTCCTCATCACCCGCCGACGGTACTTTCAGCAACTGCCAGCCAAGCCTGCCGGGTGCCCCCCGCGAAGCCAACGGAACATACGCCACCAACGGCCCCCCAAACATGGCGTTTCCATCTATCCCGGCTGCGGTCATTGTGTCCCCCGATGTTTCGCGAAGGAACAACGGGGTGCCGATTGCAGGGGAGTTGGAGCGGAAATCATCCATTGTCCGTGGCGGCGTGGTTTGGCGGAACATCGGCTGGATGGAGCCATCGCTTAGGCTGTAGCTGAAGGTGTAGGTGCCAGGGCGAAGCTGCAACTCCACCGCACCACACACAAAAATCGAGCGGGAGTTTGTTCCGGCGTATCCCACAACCTTGACTGTATCGCTCCACTGTCCGCTCCCCACCACTACTCCATCAGAGCCGATAGCCTCGGCGTAGAGTGTTGGGGTTGCACTGTAGAGTTCCGCACCATCGGCATCGCGCCCAGCTTTGCGGAAGTTGAGCAGGTCGTAGCTAAGCCGGAAGCTGATGATTGCCCGCCCGCGCCCGGCTTCGGCTCCGGGAAGGGCCGTTACTTCAAGAAAGTAATCATCCCCCATGGCGGCCAACTGTTCCAACGTTGGTGGCTGGCGGCTGGCGGGGACCTGGGCGGTTGCCGGAATCGCCAGCACAAACGCCATGCTTGCGGCAATACACCACTTCATCATCTGCTGAATTTTGCTGCTACTATGCTTCATTGGTAATGTGAAATTGGTCGCCACATTCAAACGTTGCTCCGTTCAGCATCATGGCTTCGCAGTGAAGCCCGCTGTCGGCCACGGTAACCCGCAGGTAGTGGAAGGGGCGGATGGAGCCAATCTGGTAATGGTCGTTGGTGAACGGACGCTCCGCATCGTTGCGTACCGCGCGGCGCGGGCCGCCGCCGCCGCCACTTACCACAAAAGTCCGCCCATCCTGGCTGAACCGCTCGTAGGAATGGACGTGGCCGGACAGATACAGCCCCCCTTTTTTTGACTGCAAGAACGGGGTTGCGAACTCATCCGCCACGCGGGTATCCCCCCCAAGCTGGCTGTTGCTGTACGGCGGGTGGTGCGAAGCCACAATCACCGTCCGAACGGTTGGGTCGTCGTCAAGGTCGCGTAAAATTTTGCGGTATTCCTGCTGCTGCCCCCGCTGCACCCAGGGGGGGATGTGGCTGAAATTGGAATCCAACAACACCAGAGCAATCCCCCCAGCCCGGCTGACGCAAGGGCGGTGAAGCGTGTTGGGGAAGCGATGGTAGCAGAGTTGCAGCACCCGTTTGCCATGCCGCCACATCCCGTAATCGTGGTTCCCCAGCATTGCCAGCACCGGCGTGTTTTGCTGGCGAAGCGTGGCGGCCAACGTGTCGAAGTAGGCCCAGTCGTCGGCATCTTCCCCCAGGGCAACCATATCGCCCAGATGAAGCAGAAGGTCCGGTTTCTCATCGGCAATGGCCCGCAGAACGTAGCTCCGTTCGGTGTCATTCTGGGGTCGCCCAAAAAAGAACCGCTCCGGCCACGTTGTCCGTTGGGTATCGCCAACCACAATCAGTTTGCGCAGTGGTTCGGCAACGGGTTGGCTTGGATACTGCGGAGCCATTGCCACCTCATCCTGCGCAACCCTGCAATCGGCGGCCACCGCCGCCGTTCCCCCCAACACCGTAAGCCCAAGCCCCCCAAGAAATCTGCGGCGGCTTGCTTGGTTGGATGCGGCTTGCGGTTGTTGTGATTGTGGTTCCATTGCGCCGGAAATTAGGCAAAGCGGAGAACGAAGCCAACCGAATTATCGTTGAAGAGGACTGAGTAAGTTGATTGAACTTGCGGTGCTATCTTGGCCAAAAAATTTCTACCATGCAACACCCAGCCCAATGCCTGCACGATTAACACCCGACGAGCTGCGCCGCTACAGCCGCCATATCCTGCTGCCGGAGCTTGGGATGCAGGGGCAACAGCGGCTGAAAGAATCCAGCGTGCTGCTGATTGGCGCGGGGGGATTGGGGTCGCCGCTGGCGTTGTACTTGGCCGCCGCCGGGGTTGGCCGGATTGCGGTGGTAGATAGTGATGTTGTGGATGAATCGAACCTGCAGCGCCAAGTGCTGCACGGAACCCCCGACGTGGGACGGAAAAAAGTGGAGTCGGCGCGGGAACGGATGTTGGAGATCAACCCGCACATTGAGGTTGCGGTTCACGATGAGCCGTTCACCAGCGCCAACGCCATGCGGATTGCAACCGGCCACAACGCAATCGTTGACGGAACCGATAATTTCCCCACACGCTACCTGAGCAACGATGTGGCGGTGTTGCTGGGAATCCCCAATATCTACGGCTCCATTTTTCGGTTCGAGGGGCAAGTCTCCACGTTTTGGAGCAGGCATGGCCCCTGCTACCGTTGCCTGTATCCGGAACCACCGCCGCCGGGGTCGGTCCCCAGTTGCGCCGAAGGTGGAGTGTTGGGGATTTTGCCAGGGGTGGTCGGCACGTTGCAGGCCACCGAGACAATCAAAACCCTGACCGGAATTGGCCAACCGCTGATTGGGCGGTTGCTTCTGTACGACGCGCTGGCGATGCAATTCCGCGAATTGCGGTTTGCCCGCGACCCCGATTGCCCAATCTGCGGCCAGCATCCAACAATCACAGCATTGATAGATTACCAGGAGTTCTGCGGCCTGCCAGCCCAGAGCCACACATTTCACGAAACAGTTCACGAACAATCGCAGCAACCAACAACAACCATGGCACTACCAGAAATCACCGTTGAACAACTTGCCGAACTGCGCAGCAGTGGCACACCTCACACACTGATTGACGTGCGCGAACCGCACGAGTACGACCTGTGCAACTTGGGCGGGATATTGATTCCGCTGGGCCAAATTCCCACGCGCTACTCCGAAGTCCCACGTGAAGGAAGGGTGGTGGTGCATTGCCGCTCGGGGGCGCGTTCGGGGAAGGCAGTGGAGTATCTGCAGTCGCTTGGCTACACCAATTTGGAAAACCTTGCCGGAGGGATTCTGGCCTGGAGCGACCGCGTAGACCCCAGCGTGCCGAAGTACTAAATCACGCTGGAATCTTGACCGAATTTCGGGGCAACGAGTTTGCCCCGAACTCGGCATCCCCCATTATTGCCGCAGGCTAAAGACCTGCGCCTACCTCACATTCAGCATTCGGCATTCGGCATTCAGCATTCGGCATTACAATGCTACCGGTGCAATGGTCAGCAGCATCAGGGATGGATGGTCGGTGTAGTTGCGAAGCTGGTGTGGGCGGCTGCCGTTGTAGTGAAGAACTTCCCCTTCGTGCAGAATGTACTCTGTCCCCTCCATCACCAGAAGCATCCGCCCTTTCACCCCATACGCGGTGGCCATGCCACCAAAGCTGAGCGGCTCTTGGCTCCATTCGGTGTGGGGGGGAAGGAAGACCTCCACCACCTCAGTCTGCAAACCTTCGTGGAATGGAGTTAGGATATGGGTGTATGGCTCGGTTGGTGGGGCGGGGTGATGCCCTTTTTCGTTGAGCGGTGGGCCAGCAACCACAATCCGGTCGGCGCGGCGGCATCGCACGCCATCTTCCGGCATCGGAACCGATTCGGCCCGCGTGAAGAACCAGCAAAGTGTGGTTCCCAACCCGTGAATCATCCGCATCAGCGTGGCCCAGTGGGGGTCGCGCTTCCCCGACTCCACCAACGACACGTACCCTTTTGTCACCCCCGCAGCGTTCCCCAACCGCTCCAGCGTCCAATCGCGCGATTGCCGCAAACGGCGCAAATTTTCGCCAAGATATTTGGGTTGATGAATGATGTGGCGTGGCACTGCAAGTATTGATCTGGTTTGTTTGGTGGGGGGGGGAGGGACGGAGAGAAATGAACCTTCAACGGCTACCGCTCCTTCCTCCATAAATACCTCACCCGTTCGGGATTGAATCGGATAACCCGCAGCCCCGGCGGCAAGTTCAGCAGGCGCGGGCGGGCGTAGCCCAGGGTGTCAATGCCGGGGGCAACGTCAATCCAGGCCCGAAGCAATCGCGGATTTAATCGGCTAAGATCGCGCGCACCGCCGCGAACCAAAATTTCCACACGTTCCGGCTGAAGCACCAACTTCAAGGTGGTGTCGCGCGCGGCGGCACGGTTGATGATCGGCACATCGGGGAAGGCGCGCTCGGCGGTCTCCTGAACATCTGCGCTCAGCTCGGCAATCAACGGCGTGGGGCGAACAACACCGGGAAGTGTGTCGCTTACCCGAATCCGCATCCGCGAAACTGGTTGGTGGATGTCCTCCAGTTGGATTGGCTCGGTAGTCCATGCGGTGATCCCCTGCAAGGCTTTTGTGGAGCCGATGATGGTGACGCTATCGGGGGCAATCTGGTAGCTTCCAATCACCTCGAACCCCTGGCGTGTGTTGATTGCCCCCACCGGTATCAGCGGCACGCGCTTGCTGGCCACGCGGCCAATCACCATCGTCAGCGAATCGGGATAGACGTTGGTGACCTGTTCGGCCCCTGGCAACCCGGCACGCACCTCGGTGAGCAAAGCAGTTCGGTCCACCATCACCTCGCGCTGTTTTTCTTGGCCCCGCACCGCAGGGTGAAGCACACATTCGGTTTGCCCCGCAGCTTTCATTTTCAGCAACGCCCAGCCGCTGGCCCGAAGGGTTACTTGGATGGTAGAAGGGAGCGGCTCCAACAATGCCTGGTCGGGGGGAAGGTCCACACGCAGCGGAAGACTCATGCTGGAAATGTACGTGTCGGAAAGGGCGGTGATCCCCCACAGCAGTGCTGCGAAAAAAACCGCCCCTAACACACGCCACACACTAGCCTTGTTGTTGCGTTGGCTCACAGGGAGAACTTTAGGAGGTTGCGATCAAGAATGGAAGAAGGGGGAACCACGAGGCTCCCCTTTTTTCTGCAATGTCAGCATCACCCTTTTTTCACAAACGGGAGCTTCACAATCGTTGCGGGAATTTGTTTGTCGCGAATGACGATGGCGATTTCCGTTCCGGTTTTTGCAAACCCGGACTCAACATACCCCATCCCAATTCCTTGCCCCAACATGGGCGACGACGTACCGCTGGTGACTTCGCCAACTTCGCGCCCTTCGGCAGCGATTTTGTAGTGCTGGCGCGGTATCCCCCGCTCGCTCATCAGGAACGCCACCAACTTCCGCGATGGCTTTGCGGCCTTCACCGCCGCCAGGGCTTCCCGCCCGTTGAACTCACCTTTCTCCAGCTTTGTGATCCAGCCCAAACCGGCCTCAATCGTGTTGGTGTCGTCGGTGATGTCGTTGCCGTACAGGCAGAAGCCCATCTCCAGCCGCAACGTGTCGCGCGCGCCCAAGCCGGTTGGCTCGATACCGAACTCTGCGCCCGCTTCCATCACCGCATTCCAGACAGTTTCGCTGGGCTGGCGGTTGCTGCTGAAATAGAGTTCAAACCCAAGTTCGCCAGTGTATCCGGTTCGGGAAATGATTGCCGGCACGCCAGCGATTTCCCCTTCGGCAAAGTGGTAGTATTCAATCGCGCTCAGGTCGGTGGTGGTCAGCTTCTGCAAGGTTTCCAGCGACTTCGGCCCTTGGACTGCAAGAAGTGAGTAATCGTCAGAAGCGTTCACCAGCGTTGCTCCTTCGATGGCGTTCTGCTGCATCCACGCGAAGTCTTTATCAATGTTGGCCCCGTTAATCACCAGCAGGTAGTGTTCTGGGCCACGGAAATAGACCAGAAGGTCATCCACAATGCCGCCACCGGGGCGGCACATTGCGCTGTACTGAGCTTGGCCAACGGTTAGCGTCGCGGCATCGTTGACGGTGATTTTTTGCACAAAGTCCAAGGCGTTTGGCCCTGTCACCAGAACCTCACCCATGTGGGAGACATCGAACACCCCAACCCGCTGGCGAACGGCGGTGTGCTCGGCAACAATTCCCCGATACGACACCGGCATCTCAAACCCGGCGAAGGGAACAATTTTGGCTCCGGCAGCCAGATGGAGGTCGTAGAAAGCTGTGCGTTTCAGCGAAGTTTCGGTCATTGGTTGATGCGGTGTGTTGATGCGGATTGAGTAGGAAGCTATCCAGCGTTTTGTGGGCGAACTTACAAAACCCTTCTCACACCTCCCCGGCCAATCTGCCGTTGCAAGCGGTAATCTTGCGGGCGATATATTGCCCCCCCTTCCAACGCAAACCAGCAACGCAGCCATGAGCATCCAATTTCCGCGCTCCCTTTCACTTTCTTCCTCTGTGATCTCTGTGCCTCTGTGGTTCATCCTCTTCTGCTGCATCACCCCCAGCACCGCCCAACCCTTGCGCTTGGATTCACTGATTCGCGAAAGCCTACGGATTGTTGATCTTCCAACGTTTGAGTGGCCCGCCACCCCCGACCCGCTTCGCCCACGGCTTGGCATCTACAGCAGCCAAGTTCCTACCGACACCGCAAAGGGGTTGGCAGGCTTCCCGGCCGCAGCAACAGGGTTCAAGGTTTGGCACCTGATGCCCCACTGGCCAGCCGATGAATCGGGGATTTTTATCGGCGATATTCTTCTATCAATGAACGGCAAACCAATCGGCGATAGCCTGTACCAGGGGGATGAATACATGGCCATCACCGCCCGCGATATGCAGCAGGGGGATACGGCGTGGTTCAGCATTCTGCGGGATGGAGTGGTGAGGGAAATCCCAATCCGGCTGGCAGCGGCAATCCGAACACCAATGCCATTTCTGGAACCAACATTCAACGGGCGGCCGGTGTTTCCGGCAACGCAGCAGAGTTGGTTGGCACAAGCCTTAGCCGAACAGCAGCTTACTGGCTGGAGCGATACGATCAAGAAGCAGATGCGGGTGATTAGCGACCAAGATTTTTGCACCGTCCCGTTTGCTGGCCGCCCGAACCCGTGGCGATTGAACGCCGTCACCTACTTGCACAACCACCCCACACGGCTGGCGGCCTACTCACGGTATTTGTCGGAAGAAGCGTGGAGTTCCTTTGGGGCAGATGGAGTTGCCGGGGCGTTGTGGGCTGCCGGCCACGCGCTGGACCTTCGGCTTGGTTCGCCAACCGGCGTGCGGCCAGCCAGTTTGGAGAACATTGCCGATGGCTTTGCAGCGGTGCAAGCGCAGTTGGACAAGGCCTACTTGCCCGTCCGCAGCAACCTTGATTCGCTGACCACGCGGCTGATGCGGATTCTGGATATTGAGCACGACTGGGAAACCTTGCTGGACTCCATCGCCGACCGCACCCGCCGCCGCAAAGCACGCAACGAACAGGAATCGCGCATGGCCACACTGTTTGCCGAATCAGACAACGTAGATATGGCCGCACTTTTCACCGCCGCGCAGATGCTGGCCGCGCTGGCCGACACCGGATGGATTCGGCGGACGGCGGCCACAATCCCGACAAACTCCACCAAACAAATCACCGATGGAGTAACCGGGGTGGTAATTCGCGAATGGATTACGCCGCAAGGCCGCTGCGTGATTGGCGGGCCGGGGCCAAACCGCTACAACGGCACGTTTGCGTTCATCATGGATGTTGGGGGGGATGATGTTTATCAGCTTCCCCCAGCCACCGTTGGCTCCTTCCGATTGCTGATTGATGTGAAGGGGAACGACCTGTACCAAAGCAACACCACCGGGCAAGCCGCCGGAATTGGGGCCGTGGATATGCTGGTGGACATTGAAGGGAACGACACCTACCGCGCCGGAATGTTCTCGCAAGGGGCGGGGCTGCTGGGGGTTGGCATCCTGGCCGACTTTGCTGGGGATGACGTGTACACTGCACGGTGGTGTTCGCAAGGGGCGGGATTTTTGGGGGCCGGAATAATTTGGGAAGGGGGCGGGGCCGATCAATACTCTGCAGAGGTTTTCTCGCAAGCCTTCGGTTACGCACGCGGATACGGAGCAATTCTGGAAGCCGACGGAAACGACAGCTACCGCGCTGGCTGGAAAATTCCCGACTCGCGCTATCCCGGGCGGGCACATTTGGCGATGTCGCAGGGGTTCGGCTACGGAATGCGCCCCTGGACCACCGGCGTTGGAACCGATGGCGGGATCGGCCTGCTTAGCGACCGCCAGGGGAACGACCTGTATGCCAGCGATTTTTTCAGCCAGGGGGGAAGCTACTGGTACGCGCTTGGCATTCTTCACGATGCCCAGGGCTACGACCGCTACACCGCTGGGCAGTATTCGCAAGGGAGCGGCATTCACCTTTCCTTTGGCGCGCTGCTGGATGATGCCGGCGACGACATGTACGATGCCTATCACGGCCTTGAGCAAGGGAACGCCCACGACTGGTCCAGCGGTTGCTTGGAAGACCGCGCCGGAAACGACACCTACCGAGGCTCCACCACCAGCCAAGGATCGGCACTGAACGTCTCGTTTGCGTGGCTGCTGGACTACCAGGGGGATGACCAATACTACATCAGGATTAGCGACACCACCAACAGCCAGGGCGGGGGAAATTTCAACCGCCCACGAAAGCATGGCTCGCTGGGACTGCTGTTGGATATGGGGCGCGGGGATGATTACTACGTGGAGCCTCGAGTTCGGCCCGGCACAGTGGTGGTGAAGGGGAATAAAGGGATGGTGTTTGATGATGGGGTGAAATAAATTGGGCTATTCACCGGGGAGGGATGGTGTTATCTTGTAGTCGTTATGACCCCGATCAAAATCCTTTACAACGTTCTCGGTACCCTTTTTGTGGGGCTGGGTGTGGCTGGAATTTTTCTGCCGTTGGTTCCCACTACTCCGTTCTTGTTGCTTGCTTCGGCTTGCTACATCCGTGGCTCGAAGCGGCTGCATGATTGGCTGATGAACCACCGTCATCTTGGCCCGTACATCCGGAATATCAAGGAGCGGCGCGGGATGCCGATGCGGGGAAAAGTGATTACGATTGCCGTGCTCTGGATTTCCATCGGCTTCTCGATCTACACCATTGGCCGGTGGATGGCAACCGTTGCGCTGATCTGCACCGCAACCTGCACCACAACCTACCTTCTGCGGATGAAAACACTGCGGCTGGAAACGCCAAACACCGAAACAGAACTTGCCGCAACCTCACAACCTGAATAGCAGGTGCAAGGCTTGCGGCAAGATTAACGTTCCTGGGCAGAAGCTGAGTAAGCGTTACTTCACCACCACCGGGAAATCAACACTGACATCCGATTCTGGGCTGCGTGCGATCCCATCTTTCACCACTTCATCGAAATGCCCCAGCACCACATTCAGCGTTCCGGTTGTTGGCGCGCCGTTGCCCACCACGGCCGTAAACCGTAACCCAACTGGCAAGTTTTTGGAATCCTTGTCGGTGGGTGTGATGAACAACCGCCCGGCAATCCCATCCTTGGCTGAGTAGAAAAACTGATGCTCATCTTTCAACCGCTCAACGTCCGCCGTTAGCTCTTCGCTGCTTGATCCGTGTTGGTGATACAGCCGAACTGTCCCGCTGTAGCTGGCATTGTTGGTAAGCCGCAGTGTGTCAATCGTGGGGGTGTCGCCTCCGTCGCCATCTGCATCGAAGAATGTTGCCGTGACAGTATCGCTTGCGTTGGCCGTATTGGTCAGCTTCACCACCACCTTGTTTGGTTCTTCATGTTCCGGCGCATCTGGGCCGGTGCTGGGGTCATCGCTGCAAGCGGCAAGCAGGGTCGCTACCAGTGTTGCTGCCAGTGCAGTGGCAAGGGTTCCGTTCCGAAGGTGTTTCATTGGTCTCTCTTCTGTGTAAAATGGAGGTTGATGATGTTGGCTCATCAAAAGTTAGCGTGCAAAGTATAAACCGAGCCTCCGAGTAGCAAAGCAGCCAAGCAAGATCATCTGGCAAATTGCCGATTCAAGGTTATCTCACCACAAGGAACCGCGTCACTGCTTCTCCATGCTCACTCCTGATCCTCAGCACATAGATGCCTGGGAACAAGTCATGGGTCATCAACTGACTTTCGCTTAGACCTTGAGGGAGTTTTTTTGTGATCTGCTTGACGTTTTTCCCCAACTCATCCAAGACGTCGAACACCACAACACCCGATTCGGCAAGTTGGTGTTGTATGATGATTTGGTCGTTGCAGGGAATCGGAGCAGCTGCGATGATGGCAATCGGCTGCCCTGTAGAAATGACTACAGGAGGCGGTGGCAGAATGGGAGCCACCATATTTTTCGGAACCTGCCATCCTGTGCTGTAGATATCCGGTTTCCCGTTTCGGAAGTCCTCCCACACAACAAACAAGGTGTCGTTGCGGAACATGCCGGCTACAAGCCCAACGGTATCGCGGGTAGCACTTACGGGATAGTTTTGCAGTAAGACATTACCCGCATCCATATCCTGCTGCACCCGAAGTTGCTCACTCAGCAATGTTAGTTTTGCTCCTCCTACTCCACCGTAGAGCAATGCTAATGAACGATCCGTAGGGTTTTGCGCGATAGCAATTTTCGATGCCGGGATATTGAATTGTAGGGAGGTAGAGTCCAACAATTTCCCACTATGGGAGAATATCTCCAGCCATAAAGTGTTTGGTGCCGATTGCGTTGAATAATAACGGAGGTATCGCTTATTACGAAGCCCTAAATACCTCTGATAATCCACTTCTCTCTTCAGCGGAGGAAGGAACGATTGCGCTATCACCGCAGTATCATTCAGGCGTTGCTGGCTGGCTGGATATACCGCCAAAAATTCTTTTTCGGCTATTGGGATAATAGCGTTCATACTATCGTAACTCCCATAACGTAAATTTTTTGGGGCATCGGGGATATTCCATTTCACCTCTCCTTTGCTATTCATCGCATACGTAAAACGGCCACTATCAACAGGCACTGGTGGATCCGAGCCTAAGACTTCACAGCCATAGATATATTTCTGTTCAGGTTCAAACTGGAACCCTAATCCATGCATTGATAAACGATCTGTGCGAATCCCCACCATCTCAAAAGCAGCATGTGCAAACTTGATACTTAAGCACCACCCTGTATCGGTAGCTACGTAGTAGCGGTCTTCCCCTTGATAGCTAATTGTAGTAGGCTGTCCATGAGTTTGCGTTTCTTTTCGTTGATAAATAAAATTCTGAAGTATGGTGTTGTTCATTCCATTAAACACACGGACCTCTGACCTGTAGTTTTCGGCAGCCGACGGGGAATTATCATACACAGGAATATCCAGCGGCCGCAGCATACGCAATGCCGATGGTGTTGCTGTATTCCACACGCCAATGGTGTAGCGGGCTTTATCTTCTGGCTGCTTGTACGTTACCAATAGCTTTCCTTCACGCTCCATCACGTTAGGGAATTCTTGTGGTGTATTGATTGCATCCCCGGCTATTGTCGCCGTTACTGTGTGTTCCCTTCCCGATATTATGAGGCTCACAGCACTTACAGTGTCAAATTTCCGTCGCTCTGTTGGTGGCCCATTAATGCCCAAACGACGGAGTGAGTTTGGCAAAGCAGAATTTTGAAACGGGCCAATAAAGACATTACTGTGCGCGAACGTCACGAATTTAGGCAGCCTTCTATACGGCATATAATTCTGTATTTCCTCTTCAATAAATCTGACCGTTACAAGGGTTGTGTTATTAAATCCTTGGCTAATACTTGCCATGTCAAATTTGGTTCTATATCCTGAAAGTCCACCGTTGGTATAATCTAAAAATTTCAATACGGCAATGGTATCCTTTTTACCGAGCGTATCCCCCTGAATTACTTGACGGTAGATGTGGCTGGTATAAGAAACATCTACCTGTTGTATCCGCTCACGCATGTAAAAAACGCTGATCCCACCAGTGTCATCTTTCATCACTGTTTGTGTGCCACGTAGTAGGTTTGGCCCAAACGATAGCCTAAGATTTTTTGTAGGAATCGTATCAGCAAAAGAATTGTAGAATGAGAGTGTGCTATCCTTTAACACAAGCAATGAACCCTCGGCATCTAAATAATATGAACCTTTGAAATTATCTGAGGGCAATTGGTGCGGAGCCGTGCCGCTATCGCTCCAGAAAGCAGACACACTCCCAGATTGATCCTTCAACAAGAGCAAATTAGGCATAGCAGAAAATTGCTGCCCCTGGCAAAATGCTCCTGCAGCCAGCATTGTTGGCTTCCCTGTTACGTTGCCCTGTTCATCCAACCTTATTTCCTGCAAACTTCCACCTGCAGATGATTCCTGCCAAACCACAACCCATCCCGTAGCAGAGCGCAGCCGCCACAGCAAGCTATCGGCCTGAATCGCACCGTCGCCAAGTTTTACTTCGCCACTCACAAGATTGCCTGCAGTATCTACTATCTGTGCGTAAATCCCTCTATCCGATTCACGCCGATCATTCCAGACAACCAAATAACGATCCAGCAAATCAAGCACTCGCACTACTTGGTAAGGCATCGCTTCGGCGTTATGCAGTGTTCTTTGCAAACCAATCGGGACGGTATCGCGAAGCAGTTGGAATCGTAGCACGCCCTGCACCCCTGCAGCTTGTTGTTTGGCAACAGCAGTTCCCCACACCACTAATGTTGTAGCACCAATAGTTGCTGCGGATTGGATACGCAACTCCGCCGCAAGCAAGTAACTGGCTGGTTCTGGTGATAACTGAACGTCTTGACCACGTCCTACCATAACAGCAACCAGAATCAACGTTGCTGCCACAAAAAATGCGCGGATCATAGAGCCTCCTACCAAGTAGAATGATGAGCAGGGAAATCAACAAATGGCAGTTCCAATTTGGTTTTTTTTTGTCGGCTGGACAACAACCCTCCTCACCCCATGTCACAACAAAATCCCACCGCCGTCATCCCCCTGTTCCTTGCGCAACGAACATCAAGAAAAGCCCCCCGCAATCAAGAATAGGGGAGCGGGAAAGGGTGCAAGCCATTGCACCCAACTGACTACTTCATGTTCCATCGTAACCGTAATCACACCATGCAAAAGGATCATCAACACCGCACACAACGCACAACCCACCCGCTGAATATGCTTCGGGCTTCGGGGCTTGCTACGCTTGGCACATTAATGCTTGGTGCCGGCATCACCTCCTTCATTGGAGATCACGATTCTGCGAACACCGCTCGCGTTCACTCTATCCACGGCACTGCTTCGCCGCACAACAACGATCCCAACAATCGTGCATCCATTACTCCACCACGCACTATTGATCCATTCATGCAAAAAGGCTTGCACTGGCTGGCCGATGCACAACACAAGGATGGAGGTTGGGGCGCAGGAAGCTACGCCAAGCAAGATCAACGCGACCCCCACGCCGTCACGATTGACCCCGGCACCACCGCATTTACCGCTATGGCATTGCTTCGCGCAGGCTACAACCCACTGAAGGGTGAGTACAGCGAAAATCTGCGCCGCGCACTTGATTACCTGTTGACCACCGTCGAAATCTACAAGGAAGAAGGCCCACGCATCAGCGACGTTACCGGAACACAGCCACAACGGAAGCTGGGTGAGTTCGTGGATGTCTCACTCTGCGCCCAGTTCTTTGGCCGTGTGCTGCCAACATTGGCCGACGAGCCAACACTAAAAAACCGCGTTGAAAAAGCATTGGACAAATGCGTGCGGAAGATCGAGAACTCACAAAAAAATGACGGCAGTTGGAACCACGGCGGATGGGCTCCGGTGCTGCAATCCTCCATGGCCAACAATGCCTTGGAGATTGCCCAAGAGAACGGGCGCGCCGTAAACGACAGCGTGTTGGAACGCTCGCGCGAGTATCAAAAAGGGAACTACGACCCCAGCACAAAATCGTACCGCGCCGATGCCGGAGCCGGGGTTGAACTGTACGCAAACTCTAGCGGCCAACGCGCAGCCGCAAAGGAGAGCAAGAAGGCAAAAGACATTCTGGTTGCAGCAAAACAGGCCGGGAAGCTACGCGACGGCGATGACGTAACCGAGGACAACCTGATGAAGGCCGGCGTTGACCGCAAACAGGCATCGCAGTTGGCACGCGCCTACGACCAGAACCGCGCAGCCGTGCAAAAACTTGACGATGAACAGATGCTCTCCGGTTTTGGAAATAATGGTGGAGAAGAGTTCCTAAGCTACATGCTCTCCAGCGAATCGTTGGTGGTGACTGGCGGCGAAGAGTGGCTGAAATGGAACAACAAAATGCACGAGCGGTTGGAGAAAATCCAGAATGGAGATGGAAGCTGGAGCGGGCATCACTGCATCACCAGCCCGGTGTTCTGCACCGCTGCGGTAATCCTGTGCCTGACCGCCGACCGCGATGCCGAGATGCTTCGCGCCACCAGCGGAAAAGGGATCACCACAGGGAACGTTCGATAATGGATCACTCATCAGCCACCGTCGGCATCGCAGACCGTAGCCGGCGCACCTTCCTGAAACAAGCAATCGGCGGTGGGACGCTTCTTCTGATTGGGGGAAGCGTCCCAACTCTACTCAGCGGCTGCAACAGCACCACCGCTCCCACCCAAACTCTGCGCCGCGCCGCCGAATATCTTTGGGGCCAACAATCTTCCGATGGAGCTTGGCGAAGCCCCCAGTATGCAATGCTCCGCTCTGGCCAAGCCTTCACTCCGTTTGTGTTGCAAGCACTGCTCCGGCTTCCCCCCGAACTGTTGAACGGACGGCAGCAACAGGTTGAGCGGGGATTGGAGTTCATTCGTGGAAGCATCAACGCCGATGGCTGCATTGGGCTGGGGGACCCCGACATCACTGAATATCCCAACTACGCCACCAGCTACGGGCTGCGCTGCTTGGCCGCCGCCGGCAAACCAAGCGACCGCCCGTTGATTGAGCGCGCCATTGGCTACCTGCAACGCCAGCAACTCACCGAACAGCGCGGGTTTGCGCCGGATCATCTGGCCTACGGCGCGTGGGGATTTGGCTCGCCAGATTTACCCAACGGAACCCCCGGCCATGTTGATCTTTCGCACCACCGGATGGTGCTTCAGTCCATGCGTGAAGCGGGGGTGAAGGACCAAGCGATGTACAACCAAGCAATCGCTTTTTTGCGGCTACTTCAGAAACATCCATCCGAGCAACGCCAGCAGCCACACGACCGGTTGGATGAGCAGGCCGTGGGGAAGGTCCGCTACGATGGTGGTTTCTACTTTTCGCCGATTGTGCTGGGGGCAAACAAAGGGCTGCAAGAACCCGCCGATGCCGGCCACCGACCCAGTTTCCGAAGCTACGCCACGGCAACCTGCGACGGCGCGTTAGCATTGGTGGCCGCTGGCGTTCCACGTACCGACGAACGGGTTGGGGCCGTGCGCAACTGGCTGATTACTCACCCAATTCTTGACCGCCCCGAAGGAATCCCCGAAGGGGACCCCGAACCCTGGCATTTGGCACTTCACTACTACCACCTTGCTGGCCGCTGCCAAGCCTACCGCGCATTGGGGATTGGTGGCGACTGGCCGCAACAAGCCGCCGCCATCTACGCTGCCGGGCAGCAAGAAGATGGCAGTTTCCGAAACCACCACAGCGTGCTAATGAAAGAGGATGACCCAATCCTGGCAACCGCATTGGCGGTGGCCGGATGCCAAGCAATCACCCAATAACCAGCCCGCCGCGCCCGCCTTGTTGCCCGCATCGTCCCGAATTGTTCTTCACACTTTCTCCCCTTCCTTTTTTTGTATGTTGCCGATCCGCTAAACCGGGTAGAATCAACCCATTTCCCATCAGTTCAGGGAGCCGACATGCACATTTCCTCGATACTGAGCACGGCGTTCATCGCAACAAAACTTCAGGCTGAAACCAAGGAAGAAGCGTTGAACAGCATGGTCAATATGCTAGAGACCTCACCCAAAGTGATTACTCTGGAGAAGGTTCGCATGGCCATTTTGGAACGGGAAAAAATTATGAGCACCGGCGTGGGGCATGGCTTTGCTATCCCACACGGAAAAACCGATGCCATTAGTGATATCACTGCCGCCTTTGCAATCACCGCGCAGCCGCTCGATTTCGATTCCTTGGATGACCAACCCGTCCGGCTGATCTTCATGCTTGTTGGAAACGACTCCCACGTTGGGGCCCACCTGAAACTGCTTAGCCGCGTCAGCCGCCTGATGAACAGCGACTCCTTCCGCAGCCAACTGCTTCAGGCCACAAGCCCAGAACAGGTGTTGGAGTTATTCCGACAGGAGGAAGGGCGGTACTTCGCAACGTAGTTGGTTGTTGGCGGTGTTTCTTCCGCAGTACACTCAACCTTGCTGCTGCCCGATTACGCCCTTCCAGCCGAAGGGCTTTTCTGTTCCAGAGTTGCTGTCATCACACTGCTGGGACATGTACCACCAAGCATGAGACCCACGATGAAACAGAGATTTTTTTTGGTGATTGGGGTTGCGGCCATCGCCGCCGCGGCCTTCTGGTTTCTGCTCCCAAAAAAGGAAACCACAATCGGCAAAACCGTCGCCATTGCTGCGGCCTCCGATTTGAAATTTGCGCTGGAGGAGGTCATCGCCGCCTTCAAGCAGAAGCATCCCGAGATTACCGTCACAACCTCCTACGGGTCGTCGGGGAATTTCTACGCTCAGCTTGTCAACCGCGCTCCGTTCGACCTGTACTTGTCGGCAGATATTCAGTATCCCAACAAACTTGCCCAGCAGAATCTGACCCTTCCCGGAAGCCAGTTCACGTATGCCGTTGGGCATCTGGTGGTGTGGGTTCCTTCTGCTTCGCCGATTGATCTTTCGCTGGGAATCCGTGCGCTGCTCGATTCATCGGCCCAGAAAGTGGCGATTGCAAACCCAGAGTACGCCCCCTACGGACGCGCTGCGGTTGCGGCCTTGACGAACAGTGGAATCTACCAGCAACTGAAGTCCCGGCTGATCTACGGCGACAACATCGCCCAAACCGCGCAGTTCGCGCAAACCGGGGCCGCCGATGCTGGCATTATTGCCCTATCACTGGCATTAGCCCCAGCAATGCAAAAAGCTGGGAAATATGTGGAGATTCCGCTTGAACTCTATCCACGATTGGAGCAAGGCGGCGTGATTTTGCGTTGGGCCGCCAACCCAGGATCGGCGCAACTGTTGCGGGCGTTTATCACTGGCCAAAGCGGGAAGGAGATTCTGCGCCGCTACGGGTTTTCAATTCCAGAAGCATAACCCCAGAAGGGAATGGCGATGGATTGGCAAGCATTCTGGTTAAGCGTTCGGTTGTCGGTGCTGACTTCGCTGATTCTGTTGGCGATTGGCCTGCCGCTGGCGTGGTGGCTTAGCGTCACACGCATCCGCTGGAAATTCCTGATTGAAGCGGTGGTCGCGCTGCCGTTGGTTCTTCCGCCAACTGTTTTGGGATTCTACATCCTGACAGCGATTAGCCCGCAAGGAACGCTGGGGATTATCTGGAACGACCTGTTCGGCACAACGCTGCCGTTCACCTTCCAGGGGGTGCTGATTGCTTCGGTGTTGTACAGCTTGCCGTTTGCGGTGCAACCTTTCACGGCAGCCATTGCCAGCGTGGATAGAAACATTATTGAGTCGGCCTGGTGTTCCGGCGTGGGGCGGCTGCAGACGTTTCTGCGGATCACACTGCCGCTGGCTGCGCCGGGGGTGATTGCCGGAATCGTCCTTAGTTTTGCGCACACCCTGGGTGAGTTCGGCGTGGTGATGATGGTTGGCGGAAATCTTCCCGGCCAAACCCGCACCGTCTCCATCGCCATTTACGATAACGTCCAAGCACTGAACTACTCCGCCGCAAGCCAAACCTCGCTGCTTCTGCTGGCGATATCTTTCACCATTCTGGTGTGCGTGTATGGGATGCAGCGAAAATTTGCAGTTGGGAAGTAAGTGCCGAACCGAAGCGGGGGATTCCTCCTCCTTTCACACAGTCATCATCTATCTATCATGGCTTCTCGTTATCAATCCTTAAAAGGCTTCCGCGACACGCTTCCGGAAGAATCGCTCCGCTGGCAGTGGCTGGAGGGGATCATCCGCGACCAGATGCGCCGCTACGGCTACGGCGAGCTTCGGCTTCCGTTGGTGGAATCCACCGAACTGTTCTCCCGTGGTGTTGGCGAAGGGACTGACGTTGTCAGCAAGGAGATGTACTCCTTCCTTGATAAAAGCGACCCACCAGAATCACTCACCCTTCGCCCCGAGCTTACCGCCGGTGCTGTCCGCGCTTGGATTGAACATGAGATTGGGAAGAATCAGGGGCTGACGAAATGGTACTACGTTGGCCCAGCATTCCGCTACGAACAACCTCAGTCGGGGCGGTATCGGCAGTTCACAACGTTTGGTATTGAGCTTATCGGATCGCCATTGCCGGAGGCTGATGCGGAGGTGATCCTTGCTGGCGTTGGCCTGATTGAATCGCTTGGAATCCGCAACTACCGGCTGCGGCTGAACTCACTGGGCATGCCAGAAGAACGCGCCGCCTACCGGGTGGCATTGCTTGAGTTTTTGAACGCACGCCGCAGCCAACTTAGCCAAGAGAGCATCCGCCGGATGGAGAGCAACCCACTGCGGGTGTTGGATTCCAAAAAGGAGGAAGATGTTGCCGCAACCGCCGACGCGCCGAAAATTTTGGACTTCCTTGCCGATGAATCGCGGGCGCATTTCAACCGAGTACGGGGCTTGCTTGATGATGCCGGAGTTCAGTACGTTGTAGATCACAAACTGGTGCGCGGGCTGGATTACTACACCCGCACCGCGTTCGAGTTCCAAGGGCTTGATCTTGGTGCCCAGGACGCGCTTGGCGGCGGCGGCAGATATGACGGATTGATTGAGCAACTTGGCGGCCCAGCAACCCCAGCCATTGGGTTCGGGTTTGGGATAGATCGGTTGCTTCTTGCTGCCGAAGCCGCCGGGGCAATCCCCAACCAGAGTGCCGCTCTTGATGTGTTTGTTGTTGGCTTGGGAGATTCGGCGCGCGCTTGGGCGGTGCAAACAACACGGCTGATCCGCCAAGCTGGGCTTGCTGCCGATTGTGACCTGCTGGGGCGTTCCATGAAAGCCCAAATGCGCGAAGCCAACCGCCGCAACGCCCGCCACGTTGTGATTGCCGGCGACAACGAACTTGCTGCCGGAAAAGCTCAACTGAAAGATATGCAAGGCCACGCCCAGCAAGAAGTAGAGTTAGGGGATTTGCTGAACGTGATTCAGAGCCGAGAAGAAGGGGGATAATCACTACGGGGGGGGAGAAGAAAAAAAACCACAGAGACACAGAGGGCACAGAGAGGGGAGAAGAGAGATGAAGAGAGGGGGAACACACAACGGAAAATTTCCAACTCCATTTGTCATCACTGAAATCCATCCGGCTTCCGGCAAGTGCCAACCTTAAGCTGCTGCTTGTGGTGTTGGCGTTTGCCATTGTTGCCGGAACCTTGTGGTTCACCCAGCAATTAGTGAACGACCTTCGGCAGGCCGAGCGGAAGACGATTGAGCTGTACGGCAAAACCTTGCAGGAGCTGATCAACGACGAAAACGCCGACCCAAGCTCCACCCCCGCGCTGAACCTTGCAGTTGATTTAGTCACCACCATCGAATTCCCGATGATGCTGACCGATGCCGAGAAGAAACCCTCCATCCAAACACTTCCCGATGGAAGAACAGAGGTTGTTGGGAAGTACCTTGATTACGACACCACCGCCACCCCCGAACAACAGCTGAAGCAGGCCGAAGCGTTGGTGAAAGATATGGAAGAGGCCTACGACCCGATCATCGTTTACACCTTCACCCTGCGCGACACGGTGATTCGGGTTCCCGTGCCACCACCGCTTGCCACCGACTCCGCCAGCGATTCGGCGGCTTCTCCGGCGTTGATGGCGGCTCCGTTCATCACCAAAACCATTCAACTGCGCGACTCCATCATCAGCAACTACATCTTCTACGACGACTCCAAAGCGTTGCAGCAGTTGAGTATGCTCCCGTATGTTGAGCTTACGATTGTGGCGATGTTCATTCTGGTTGGCTACATTGGGTTCAGCCACGTGAAGCGGAACGAGCAATCGAACATTTGGGTGGGAATGGCAAAGGAAACCGCCCACCAACTTGGTACCCCACTTAGCTCGCTGATGGGCTGGATTGAGCTGCTCCGCTACATGCCCGACGACCCACCGCAAGTGCTTGAGGCCGCCGCAGAAATGGAGCGGGACATCGAGCGATTGAACCGCGTGGCGCATCGCTTTAGCAAAATTGGTTCGGCTGCAGAGTTAAAGCCGGTGAATCTGAACGAGGTGCTCACAACAATCATGGCCTACTTCCAGCGGCGATTGCCCAACATTGGCCGCAAAGTCATCATCACCCTTGACGCGCCCGAACCGGTTTATTCAGCCATCAATGTGGAGTTGTTCGAGTGGGTGCTGGAGAACCTTGTTCGCAACGCCGCCGACGCGATTGACCGCCCCGAAGGAACCATCCATTTTCGGCTGCGCCGCATCCGCGACCTTGCCGTGATAGATGTTCAGGACAACGGGCGCGGCATTGATCCCAAAATTCGCAAGGATATTTTCCGTCCTGGATTCTCGACAAAGCAACGTGGCTGGGGGCTGGGGTTATCGCTGGCGCGGCGGATTGTTGAGGAGTACCACAAGGGGAAGATCACCATCAAGGATTCCTCCAGTGCCGGAACAACCTTCCGCATCCGGCTGAAAGCAACTGAAGGATGAGTTATCTTGCAGCCAACAGAAAACAGACCACGGTTATTTAATCAACAGAAGCCCGCAACAGAACCATGACCACCGAATCAGCAATCACCTACAAAACCGCTGGCGTTGATATCGAAGCTGGGGAAGAGACCGTCAGCCGAATCAAGCCGATGGTTCGCTCCACCTTTAACAGCCGTGTGCTTGCCGACATCGGCGGGTTTGGCGGATTGTACGATGTCAGTTTCCTGAAAGAATACGACCAGCCGGTGCTGGTTTCCTCGGTGGATGGAGTTGGGACAAAACTGAAAGTTGCCTTCATGGCCGAACGCTACGGCACCGTCGGCCAGGACCTTGTGAACCACTGCGTGAACGACATCGCAGTCTGCGGCGCGGTTCCGCTTTTCTTCATGGATTACTTCGCCACCGGGCGGCTGAACCCTGCGGTTGCTGCCGATGTAATTAGTGGGTTCGCGGTTGCTTGCCGCCAAAACAACGCAGCGTTAATCGGCGGGGAAACAGCCGAGATGCCTTCGATGTACCACGATGGTGAGTTCGATTTGGCGGGAACGATTGTTGGCGTTGTTGAGCGTTCCAAGATGATTGTTGGCAACAACTCGGCGGCGGGCGATCTGCTGATTGGCCTGCCCAGCACCGGGCTGCACACCAACGGCTACTCACTTGCGCGCGCGGTTCTCTTCCCCCGTTTCACACTTCAGGATCGGGTTCACGATAGCGACCAAACAATCGGCGAAGCGTTGCTGGCGGTGCATCGTTCCTACCTTGGTGCCATTCAAGCGACGTGTGATATTGATGGAGTTCATGCCTACTCCCACATCACTGGCGGCGGGCTTGTTGGGAACACTTCGCGCGTGGTGCGCCAACCGCTGCAACTATCCATTGATTGGAGCGCGTGGGAACGCCCAGCAATTTTCAGGATGATTCAGCGCGAAGGGAACGTGCCGGAAGAAGACATCCAGCAAGCAATGAATCTTGGGATCGGGCTGGTGATAGTGGCCGCGCCAAACGCCGCAGATTCTGTGATTGCCCGATTGCAAGAACTGGGGGAGCAGCCGGTGGTGATTGGGGAAGTCACGGAGCAAGGCTAACCGTTTATCCTCCCTCCTGCCATGCGATTCCTCTTTGCTTTGCTCTTCTGGTCAGCCTCACTCTGCTGTCAGCTCTACTGCCAGGATAGCGTACTCCGTTTTGCCGTCATCGGCGATTACGGCAAAGCTGGGGCGAACGAAGCAGCGGTTGCCAGGCTGGTGCAAAGCTGGAATCCGGACCTTATCATCACCGTTGGCGACAACAACTATCCGCGTGGCTCGGACACAACGATTGACCAAAATATCGGGCAATACTACCACCAGTTTATCCACCCCTACCGGGGGAAGTTTGGCGCGGGTGGAACGGTCAATCGCTTCTACCCATCGCTTGGCAACCACGACTGGTACACACCCGGGGCAAAGCCATATTTGGAATACTTCACCCTGCCGGGGAATGAACGCTACTACGAGTTCCGGCAAGGCCCCATCCATTTTTTTGCCCTTGACAGCGACAAGCATGAGCCTGACGGAAAGAGCGATACATCAATCCAAGCCCGTTGGCTGAAGGAGCGATTGGCGGAGGCAGCTGCGCCCTGGAAGATCGTCTATTTCCATCACCCTCCGTATCTATCATCAGGGATAAATCATCAGCCGGACACGGCAATGCAATGGCCATTTACGGCTTGGGGAGCATCGGTCGTGTTAGCTGGCCACGAGCATGTGTACGAGCGGCTGCACGTTGAAGGGATTCCGTACTTCGTGAATGGGTTGGGTGGAGCCAATATCTATCCTGAGCGAGCAGGGGTTCCGCAAAGCCAAGTTCGCTTTAGCGGTGCCCACGCAGCAATGCTGATGGAAGCCACGGGGGTAGAACTGAAATTTTGGTGCATCACCGTTCAAGGTGACACGATTGACAGCGGCAGAATTGGGGTGGAGGAACGCATCCACCACGGGGATGAGGGTGAGTAAGCGTACCCACTGCCGATATTGACCACGAAATTTTCCGAGAAATTTTCCGACGGAACTTTCCGCCAGTGATTGAGCGTTTCCCCGCGATGAACGCTTTTGCAGCCCCCAAACTTAGCCAACTGCACACGTGACACATCGGGAATATTTATGACCAAACGCACCGCGCTTCTTGTGGGCGCAAGCGGACTTGTGGGGGGGCATTGCCTTCAACAACTTCTTGCCGATGACCGTTACGAGCGGGTCATCGTTCTTGTTCGTCGGCAGTTGTCGGCCGCGGCGTTTCACCCCAAATTGGTGCAGCGCGTCATCAACTTCGACCTTATCCCCCGCCTTCCAGATTTCCCCGCCTCCGACCACGTCTTCTGCACATTAGGAACCACCATCCACAAAGCCCGCACCCGAGACCAGTTCTACAAAGTTGACTTCACCTATGTTCACGAGCTGGCGAAACGAGCCGTAGAAGGTGGGGCGACGCAGTTTTTGCTGGTCAGCTCAATCGGCGCAAGCGCACGCTCGCGGGTGTTTTACAGCCGCGTGAAAGGTGAGATCGAGCAGGCATTACGGGGCCTGCCCTACCAGGGGCTTCAAGTCTTCCGCCCGTCATTTTTAACTGGCGAACGAACCGAAGAGCGATTTGGCGAACGGATGGGAACCATACTGTTCCGCGCGCTGTCGCCGCTGATGTTTGGCGGGCTACGCCGCTACCGCCCCATTGCTGCGCAAACGGTGGCGCAAGCAATGATTTGGATCGCCAACCAAGAGCTTCACGGGGTGAATGTTTTTGAGTCTGACAGGATTACGTTGATCGGCAGTGAAGAGCAACGCAGGCAACGGCGATAACAAGAAGCGGGAGATAGAGAAGTTCATGCCCGACGTTTACTTTCTACACGGACCGCTCGGTGTTCAGTTCCGTCGGGCATGATGAAAACAATCTCACTGTTCATTTGCGAATCACCGACCATCTGGGTGGTAATGCGGAATTTCATTTTCTGCTTTCCATCATCTTCAACACCATGGAAAGTCCACATCCGTTTTGCAGCGTCATACTCCCCTTCGGCGGTGACGGCATAGGTCCCCAACTCATCAATCGCGAACAGGAAATACTTGCTGCGGCGATTATCGTAGCCGGTGAACATTTTGGTTTTTGCGGTCATTCCCATTGCCGTGATTACTCCATTCCCCTCAACGTACCGCCCACCTAAGATCATTGCATTTTCGGCTGTGCCGCTCCCCTCCATTGGTGGCATTCCTGGCATCATCGTCACAATCACTTTTTGATCCCAAGCACCAAGCATCTGCTTCAGCGGTTCGTGGCCGGGGCCAGGCATGGCATTCATCATCATCTCATCGGGCATCGCTCCTTCCCCACCCTGGGCAAGCAACGTGGAACCCGTGAGCAACGTGAACAAAACGGCAAGCAGTGATAAGCGGATCATCGGTTAAGTTGGTTGTGTGAATGTTGGATGTTCAAGTGTGAAGATGGAGAGTGAGGTGGTTAGTTGCTGCTGCTGAAACGCCCGAATCGCACCGAGTAAATCGGCGGGAAATAATTGCCGATGCAGCTCCACGATTCGCCACGATCGTCCGAAACAAACAGGTTGCCGGTTGTGGTGCCGAACGCCAGCGTATCGCCAGAAATATCCAGCGCGTGGCGGAAGACGACATCGTAACAATGCTGTTGCGGAAGCCCCTGGCGAAGCTGAGTCCAACTTTGCCCGCCGTCATCGGTGCGGCACACCAGAAGTGCCCCCTCAATTGCCGTGCGAACCTCATCGCTGGCGGCGGGAACAACCCATGCCACTTCAGGATTCTGTTCATCAACCGCAACCGGAAAACCGAAGTATGCTGGGCCGCCGGGCTGCGAGACCTGCATCCAATTCTCGGCTCCATCGGTGCTTCGGAAAATGCCGCAGTGGTTTTGCTGCCACAGCGCGTCGGGATTGGCTGGGCAAGCAACCATCAGGTGTGGGTCTTGGCCGACTTCATCTTCGGGATTTGGCAGAAATTCCGCCAGCATCCCTCTATTTTTTGGTTGCCATGTTTCGCCGCCATCGTTTGTCTGGAACACCCCCGCACAACTCACGGCAACCAACACCCGATTGCTGTTGCGCGGATCAACAATGATGGAGTGGATTCCGGCATAATCGCGCCCACCGCCGAACCATTTCGTGAGGCGTGAAGGATGATTCCACAACCCTTCAACGATATTGAAGCTGTCGCCATAATCATCGCTGCGGAACAACCCGCCCGGCTCGGTCCCGAAGTAGATTGTGCTTGGTTGATCTTCCCCGCCAACCGCCATTGACCAGAGGTAGCGCAGCGTTGCTGGTGTGCCGGGGGTGATTTCTGCCCCTTCTGGATATTTGGGTGCTGGGATTTCTTCCCAGCGTTCACCCCCATTAAAGGAGCGGTGAAGTTTGGTTCCCCAATGGCCATGATCTAAGCAAGCCCACGCCGCACCGTTGCGGTAATCATCGGCAGCATAGGAGACAGGTGCGCCCTTGAACTGTTCGCGGCTGACTTCCCAGCCTATGTTGCTCCGTTCCAGCGTAAACAGTCCTTTTCGTGTTCCTAAAAAAAGTCGTGAGCTTGGCATTCGGTTCACCTCGTACTTTGTCTGGTGATTGATGGTCGTTGAATCGCGTAGCTATTCGGCTTTGGGGAATTCATAGAAGGTGATGCAAACGCCCGTGGGATCAAGCACCGCAAACTCGGTTGCGCCCCAGGGGCGGATTCCCAACGCGCCATTCCGGTGGATTGCTTCCGGGGCAGTGGCTTTCAGGTGGTTGTACAACCCCTCGACATCCTGAACCTCAATCCTGAAAGTGGACCATTCTGAAAGCAAGCGATTATCGGTTTGATACAGCACGAACGAGATTGCATCACGGTGGAGTTCAAGGTTTTGCGGGGGTGTAGCCCCATCATCCCACCCTTGCTGAAAGCCCAGGTGGTGAATGTAGAACTGTGCTGTTGCCAGAACATCTTTACCCCCCGGTATAAACGGAACGATTGCTGTGCAGCGTGGCATGGCATCCCTTTGGTTTGGGTTGGTGATAGCGATTACCCCCCCGACAAGGCTTGCAGGATATGAACCTCGGCATTGTCGGTAAGCGGGTCGCTTAATGTTTTTCGGTCGCGGATCAGATTTTGATTTACGAAGATGTTGACGTGCTTGCGCAATCCGCCGTGATCTTCTATCAAGTAGGAAGCAATTCCTGGATGGCGTTCATCAAGCCTTTGCACCAACTCGGCTACGGTTACAGCCTCAACGTTCACTTCCCGTAAACCAGGAAAAAACTTTGAAAGATGGCTGGTAAAGTGGACAACGGCCATAGCTGGTTGCTTGTAAGATTCGGGAAAGGAACAGGGTTACGCTTCCAGAGTTTCCGTTGTTTTAACGGTTTCAATTAACCCAACAACAGCACCTGCGGGGTCTTGGATCACGCAGAAGTTATGTGTTCCGATTGAGCGCGGGCCATAGGCAACTGTGCCGCCAAGTTCTTTGCACCGCTCGATGCTTTCCAGAACGTTATCCACCTCAACGTATATCAGCCATTGCGGTGGAATTCCGGCGTTGACACCACGTGCATGGCAAATCCCTGCAATGGTTTCGCCAGTCTCGGGAATGATGGCGTTGAAGTCGTCACACATTGGGTGCGGCTTGGTCTCCCAGCCGATAACGTGGCTGTAGAACTCCTTGATGTTTTCAGCATCCGGCACCGTTAAATCGTGCCAGACAATAGCTCCTGTTGGCATTATTGCTCCTCCATTGGTATGGCTACGTTGTTATCTACCTTGGGTTGAACCACCGACCACAAGCGGATTTGAATTGCGTTGGGGGTGCGGAAAGCAGCCGTTGTTAGGATTGGCTGTGATGTTGGTGGGCTTGGCAACGCCTCGAACACAACACCACGATCTTGCAGATTCTTAACCGTTTGCGCAATGTGATTCACCATGAACTCGATGGCAATTGCATGGGGTGGGGTTTCCTCCCCCGGAACAGCAGGTACGAAGGCAACATTGAAAGCGTTATCGGGGCTGGTAAACATTGCGTAGGTGTCGCTTAACACCATGATGCTACACCCCAAGACATCGGTATAGAAACCGACTTCGGCGGCAAAATCGCAAACCCGATATTCGGTGGATTGCCGCCAGCATTCCCCCCACTCAAACGGAAAGCGGTGGGGAAGGCTGGCAGCTATCGCGTTCCAGTCATCTCTGGATGTCGCCGCTGCGGCGATTGCCAACCGCTCGTGGCCAATCCGCTGAAGATCCATTGCCTGCAGGCTATCGTGCATGATTGTTTCCTTCTTGATTGTGATGATATACTGCCTCACCCGATACCGTGTAATCCTATGCGATTACCCTCCGTGTCGCGAATGAAGGCCATATATCCGATGTCTTCAGTAATAAGGGTTTTGGGCTGAAGAATATCTCCACCCGCATCCTCAACCCGTGAGAGTACGGTGCTTACATCATCACCAACATAGAGGTAGGTGATCACTCCGTTTTCCGTAGGGATATACCCTCGCCCCTGTACCAAAGCTCCACCAACGCCTGTTGTTGGGAAAAAAGCCATTTCGTACCCCCCCATTTCCCCTCGATTCAATTCCGCATCAAGGATTGTTCCATAGAAATCGGCAGCACGGTTTATGTTTTGTACCGGTATCTCAAACCAAGTAATGGCATGTTGCATGGCTTCTCCTAATCTGTTTGATGATTTAGCATCTCGCTCAATAGCCGCTCAGAGCTACTGCGCATTGGGATCGCCTTCCATGATGCCAAAGACATTGCCTTCGGTATCACGGCAGTACGCAAAGTATCCGATGGTCGGAATTGCCATTTTGGGCACCACAACTCCTCCTCCGGCAGCAGTAATTTTTTCCACATATTCATCTACTGATTCCACATCTACGGTGTTAATAACGCCAGGAAGGTTGTCCATCTTCTTCATGATCCCTCCATCAATCCCAAGTGCTTCGCGCGCACCAGTAGAAACCAACCAGTACTCCTGTGGGCCATCCCATTTGTTGATGTTCCACCCAAAAACGTCTGCGTAGAATTTCGCTGCGCGTTCTGTGTTGTCGGCAGCAATCTCAAAGTGAACGACACGTGGCATTAGCTTTCTCTCCTGTTAGTGAGTTTTTATTGAGGTTGCCATGATCTGGCACTGTTGTCTATTCGGAACCCATTTCAGAGTACCACCGCACTGGATGATTTATCCATTCATCAAAAGTCTTCATAAGAACACCATGCAAATGTATGAATGAATTTCCATAAACGACTTCTTGAAAATTGCTTTTTTTAGTTTTTGGTTATCAAATGATGTCCTTTTTTAGTAGCCTGAAGAAAGAATCGAACGATTTTATCGCCAAGCAAAAAAAATGCGCAAAGAGATTGTGCTCTCTTTGCGCATCAACGTGCATCAGTCAGTCTGCACCCATGATGATGACTGATACAGTTAACGGTATACATCAACCCGTTTTCACTTTGCCAAACGGGGTTTTGTTCTAAAAGTTCCTATCGAAAATTGCTTTTTTAGTTTTTTTGGCCATCTATTTACAGTGCGATTGCCTTACCTCAGCGAACAGTAGACACCGTAGTTATAGATTGCTTTTGACTATTTATAGCTCTGAATCCCTCAGGAGAATAGCCTACGCACCGTCGAAAAAGCCAGCTGAAAGACCCTGGGCTTTTAAAACCTACGGATTGACAGATATCACTCACAGATGTAGGTGTAGTTAACAACAGGTCTTTTGCCCGCTCAATGCGTTTACGGGTTAGGTACTGGTGCGGTGTCTCCTCAAAAACTTGCTTAAACAGCCGTAAAAAATGATGAGTAGATAAGCAAGCTACACCTGCGACTTGCGACAGAGTAATGGGCTGGTCTATATTCTCTTCAATGAAACTACGTGCTTGGCTTAGTCTTTTGTAAAGCTCCATTCGTGTTGAATTGCGGGCAGCGGAAAGATTTTTGGATTGTTCGATGAAGCCGATCATGGTAGTAGTCTTTTAAGTAACCAAGTACGTGAGTAGCACAACAACTCTATACTGAAGATAGTTTGTAGTTACTCTACCCTCTATAAAAATTAAATGGATTTCAGCATCACTTGAGCCACTTCAACAGCATCATTGTTGTTTTTTTATCATTTTTCATGCTTTTGGTTGATAGTTTCACGTGAAACTTCAAAACGTTCCCTATCGAACATACATTGAAAGTATAGCTATATCCGACCGTGAAACACCGCTAATCCTTGATGCTTGACCTAATGACCGTGGGCTGACTCGTGTCAACTTTTCTCGACCTTCGGATGATAAACCAACGATGGAGTTATAATTAATCGTTGATGGTAATTGGCTTTCTTCGATAGCTTTTAATCGTTCAACCTCCTGTAATTGACGCTGAATATATCCATCATAGCGAGCAGCAATTTCTATCTGCTCAATCAGCCTTTCATTTGTTAGTAATCTGCTTAATAGAGAGTCAGTAGAGAGGTGATGAAGAATGGTTTGTACCGAACTTTCTGGACGCTTGAGTAATTGCCACAGAGAAACAGCTTGGTCATTGGAACCTTGTTCTTTAATTCGATAGTTTTTCAACAGATATTGTGCTGTTTCGATTGACTCTGTCAACGCTTGAACGGCATTATCTGTTTCTCTATCAACTAACCCAGCTTCATAGCCAATATGAGTCAATCGTATATCTGCATTATCCTGGCGCAACAGCAAACGATATTCGGCACGTGAAGTAAACATGCGATATGGCTCGTTGATAGTAAGGCTTACTAAGTCATCTATCAACACCCCGATATAGGCTTGCGAGCGGTCTAACACAATTGGAGGTTTACCTTGGATGCCAAGTGCTGCATTCATGCCAGCTATTAACCCTTGTGCAGCAGCCTCTTCATACCCGGATGTTCCATTAACTTGCCCGGCGAAAAACAACCCTTTAACAGCCTTGCTTTCAAGAGAGTGTTGAAGTTGATAGGATGGGAAATAGTCATACTCTACGGCATAACCATATCTCAGGATTTGAGATTTCTCTAGACCGGGAATTGTGTGTAAAGCATCCTCTTGTATGCCCTCAGGAAGAGAGGTGGAGAATCCATTAACATAGACAGAATCAGTTGAAAGACCTTCAGGCTCAAGAAAGATTTGATGCCCATTTTTATCTGAAAAACGATAGACCTTATCTTCGATTGATGGACAGTATCGCGGTCCCGCACCTGTTATCCGGCCTGTGAACATGGGGGAACGGTCAAACCCTGATTCAAGAATTTGGTGGGTGTCTTTAGTCGTTGTTGTTAGATAGCATTGAATTTGATTAGTAACAGCCTCTGTTTCGCGAGAAAAGGGGGATGGATTAGCATCTCCAACATCAGGAGTGCAAGAGTTCCAATCAATACTATCCTTACGAATTCTCGGAGGAGTGCCTGTTTTTAATCTTCCGGTAGCGATTCCATATTGACGTAGGGTTTCACTTAAAGACTCAGCCGAGGGTTCATCAATCCGCCCTCCAATTTTTGATTGCTCACCAATATGAAGGCGACTTGATAGAAAAGTGCCAGAACAAATAACAACCGACTTACACTCAATGCGCCGCCCGTTTTGCAACAGGACTGAAGAAACAGCACCGTTTTGCAAACCGACATCATCAACAATTCCCTCTATAAGAATTAGGTTTGCAATCTCTTGAAGTCGCTTCTGAGCAAAAAATGGATAGAGGTCTTTATCATTCTGGGAACGTGGCGACCACATCGCTGGCCCCTTTGATTTTCCCAGCATCTTAAAATGAATTCCGGATAGGTCTGCAAGTCTCCCCATCTCCCCCCCTAAAGCATCTATTTCACGAACAATCTGCCCTTTAGCCATGCCTCCAATAGCAGGGTTACATGATAATCGCCCAATTGCAGAAATGGTCATTGTAATCAGGCAGGTAGAACAACCGATTCTTGCTGCTGCGGATGCTGCTTCAATTCCTGCATGTCCACCGCCAATCACGATGACATCATAATAGTTACTCATATCGCTGCCTTTTGAGGTTTCACGTGGAACTTACTTCCCAATGCAAAAAGAACCAAAAACCTTATTAAGCACATCTTCAGATGTACTCTCTCCCACTAGCTCTGAAATAGGAACTAAAACTTCTCGGAGCAACGCAGATAAAACCTCAGTTGGCATACCAGATTGTTCTTGAATCTCACAAACAAGTTTATGGATATACTTCAATAGGTTCAGTTGCCGGATATTTAACACAGCCAACGAAGAAGTATTTTGCTTCGTGCTATAGTCTTTTGATAAAACTTCGAGCAAATATTTAACTGTTGTGAGGTCTTTAATGGAGATAGAGAGATGATTAGCATCCAGACTCGAGGAAAGGTCTGACTTAGTCAGAACAGAAGTAATAAGAACAGAAGGGTGTTGGAGTTGGAGCTGATGGACAAACTGCGTTTCTCCAATGATTGTAGCAGCTTGCGTGGAATCTATGAGATAGAGAATTTGATCGCAGACCGGAACCATTTCTAAGGCTCGGTAGATGCCCTCTTTTTCGATTTCGTCACTTGCATTACGTAGCCCTGCTGTGTCAATTAATCGAATCGTTACCCCATTGTGAACAAACCGCTCCTCAAGATAATCCCTTGTTGTACCAGGTGTAATGCTTACTAAAGAACGCGAGTATCCCAGAATTGCATTGAAAAGGCTTGATTTACCCGCATTTGGACGACCTAACAACAGAATCCGTGGTCCACGAGATAGCCGCTCTGATGTAGGAAAAGTTCGAATCAGTTCTTCAACATATAAACCGATAGTACTCAAAATTCTCTGTATTTCTTCCTCCGAAGCAAAGGCATATCCTTCCTCAACAAAATCAAGCTCAAGTTCTAATCTGGCAAGCAGTGATAATAATTGCTCACGGAAGCTATATAATTGTTTAGATAACTCTCCATGTAGCTGGTGATGTGCTAAAAACACAGATTGCCGAGACTCAGCACTAATCAAAGCACCAACAGCTTCAGCTTGAAGAAGACTCATTTTGCCGCTCAGAACTGCTCGACGGGTAAATTCGCCAGCAGTCGCAATACGTGCACCTTGTTCAATACTAAGCTCTAGTATTCTGTCAGCAATGATAGGGTTGCCATGAATGTGAAGCTCAACTAAATCCTCGCCTGTATATGATGCCAAAGCAGCAAAGCGAACAACCAAGCCTTCGTCTAAGACCGCCCCATTATCTAAAACAGCACAGTTCACCAGTGTTCTTGGAGGAATCGAACTAAGCTCTTTCTTGCTTCGCAGTTTTATCAACGATGCAACAATCCGAACGCTCGCTATCCCGCTAAATCGGATAACAGCAATTGCTGCTTCCCCAGAAGCTGTTGATAAAGCAACGATGGTATCACGTAAAAAATCCTTCATTTCGTGCCTAAACCGATAATGGATTGCCTTGTTCTTGGTAGTGATCAACTAAACTGAAGGGCAATTTCAAGGCAAAATTGCCTACCTTTGCTCTCCTACTTCTTCAACACAATGAACTTTTACCCGCTATTTCAACTGTGGCCTCTGATTTTGGGATTGCTCCCACAACCAGCAGCTATTCGTTTGGAGCCAGAATCAGTCGTTGTTACCGATACAGCGCGGTATGTTAGCTTGCATGTTCGATTAGTCAACGAAACAGATAGCGCAGTCTTTATTGAAAAACTGCATCCCAGCTGTGGTTGCGTGTTGGCGAATGTTCAAAAGAACAAGGCAACGAAGGAGCATCCCGGAGATATCTACGTATCTGTTTCATTAGAAAGGATGGACACGCTGCAACCCGTCGTTATTGACGTTTTCACCAATAACCCAACAACACCTCATCTAAAGTTTAGCTTGCTTAAACAAAGCAAACCATAAATGATGGGAAACTTGGACGGCGACATGTTCTACTGAAGCAAGATAGTAGCTGGATCAAAATAAAAGAGCGAAACCAATGACGGTTTCGCTCTTTTGATTAGTTCACACTCTTCTATTTTTCATCTTCAACGATTGTATAGTCAGCATCCTCAACGTTTTTCTTCTCTTCATTTGAAGTATTTGTTGATGATGACTCCGAAGAATCCCCGCCACTATACATCTTCTGTGAAACCTCACTCCAAGCACGGTCAAGCTCATCTTTAGCAGTGCGAATATCATCTATTGATCCGCCTTTCAGGGCTGTTTCCAGCTTTTCAGCTGCAGCCTCAATACGTGCTTTTCCATCGGCAGGCATCTTGTCGCCTAATTCTTGAAGCTGCTTCTTTGTGGTAAACACCGTTTGGTCAGCCTGATTTCGTAGCTCCACCTCCTCTTTCTTTTTCCGGTCAGTCGCCGAATTTTCTTGGGCTTCGCGCTTCATCCGTTCAATTTCATCTTTTGCCAAACCGCTTGATGATGTGATGCGGATAGTCTGCTCCTTGTTAGTCGCCTTATCTTTTGCCGAAACGTTCAAAATGCCGTTGGCATCAATATCGAAGGTGACCTCAACTTGTGGAACACCACGCGGAGCTGGAGGAATACCATCCAAATGGAACTTCCCGAGCGACTTATTATCCCCAGCCATTGGGCGTTCGCCTTGAAGAACATTGATTTCCACAGATGGCTGACTATCAGAAGCTGTGGAAAAAATCTCCGATTTCCGCGTTGGAATGGTTGTGTTTGATGGGATCATCGGTGTCATCACCCCACCTAACGTCTCAATCCCCAAGGTTAGCGGTGTCACGTCCAGCAGCAAAACGTCTTGGACATCACCTGAAAGAACGGCTCCTTGAATTGCCGCACCAACCGCAACTACTTCATCCGGATTCACGCCACGGTTAGGTTCTTTTCCAAAAAATTCCCGAACCATCTGCTGTACTTTCGGGATACGAGTGGAACCACCGACCAAGATGACTTCATCAATCTGGTGCGGCCCCAAGCCAGAATCTTTCAGTGCTTGCTGCAGCGGTGCAACTGTCCGTTTGAATAGATCCTCGCAAAGTTGCTCGAACTTTGCTCGAGTTATCATAACGTTCAAGTGCTTTGGCCCATCAGCGGTTGCGGTGATAAATGGAAGATTCACATCTGTTTGAAGCGACTGGGAAAGCTCAATTTTCGCTTTCTCGGCAGCTTCTTTCAGGCGTTGCAATGCCATTGCATCGTTCCGCAAATCTACTCCATCACTCTTCTTGAACTCATCGGCTAGGAAATCAACCAAGCGTTGGTCAAAGTTATCCCCACCAAGATGAGTATCTCCATTCGTTGATTTTACTTCAAAAACGCCATCTCCTAACTCTAGGACGGAAACGTCGAACGTTCCTCCTCCCAAGTCAAACACCGCAATCTTCTGATTTTGCCCTTTTTTATCCATCCCGTAGGCAAGTGCCGCGGCTGTTGGCTCGTTGATAATGCGGCGAACCTGAAGCCCAGCAATCTCACCTGCATCTTTTGTGGCTTGACGCTGTGAGTCGTTAAAGTATGCCGGAACAGTGATAACCGCCTCGGTCACTTTTTGACCCAGATAATCTTCGGCCGTCTGCTTCATCTTTTGCAGAACCATGGCCGAGATTTCTGGTGGCGAATAAAGGCGGTCGTCTATGCGAACACGAACTGTTGTGCCACCTTCACCACTTACTACCTCGTAGGGGATCATCTTCTCTTCTTCTTTCACCTCGGCAGCAGTACGCCCCATGAACCGTTTGATAGAGTAGATAGTGTTCTTGGGGTTGGTCACCGCCTGCCGTTTTGCAGCTTGGCCGACAACTCGGTCACCAGTTTTTGTGAACCCGATAACAGAAGGAGTTGTGCGTGCTCCTTCGCTGTTTGGAATAACCGTAGGGGTAGTCCCCTCCATGACAGCAACCACTGAGTTTGTGGTTCCAAGGTCAATTCCAATGATTTTGCCCATAATTTGATGCTCCTTGATCTCGTGTATTGGTACTTGTGTATTGGTTATTCAATGATGATTGTTGTGCCTGCTTTGCGCGGCGCAGCTTGCCGAGGGATATAGATGTGAAGCACTCCATCGGTGTATGAAGCTGAAGCATTAGCAGTGTCCAGATCAAGCCTCTTTGGGAGCTTTACTCTGCGGCAAAACTCCCCTTTGTAGCGTTCGTTGGTTTGTACCACAGCTTGATTAGTATCAATCAAGTCACGCTTACTCCCCGAAATCTCTACTGCATCGTCTGGAGTTAGTGAAATAGCTATCTCCTGTTTTGTCATCCCTGGTAGCTCGGCGGCGATATGAACCCCACCGGCATCGTAGTAAACAGCGATTGGAGGATAAGAGATTGAGGACGGTTCAGTTTTAGGGGGATCAATATCCACCTGAACATTGGTTTTGATAAAGTCTTTGATCCTTCCGGCAACTTCTTCAAACGTTCTTAACCATTCGTCGTTCTGGCGCATAGGTAGCTGGTTAAATAGGTGATTGTGATAACAGTAGAACTCCAACCCTCTCAACCATTATGCCATAAGGTGAATGCTGTAAAATTGTCTTGGTTGATTGCCAAAATTTCAATGCCAATCCTATCTGGCATTATATTGTTGGCTTATGTTCCACACTACCTATTACTATCTTGTCTTAGTTGTTCTTCTTCTATACTTCCAAAGAAAAATAATTTATAGTATTGTTATGGTTAATGAGAATGTGGAAGAGTGGATAACTATTGAGGAAAACTTATTCTGGCGAAAAAAGCCCCAAAAACAACAATGTTTCGGGTCGGAAAACTTGTGGAAAACATTCACTCTTTCCACAAGTAGGTGGATAACGTTGATTAGATGATGGATAGTCAATGGGTTTCACACCTTCAATCCCACCTTGTTTTACCGTTGTGTTGTGGAGTTGTGGAAATCGTTGTGGAAAACAGCCGCTTAAATTTTTCAAAAAACGCAGGTTGCAAGTCGGTGTTTCGTGAAACATAGTGGCATTGCTCTGCTTGTTTGATGTGGTGGGATGCTGTTTAAGCCGATAGTGCAAAACGCCAATAACAAGAAAGGGCAATTCATGGTGGATGAACTGCCCTTTCTGTTATGAGGGTAAAACTACTGCGTGGTTCCGCGTTCGCTTAAAGGTTGCTCCAGTTCTGCACAAGATCAACCAGCAACCGCACCCCTGCTCCTGTTCCCCCTTTGTTGATGTAGCCAGATGGACGCGAGGTCATCCCCGTGCCGGCAATATCAATATGTGCCCAGGGGTAGTTGCCGATGAATGTTTTTAAGAACAATGCAGCGGTGATAGTCCCGGCTCCCCGCCCGCCAGAATTTTTCACGTCGGCAACATCACTTTTGATTAACTCTTCATACTCTTCCCACAGTGGAAGCTCCACCACACGATCGTAAGTCCGGTCGCCAGCTTGGCGGATTCGGTTGTTTAGCTCAGGATTGTTCCCCATCAAGCCGCTGGCGACGTTGCCAAGCGCGACGAGGCAAGCCCCTGTCAAGGTGGCAAGGTCAATCACTGCTTGTGGCTTGTAGCGGTCGGCATAGGTTAGCGCGTCGGCAAGGATCAAGCGGCCTTCGGCATCCGTGTTGTCAATTTCGGAGGTTTTGCCATTCAGGTGCTTGATAACATCACCCGGCTTGAATGCTGTTCCCGACGGCATATTCTCCGTTGCAGCTACCAACCCGATGACGTTCCGCTTCAGCTTCAATGTGGCGATGCTCTGGATTGCTCCAATCACTGCGGCTGCGCCCCCCATATCTAACTTCATATCGGCCATGCCTGCGCCGGGCTTTATCGAAATGCCCCCCGAATCGAACGTCACCCCTTTTCCCACAAACACGATTGGCTGCTCGCCGCGCGCTCCACCATGCCACTCCATGATAATGAACGATGGTGGCATTGGTCCGCCCTGGCTGACGGCCAGCAATCCCCCCATTCCTAATTTTTGAATCTGAGCTTTGCTCAGAACGGTGACTTTTATCCCAACGCTGCTAAGTTCTTTTGCGCGTGCAGCAAGCGTTTGTGGGTCAATTTCGTTGGAGGGCGCATTCGCTAAATCGCGTGCCAAGATCACTCCATCCGACACTGCTTTCCCTGTTGCTACGCCAACTTTCATCCCTTTTACTTGGTCGGCATCAAGGCCAAGCAGGGTGACTTTATCGGGCGATGGGGAACCACCATTCGGTTTTTGGGAGATATGCTTGTCGTAAGAATAGACCCCCAAAGCAAGCCCTTCGCTGATTGCTTGGGCAAGTTCGGCCGGTGTAAAGCCGGCAATGGTTGGTTGAACCACGGCAAGAGTTTTGCACTTTAATCCAGCCGCACGCTGAATTGCCAGCGCGCCAGCGCGACGGAGTTTTTCAAGGGAGACTTGGCCAGTTTCGCCATAACCAACAAGGATAATCCGGGGAAGTTTTTTCCAGCTTGTGTAGGCCACCGCGCTGGTGTCGCGCGCGCCAGTGAAATCGCCTGATGTTAGCAGTGGGCCTGCGGCTTCGGCAAGTTTTTTTAGTTCTGCTGAACCGTCCCAGAAGCTCTCTTCCGATTGCGGAACCAGCACAACAACGGCATCAGCCGTAATCTTCTCAGCCTGAAGCTGTTGAACAGTGAAGTTCATGATGTTCTGTTTTATGAATATGTGAATGTTAGAAGTTGCTGTTGTTGTTATTCCCACTCGATGGTGGCTGGGGGTTTGGAGCTGATATCATACGTGACACGGTTGATACCGCGAACCTCGTTAATAATTTGGTTGGAGACGCGCGCCAGCACTTCGTACGGAATGTGCGCCCAGTCAGCCGTCATTCCATCGGTGCTGGTGACTGCACGCAGGGCGCAGACGTTCTCGTACGTCCGCTCATCCCCCATCACCCCTACCGACGAAATCGGCAGAAGCACAGAAAATGCCTGCCAGATTTCACGGTAGAGATTGGAACGGTGAAGTTCTGCCATGAAAATTGCGTCGGCTTGGCGCAGGATATCGCACCGTTGGCGGGTGACTTCCCCCAGCACGCGCACCGCAAGCCCAGGCCCCGGGAACGGGTGCCGATAGAGAAACTCATCCGGCAACCCAAGCTCCGTCCCAACCGCCCGAACCTCATCTTTGAACAACTCACGGAACGGCTCAATCAGCTTCAGCTTCATCCGTTCCGGCAGCCCACCAACGTTGTGGTGAGTTTTGATTGTCACCGATGGCCCTTTAAAAGAAACCGATTCGATAACATCAGGATAGAGCGTCCCTTGCCCCAACCACTCGGCATCGGCAAATTTTTTGGCTTCCTCCTCAAACACCTCAATGAACGTTGTGCCGATGATTTTTCGCTTCCGTTCGGGGTCGGTTACGCCGGCCAGACGGGAAAGAAATAGCTCGCTGGCATCAACAAAATCAAGTGAGATGTGGTAGCGTTCGCGGAACATCTCCACCACTTGCTGCGATTCCCCAAGCCGCATCAGCCCATTATCAATATGGATGCAATGAACTTGGTCGCCGATTGCCTGGTGCAGCAACACCGCCAGCACGCTGGAATCCACGCCACCAGAAAGCGCGCAGATTACGCGACCATTTCCAACGCTCTCCCTAATCTCACGTTTTGCTTCTTCGATAAACGCAGTAGCGTTCCACCCCCCTGCCGCGCCACAAACTCCATAAACAAAATTCTTCAAAACCTGAACGCCGTTGGGGGTATGATGAACTTCTGGATGAAACTGGACACCATAGATGGAACGGCTTTCGTTGGCAACGGCGCAGATTGGGGCGTTAGCGGTATGAGCAATCACTTCAAAGCCGGAAGGGATTTCCGTCAGCGAGTCGCCATGGCTCATCCAAACAACCGACTGATCGGGCAAGCCAATAAACAGCGGCGAATCGGCGCGATCAACCTGCAAATGGGCGCGCCCAAACTCACGTTTGGCCGAGCGGTCAACGGCCCCGCCAAGCTGGTAAGCAATCAACTGAAGGCCGTAGCAAATGCCAAGAATCGGAGTGCCAAGATCGAAAATCCCGGGGTCGGAGTGTGGTGCATCTTCGCCGTACACCGAGGATGGGCCGCCAGAAAGGATAATGCCAACCGGGGACATCTCCCGAATTTTATCAAGAGGAATGTTGAACGGGTGGATTTCCGCATACACCCCGCACTCACGGACTTTGCGAGCAATCAGCTGGGTATATTGCGAGCCAAAATCAAGGATCAGGATGCGTTCGGCATGTGTCACGGATTTGCCTTGGTTTGTCGCTGGTTTTACTGGGAACGATACGTGCCTCCCCACACATCCAGCATGGGGAAGGCACGAACGAAAAACAAGCGGCAAAAATAACGAACAACTCCGCTGCGTAGCTTGGTTTGTGTGGTGTTGATGTGTAAAGTGATCGGTGGGTGGTTCCTACCAATTACAACCCCGAACTCCACGCCAACACCCCGCCGAGGTATATTCGCCCCGCAGAAATCGCTGGATTCGGCTGCTCGATCAATCCAAAAAAAACAATCCATCAACCTTCCATGCTTGACCTAAAATTCATCCGCGACAACCTTGATCTTGTTCGCCAAAACATTGCCTTCCGTGGCGTTCGCAATGCCGATGCTGATCTGGTGGCAACCCTGTACCAGCAACGCAATGGGGTGATCCAGCAATTAGAAGCGGTGCGCGCCGAACGGAACGAGACCTCGCAGAAAATGAAGGGAAAGCTGGAACCCGAACAACGTCAATCCCTGATTGAACATGGCAAGCAACTGAAACTTCAGCTGGAAGGATTGGAGGCCGATGAACGCCGATTGGATGACGAGTTGATGGCCGCCGCACGCAACATCCCCAACATGACTCACCCCGCTGTTCCCGCCGGCGGCGAGGCCGATAGTAAGGTGATTGCGCTGCATGGTCAGCCCACAACGTTCACCTTTACTCCAAAGGATCACGTGACGCTGGGGATGGAGTTGGGGCTGCTTGATTTTGAAAATGCCGGAACCGTCACCGGCCAAAAATTCTACTATCTGAAAAACGAAGGGGCGTTGTTAGAGCTTGCGTTGGTGAACTACGCCGTGAGCAAGCTGGTGGCTCGTGGCTGGACCCCGTACCTTACCCCGGACCTTGCCCGCGCCAGCATTCTGGAAGCGATTGGCTTCAATCCGCGTGGCGAAGAAACGCAGGTTTATAGCATTGCCGACACTGATCTTTGCTTGATTGGAACCGCCGAAATCACCCTGGGGGGAATGTTGAAAGACCGCATCCTCCGCAAGGAAGAACTCCCGATTCTGATGGTTGGCTTCAGCCACTGCTTCCGCACCGAAGCGGGGGCGCATGGCGCGGCGCAACGTGGGCTGTACCGCGTCCATCAGTTCAGTAAAGTGGAGATGTTCGCCTTCACCACACCCGAAGAAAGTGAGGCAATGCACCAGCAGATGCTTGATATTGAGGTGGAAATTTTCACCGAGCTTGGCCTCCCCTTCCATGTGTTGGATGTTGCCGCTGGCGACCTGGGCGGGCCGGCCTACCGGAAGTTTGATATTGAAGCATGGATGCCGTCCAAAAATGGATATGGTGAGGTGACCAGCACCAGCAACTGCACCGATTTCCAATCGCGCCGGCTGATGGTCCGCTACCGCGATGAGCAGAACAGCACCCGTTTTGTCCACACGCTGAACGGAACTGCCGTGGCTGTCCCGCGTGCGATTCTGGCAATCTTGGAAAACTTCCAGCAAGAAGATGGAACCGTGCTGATCCCCGAAGTTCTGCGCCCATTAATGGGTGGACGTGAGCGCATCGTTCCCAAAAATTAACCTATCCGGCTTGGCAGAAACGTGATGGCCACAGGCTTCATCTATCACCCCAACTACCTGCTGCACAATGCCAGCATCAGCCACCCCGAACGCCCCGACCGGTTGCGGGCAATCGTGGTGGAGTTGCAGGATTCGGGAGTGTGGGAGCAGCTGCACCACATCCAACCGCAGCCAGCCGAACGCCGGTGGATTGAGCTGGCTCACTCTGCAGAGTACATTGCCAACGTGGAAGCTGCGGCTCAATCAGGTTCTGGCTATCTGGACCCCGACACTCACGTCGGGCGTGAGTCGTTTGATGTTGCGTTGCTGGCAGTTGGCGGCGGGATTGCTGCCTGCGACGCGGTGATGTTGGGACAATGCCGCAATGCCTTTGCTGCGGTTCGCCCGCCGGGGCATCATGCCGAGCATTCGGCGGCGATGGGGTTCTGTTTGTTCAACAACGTGGCGATTGCTGCGCGCTACTTGCAGCACCAGTACGGATTGGCGAAGGTGGCTATTCTGGATTGGGATGTTCATCACGGCAACGGAACCCAGCATATTCTGGAAAGCGATCCCAGCATTCTGTACATCAGCATTCACCAACACCCACTCTATCCCGGAACCGGATTACGCAACGAGCAGGGAACAGGTCAGGGGATTGGAGCCACACGAAACATCCCACTTCCTGGGGGTTGCGGCGATGCTGAGTATGCCGTAGCATTCGATGAAGTTGAAGAGGCAATTACCAAATTTCAGCCGCAGTTTCTGCTGATCTCAGCCGGGTTCGATGCCCACCGCCGCGACCCGTTGGCCAGCATGAAAGTTTCTGAAGATGGGTTCCGCCAGATGGCGAACAGAGCGTTGCGGCTGGCCAGCCAACATTGCAGCAACCGATTGGTGATGATTCTGGAAGGGGGATACGACCTAGTTGGGCTTGCCACCAGTGTGGAAGCCTGCGTGCAAGAAATGATGTCGGCTGAGTAATTGCTTGCCTTCCCCCCCTCTCAACAGAGAGTATGTGGATTACAAGTGAGTTATCCACATTTTTTCCACAAATGCGAATAACTTTGAGTTTGATACACCTTGCTTCCCCACCGATTGCCCCCGGGATGACACAGCCACATCCCTTGTTCGTCTGAACAGCACGCAAATTCCTTCATTATGACGCTTCTACGTTCTCTCCTTTCCGCCATTGGCATCTTTCTGATTGCCGCCGCTGCCACCGCGCAACCGCGCCCGGTGCTGGTGGTGATGACGCAAGGCACAGGCCTCACCACACAATTTTGGAGCGCGATTTCCACGCCACCCACCTACCTTCAGCAGCAAAACGAGGCAGGGGCCTACCTCACTTTGCTTACTGGTATGCAGGGCTCGTGGCTTGCTGTTGTTTCTTCTGGAAGCCCGTTTGTTGGTCCGCAGCAAGTTCGGATGTCGCCCCAGCCAGCGGGTTTGGGGATGCAGGGGTTGTGGTCGCAGGGGTACAGCATCACCGATATTGGTTGGTCCGGTGGAAACTGGACGGCCGTGGCCAGCGGCGCGGTGGGGTACGGTGAGCAAACCGTTCTTGCAGCAAAGGAGTTTCCCGAAGCAGACATCCAGGCAAAGCTGAGTCAAGGATTTGCCGTCACCTCCATCACCTACGGCGACACGCTTTGGGCGGCGGTGCTTACCCGCAACACCCCGTTCACCAGCCAGTTGTTCGTCACCAGCGTCGGCGATTTTCCCGACACCGAAATCCAGCAACGAATGCAGGAAGGCTACCGGATCACCGATGCCGGGTTTGGCGGTGGGAAATGGGTGATTGTCCTTTCAAAAGGGGGCGATTATGGCCGCCAAGTTTATCAGGTGGATAGCAGCTGGACCGATGAGGAGACCGTCAAATTCATCAACAACTACTGGACCCGCAGTTTCCACATCACCACCATTGTCAACACCACGCTCTGGCCCTCGTTTGGTTCGGGGAACAACCAGTTAATCCAAATTCGGCTAACCCAGCAGGCCACCCCAACCGAGCTGAACTGGTATGATTCCTTCATCCGAATCAATGCCCCGCTGGAGGATGCGTTCCTTGCGGTGCAGAGGATTGCGGGGATGTATGTCGGTCAAAAAAAATGGAAAGAAGCCGCCGATGTTTATCGGAAGTATCAACCCCTGTTTCCGGTGATGGAGGAGCGTTTCCGCCGTTCCATTCAAGTGTTGGAAGCACCGGAAGAAATATCAACAATCCAAGATGCTGGCCCCGGTGTGAACACCGAGCGTGGCGGCGAGTATGTGCCGGTTCCAACTGCCGATGGCAACGGACTGTTCTTCACCGGAAGAGAACGCCCCGATGGAGTTGGTGGTGAGGATATCTACTTTTCCACACTGCAAAATGGAGTTTGGGGAAAAGCTCAGTTGGTGAAAGAACTCAGCACCGGCAACAGCGAAGCCACCACCGCCGTTTCGGCCGATGCCAACCAACTGGTGGTGTTCAGTGCCAGCGCGCCACGCCGTTTTGGCGGCGGCGACCTGTACCTTACCGAGCGGACACCAAGCGGCTGGGGGCCATTGCAGCTTCTTCCGAAGCCAATCAACAGTGAGTATTGGGACAGCGACGGCATGATCACCAGCGATGGGAAAGCAATTCTTTTCACCTCCGAACGCCCCGGTGGTGTGGGGCAATTCCAGCCAAAGGATCGCTACTTTCACGGCGAAACGTGGGGGAACACCGACATCTACGTGTGCTTGAAAACAGCAACCGGGTGGAGCGATCCAATCAATCTTGGAGCAACGATCAACACCCCCTATGCCGAGCGGACGCCGTTCCTTCACCCCGACGGAAAAACACTCTACTTCAGCACGTCGGGCCGGGAAGGGTTTGGCACATTGGATGTTTTTAAAACCACCCGCCTGCGCGAAGATTCTTGGACCGAATGGAGCCAGCCGGTGCATCTGGGGAAAGCCTTCAACACCATTGGTTCCGATTGGGGCTACAAGGTGACAACCGATGGCCAGCAAGCATTTTTTGCTGCGGGGAATAAAATTGGGACCTCAACATCGGAAGATATTTTCTGGATTCCACTTCCCAAATCACTGCGGCCGGACCCCGTTGCCACCATCCGTGGCGTTGTGACGGACCCGAAAGGGAAGCCGCTGATTGCTGACATCAAGTGGGAGGATTTGGACACGCGCAAAAGCATCGGCCAACTGAAAACCGACCCGCAGAAAGGCTCCTATTTTATCACCGTTCCGCTGGGGAAAAACTACGGCTACTATGCCGAGAAAAGCGGCTACTATCCGGTGACGAACAACGTGGATTTACGGAAGACCAAGGAGGCGGTGAACCTCACCGTCAACATCACCCTTGTGCCGATAAAAGAAGTTGCCGAAGAAGGAATGGCGGTGCGGATCAACAACGTCTTTTTCGACACCGACAAGTCAGATCTAAAACCAGAATCCCGGGTAGAGCTTGACCGACTTGCCGAGCTGATTAAAAGCTATCCCAAAGCACGGGTGGAGATTGCCGGCTACACCGATAACGTTTCGGGCGATGCCTACAACCAGCAGCTTTCGCAACGCCGGGCGCAGGCCGTGGTGGACTACCTCAGTTCGGTTGGAATCGAGCGCGCACGGCTTGTCCCGAAAGGAAATGGTGAGAAGAACCCGGTGGCAAGCAACGATACCGAAGAAGGACGCTCGCTGAATCGCCGCGTGGAATTCCGGTTTTTGAAGAAGTAAGGGGAGATGGTAGAGATATACTCCAAACAGAGTGGTTTGCGAAAAACTTAATCACTGTCATTCCCGCGAAAGCGGGAGCCGAAGGCCTGCGAAGCGAATCCATACCACACCTAGCTGAGTAGAGTTTCGCAAACCACTTTGCGCCGAGTATATTTCCCAAATAGCCAAACGGCCCCGGCAGAGCAAGTGCTGCCGGGGCCGTTGTGTTTAGATTCCAAACATACTTTCCCGAATTTGCAGTGGTATCCCTGTGGCATCGGGATCAGGCTCCAACAGGCCGATTGGTGGGCGTACTTGCCGAAACAGCACCGGCAAACGCTGCATCTGGCCATTCCGCCGGACGGTGCACGCGGTGGTGTTTGCCGGAAGAAAATTGATCAACGTAGTGATCTGGTTCGTGGAAAGGTTGCTGAGTGCCAGCACGCTATCGTGGGCGGCGATGTTCTGCGAGAAGCTCACCAGTTCATCCCCATGTTGCAGCCCCATGCTGTCGGCAATGCTGCCGGGCACAAGGCTGTCAATCATCCAGCGATTCAGTGAATCAAGCAACAGGTTCATCCCCTGCAATCCGTACACCGAGAATCGTTGATCGGGAACAAACCGCAATCCCATTTTGGGGGCAAACTCCGGCAACGGAAGCGGCCCGGCGGAAGCAATCCAGGTGCGGTACAGCTCCTGCAACTGAGTTCCGGTTGCGCGTTCAATGATGCCAATAATCTCATCTTCGCCGAAGGTTTTTCCCAGTTTTCCATACTCGTTGTTCATCAGCCGCATTGCATCATCCAACGAACGTGCGTTGTTGGTTTGGGTACGGATTTCGCAATCCAACAACATTCCAACCACTGCGCCACGAGCATAGATTGGGCGGAGCGACGTAATTGGTGTGGTTGATGCTGCACGGCTGACCTCCTCCAGTGATTGCTTGCTGATAGCATCGGGATCATACAGGGCGGTCATCAACTCCAGCAGCATCTGTTTTCCGGGTTGGCGTTTGGCCTGCACCAACATCTTTTGGGAGTAGTATTCGGTGATCCCTTCGATGAACCACAATGCCGAGGTTGCGGGCGGATGTTGATAATCAAATGGCCCAAGTTCGTGGGTGTGCGTTCGCTTCGGAAACCACACATGCCAATACTCGTGGGCGATGACTGCTTCAAGCGCGCTGTACGACCACGGCGCCCAGGGCATCAGATAGGTGGAGCTGTTTCGGTGCTCCAAAGCTCCGTATCCCGTATTTCCCCACCGATCCATCAGGAAGCATTGAAAGAGGTAGTGTGAGTAGGGCATCTCGCCAAAAAAGGAGCTGGTAGATTCAACAATCTGTTTGGTTGCCTTCAGGAGGTTTTCGCGCTGCCACTTCTTTATTGGTTCAGGCGCAACAATGGCAAACAGGTGCGGCTTCCCCTCCACTGTGACCTCGAATTTCTGGAGTTGTCCGGCCAGTAATGGGGCATCAACCAGCTCGTCGTAGTTGGAAGCAACAAAGCTGTTGGGAAGCGAATCGGCAGGGGACAGCCCGGTGGATACCTCCCAATCTTTAGAAAAGGAATAGGTGATAACCTGAGGAACGTGTAGTTCCCCTTCCACATAGCCATGCAATGCCGTTCCGTTGGCAAAAGCAAACCTGTCGGTAATGGCCGAGAGGGCCATGAAGGGGCTATTCGGATGATCGTTAATCTCTTGGGCGGCATACCGCAGAACCGCTCCATTTCCCACCCCCGCAACGCGGAAGGTTGAGGGAGACTCACGGGTCACCGGCAACGCTACGCCCGCCGAAGAAGTAGCGGTCAAGTTGCTGACATACTGGCCATACTCCACCCGCTGATATGCCCCAGGTGACCAGTTCGGGAACCGGAACAGGATGGTGTCGGCGGTGATGTTATGGAGCTTGGCACGGAGGGCGAAGTGATCGGCAAGTGAGTCGTGCAGGCTTACGTTCCATTCGATCCACGGGGCGGTTGCTGGCGGAAGCGAACGTGTGGGAATTTGCGCGGTGCCGCAACCGGCAATTGCCGCAGCAAGAAGCAGCAAGTGAGTAAATCGGAAAGGCAGCATAGTGATAAGAACAACTGAGCGGAACCGATGGAAGAGGATCGCCGCCAAAAAACAACAACGCAACAGAAAATCAAAGCAAAGAAACTATCTGCAGATTGAGCGAATAAGTTTTCTGCCAGAATAATCAAACGGCTCCGGCAGCAATTGCGCTGCCGGAGCCGTTTGGTTGTTTTCACAGAGCGGCAGATCGCCTAATCTTTCATCACCGTAATCCCACCGCTAAACGACTCCACATTGATTGAGGCGGTGCCGCTGCCGGTCTTGAACTCCATTTCTTCCCCCCCCATCACCAGGTTGCGGCTGTGGTCGTTTGTTAGGGTGTTATGGATGCTGCCGGAACGTGTGATAAGCTCAAACTCAGCCGATGTGGCTGCCGGAATTTTTAGAGTGACATCGCCGCTGTGGTTGCTGATTCGGACTTTGGCATCGCGGCCAACCGAGCCTTCAAAGCCAATATCGCCAGAGACGCTACGGAGCGATAGCTGCTCAAGATCGGCCCCGCTTACCGTCACGTCGCCGCTTACGGTTTGCGCGTTCACCTGGTTTTTTGCGCGCGTGATCGTAATGGTTCCGCTTACCGTCTCCGCCTCCAGCGAAGTTGTTGACTGGGCGATAGAGATGTCGCCACTGACGCTTTTGGCTCTCAGTTTCTCGATATTCTCGGTGGTGGTAATCTCACCACTGATCGTTTGCAGCGTGGTTCTTCCAGTGATGTTGCTTGCGGTGATGTCGGCACTCACTGTGGACACCTCTACTCTGCTTCCGCGTGGCAGCTTTATCTGCAGATCGGCTTTGCTTCTTCTGGCCCATGATTTGGTCTCCTTATCGCGTACCACGTGAATCGTGGTTTGCCCGCCCGATTGCTTGATTTCTAACTTCACCTCGTCATCTAAGGTCCCCGTCACCACGATTTCCGATTCGTTGGTTCCGGTAACAACCACGCTGCCGGCCACATTATTGATTGAGATGTTTTCATCCGGCTTTGCGCTGCGGCGTTCGTTAACTGGCTTTGTGCCATCGGCAGTTGCGGTGGTTGTGGTGGCAATTGCGGCCAACGCAACGGCGGCCATTATGCTTGGGATATTCATCCTCATTGTGGTTCTTTCTCCAATTCGTTTGTGGTGGATTGTTGTTGGGTGCGTGCTTCTGCAATGGTTTCCAGCAGGTCGGCGGCTTGCCGTTGGGTGGCAACAAGCATTAGTTGTAGGTCGGGGTTTTCAGGGTCTTCGGTGAGCGCTTTGTTGATCTGGGCAATGGCATCATCAATCACTCCCATATTTTTTTCAATAACCGACATGGTCTCGGTTGATAGTTCTTGCTTGTTCAATTGCAGCGTTTGCTGGATGTGTTGGCGTACTTTCTTGTAGGCCGGGTTTGGGCCGATAGCTACTTGCTGCCGGGGTGGGACTTCAGCCATTGGAGGGGCGATGCTGGGCAGTTGGTTGCCGGTGTGGCCGCTGATGTTGGGTGTTGTTTCGCCTTGCCAAATCCCCCAAACAAGGGCGATAATTGCCACGCACGCTGCTGCGGCCAAGCCCCATGTTTCCCACCGCCGCAGCCATGCCCGATTGGCGGGGTACAAGGGGTGGATCTTTTTATCGTTGATCTGGTTAGCAATCGCTGGCCATAGCTGGCGCTGCGGCGGAAGTTCGCGCGGTAACGTGCGTGCGCGGGCAATCAGCGCGCGCCGCAGCGAAAGCTCCAATCTGCAATCGGCGCAATCGGCGATATGCTGTTTGATGGCAGCCTGCTGTTCCGTGGCCAGCTCACCAGCGATGTATCCGTCCAGCTGGTTGTTCATCTCCTGACAAGTCATCTTTTAGTGCCTCCTTCAGCAACGTCCGTGCGCGGCTTAGTTGCGATTTTGATGTTCCAATTGCGACCCCGGTCATCTGGGCAATTTCTTCGTGCCGGTATCCTTCAACGTCATGCAGTACAAACACCGCACGCGCCCCTGGCGGAAGCGCGGCAATAGCTTGTTCAAGGTCTAAAGCGGTTTCCGGTTGTGGGGTGTGGGTTGCATTCGGAAGCGACGCAAGGTCATCCATAGCGATAATCCGCGCCTGCCGCCGTTCGGATTGCCGCCGCTCCCCCAATGCCACATTCACCACAAGCCGATGCAGCCATGTCCCGAAGGTACTTTCACCTCGGAACTGCGGTAGCCGCTCCCATGCTTTGATGAACGATTCCTGCGTCAGGTCTTCGGATAAATTTTTGTCGCCGGTCAATCGGTAGCAAAGCATATTCACCCGCCCAACATGGCGGTGGTACAACTGCTCGAATGCTGCTGCTTCGCCACGCTGTGCGCGCTGCACCAACGGTTCCAACACTGCTGTTTGTTCGGCGTGGTTTGGTAGCGTGCCTGTCTGCAAGGTTATGATGCCAGATTGTGGGTTCACGGTTGGTTTGATGCCGCCCAAAGAACAATGGTTGGAATGGGGTGAGAAGGAAAATTAGAAGCAGTACAAAAATAGGATGCCCATTAACGAACAATGGCCAACTGCAAACACAGTTGGCCATTGAAATGTAGCGGCTGAACTAGGTGAGAAGCGGCCCGCTTAGATATGCCGCTCGGCATGGTAGCTAGACCGAACTAACGGCCCAGACTCCACATACCGGAAGCCCATGTTTAGGCCGATAATCCGCAGTTCGTCGAACTCCTCGGGGGTGACAAACCGCTCAACTGGAAGGTGCTTTTTTGTTGGCTGCAGGTATTGCCCAAGCGTCAGGATGTCAACGTTCCGTTCGGCAAGGTCCTGCATTGTTTGCAGCAGTTCCTGGCGCGATTCCCCAAGCCCCAGCATGATCCCTGTTTTGGTTGTCATCCCTTGCCGCTTGGCTTCTTTCAGAAGGTCCAAGGTCCATTGATATTTCCCCTGCGGGCGCACTTTTCGGTAGAGTGATGGAACCGTTTCGGTGTTGTGGTTCAGGATGTCGGGGCCGGCATCAATGATCCGTTGCAACGATTCGGCGTTCCCCTTAAAATCGGGGATCAACACTTCCACCCGAACACCGGGGCTGGTTTGGCGAACCTGCCGAATGGTGTCAGCAAAAATTCCCGACCCGCCGTCGGCAAGCTCATCGCGGTTCACCGATGTGATGACGGCGTGCTTCACCCCCATCTGCATCACCGCTTCGGCAACGTGCGCTGGCTCATCAAGATCAACCGTTCCTGGCCGCCCGGTTTTCACCGCACAGAAACCGCAGCTTCGGGTGCAGGTGTCGCCCAGGATCATAAACGTTGCGGTCCCGGCGGACCAGCATTCGGCCATGTTTGGGCAGCGCGCTTCCTCGCAAACGGTGTGCAGTTTTTTGGAGCGCATCATCTCCCGCAGCCAAGTCACGGTTTCCCCGGTTGGGATGCGCACCTTCAGCCAATCAGGCCGCCGCTCAACCGGCACGGCCTGTTCCGAAGGCTGAAGAACTGGAAGAGAAATATCCATAATTACAAGGCTGTTGTTTCGTTGAAGCTCTCCAAGTGGCGGATGATGTCGGAGAGGAATTTGCCGCCAAGCAAGCCATCAATCACACGGTGATCGTGCGAGAGTGATAGATAGACCATCGAGCGAATGACGATCAAGTCCTGCCCTTCCACTTCCCGCACCATTGGCCGTTTCTGGATTGCCCCGGTTCCCAAAATTGCAACCTGCGGCTGGCTGATGATTGGCGCGCCATGCAGCAATCCAAACACGCCGTAGTTGGTAACGGTGAAAGTCCCGCCGGCAATGTCGTCGGGCGAAAGCTGCTTGCTACGGGCGCGGGCGGCAAGATCGTTGACGGCGTGAGCAATGCCGGTGATGTTCATCCGGTCGGCATCTTTAATCACCGGCACAATCAAATTGCCGTCGGGGAGTGCCGTTGCCATTCCAACGTTCACCCGCTTCTTCAGGATGACGTTGGTTCCGTCAACCGAGGCGTTCACCCAGGGGTTCTCGCGCAGGGCGCGGGCCACTGCGGCAATGAAGAACGCGGTGTACGTCAGCGCCACCCCTTGCTGTTTTTTGAAGCTATCTTTCTGCCCTTCGCGCAGCCGCACAAGGCGTGTCACGTCGGCTTCGCCAACTTCGGTGACGTGTGGCGAGGTGTGCTTGCTGCGGACCATGTGCTCGGCAATCAACTGGCGCATCCGATCCATCGGGACGACCTCGGTGTCGGGGCCGTAATCTTTGGTTCCGGTGGATGAAGTCATCACCGCTGGGGCCGCCGGTTTTGGTGGTGCCGAAGGAGCCACGGGTGCTGCTGGGGCTGGCGCGGCAATTGCCGGAGCCGTTGGCGCAGCCGCCGGTGCAGACGTTCGATTCTGCAGGTAGCCTACCAAGTCGTTCTTCGTCACGCGACCACCAACTCCGCTGCCGTTGATGGCGTTCAGTTCATTCACCCCCACCCCTTCCAGCTCGGCAATGGAGCGAACAAGCGGTGAGTAGAATCGCCCGCCAACACTGCGCGGGATTGGCCCGGCTGCAACTGCCGCAGCCACTGGTGCAGCCACAACTGGTGCTGGTGCAGCGTTGCCATTGCTGGAAACTGGGGCGGCAATTGGTGGCGCAGCGACTGGTGCTGGTGGTGCAACCGGTGCTGGAGCCGCAGCCACTGGAGCCGCCGCAACGGCTGCGCCGGTGGCGATAAAGGCAATCACATTTCCGACGGCAACGGTTTCCCCTTCTTGCGCGGCAATTTCAACCAACGTCCCGGCAACGGGGGAGGGGATTTCGGTATCAACTTTATCGGTGGAGATTTCGGCGATCACCTCATCACGCTCGATGGCATCCCCCACATTTTTTGTCCAACGGAGAATAGTCCCTTCCTGAACTGATTCCCCCATTTTCGGCATCAGGATTGCCTCACGCGCGCCGCCGCTGGTGGCAGGCGCGGCGGCTGGTGGGGCGGCAGCAACTGGCGCAGCAGCAACTGGTTCGGGTGCTGGCGCGGGTGTTGGTGCGGCAACCGGTGCTGGTGCTTCGGCGGCGGGTGCAGGTGCGGGCGTTGCGCCGCTGGCGGCAACCTCACCTTCGGCACCGATGCGGGCAATCACGTTCCCAACGGCGACGGTTTCCCCTTCTGGGGCAACAATTTCCAGCAGCACTCCGGCAGCCGGGGAAGGGATTTCGGTATCAACCTTGTCGGTGGAGATTTCGGCGATTACTTCATCGCGCTCGATAGTGTCGCCCACCTGTTTGGTCCAGCGAAGAATAGTTCCTTCCTGCACCGATTCGCCCATTTTGGGCATCAGAATGTCTGTTGCCATTGTTCTGTGATCTCCCTGAAAATGCTGTATCTGCGTATGCTGTTGTTCTACGGATTGTTGTTGCCGCGATTGCTTGGCGCGTGCAGCGGCAATGCCAAGTTAGCGAAACATCGGGGTTGTGTTCAATCTTCGCCACGCTTCGTCACGGTATCGCTGGCGCTAGGGTGAGTCGCAAAGGTTATCGTGGTTCGTTTTCCACAACTTCCACGCGGCGATTTAACGCTTTTCCAGCCGCGGTGTGATTCCCTTTTTGCGGGTTGTTCTCCCCTTTCCCAATCGTCTGGATCGGAATGTTGTTCACCCCGCCGTTCTGCTGCAACCACGCTTTTACGGCGTTTGCGCGGCGCAGGCTAAGGCTGTCGTTCATTGCTTCTTCCCCTTCGTCATCGGTGAAGCCGACCAGGGTGATGGACTGGAGCCGCTTACGGCTATACTGCCGTGCCAACGATTGCAACCGCCGTTCCGAATCGGTGGTGATGATTGCCGACCCTGTGGGAAAATAGATCACCGGAATCGCCGCTGTTTCGGTGTCAGTTTCCGGCATGGTTGCCCCGCTTGCCGAAGCGGTTGTTAGCTCTAGAGTTATCCCCGAAATTGGCTGAGCCGAGGTTCGTACTGCCTGCGATTGCTCATCGTAGCCATTCCCCCACCCAATAATCGTCACGTCGGTGTCGGGGGGAAGAACCAGGGTGAACCGCCCGTTGTGGTCGCTGGTGGTGGAGAATAGCTCTAAGCCATCCAGCTTCCGCTCCACCCGAACTAACCCTTCCACCGGTTTGCCGCCCGCCGCCACCAGATGCCCTTGCACCAATGTTGCCGGAATCGGGCGAAGTTCTTGGGGAAGCTGCAAACGGTAGATATCCGACCGGCCAAAATTGTCTTCACCGGGGAAGCCGCTGCCGCTAAGGTAGATGTAATCGCCCGTGGCCGGAACCGATAGCGAGGCCTCGAACATCGGTGTGTTAATCGTGGGGCCAAGATTGACCGGGGTTGTCCAAGCATTCCAGGAATTCCCGATTCGGCGAGTCATAAAAAGGTCGCTTTCGCCAAGCCCGTCGTGCCCAGCCGAGGCAAAGTAGAGTGTGCGGTTATCGGCGGCCATAAACGGCGCGCCTTCAAACATTGGGGTGTTAATAGTGCTTCCCAAAGAAGTCGGCTCGGACCAACGGGTCATGTCGCTGGTGATGGCCGTGCAGACAAACAGATCAAGATTGTCTGGGTTGCTGTGGTCGGTGTTGTAAGCAAGGATCAGTTTGCGGCCATCGGGGGAGATTGTGGCGTAGTAGCTATCCCCCAGCGAGGCCAGCCCTTGAATGATAATTGGTGTGGGTTTGGCCCAAGCATCATTCACCCGCCGGATAAGCGATAGGCCAACAGTGTGTTCGGTGGTTTTCGCTTTTTTCCCTTTTCCGATGGTGGTTTTTACGGTTGCGCCGCTGTGCATCAGCCCAGTGGTGCCGTCGGCGCTAATCCAGAAGAGGACATCGGATTTCGGCGAGTTCATTGGGGAGCCAAGATTGACGGCGTTTCCCCAGCTGCCATCGGGTTGCAGCGTGGCCATGTAGATATCGTCGTCATCATCCACGCCGCCAGTGTTTGCGGGGGCATACTTCCGGTCGAAGTACAAGGTGCGGCCATCGGGAGAAACTAAGGGGAGAATCTCGATGGCGGTAGAGTTGACCCCTGGGCCGGGATTTTCCCGCAGTGTCGGCTCGGCATCATCGGTTGGGGTGGGTTGGGCCAGGGCGTGGTGGCTTGCCATCAGCAACAGCAGGCAAGCCGCAACAAGCAATGGAGCATGAAGGGGAGCAGCAAGCAGAGCGAAAATGCGGCGCGTCACAGGGATGGAAGAAGTTGGAACAGCCATTGTTAGATCATGGTTTTGGTAACGATTGCCGTAATAAGACCCTCTGCAAGGGAACAATGTTGCCGGCACAATGGCATACAGCAGAACGCAAGGCCAATGAAATTACCACACCCCACAAACCAAGTGGGGTGGGGGAACAACTTTTCACAGGGGGTGAGGGGATGTGCCGGTTGAATTTCTACTTTTGCTAAAAAAATGAAGATGCCCATCCCGTCGGTAAATGCGGTTGCTACTGCTGTTTTTCTCCTTTTTTCTGCTGCGCTGCTTCCGGCGCAAACTGGTGATTGGAATCCCCCAAACGCCGATACCTCACGCCCCCGAACTCTGCTGAATGGCCGCAACATTCCAGCAACGCAGCAACTGCTGGAACGCCCCATGGTTGCTGAACTCTACCGTGGCGTTTGGCAGTCGGCTCAATCCCCGATTCCCACAGATAACGCCAGCAGTAGCGGGCGGCGCGTGCGCGCTGGGTTGGCAAAAAATATCGCCTTTGTTCTGCTGCTGGATCGGATGCCGTCGGGGAGTGCGTTCCAGCCGATTACGCCAGCAATGCAAGCCACGCTTGCCGGCCGCGTGTTGCAGTTGCTGAATGATCTCAACACGGATGTCCCCCTCCTTTCCGTTACCACGCCAACTGCTTACGATGATTGGCAATGGAGATCGAAAGAACTGATTGATATGCTCTGCGCCTACGATCTACTGATGGGGGCCAGAATCCAGCGCGACTTGCTGGCAGCGGCCCAGATACGGCTGCAGGAGTTTTCCGCCAACCTGCACCGCGAATCCACCAAAAGCATTCTTGGGCTGACGTTTTTTGGCGTGATAAAAAATAACCATGCGCTGATGACCGCCGCCGCTTTGGGGGCCGCCGCTGTTGTGCTGAACAATGCCACCAGCAGCAACCCCGATGCACAGCCAGCAACCTGGATTTCCACCGCGCTTTGGAACTGCGATAACGTTCTGTGGCGCGATGCCGCAAGGCAATCGGAGCCGGGCGTTGTTGCTGGCTACGCCGAAGGCCCACATTACTTCCGCTACGCCTTCTTGAATCTGCTCCCCTTCTTCCGCGCCCTGGGTAATTTTCTGCCCGATACTACGCTGAGTGTTTCTTTCAATGGCATCCAGAACTCCATTCGCCACCCGTTCCATGATCCTGAGTACGACCAGCTGTACCGCTGGGCTGCCAGCATCCGGCTGCCGGATGGAACCTTGCCACCGTTGGATGATACCTTCCTGGATGAAGGTTTCCCAGAGCTTGCGATTGCCGGAAAACCAGAGTTCGTTTGGCCGATAACTGGGGGCGTTTCCCGGCTTGGGGCGCAGTTGAACTCCACCGTGGATATGCGTGCAAACTTTATTGCGGCTGGGATTGAATCAACAAAGCCAACGCTTCCGCCAATGGCCGCGCTTCCTGAATCGGGGGATTTGGTGCTTCGTTCTGGTTGGGATTCGGCGGCCACCTACCTCCATATTTCTGCCGAGCATGGCCGGGCAATGACTTCCGGTGCGGGGCACAACCAAGCCGATGACGGCAGCTTCATGCTGTTCAGCCAGGGGGAACATCTGGCGTTGGACCCTGGATATTTGAAGTACGACCGCAGAAGTGAGGTTGGAAATGCGGCCAACCACAACATGATTTTGGTGGATGGACGCGGACCGGCAATCGGAAGCCCAGGCTTGCCCGGCGGAGCCAACAGCTACTTGCGCCAATCGGCATTTCTGCCGGGGCTGATGTACGGGTTGGTGGAAACTACCTACGAAGGGACAACTATTCAACGCCACGCATTCCTGCTGGAGGGCAACCAAATTTTGCTGGCCGATGTTGTTCGCGCCGCCACGCCGCACCGATTCACCTGGCAACTGCACGGCAATGGCTTGGCGGGGGGAAACAGCGAAACCGGATTGTTCACCGAAGATTTTGGGAGCAACATGGGGCGGTGGCAAAAGAACGGAGTGGAGTTGCTGGCGTACGTTACCGGGCGTGGCGATTCGGTGGAGCTTCAGAGCGGGGATGGAGTCCATGAGCTACGCTACGACTCGGCAGCCCACCACACGGTGATGCTTGCGGCCAGCAACCGAACCACCGCCACGGAGTTTCTTGCAGCCTGCATTCCGCAGAAAACGGGGGCCTCCAATTTGACACTTTCCAGCGATGCCGCCGCCGATGGCGCGACCGTGCTGAACGTTGCTGCCGGAAGCCAGCGCAGCCTGATGCTTACCGCGCCCGACAGCACGTATCGGGAATATCCATCATCGCTGACGGGTGCCCCCGGCCCAATCCGCGCCGACGCGGCGGTGATTGTTGCCACCACCAACGAGCTTGGGATGCAGCGATACCTGATGTGTGCCGGAACCGAATTTCAGCATGGCAACCGCACCCTGATGTCCACCTTCGGAAACAGGATGACGATGGCGGTTGTGCGCCAGCCGGAAGCCTACTACTGCTATGCTTCCGACAGTGGAACCGTTGTTGTGCTTCCCGATGAGGCCGCCACTGTCCGTGATGTTGTTGGCGATGGGGTGGCGCAATGGCAGTACCAATGGGGGTCGGGGAATGTGGTTGTTCGGCTTTCCCGTGGCTCCACATTTGTGATTCAGTTGGACAGGCAGTCGGGGGTGAGCAACGAAGAAACGCAGCCTGAGGGGGTGAAAATTATTGGCAGCACCGGCTACCTTCCGTTGCCAACGGCTGATCGTTCGGGGGCGACTATCACGTTGTTGAATCTGCTTGGTGAGGTTGTGCGTGCGGAGCAAGCAATCCCAACGGCTGGTGGTTACGTGCTGGTGGATTTATCTGCCACTCCAACCGGGGCATATTTTGCCGTGCTGCGCCAGCGCGGTTGCGTTGTTGGGGCCAAAAATTTTTGGTGGCATGGGTTGGGTCGGTAAGTTGCAGCCATTCATTCCTGAACCAGTTTCCGCTATCCACCAGTTGCTTGCCGAACCAGCACACCATGTCCCAGCCGATTGTTCTTCACATCACCAACGCCCCAACTCCATACCGGCTGCCGCAGTACCGGGCGTTCCAGAAGGAGTTGTTGAAAGAGGGGGTTCGGCTGCACATCCATTTTTTAGGTGGGCGCAGCCGCCAGCGCAACTGGAACTTCAGCGATGAAGATTTTGCTGAACTATCATGGTCCACCGGAAGCGCGAACGCCATGCTGCAAGAATCGTTGCAGCAGATACGGAAACTGCGCCCCGCTGCGGTGGTGCTTGCCTGGGCCATGGATGGGATTGCTTTACGGCTGATGCTCCATTGCCGCCGAAAAAAAATTCCAGTGCTGATCTACAGCGGCGAAACCGAAATTTCGGCGCGAAGAAGGGGGCAATGGATACGCGATTTGGTCCGCATCCCTTTCTACAAATTGGCCAACGGATTCATTGCCTACGGGACCGCAGCGCAACGCTACTTGCAGCAACGTGGCGTGCCGCCGCACCGGATTGAAATAGCGATCAATGTTGTAGATACGCAGTTCTTTGCTGCCGAAGTTGGCGCGGCGCAATCCAGCGGCGAAGCTGCCCAGCTACAAACTCAGTTTCGCACACCGTCGGGAGGGGCGTTTGCGGCGCACCTTCTGTTTGTGGGATATCTGCTCCGTTGGAAAGGGGTTTTGGAAATGGTGGAAGCGGTTGCAGCGCTGAACCGCCCCGATGTAGCCTTGCACATTGTGGGCGCGGGGGAAGCCGAAGCCGAACTGCGCCAAGCGATTGACCAGCATGGATTGCAGCCGCAAGTATTTCTGCACGGCTATCAGCAAAAAACGGAACTGCCCCGCTACTACGCCATTGCCGATGTTCTGCTGTTCCCCTCTTTGACCGAGGTCTTCGGGCTGGTGATGGTGGAGGCGGCGGCGGCGGGGTTGCCGATAGTGGCCACACGATTTGCCGGCGCGACGGTGGATGCGGTGATAGATGGAGTAACGGGAATCGTTGTGGACCCCAACAACATCCCCGAATTCACGGCTGCGATTCGACGCTTGGTTGACTCCCCAGGGTTGCGCCAGCAGATGAGCCAAGCCGCACGCCACCACGCCGCAACGTCGCTAACCCCGGAACAGAGTGCCAGGGGATACACCCGCGCGTTGCTCAAGGCGATGGCAAGGGAGTAGATGATGACGCACCCTCTGATTCTTTCTCACCCCTTTTTTCTCCTCACTCCAACCGCCATGCCCAGGGCTGCTGCAATTGCCAGGCACAGCTGCGGCCACCAGTCGCCCCAGCGGGTGTACAACGTAAGGTCGCTCCGTAGCTCAATCTGGTCGGTGATTGCGGTGGCCACGTTTTGGTCGCTTTCGTTGTACAACTCTCCGTTTGGCGAGATAAAGCAACTGATTCCTGTGTTGGCTGCGCGTGCTATCGGCCTGCGGTTTTCGATTGCCCGAAGCAGTGCAAACCGTTGGTGTTGCAGTGGCCCAGTGGTTCCCAGATACCAACCATCGTTTGTCACCACCGTGAGGAAGTTCGCGCCGGAATCAACAAACTTCCGAACCACGTTTGGGTACACGCTTTCAAAGCAGACAACCGCTCCCCCTTTGGCTACCCCACCATGCCGCAGTGGCACATCAAACACGGTGATGGATTTGCCCTTCCCCCACGCCGAAATCCCCATATCCCACGTCAGCATTTTTATCAGAAATGGAAGCTCATCGGCAAACGGGATCCGCTCACCAAACGGGACTAACTGCATCTTGTGATAGGCTCCTGTCAGCCCCTTCCCGGGAACAAACAGGCCAACAGCATTGAAGTGATCGTAGCGGAAACTATCCAGCTGGCCGGCAGCACCGTACTCAATCCCCAGCTTGGCGCTGGCGGGGGCTTCAGCGGCGGTGGGGTAGCGGCGGTAATCGGGGAAGCCGCTCATCAGCGAGACATCAAGGCTGTTGACTACCTCCATCACTTCGGCCATTCTTCCTTCTGCCCCGGGCGTTGTTAGCGTGCGGGGAATTGCGGTTTCCACCCACAAGGCCATATCTGGTTTCTGCTGAAGCGGGGCGATTGCGTTGCGTGTCATCGCGGCGTTCAGCGCAATTTGGTTTACGGTATCCGCTTGCTTCCATTTATCCCACGGGTCAACATTCGGTTGGATAATGGTGATGCTCATTCCCCCCCCTTTTGTTGGCGACTCATCACGAAGCAACCCATGGAGGTAAGGGAGCAGCACCCCAGCCGCAATCGCTATCCACGCGCCGCGCCAGATTTGCTTCTTCTGCTGTTCGGGGAACTTCCCCCCGGCGGCAAACAGCAGCGCGGCAACCGCGCAGTTCAGCACCACCAAAACAAAACTCAATCCCCACACCCCGGTGAACTCAATAAATTGAATGAAGTAGTGGTTGTAGGTTTGGGTGTTCCCCAGGGTTAGCCAGGGATAGCTGGCATCGGACAGTGCGTGAAGATACTCGCCGCCGGTCCAGAGGAACGGAAGGAACAGCAAGGCTTGCAGCACCGACGACCGTTTCATCACCCAGCGGTACAGCAACATCGGGGTCACAAAAAACAGTGGGTGAATGATGATGAGCAGAACGCAGCTAATCATCAAATACGGCTCAGTCTTCGATTGCCAGCTTCCCACCCACCAGGTGGTTAATGCGGAAAACAGGAGAAAGGAGAGATAGCTCCAGCGGAAGGCTTGTTTCCAACTGGTGGCCCGGTGCAGGGCGTAAAGCAACGGAGCAAGCCCAACCGCGCCGAACAATCCAACGGGGTTTGGGGGATACGCCAAGCCAAGTATCAGCCCGGTAGCAACAAGGAATGCTGATGTTGGCAGGCGGTCAAGCGGGTTGTTGCGGGATTCAGTTGGTGCCACAAGTTTTTTTTTAGAAAAAGGAGTTCGGTGTATTCGCTCCGGCCAAGCAACGTTGCATGACGGTGTTGCATGGCAGCGTTGCATGGCGTTCGTGGGGCGCGAAGTTAGGGAACCGCAGCCAGAGAGCCACGCCATACTTCCCACGCCGCCCGTGTGATTTTTCGGCGGTTGGTGTGTTTGTCTTTTCGGTGGGTTCCTGCCGTTGTTCTTGTTCGTTATCTCTATCAACTCTATGCGGCTCCCTTTTTTCCTCTGCAATCAAGTTTGCGGGATTGCTGCAACCATTGTCTGGTTGTTGGTTGCGGCGTGGAGCAATCCGTTGGCGCGGGCTCAGCAGCCCGATTCTTCCATCTCCGTTCAGCCAACGGCGCTCCTCTATTCCGACATCCCCCGCACCAACTGCATCAGCGACGCAATCACTTTCACCAACGCCTCGCAAACCACCATCACGGTGACGGTTTCGCTTGCGTCGGCGGCAAGCAACACCCCTTCTTCATGGAGTTTGGAAGGGGTCACGTTGGATAGTCTGCGGGGCGGGCTGTTGGATATTCCAACGCGCGTCCCCACGCCGTGCGGCATCCGATTTTGCGGCGTGGCTCCGGCCGGGACTACCCTGCGCGACACGCTGATGATCCGTTGGGGGAATGCTGGTTCCACCCAAACACGAACCGTTCCGTTGCAGGCCACCATCACCCCCGTGTGGGCGGCCCCTTCCGACACAGCCTTCCCCAACCCGGTGGTTGTTGGCGGGGAAGACTCACTAACAATCCTTGCTGTAAACCGAACAAGCAGCCCAATCACAATCAGCACTGCGCGGCTTGATGATCCGTTCGGATACCAAGGGTTTGCAATGATTGCTCCATCGGGCCAAACAACGGTTCCCCCCCTTCAAGCCATTCCGATTCGGGTGCGGTTCAGCCCAAACGCTCCATCGCAATCGCTGCTCCAGAACACCATTATCATCAACGATCGAGCCGCCACCGAGCTTCGCATCGGCATCCAAGCGCGCTCGATTGCCCCCCCTGCTCCGCCCCAGCTTAGCGACACGATTCTTGATTTTGGAGCGGTTGCGGCTGGCGATTGCAAAACAGATAGCGTGACGCTGAATGGGGGGAACACATCGTTCACGATTGACACGGCGTGGGTTTCGGGAGCCAACGGATTGAATGATTCCCGGTACCAGATCATCCGCCCCACGCTGTTCCCGGCTCAAAATGTTTTTGCGGTTCGGTTCGTTGTTCGCTTCTGCCCCGACCCCGCCGGGCGCATCACCGACACGGCTGCAGAGTTGACCTTGCGATACCGGGTTGGCGGGCAAAGCCCTCAAGATTTGACGGTGCAGCTTTTTGGGCGTGTGAAACCAGATACCGTTCCCCCTGCGCCGACCATCAACCCACTGCGGTTGGATTTTGGAGATGTGCGTTGGGACAGCTGCGTTACCGATACCATCACTATCGCCAGCGATACCGCCCACCAAATCACCCGTGCGGAATTTTGGCGTTCCAACCAGCAGACCGACACGCGGTTCGCGTTGGTGAAGCCAACGTCGTTGCCGATAACTATCACCCCGAACGGTGTTCGCCTTATCGTCCGTTTTTGTCCCGATAGCAGCATCACCGATAGTGCTGCAACGCTCTTTTTATCCACCAGCTGGAGCAACACGCCGGTGGCCATTCCGCTGACCGGCCGTGGAGTTGGGAATCCAGCTTCACCGGTTGAACGGATTAGCATCAAGTTAGGGGGCATCACCGGGCAAGCCGGGACCACATTCCAGTTGCCGCTCACCCTTTCCGCACCGCTCCGTGCCGACCAGAACGCGCAGAGTCTGTTTTTCAGAATGCGGATGCCAGCGCGGGCACTCTATCCGGTTGGCGTTGCCACTGCGGCGGGGGGGCGCGTCCCCAGCAATTACTCAGTGGCCTATGCTGCCGACACCGCAGCCGGAACGCTGACGGTGAACCTAACCGGCCCAATTACCGGGCAGACTGTGGCCCGAATAGAGTTTATGGCGTTCACAACCGGGTATCCAGAAACAGTGGTTTTTGTTGATAGCGTTGCGGTTGGCTCTCCGGTTGTGGCGATTGATACCGCCAGCGGAATTGTGGAGTTGGAAGGATGTGAGATTGGCAAGGGGATCAGTTTCACGAAACGGGCGCGGATTACCAGCATCCGCCCCAGCCCCATCACGGAAACCACCACTCTCCACTACATTGCCCCCGACGGAACCAAGCCAACGCTTCGGCTGATAGACCTTGTTGGCGAAACCGCACGCACCATTGACCTCCCGACCGGTACTGGCCGCGAGGAGCAATATCACCCCGACCTGCATGGAGTGGCCCCGGGCCTGTACCTTCTGGAGCTACACGTCGGCTCCGAAAGGAATGCGATGCCGGTCATCATCACAGCTGGGGGAGGGGGATGAGTAATCCCTTTCTTCCCCCGCTGTTTCCCCCCTGCTTTTCTTGCCTGGTGCCTGTTGCGGTTCGGGGATGTGCTGTTGTGTTCATCGTCGGCATCATGCTTCCGGTGCTGGCGTTGGGGCAGGCGCGGAGTTTGGATAGTAACGCAGAGCCAACCCGAGTTGGTATTCTGGGTGAGTTTGGGTTGGGGGTGTCGCAGGGGAGCGTTCCGGTGTATGCCGGAACGCCCGATTGCGGGCTGTTTGAATCGGGGACGGCCAGGGGAAATGGGGTGATGGGAATGGTGCGAATGCCAGGGTTGTTTGGCGGAAAATGGGGGCTGTCGTTTGCGCTTGGATGGAGGTCGGGAACCAGCGCACTTCAGGCTTCGCCGGTTGATCCCACCGTCATTTTTGATTCGGCAACATCTGCCCCGGTGGCACTGGACCGGACGTTGCGATTGCAGCGTGACGACCAACGTGCGCTGTTCAGCAGCAACGTGGAGTACCAGCTTACTCCACAATTGACCGTTGGTCTTGGTGCCGAACTAACCTACCGGCTGAGCTTTACCACCACCCAAACGGATAACGTGAACGGCCCCGGCGACCACAGTTTTGACGGCGGCCAACGCAGCCGGGCTATGAACCAGGGCGAGCGGCTTTCCGGTGCCGGAATTTCCCTTTCCCTTGCTCCGGCTGCCGACTACACCTTCCCGCTTGGTCGGCGTTTGTCGGGAATGGTCGGGATTGCAGGGCATGTTGATTTGCTGTCGGTGGTGGAGCGGGTGGCATGGAGAGATTTGACAATGCAAGCTCGGGTGGGGCTGATGATGAGCTTGGGAGGAAGCGATACCGCAGAGCCAATCTCCCCCGCGTTTCCCTCACCGTTGGCAAGCCAAATTCAGAAACCAGAGGCTGCATCCGGTACGGCAACAGATACCGTGTTGGTATCGGCCTTGCCGCCACCGGCCTCACCCCGCTCCGCTACTTCATTCGACTCCACATTTAATTCCAACGGTTCGGCGCGCAATCGTGCGGTGCCGCAACCGCTGGTTGCCCAGTTGGAGTTAAGCGCGTTGGATGCTGCGGGGAAGCTAACGCCGGTGGCAGTGGTACACGTGGATGATGTTCGGCGGCAACGCCGGTGGGAGCTTCGCACCGCCGGGGCGGTGGTGATTGATGAAGGCCTGCTGCAACAGCAGTTGCGGCTTAGCTCAGCCGCTGCCGCGCAGTTCGTCCCTGATTCGTTGGGAAGTGCGTTGATCCCGGAACTACAATCGCAGTTGCTGAACATCATCGGGTTCCGCATGGCCACGCTTCACCCCAATGCCGGGCTAACGCTGCGTGGCCCAAGCCGACTTTCTGGGGAGGTGCGGAACTACTTGCACACTGCCTGGGGGATTGCGCAGGAGCGGATGGAGGTGAGATCAACCAATGAAAGCGAAGGAGGAGCCAACCAGCAGAAGGATCGAAAAAAACAGGTGGCGTTGATGACCGACACGCCACCGTTGTTTGATCCGGTGTGGCTTTCAACTCAGTCCGCAACCGTTGATCCGCCCCGGATTCAGCTTTCTCCGGCGTTCCAATCGGGGGCGGGGATTCAGGAGTGGAGTATCCGGATTGTTCACAATGGCCAGCCTGTTGGCGAATACTCTCACCAATCGGCATCAAGCGGGTCGGCACAGATTAACTGGCAGATTGCAGCCACCGGGGCATCGGGGAAGATGACGACGTTGCTGGCCGAACTGAACGTGCGCGATTCCAGCGGAGCCTCCACCCGGGCCGCTGCACAGCTGCCGCTGCAAGTCATGCGGGTCGAGCGGATCACCGAGCAGACGTTGAGTTTTGTGGGTGAGGTGATGCAGTCGCGCTGGCTTCTGCCAGAAAGTGTGGTTGCCAGCAATCAAAACAGCGAAGCCCTTCAGGAGCGCATCCTTGGGGAAGTCATTGCGGCAGTGAGGTCGGGAAGCAACATTGAGGTGGTGACGATGCACGGAGAGGCAATGGCCTGGGGAAGTGATGTGGCCGCCGTGCTTCGTGCCAAGTGCGCGGCGGCGGGGAAGCGGTGCTCCATTTTCACCAAATCGGCAGCGGTGGTTTCTGGAGCGGTTGAGATTAAAGTTGTGGGCAGGTAAGGGGATCGCCCTTCCCGGCCCACAGTGAGTTTTACTCAGTTTTGTTGCAGCAACTCAATCGTCAGTGGCTGCGATTGGCCGCTGATATTGGTGATGGAAATCTGGGCGGCCATCTGCCGTGCAATCTCGCGGATGCTTTGCGCCGTTTCCGATTCGGGATTTCGCACAACCAACGGTTTCCCCTCATCACCCCCCTCACGCATTTCCATCACCAGCGGAATCTCTCCAAGGAAGGGGACGTTCATCTCGGTAGCGGCACGTTGGCCGCCGCCATGCGAGAAGATGTCGTACCGTTTCCCGGTATCTGGGGCAATGAAATAGCTCATGTTTTCGATGATTCCCAGCACGGGGACTTGCACCCGTTCAAACATCCGCAATCCTTTGCGGGCATCGGCAAGGGCAACATCTTGCGGCGTGGTGACAATCACGGCTCCGGTGAGTGGGATGGATTGGGTGAGTGTCAGCTGAATATCACCAGTTCCGGGGGGAAGATCGAAGATGAGGTAATCAAGTTCGCCCCATTCAACGTCGCTCATCAGTTGCTTCAGCGCGCCGGCGGCCATCGGGCCGCGCCAGATGACGGCTTGGTCGGGATCAACAAGAAAACCGAGCGAAATCACTTTCACACCGTAGGCTTCCAGCGGTGCTATTTTCCGTTCGCCGTTGGCGTTTTCGTACACGTAGGTTTGCTTGCCGTTCAGGCCAAACATCAGCGGAGCCGAAGGGCCGTAGATATCGGCATCAATCAATCCAACCGTGCTCCCCTCTTCTGCCAGCGCGACGGCAAGGTTCACCGCAACGCTTGATTTTCCAACGCCACCTTTCCCGGAAGCTACGGCAATGGTGTTTTTCACTGCCGGAAGCATTGCCGAACGGCGTGCCGCGCCCGGTGAGGTGACGCGGCTGGTCATCTCAACCCGCACTTCTTCGGCCCCTAATTTCCGAAGTGCTTGCTCAGCTTCTTCTTTCATTTGGTCTTTCACGGGGCAAGCTGGGGTTGTCAGCTCGATCACCACCGCAACGGTAGTTCCGGTGATTTGGATGTTTTTCACGAACCCCAGCGAGACGATGTCGCGCCGCAGGTCGGGGTCGTTGATAACCGAAAGGCTTTGGCGGACAGCTTCTTCGGTAAGGGTTTGCTTGCTGCTTGCTGAGTTGAACAGTCCCATAGGTAATCCCGATAATTGATGGAAGCAAACTTAACCATTGCACTATCCGGCGTGGCGTGACGAAACATGAACTTACAGCGGGGGAAAAACAGAATGGCCAGATAGAAATTTATTCTATCTGGCCATTGAGTGTTAGCAGTAACTGTGGCGGTTAAGCGTTCTGCAGCTCCGCATGATATTTAATACTGTTGGCTTGGTAGGCCAGCACCCCCAGTGCCCACGGATGCGCAACGCCAAGCATCGTGTAGGTTAGCAGCACGATGGTCTTGGAGGGGTCATCGGGGTGGTCGGTTAGCTTCATGGTGTAGAGCGACGGGAAGAAACCGCTAACGCTGGGGTCCGCAATTTCCAAATCGCTGGCGGTGAACTCGGCCAATGGCATATTGACCATGACTTCGCCGATGCGGTCGAATACCACACCATTCATCACTCTGTGGATGATAAATCGCCCACCTTCATCGGAGCCAAACGAGTTCAGATAGGAAAGCCCAGCAAAAATTGGGTGGTGGGTGAAGAATTTTGCTACTGTTCCACCAGCAATCTCCCAAATTTTTTCCCGCGAGGCGTTCACTTCCACTTGAACTGCAATGGTTTTTTCCGGCATATCTAACCGGTTCATCAGCTCGTTCAGGGTTTGCGCCATGTGTTCTTCGTTGACGCTAATCTGGCCATAGCGGCGGCCGTTGATGTCCTGAACCTTACTCGGATACTTATATGTGTATTCCATGATTGTACTTCTCCTTTACCCAGCGTTCCTGATAGCAATGTTTCGTCGTTTCGTCAGCCCTTATTCATCGGAATGTTCTATCTCTACAGTACTCCTAACTATTTATGTGCCAGTTGTAGGCTTTGGCAGGTTTGCCCAGTTAGATATACGAGATAGACTGCAAAGTAGTTGACTGCATTATTACATTCTTGTAACCGAATCAGTAGTCCGATAGCTTGCAAGGTTGAATGGTGGATTGGTTGGCAGCATATCAATGTTCAACTGATTCTCGTTAGCAAAATTCGTGAATATTTTGCACGAACCATGACAGATATTCCCGAAGAGTGGACGCGCTCTTCTCAAGTAAATTCTCGCGATTGTACCTCCACTATCTATTACCCTTGCCTCAAGCTGTTGTTACGGTGGTTCTGGATTTCTGCACTGTCACGTTTTGTGCCGCTACCAGCAATTCGCTATCGCCGCTCGCGGTAGGGCATCATATCTTTTCCCTGTGTAATTGAAGCCAGCATCATCTGCATAATAACGCTCCCTGAAAGGTTGGATGATTTCAGCAGGATATCGGCTTGCAGCAGAACTTGGAACGTATTGCGTAAATGGTCAATCGGGTAGCGTTGCACGGCGGCCAGATACTCATTCAAGAAAAAGGAAGTAATGCCGACTGCTCGCGCCATTTCGTTCTGATCGCGGGTGCGTGCGCGTAGCTCGGTTAACCTCCAAAGGATGGTGAAATAGCGCGTCAGCATTGTCAGAATAAGCTGCTCAGGCTCGCCTGCACGAAGCATCCGCTCGGTAATCTCCGAGGCTAAACTTGCGTTTTTGGTTCCCAATGCCTTCTGAAGTTCAAAGATATTCCATGTTTTGGAAGTCCCGACCACAGTCCGCACATCCTCCAGGGTGATGTTTTTCTTCCCTTCGACGTAGGTGAACAGTTTTTCGATTTCATTACTAATGATTCGTAGCGACCCGCCAGCATAGCTCACAAATAACTCCACTGCGTCCGGGGTGATTTCTTTTCCACGTGTGCGAATTCTATTGGCTGTCCATGACGGTAGTTCGCGGTCGTAGATTTTTTTAAACTGAATGCTTGCGGCGTGTTCGGTGATGATGTTGTATGGGGCTTTTGGGCTTTTTCCTTTTAGAATATCCCCAGCAACTGCGGTCAGCACAAGCGTGGTGGAAGGGGATGCAGAGGTGATATATCTAACAAACGGCGAAGTCGGATCGGGTTTCCCACGCAGGCTGAATGTTCGGTCAATATCACGCACCACCACCACCCGCCGGTCTGCCATCAGGGGGTACGCCGATGCCCGCTCCACAATTTCTTGCAAGGTTACTTCAGTCCCATGCAGCAGGTCGAAATTGAAGCTAACGGTAGATTTATCTACTGCCCGGTCAATAATCTGCTCTAGAGCTTCATCAATCAAAAATTCTTCGTCACCGAACAAAAAGTATAACGGCTCAATTTTCCCGTGCCGTAATTGGGTCATCAAACTTTCGGAGGTAACGATTGGCATGGCGTTGTGCTGATAGAGTGTAATCCTACGGTATCGCGAAGCCCCACAATAGAATGGGCATCTTAGCAATCTGCCAAGATGCCCACGGTTAATCGAACTTCCTATCTCTCTTAGCCTTCTGCTGGCGATTCAGCGGGCGCGCTTGCTGGCTTGGATGATTTTTTCTTTGCTCCACGCTTTCCTTTGGCAACCGTGGCTTTCCGCTTCTTTCCACCACCACGTGGTTTTGGTGCCGGGCGTGTGGTTGGTGCGGCCTCGGCAGCTGGAGCCTCAGCTACTGCTGGTTCGATAGTTAGTGTGGTCGGCACAGCACTATCGCTTCTCTTTGGACGGCCGCGTCCTTTTTTTGGAGCGGTTGCGGCGGCATCAGCATTTTTCTTTGGTCGGCCACCACGTCCTTTTTTTGGAGCATCGGCTACGGTAGCATCCGCCGGAGCAGCGTCAGCATTTTTCTTTGGTCGGCCGCGTCCTTTTTTTGGAGCGGCAGTGGTGGCATCAGCAGGAGCAGCATCAGCGTTTTTCTTTGGCCGGCCGCGTCCTTTTTTTGGAGCGGCAGTGGCGGCATCCGCCGGAGCAGCATCAGCATTTTTCTTTGGTCGGCCACCACGTCCTTTTTTTGGAGCATCGGCTACGGTAGCATCAGCTGGAGCAGCGTCAGCATTTTTCTTTGGTCGGCCGCGTCCTTTTTTTGGAGCGGCAGTGGTGGCATCAGCTGGAGCAGCGTCAGCATTTTTCTTTGGTCGGCCACGTCCTTTTTTGGGGGCGGTTGTGGCGGCATCAGCTGGAGCAGCGTCAGCATTTTTCTTTGGTCGGCCACCACGTCCTTTTTGGGGAGCTACTGCTGCTTTTTTCTTTGGTCCGCGCCGTTTTTTTTCGGTTGCGGCTGGCGTGGGTGCTGAAGCTGCTGCGGCCGAAGGTACCGAAGCTGCAACTTGGGCATCAACGGTCAATAGGCCTTGAATAATTCGATAGAGATTGAGTGCTACCGAGGCTGTTCCTGCATCAATAATTCGTTGTGATGCCGCTACGCCAGCAGTGCCAAGGCTGCGGACATTGCTAACTATCTGCGCAATTTCTGCAGTCCCCATAGATTCGGTCACTACGCCAATCGTTAGTGGATGCCCACCGTTGGTGTAGGTCACAAAAACGTAGTTGCCGGAGCTTTGTGTGGGGAAGGAGGAAATAGGCGATGCGGGGGTGGCGTGAATCGTTTCCATAAATGATCCGATCATCGAGATCATTTGGGTCCCAAGCTCAGATGCGAGCGTTGCCTGACTCCCGTTCAGTGATGGCATATGCAATGTCCTGCTGAATAAATGAATGTGCTGCGAAAATCCTTTCGCATTGAACGGGTACAAATATACAGAAATGAATTTCAGAAATTATCAGAGAAAATTTATTCGTATGAAATTTGTGACAGTCAAAACTCTATCTGCTATTAGCCGCCATGAACGCTGGAAAATATCAGCGTAGCACGGTAAGCCATGGTGGTGTTGGATTCGGTTAGAAAAGTTGCTGTTTAAGCCGTGACTGGAAAAAATTCAACATCGGAAAATTGGTAAGTGATGCTTGCCAACGTGGGGAGGTTATGGCGATTGTCACAGCCAACTTCCTATTTCGTCGTCAAGGGAACTCAATTGCCAGGGGTGGGAGATATACAGGGAAAGGGGGAATGGATATTTCCGACGGGTATGGATCATATTCGCAAGTAACACGTCGAATTGGTGAATTTTTGCAGCGAAGCGTGTGTCGTTCATCTGCAAAGATTGAAGGCATCCGCCGGTAGGCTGCAATCCTTCGGAACCAGCCGCGTCAAGAGTGCACCAATAATTTGCTTGCAAAACTTCCCCTATCAATCCTAATTTTTCTGCATTGAACGTGATGAGAATGATGCTACTTCCCATTATCAACAACAGATCAAGAGAATAACGATGAGAGCGCTACGTTCTGCCACCATGATACTACTGGTTGGGCTATGCACGGCTGCATTGGCCATGCCTATCGTTGCTGCTGGCGCGGGAAATAGCGCGGCGGCAGTCTATCCCAATCCTTTTACCGAAGGGACGGTGTTCCAGCTTTCGATGCCGAACGATGCCCGTATTCGCATTAGTGTGTACGATCTGCTGGGAAAACCAATCCGAATACTGTTTGAGGGGGTACACCCAAAAGGGAATTATGATGTTCCGTGGGATGGAAACGACGAAACCGGAAAACCAGTAATCCCCGGCATGTACATCTGCGTTTTGTTTTCGGAGAATGTGGCAGTGAAGTCGGTGAAGGTTATCAAAATTGCAGCTTGAAATTTTGCTACGATGGTGGCAGCCGCTCACTCATTAAAGCGTTAGCCGCGGCGACAACTTCTTCTGGAGTAATTGCCATCATGCAGGTATCGTTGGGGCGAATGCAGCGTTGTTGGCTGCATGGGCTGCATGGAAATCGGTGATTGATGGTGCGAACGTGATCCCCAACCGGATGAAAAACATCACCATAACCTGGGCCGAATAACCCAACCGTTGCCACCCCCATCGCCGATGCGATGTGCATCATTCCACCATCGGAAGCAATGTAGATGCTTGCTTGCTCAATCACCGCTGCGGTTTGGCGTAGCTGCAACTTCCCCGACAAATTAACCGGTTGTAGGTCGCTCAGTAATTCGGCCAAGCGCGCCCCTTCTTCTTGTTCTTCAGGCGAACCTACCAGCACAAGCTGCACCCCCCCCCATTGTTTTGTTAATTGCCGCGCCACCGCCGCAAACCGCTCCGGCTCCCACTCCTTGAATTTTGTGGATGCTCCAGGATGAAGTGCCACAAAATGGGTGCGAATTCCAGATTCCTGCAGAAGGTTGCTTGCCCAGATACGCTCCTCCTGACTGACGAAATAGAGTAGCCGATCAATACGCTGCGGAACAATGCCAAGCGGAGCAAGCGTTTCCCACAGCAACTCAGTTTCGTGACGTTTTGGCCGGCTTGTTTTTTTTCGATTGACCCACTCGCGCCACTGAACAGTTCCACGATCCACCCGTGCGGTTCTGTTCACAATGGATGCCCGTAGCATTGCCCAGTCATCACGCAACGAAAGTACCAGATCAGGTTTCCACCCTTGCAGAACCGATAGAGCTTGGCGTAAAGAAGTTGGCTGAGTAGTTCCGCGAACAAATTTTTTGCTGTTGTAGGCGATTACTCCATCAACGTCTGGATTATTCTGCAGCAACTGCTGGGCCCACCCACCCACCACAATTCTAATTTCAGCTGACGGATAGCGTTGGCGGATTGCCCGCAGTGCTGGGGTTGCCAGCAACACATCCCCCAGATGATCCGGCTTGTAGATAAGAATACGTTGTGGAGTTGGCGGCGGCGGGCGGCGGTAGCCAAGCCATGAAAGAAATGCTGCGACGGCAAATATCGGCGGGTCGTTCCGCAACAGCCAAAGGAGACGGTGCAAGCTCATGCAGGTAGGTCGGTAATTCTTGGCTGAATCTACGCCGTTTTTGAATGATGGCACAGTCATAAAATGAAGGAAGCAGGTCGTTGCCGGCAACCTGCTTCCTTCATGCGATCTATGATTCAGAGGTAACATACTGGCTACCTCGCCTAAGGCTTGTGTGTGTTTATGCTCCGGTGATGACTTGCGCCCCTTCCAAGTCTATCAGATACTCCTGCCCATCTAACATCAAACGCGCGATTGCCGACCCATCAAAGCTCAGCGTTCCCATCACCGACAAGGTGCCGTGGGTGCTTCCGGCCAACACTGCAACGTCGCAACGGCCATACAAGGCTGGCAATCCAGAAAGGGTGGATAGGCCAGCAGTGAGCGATGCCAAATTCAGTTTTACCGTTACGTCGTGGTAGCTGGCGGCGTTATTTGTTAGGATTGTTGCATCGCCATCCAGCACGTGCTGGCCCGAAATCTGATAGCCATCGGTTGTTCGGTCAATCTGTAAAGTCTCTTCGGATTCGGCTTGCAATTTTAAGTCGCCGTTGCGGTAGATTCCCTGGCCGGTTGCTGTGGCCACGATGCTGGATTGATCTACTCTCTGTTTGGAGTTTGTGGGTTCGGTTGCTGTCAGCGTGTAGCTCCGTTTCCACTCGCTGATGGTATCCATGTAATTGCGCTCGAACCGGAATGATGTGGTTCCCGCCTGCGATGACCCGTTGGCCGCAAATCCAACACGGTGAACGTTCGCTTCTGGAAGGTTCAGCTTTGTGCGAAGTGCGTCAATGGAGTCGGCGTTGGCGGCTGCAAGAAGGTCCTGAATATCGGCAATCAACCCGTGGCTTTTTTTGCCAACAGCACCCGCCACAATTGCAGCCATATCACTCCCCTCGCTCCCTGTTGAAGGAGCCGGCGCTTGGTCGGCACAACCTGCCATCACGGCAGCGATGCAAAGGAAAAGAATGTGAATGTGAGTGTGGCGCATTGATCTGCTCCTGTTGTTTGTGTGATCCACGGTTGGGTGGCGGAGTAACGTGGCATTGTGGTGTTGGATACGTAACGAGCGGAATCGCGGATGGGTTAGCAATGCTACCACTTGTTGGTATCCCAAAGCCATTAACAACAACCACTGTGCCAACCGTTTCTACAAGCCAACAAACCCACGTGTGGAGCCAGAAGTTACACGGGGTAGATGCAGGCCGTGGCCGTGTGTCACCCACCGTGAAAGGGGGCGGTGGCGAAGGGGGATATTGGATGATCCAATGGGGCTATCCAACACGCAGGATCACTCCATGCAGATACCCAGTTTCCGGCATTGCTGGGTGAACGGGATGATCGGGGGAAGCCCCGCGCTCTTCAAGGATGATGGCATCGCGCCGGACGCGGCGTAACGACTCGCGCACCATCTCCAACAACGTGTCGCGGGTGATGTGGTGAGAGCAGGTGGCAAGAAACGCAACGCCGTTTTGCGCGGTTACTTGCAACGCAAGACTGAACAACTCAACATACCGTTTCCGCGCGGCGGCAATGTGTTTTTTTGAGCGGGCAAACGGGGGGGGATCAGCAATCACGGCATCGAACTGTTCCCCCTGGGCGCGGCGGTCGTGCAGTTCACTGAACACGTCGTTCTGGCTTAGCTGAATCGCTGAAAGGTTGTTCAGCGTGCGGTTGGTTTCCACCGCCCGAAGTGCGATTGCTGAACTATCCACGGCAACAACCTGGCCCGCGCCAGCATGGCTTGCATGAAGGGCAAAGCCGCCATCGTTGCAAAACAGGTCCAGCACTCGGCCAACCGCCATAAACCGCCGCATGGCGATTCGGTTCTGGCGTTGATCCAAGTACGCTCCCGTTTTTTGCCCGCCAAGCGGATCAATCTGATAGTTGATAACTCCATCGCTGATCTGCTGCACATCGGCAACGCCACGAACCAATCCAACTCGCTCGGGCAATCCTTCCAACTGCCGGAGCTGGTGGTCGTTCCGTTCCACAACGCCTTCCACCCCTTCAACCTCCATCAATGCGTCGAACAGTAGGTCGCGCCGCGCCTCCATTCCTGCGGCTGCAATCTGGACCGACATCACGTTGTTGAAACGATCCACAATCACCCCCGGCACGCCGTCCGACTCTGAGTGAAGAATGCGGTAGGTGGTGGAGTCCGGGAACAGCAATCCACGCAACTGAAGTGCGCGCTGGATTCGGCTGCGGAACCAGTCGCCGTCTAACGGGACCTGGTTGCGGTCAATCAAGCGCGCTGCAATCAGTGAGTTCGGGTTGTAGATTGCCACCCCCATCAGCTTCCCCCCTGCCGACATCACGTTCACCAAATCCCCCTTTCCTGGCGTCCCCTCAATCGTCCCAATTTCGTTGCTGAACACCCACAGATGCCCGTTCAGCAAACGGCGTTCTTCGCGGGGGCGTAGCGTAATTGTTGGCATGGTGCAAAAATGGTGTGGTTAATGGAAGGTGTCGTCCTGCGGAGTAAGCTCAGAAGCATCCGGCTTCAGTTTTCGGAACCAGAATATCACAAGGGCTAGCACCACAAAAGCCACCCCAGCAGCAGGAAGGCTTTGCAGTAGCAACTCCGTGCTGATTGCTGGCGGCTCCGGCTGAAGCTGCGGCATATCGGCCACCGCCGATAACCCCATGATAGTGATGGCATTGAACATTGCATGGCCACTGATTGCTGGGATAATGCTTCCGGTTGCATGGGTTGCAAAGCCAAGAAAGCAACCCAGCCCCAGCAACGGAAAAAACGTCAGCGGCTGGAAATGAAATAGAGCAAACAACAGTCCGCTTACCAGAATTGCCCCAGCTGGGCGCATCGCTTGGCGGAACAACCCTTGCCCCAGCCCACGGTACAAAATTTCCTCGCTGGCAGCCGGGATCAGCGCGCCGATGGTGAGGGAAAGAAGCAAATCCGCCGTCGTTGCCGAACCCAGCAACAGCCGGTAGGTGGCTTCGGTGGATTGCTGAGTTGCTTTGAAAGAAGCCAGCCAATCGGAGGGGAGCAGATAGAGTTCTTGGACAATGAGCAACGTCTGCAGCACTGGCCACACCGCCACAATCGCAATCCCCATGGCAAGGTAGCTGAACGGCGGCGCTGGCCGGAACCGAAGCGATTGCTGAACCGGGCCAACCGCAAACCGCGCAAGGATTACCGTGGGAACCAGCATCAGCATCAACTGCGTAAGGCCAACCATCCCCCGCGCCAACGTGCGGTTGGCCGGGTCCTGGGCATCCAGAATGAAAAAGAACGACCCGGTGAGGTGAAGCAGCGTAAGCCCAACAATGGCCACTACTCCAAGCACCACCGGGTGGATTGTTCGGGTGGGATGTGCTTCGTTTTCCATTGGTTATCTGAGCTGTGCTACGTGCCAAACATCCAGTATAAAATCAGCGCAAGGCTTTCGCGTGCGTGATAGAGGACTAAGTTCTGTGGCCCCAACGGCGATTCGGAGGAAACGCCCCGCGCTTGGACTCCGTTAAACGCACAAATTTCCAACGCCCGTTTTAAGTGGAACTGGTCGCTGATGATAATGAACGTACTCCACCGCTGCTTCTGCATCAGCTGGTCGCGGATGTAGAGTATCTGCTCCACGGTGGAGTTGGTGTGGGCCTCCATCACAATGCGCGAGGGGTCAACGCCCAGCTGCACCAACGCACGGCGCGCAACCTCGGCTTCCGGCAGCTCGTTTGGCGCGCTCCCGCCGGTCACCACAAGGAATTGCACAACGCCATCATTCAGCAGATCGTAGCCCCGGTTCACCCGCTGGCGCAACACCGGGCTTGGGCGGTTGCCGCTCCAGACGGCTGCTCCCAAGATCACTCCAGCGTCATACTGCTGGCGTGGGGCTTCATCAACCTGCGGGCCGATTGGGCTGGTGAGAACCATGACGATCACCGTAAGCAATACCCCCCCGATGATCCCCAAGCCGAGCAGGAATGCAAGAAGACTTTTGCGCCACACTCCCCACCTCCCCTGCGCCGGCGGACGGAGCCACACCACAAACAACGCCAACGCAAAGGCTTTCACCGCTAAATAGCCGCCGAACAGATAGGGCTGGGCCGCAGCCGATAGCAACGGCGAGGCAACCAACGCCGCCAATGCAGCAACGGAAACCCCAACCGCCGTTGCCGCCAACCCGCGCCGATACAGATGCGGCACAAACGCCAACGCCAGGAACAGCAAGATAAACGGCAGCGCGACGAAGAACCCATAGACGTTCGCCTCGCGGGTGAAATCGAACAACTGCGGCGGAAGCCGTTGCGCGGTGTAGCGGATTCGGGTCATCTGCAACATCGCGCCAAACTCAGCCAACGCAGCCAGCAAAAACCACCAGCGTTGATTGAAGCCCCCCGCCATCTCTGGCTTCTTTTCCGGCACTTTCCAGCGGAGCGATTCACCTGCCATTATTCCCCTCCCTCCTTCTGCCACTGGGCGTAGCGATAGCGGATTGCTGGGCGTTCGCCGTAGGCGTTCGGCTGCACCTCCACCTGGACCCCGAAGGCAGCTGCAAGCGGTTCCGGGCGGAGCACTTCTTGTGGCAAGCCTTGCGCCAGAACACGTCCGGCGGACATCATCACAATGGAGTCGCAGAAGGTGGATGCAAGATTGAGGTCGTGGATGGAGGCCACAACGCACAGCCCGTGGGCGGCGGCGCGCTGGCGGAGCGTGGCCATCACGCTTGCTTGGCGGGCGATATCAAGGTGGGCATTCGGTTCGTCCAGCAGCAGTGTGCCACACCCTTGTGCCAGCGATTTTGCAATCAGCGCACGCTGAAGTTCTCCGCCGGAAAGTTGAGTAATTGGTTCGTGGCGCAGTGGTTCAAGCTCCATCAGGGCAATGGCTTCTTGGGCAGCGGCAAGGTCCTGTTCGGATTCGAACCCAATCGCCAATCCTCGATGCGGAAGCCGCCCCAGCAACACTAATTGCTCGACGGTGTAGCCAAATGCTGGGGCGTAGCTTTGCGGAACCCAAGCGATGCGGCGGGCGCGTTCGTTGGGGGGGTAGTGTTGCAGCGGTTGGCCATCAAGCAGGATGCTTCCGCTGCGGCACGGGAGGATACCACAGAGTAGCTTCAGGAGGGTGGTTTTGCCCGATCCATTGCCGCCGATAAGCCCAACAAGTTGGCCATTGGTGGCAACAATCGTTGCTTGTTCAATACCAAAGCGGCGGCCATAACCAAAGGTGATATTGCTCCCCGAAATCGCCATTGGCGGCGAAGTTAGCAGAAAACGGGGAGGTAGGGGAAGAAGTGGGGTTATTCTTCAGCAATAAGCTCCTTGGTGATTTTGGTCCAAGCACTTGGCTGTGCTGATGAAGGTGGGATCGTGTACTCACTTTCTTGGCGTACTAACACAGTATCCGTTTTGCGAAAAAACAGATGTTGGGTACTAAGGACTTGCCAGCTACTCCCCTCTTCCTGCTTGTTCGCATCAATAAATAGGTGCGCACATGATGTGTTGTTTATCAGTGTGTCGGCCATCACCCGGTATGTGCTGATTGTCGAATAACGGAACTTCTTCTGCTTCGTTTCTCCATTTTGAGAATTCTTGGCAGTCATATTTTTCTGCTCAAACACTGTATCAACCCAAGTTGTACCTGTGGTTAGTGTGATGAACAATGGAAGCTCATTAAGCCATTTTTCGGCTTCATTGCGAATGATGCTTTCAGGACTTGCACGGTGCACAATAACTTTAGGATCCGCTGGTGGTTGTAGCGACTTCTCATACGCTTCGCTGTACTTCACTGCCACGCCACGAACATATTTGCCCTGTGGTGAAAACACCGCTTGTAGAATTGGAATGTTGGTTCCGTACGTGAGTGTAGCGTGAACAGTGAAGGTATCAGGAGAGGCAGCGGAAGTGGAGGCCTGAGCAGGTTGTGCCCCATTAGCAACAGGGCTACGACCAGCCATGGAAAGCGAAATCTCAGCTGGTTTTTTTCGCTCAACCAACTGCTCACGTAATGTGGTGATGAGCAATTGCACATTGCCAGAAGGATCATAGCCTTGAACCTCAAAAGCTGCATCAACAGTGAAAAGGTCTGATCGGCCCCAGCTATGATCCACTCCATCGCTGATCCTCCGATACACCAGCCGTTTCCCCACCGGAAATCCGTAGTGTAAGGTTTTGCCGTGGGGCTGCACTCCAATAAGTGGAGGTACAAATGTTGTGAGCGAATCTGGGAAGGATGGGGTTGTGGTGGGTGAAACCGGAATCGGAGCCGGAGCCGGAACAGATTTTTTCTCTGCAGAATCACCAATCGCTCGGCTGTGTGAAGATAGTGTAACCGACGAAGGTGCAAGCAGCGTTGCGGGAGTGCTTGGCTTGTGTGGTTGCATTGCTTCAGCAGGGGCGGTTGGGTTGGAAATTCCTACCACGTTGGTTGCCGCAAGCCACACCAAAAAAGGAAGCAGGAGTAGTATCCCCCATAACCAATCAGCCCCGTATGGCCTGCGCTTTGTGGCAGTTCGATCCGACGCGTAAGCATCAACAATTGTCCGAACTTCCTGTTCGGTCATGGCTTGCTGGTTGCGAACCAGTTCAAAATAATCGTCGGTGTGCATGGCGTTCATGGCGCGGTTGATTGCAGATAGTTGGTGAGAAAAAGCGCGTTGAGTTTGTTGTATTCCGTTGAGCCATGGATGAGCTTACAACCATTCCTTCTCTTTTTTTGCGCCCAGCAACACCCCTAACTGTTCTCGGCCCCGTTTCAGGCGCATCTTAACAGCGGAGAGTGAGCAGTTCTGAATTGTGCAAATCTCTTCAAGGCGCAATCCACTGATCTCGAACAATGCCACCGCTTCACGTTGCGCTGCGGGGAGTTGATCCATTGCAGCATACAGCCGTTGGATATCGGCGGCTGTATCGGGCGCGATGCTGCTATCGGGATGGAGCAGATTCGATTCCTCGTATCGCTGGAACACCCGGTTCCGTTCGGCACGGCGGCGTTGCAACCGTGTGGTAATCGTGAACAAGAAACTGAGGAATGCCTCGGGATGCTTCAAGCGATGGAACCCTTCCAATGCCGCCAGAATAGTGTCGCTTACAAGATCACGTGCTTCCTCAGGGTCGGGAACCATTGCCCGCGCAAAATGGGCAAGCCGATGCCGCAACGGAAGAAGCAACGCAATAAATCGTTCTTTCTCCTCCGCTGTAACGCGCCGGTGCTGTTGGGAGTTTGAAGACATGGAAGAAGGAGGCAATCTGGATAGAGAGGAACCATAAGCTGATGGGTAAGTGACACAGGTTGCTGGAAAGTCACAAACAATACGTGGCATGGCAGAAGAACAGAACTGCTAATTATATTGCCCCCCCTCTTCAATAACAATCACTCAGCCAATGAACCGATTCCCAACCGCACTGCTGCTTCTACTCACGATTCTTGCCGCTTGCCAAAAGCAGCAAGAGGCTGCGTCGCCCGCTGACAAAACCGCCCCGGCTAACCTTCCGGCCAATCCAGCCGACACGCTGATACTTGCCGAAGAACGCCCCTGGTTGGCGAACATCCGCCAGCTAACGTTTGGTGGCGAAAATGCCGAAGGCTACTTCAGCTTCAATGAACGAATGTTCAGCTTCCAGCGGACTCACCCCGAAGAAGGGGAAGCCTGCGACCAAATCTACACCTACGACCTTGCCACCGGTAAGCAACGCCGAATCTCCAATGGGCAAGGGCGCACAACGTGCAGTTACTTCCTTCCCGGGGATACGCTGGTGCTGTATGCCAGCACTCACCTTGCCGACACCGCCTGCCCACCCCCACCCGATTTCTCGAAAGGCTACACTTGGGCACTCTATCCCGGCTACGACATCTTTGTGGCCGACACGGCTGGGAAGATTCTGAAACAGCTAACCAACGCCCCCGGCTACGATGCCGAAGCCACCGTGGCGGCCACCGGCGATAAAATCATCTTCACCAGCACCCGCACCGGCGACATCGAACTCTTCTCGATGAACCTTGATGGAAGCAACGTCCGCCAACTCACCAACTTGCCCGGCTACGATGGCGGAGCCTTCTACTCATGGGACGGGACAAAAATCGTCTTCCGCGCCAGCCGACCGGAAGGGGAAAAGTTGGAGGAATACAAAGCCTTGCTAAAAGAAGGGTTGGTGCGGCCATCCAAAATGGAGTTGGTGGTGATGAACGCCGACGGCAGCGGAATGCGCCAGATTACCAACAACGGCGCGGCAAACTTTGCACCGTTCTGGCATCCCGACGGCCAGCATATCATCTTTTCCAGCAACATGGCCGATCCCAAAGGAAGGAATTTCGACCTCTATCTGATCCGCCAAGATGGGAGCGACCTGAAGCGTGTCACCACCAACGGCACGTTCGATGGCTTCCCCATGTTCACCCGCGATGGCAAACGTTTGATCTTTGCCAGCAACCGCAACGCAGCCAAACAAGGGGAAACCAATTTGTTCATTGCCGATTTCCAAGGATTGCCAGCCGTGGCCGCGGGGCATTAGCTTGCGGGATGAACCTTGCCTGTGGCCTTTTTACAACGAACGCCAAACAAGCATTCTGTTCTCTTCAAACTCCCTCGTATCTTCGAGCCGTTTGCAACCCATGCTGAACTCACGTTGAACTCACACTTCCGTTTATCCACACGTATGCAACACCGCTGCCTCCTTTGCTTCCTGCTGCTGATTGCGGCCACACCGTGGTTGCGCGCCCAGGCCGCCGACCCAACCGAACCGATGGATGAATATGGCGACCGATTTGCCACCAAAATGCTGAGCGTTGGGCTGGGCGTTTCGGGGGGAGTAACCATGAGCCTTGACCCACCCACAAACTGGAAAGTAAAGCCGGTGCTTGGTTGGAATGCGGGCCTACATGCCAGCTACCCGCTTACTCCAATCGTGAAAGCAGGATTGAACTTGGGGATTGAAAACCGCGGCACCAAATACCACTGGTACAACGATTCGCGGCTGTGGGAAATTCGCCATGTGAACTACTTCACCATCAACCCCGGGTTCATGTTCGACGCGCTCTACTTGGGGATGAATATCGGGCTGCCAATGGGGGGATCAAGGGTGTGGCAAACCAGCCCCGAAGACCGCGAACGAACCATAGAAGTAGATACCGATGCCGATAGCCTGGTGGTGATGTTTGAACCCCGGCTTGGCGCGGTGATTCCGCTGATGGATGAAGAAGTTGGCTGGCTGGGGCTAACCGTCATGGCCGGCTACAACCTTAGCAACCTTTCCGATAACAACGACTTCTTGCCGGTGGAGTACCGCTCGCAAGAACGATCCACCGCAACGCCATCGTTTATGCTGGGCGTGACTTGGCAGTTCGGAATCCCAGGAACAGAAAAAACCCCAATCGCCGCCACCGGAGGAACAGAGTAATGAAAACAATCACAACACTTCCGAAGGTGATGCTTGGGCTGGGGCTGCTGATGGTGGCTGGTTTCCTTGCTTCATGCAGCGTCACCACCAGCCCCGATGACTCCACGCTGGCCCCAAAGGTGGGAACCAGTTTGATCTTTGAAGAATACGCGATAGACCTGAGAGACCGCAGCCGCGATGCCACGAAAAAGCCGATTGAGCGGGTGCATACCATACTTGGAACCGGCTTGACGTTTGCCGGGGAAACCAACGTCCTGATGGCCTTCCGCCAAAATGCCGACACGGTGCGGCTGAAGCACAAGCTCAACGGCGATCTGCTGATGTACCAACCGGAGATCAGCGTGGGCCTGTTCGATGTTCCCGGGCACTGGGTTCGGCTGGCCTACGGCCTGAAAATCGCCGACACCGTGACGGTGATGGATTCGGCGCGGGTGCTTGGCGGCAGCAGGGATTCCTTGCGAATCACCATCGCGCAATCCTTTGAAGGCCCCACCACCGTGCTGGTGGAAGGGAAGCCAATCAACGTGCTGCAACTTCGCGTTATCCGCCAGCAGTACCGTTCCTCTGGTCCGATAGCAATTCGCGATACGGAGGATGCAATCTATTGGTACGCTCCTTCGTTGGGGTATATCATTCAGGAGAACATCGTCTTCACCCAGCAGGTTGGCACCAACACCCCTTCTTCAACCGGCATTGGCCACACGCTGATTCGGGTAGAGAGTTAGGCAGCAACATATCGGCAATTCCAAAGCCCCAACTACTTGGTGGGACGCATTCCATTCACGTACAACCAAACGCTTCAATGGCAATTCATCAACGTGGACTGATGCTGCTGGGCAGCCTCATCCTGATTCTTTTCGGCATTGCTCCGCTGATGGGGCAAACCAATTACAGCAAACGCAAAGCAACGCGGAACTACTCCGTTGGCGTTGGGCTGGCTGGCGGCGCGGCCATGATTATCAGCCCCCCCGACGGGTTAAAAGTTGGGCCACTGCTGGCCACCCGATTCGGTGTGGATGTCTCAATCCCGGTTTCCGGAACCGTAACGCCCATGCTCAGTTTAGGATTGGATAGCCGTGGAACCGAACTCCATGCCGAAAGCAACTCCGATGCCTACACCCTCACCAAAACCAGATATTTCTACCTCACGCCGGGGATCACTTTTAGCTCCTTCTACCTGGGGTTGAACATCGGGCTGCCCAGCGGCGGCGCAACCGAACTCTCTAACGGAACCAGTGTAGATTTTAGCGATGCGGACAAGGACAAAATGCTGACGGTGTTGGAGCCACGCATCGGCGCGGTGATCCCGGTGGTTGATGAAGAAATCGGCTGGTTGGGTATCGTCTTCAGCGGTGGCTACAACCTGAACCCAATATTTGACGGCCAGCAAGACCTGCCCGATAACGGCGGCAATTTCCAAAGCGTTTCGGCCCACTTGGGGATTACGTGGCAGTTCGCCATTCCCAACACTGGGATCAAATAACCAACAGCGTACATCTGCAATCGGTAGGGCTGAACACGCTGATGTGCTTGGCCCTGCGAACCGCCTGGTGTAGCTTTCTGCGGCAATTCGTGTTACTCTCCCTCCCTGCCAATACCTTCAACAAACCATAAACAATACCAGGATCAGCCATGAAGACACTTCCCACCATTTGCTGCACGCTCCTTCTTGCCGGCGGGCTTGCTGGAACGCCTACCGTTGCCTTTGCACAAGAGGGGACGTACGAACGGATTGTGCTGCTTGAGGAGTTTATGAGCGCGACCTGCGTTCCCTGTGTTGAAGTAACACCGATTATGAATCAAGCGGTTGACGAAGGAAGTGGGAAGGCGGTCTCCATACGTTATCATGTGAACCAACCACAGCCGTATGATCCCTGGTACAAAGCAAACCCGGCAGATGTGGAAGCACGGCGAACCTACTACAGCCCAGACGATCCCCTTGAGCCGCCACACACACGGGTGGATGGTAAGACTGCGGAAAAAACCTACATCATTCCCGAAGCTGCCGACCGCCGCACGGTGAAATCCCCTCTGAAAATTGAGGTGACACAAACCCCGTATGGCAATGGCTTCAACGTCTCGGTAAAAGTCACCGCAGGCGAGAATGGAATAGATGGTGATTACCGGTTGCGGATTGTGGCGGTGGAAGGCTTGGTGGTACGCGACGACTGGAAAGGAAAAAGCCCCTTCCCAGGCTACAACGGCGAAGTTGAGTTTCACGACATCATGCGCAAGCTGGTGAACTCAGCCGACGGCGAAGCCATAACCCTGATGGCAAACGAAAGCAAAACCTTCACCGCCACCTACACCCGCGGTGCCGATTGGCAAGCAAACCAGATGTACACCGTTGCCTTTGTACAGAACGATGATAACGGGGAAGTGATCCAAACCGGATACTCGCCAAAATCAACCAGCGGCATTACCGAACAACATTCCGTGCGCGGTTTCTCCTTCAGCAGTGTGGTGCCGAACCCGGCAAACAACACCGCCGTGCTATCCTACACTCTTGGCTCGGCTGCCAGCGTTGCCATTGAGGTTCGCAGCATTCTGGGCCAGCAAGTGATGCGATTAGAGGAAGGTGCAATGGAGGCCGGAAGCCACCGCAAGGGAATTGACCTCAGCAAACTCACCGCTGGCAGCTACATCGTCACGTTGCGTGCTGGCGATTATGTTGCTTCCGAGCAGTTGGCAGTGGTGAAGTAACGCGCCCCCCTGCTCCGCTCTGGCGAGCTTCGCGTCCCCCCAATTCTGGGGGGAAAAGGGGAAGGAAGTAGGAAATAGGAGGGAGGAAATAGAAGCCAAGAGCGGATGCCCGCGAATGTAGCCCTCCGCTCATGCTGAGCCGCGTCGAAGTATGAGCGGAGCCAGCGGAATGCTGGAATGTTGGAATGTCGAATGCCGAATGTCGAATTTTGGAGTTTCCAGCGAACCGAGAGGCTACCAATTCTCTCACCTACCACTTCCCCACAACCTCATAGGCCTCCATCTGCGACCTCACTGGCTCCAACTGGTTCCGAACGTGGTGGTTGTTGTGGGTTCCGTCAAGGTGGCGGGCTTTTGTGTTGTCGCGTAGTTGCAGGCCAATAAGCTCCACGATCTGCTGGCGGATCGCCTCGTCATCAATCGGGAAGGCAACCTCAATGCGGCGGCGCAGGTTGCGTGTCATCCAATCTGCCGATCCGATGTAGATGATTTGCCGCGCCCCGGTCCCAAAAATGTAGATGCGGGCGTGCTCCAAAAAACGATCCACAACGCTGATCGCCCTGATCCTTCCGCGCAGTTCGGAAAGCGAAGGGTTCAGGCAGCAGATGCCGCGAACAATCAGCTCAATCTGCACGCCAGCCGCCGCCGCTTGGTACAGCTTCTGGATCATTGATGGCTCCTCAAGGCTGTTCAGCTTCAACACAATCCGCGCTTCCTTTCCGGCCACCGCCGCCGCAATCTCCCGATCTATCAACTCCTGAAATCGCTTCTGCATGGTGAAAGGGGCAACAAGCAACCGGCGGAACGTTGGCTCTGATTCCTCTTTTATCAAGAACGCAAAAACTTGGCGGACCTCGGCGGTAAGCTCCGGCGCGGCGGTGAACAACCCGTGGTCGGTATAAACCCGCGCCGTCTTCTCGTTAAAATTCCCGCTGCTCAAGTAAGCATATCGCTTCATCGTTTCCCCCTCCATCCGTTCAATCAACAGCAGTTTGCTGTGGACCTTCATGCCCGGGATGCTGTACGTCACGTGCGCCCCGGCCAGTGTCAGCTCTTCGGCCCACTGAAGGTTTGCTTCCTCATCGAACCGTGCTTTTATCTCCACAAACACCTCCACCCTTTTTCCCGCTTGTGCCGCAGCAATCAGCGCAGCCACCACGCCGGAGTTGTTTGCCACACGGTACAGGGTGATGAATATCGCCTGCGTGGCCGGGTCAACCGCCGCCTCCTGAAGGAACCGCACAACGTAATGGTAGGAGTGATACGGGAAATGAAGGATGTGATCCTGCTGGGCGATGGCATCAAACATCCCCTCGGCGCGGTCTAGCGTTGGCGATGGCAACGGCGGCATCGGGGGGTGCTCAAGTTGCGGGCCAATCGGATTTGGAAGGGTGAAAAAATCGTTGAAGTTGTGGTATTGCCCGCCGCGAATCATCTCCTCCTTCCCAAGCTGAAGCCGTTGGCGCAAGGCTTGCCGGATTGGTTTCGGCATTTCCGCATCGAACAGAAATCGGGCGGGGTCGCCGGTGGTTCGGCGGCGTAATCCCTTCCGAATTTTTTCCACAAGGTCCCCCTCAAACTCGTCGTCAATGTGCAGCTCGGCATCGCGCGTTAGCTTCACCGACCACGCGCCAAGCACGTGCTGGCCGGGGAAAATTTCCGGCAGCCCCAGGCGCACAACGTCATCCAAAAACATGAACGGGAAGGAGCTTTCATCAGCCGAAGGAAGCCGAACAAAACGGGGAAGCGGAGGTGACGGAATGGAAACCATCATGCAGTGGGGTGGGGCTTGGATGTCATCTTGGATGTCATCCGGTTGGATGTCGTTTTGGATGTCATCGGGTGGGGCAAGCTGCACCGCCAAATAGAGTCCCTTATTGTGAAGAAACGGCGGTGCTTCGCCATGCAGCGGTAGGGTCTGCAGAAGTGGCCTAACCTCTTGTTGGAAATATGCTTGGGCGGCAGAGAGTTCTGCGGCGGTGAGGTTATCGGGGTAGCGCAGCGTAACCCCTTGCTGGGCAAGCGCGGGGAGCAACTGATCCCGGAAAATCTCCCCGAACTCCTCCTGCTGCTGGTCCACCACCTTGTGGATGCGCCGAAGAAGTTTGGCAGGCTGGCCACCCAGCGATTTTGCCCCGCCATGCTTCAGGTTCATCAACGCTTGGATGGAAGCCACCCTCACGCGAAAAAATTCATCAAGGTTGTTGGAGAAAATGGCAAGAAACCGAAGCCGCTCGTACAGCGGGACGGAAGGATCAGCGGATTCCTGCAACACCCGCCGGTTGAACGATAACCAACTAAGATCACGATGAAGGAAGGTTGGTCGTGTGGCCATGCTAAAAACTTGCTGGTAAAAACTTTGCGGGGAAGCATTGAAAATGACGCTGGCGGGCGGAAGCAATCGCTGCGGCCTGTGCCAGCAAATCGCCCCACAAAATACGGCATCGGGATCGGTGCAGATGGTGGAAGTTTGGGGGCAGCAAGAAAAAAAGAAGCCTGCTGGATCACCGCCCAGCAGGCTTTCGAAGCATCATCCCGTTAGGGATGGTAGGCGCAGGTCTTTAGCCTGTGATAATTCCCTGACCTACCATGCTACCGCCACGTTGCAAACCCCCATCACTTGATTTGCAAGCTCAAGCCGGGCAAAGTACGCCCCGCCGGGAAGTTGGTCCAGCGGTATCCTGGCAACATCACCCTCAACGGTGGTTACGCCAACCTGCTGGCCCAGCGCGTTGAACAGGCGGACCTTTGCGCCGGTGGCTTGCTGGTTGCCAGCAATGCGGAATTGTAGTTGGCCGCTGCTGCGATCCACAATTGCTGAAAGTGTGGCGTTGGTTCCCAACTCCATTTCCTGCGGAGCATTGCTGGCGGGGCCTGGGTAGAAGTTGTTGACGGCCCCAATCAGTTGCCCGCGAAGCTCGCCGCCGCCGTTTGCAGCGGTGTGGAAGTTAGCATACACGCGGCCAGTCCGTAGCCGCTCCATGTCGGCAGCTTCAAAGACCAATCCGGCTGGTGCTTCCCAGTGGCCGGGGGTGGTGTCGTTCTGGGCCAGCGCGCTGATTACTTGGCCGTTGTTCCCTTCCCCTCCCCGGTGGAAATGCGCCATGGTGATGGGGCCTGTTGTCCCGTGAAGAACAAAATCACCAACCACACTGTAGCTGCCGTTGACTTCGTGAACAACGCCAACAATGCCGGTTCCCATGCCGTTCGATCCGGTGACAGCGGGGGATTCATTCTGCGGCGATAGTGCCACGCCGTAGGTCTCGAATACTTGCACTTGCCCGCGAATCTCACCGCTTGGGTGAGCTGCGGTCTGGACGTTAATGTAGATGTTGCCGCTGGCAAGGTCATTCAGTTCTTGGTCGGTTAGGTCGCTCCATATTCCGTTAGCTACAAACGCGAACGGTACGGTCATCGGTTCTACCACTGGGCCGATTTGCCCCACTGAGCCACGGTGAAAATTCGCCGTGGCGGTAAAGCCGCTTAAATTTTGCCAAAACGCGGCATACGTTGCCGTGCGTTCGGTTGGGTTGATGAACATCGCAGCGATACCCTGCCCGCTTGTCACCACTTGGGGGACTTCATAGGTCCCATTCATCAAGGCTCCCCCGTTAGCAATCCACTCTACTTGGCCACGGATTGCGCCGGTGGGATGGGTGGCCGTGTGAATGTTCAGATAGATATTCGCCGTGTTAAGCTCCAATATCTGCCCCTCGGTTATCTGCCATGTTCCGGTGACGGTTTGGGCATCGGAAGCCCAGGTGATTGGGTGCACAACCGGGCCGGTGCTGTCGTTTGCGCCAAGGTGGAAATGCGCCCCTGTTACCGCCTCCCCCACGTTCGTGATGCTGATCCGGTACTCCATGGTCATGGCGGCATAATCCACCTTCATGATGGCAATGCCAAACCCTTTGCTGTCGGTGGCGGGGACCTCGTTCTCCCCCGTCAGTATGGCCTTGTGGGTTATCACAAAGGCTTGTTGTGCGGTTGCCGTTAGCGCAAGGCCACACAGCAACATCACAAAAGGAAGCAGGCGGCGGAACCAGCCTGCGCAGATTGTGCGTTTCGTCATGCAGATATTCTCCAAGGATAAAAGTTGGTTGGAAACTGAGCAGGGAAGTAGCGGGCAGAAGATAACACATCTCCACATCGGGAGGTTTCGGAATTTTGCGGTTGGTAGCCGGGCGTTCTTGGCTCATCTACAGCTTGTGCGCGAAGCCAGGGAAATCAGTAGAGGAACTTTCAGTAAGTTGGCCACCCTTCTTGTGACGGCGCAACCAGTGAACCAAAATCAACTTTCATATCAACCGACAGATCAACCGATGCGACTCGCGTTTCTGTGCTGTTGGATTGCAGCCGCTATCGCCCTGGGGGTGGTTGCTGTTGGTTGCGGGGAAAAGGGGACATCACCCTCCCCAAAAAACAGCGTAGCCGGGAAGGATTCGCAAAAGGTGGCCGCCGATGCCGGAACCACACAGCAACCGATGAGCAACCAGTACGACGTTCCCGGATTGGAGCGGTACCGCGCCGAAAAAGATAGCGGCTTCCGCCAACGCGAATCATCGCCGCTGACCGAGCGGGTTCGGGCGCGGTTCCGGGGGTTGCTGTACTACCCTGCTGCAACCCAGTTCTGGGTGGCGGCGCGTTTGCAGCAATTCCCGAACCCCGAGCCGGTGAACTTGATGACCACCACAGGCCAGCCACGGCCAATGCTTCGCTACGGCCAACTCCATTTCACCGTTGATGGGAAGGAGTGTGCCCTGACGGCGTATCAGTCGGCAGACCACCCCCAGCATCTGTTCCTTCCGTTCAAGGACGCAACCAACGGAACCGAAACCTACGGAGCCGGACGCTACATTGACCTCACCGTCCAGCCCGGGTCATCGGCCAACTACATGATTGATTTCAACCTTGCCTACAACCCATATTGTGCCTACAACCCAGAGTACTCCTGCCCGGTGGTCCCGCGCGAAAATTTCCTTGCTGTCCCGATTCGCGCGGGTGAGCGGGTTTCCGAAACTGACGAGCACTGAACGAACGCTCACCAAACAAACACTCACCGAACTGAAGATCACTGAGTTGAACTCACCGTACCTTGCTATGCCGTTGTTCCCTCGCTCCTTCCTACTTCTTCTGCTTGCTTGCGCGCTGCTGTTTGGCGGATGCCCTTCGCCGAAGCAGGTGGTGAAGCCTGTTGATACCGTTGCAGTGGCCCCCCCCATTGTGCAGCTTTCTGCCGACCTTGTTCACTCGCCCGGGGGGGATATGACTGTGCGGATTCCGGCCGGGTGGGTGACGATGGATGTTGAGCAACTGCAGACCCCACAAGTCTTCAGCGTGGCGTGCAACCCGGGCTACACCATGTCGCTGGTGATGGGGGAAATCCCGGTGGACAACAGTGTTCGCGCCGCCTACGATGCCAACGGGCTGAAAGGACTTGCCGAGGCCAGCTTCCAGCGGCGTTGGAAAGGGAGCCAATCAAAAGCCACGATGGTGGGATTCGTGGAAGAGCTTGAGCTTGGGAAACGCCGGTTTGCAACCTACGCCTACTCCACCGATGACACCGCTACACTCACCCGCGTGGCAGTCTTCTTCACCACGACCCACCTGTACGAGTGCGCCATCACCAACCTCACCTTCAGCGATGGCGAGCCAGCAGCCCCCCAGACCATGCAGGAGATTTTGCGGCTGGTGTTGGCTTCGGCAATGTGGTGATCCAGAAACTTGGAAATCTTTGGGATCATCTATACTCGGCGCAAATTGGTTTGCGAAATTCTACTCAGCCAGGTGTGGTATGGATTCCCGCTTTCGCGGGAATGACAGTGATTACGTTTTTCGCAAACCACTCTGTTTGGAGTATATCATGTGCATCAGCCACCGAATCTGGCCCCCCCGCTCATGCTGAGCCTGCGGTTCCCCCTGCTCCAATAATCTCACTTCCCGGTTCGTTTAACCCGCCATGCTAACTCGCTATTCCCAATGGATTCCCCAGCAGCAGCAGGACGACGACCGCCAGGAGCAGTTGCTGCGGCTGTTCAGCTACTTGCTGATGCAGACCGGCGGCGATGTTGACGAAGCCTTGAACTGGATGAGCCAGCTTGACGAGCGGTACGGCATTCTGGGGAAGATGACGATGCAGGAGTTTATTGACCGCCTGAAGGAGCAAGGGCTGATACGTGACGGCGAAGGGAATAACGATTTCGACCTGACGGCGCGGGGCGGCCAGCGCATCCGGCAAGATGCACTGCGGGAGATTTTTACCTCACTGAAAAAAACTGGGCCGGGGGAACATACCACGCCACACATCGGTGCCGGCGTTGAGCCGGCAGGGGATTTGCGGAACTACCTATTTGGCGACCACGCCAGCCAGATTGACCCCACCAGCACACTGAGCAATGCGTTGAAACGGGAGAGTGATCTGGAGCAATTCCGGCTGGAGGAGGAGGACATCAGGGTGCATGAGATGGAGCACACCACCAGCGTCAGCACGGTGCTGATGTTGGATATTTCCCACTCGATGGTGCTGTACGGCGAGGATCGGATCACTCCGGCCAAGCAAGTGGCGTTGGCCTTAAGCGAGCTGGTGATGACCCGTTATCCGAAGGATCGGCTGCACGTGGTGCTGTTCGGCGACGAAGCTCGCGAAGTGAACGTCCATGAGATTCCGTTCGTGACCGTGGGGCCGTTCCACACCAACACCCGCGCCGGGTTGCAGCTTGCGCGGCAGTTGCTGAAACGGAAAGGGAGCGGCAATCGGCAGATTTTTATGGTGACTGACGGCAAGCCCTCGGCCATGTTCGAGGATTCGGGAAGGCTCTACAAAAACTCGTTCGGGTTGGATCCCCGAATCGTCAATAAAACGTTGGATGAAGCGGTGGCGTGCCGTCGCGAAGGGATCACGATCAGCACCTTCATGGTTGCGCGCGACCCCTACTTGGTGAATTTTGTGGAGGAGCTCACCAAAGCCAACCGTGGCCGTGCTTACTACTCCGGGCTGAACCAACTGGGCGAAACGGTGTTCGTGGATTACATCCGCAACCGCCGGAAGAAGTTCATTTCGCGGTAGCCGATTGCTTACTCGGTGCTTTCTGGTGGGGCTTTCAGCTCGAACTTCCCCACCTGGATATTTTCGTACTGGATGGTCACGCTGCGGTCAAGCGTTTGGCGGCGTGTGGCGATGCGCAATCGGATGTCGCCAAACCGTTTGACCTTATCCCACCACAAAAATTTCTTCTTGTCCCCCCGCTCCGATTCCACCGCTTTGATCTCCCGGCTACTATCAAGGAAGAGGGTGTAGATGGAAGGCTGAAGTGAGTCGCGGGTGAACTCGGCAATCAGTATGGAGGTTTGCCCTGATCTTCCTGCCGGGTTGGGGCCACCGCCACTGCCTTGCATCTGCCCCATCATGCCCTCACCGGGTCCGCCGTCCGCTTTGTTTTCACCTGGTAGAGTGGTGTCGGGTCCCATCGTCAGCACCACACCGGAATCAAGCAAGAAAAAGGGGAGAAGTATCCCGCGCAGGTCGTCGTTAAATTCTAGGGCGGTCGTTCTAAGAATCTCCGGAAGCTCCCGCTTCAGCACTGGTTTGCCGCCAACGGTGGCCGTTCCGGTGTGCGTCGTTACGTCGCTGAAGTTCACCAACCAGGGGCGACCGTCGGGCGTTTTCCCGGAAGCAATGCATTGGTTTGTTGTGCGATTCCATTGGTAGCTGTGGCGTTCCACCTCCTGGCCGTTGGCGGTGGCAACAACGTCAAAAGCCAGATTCCAGCTTTTATCCTTCCACCGTTTTTGCCCGCCAAAGGTGTACATGATCTCGGTGGCCGTAAACTGTTCTGCCGACCAGTCCCAATCCGGGGTGAACTCTGTGTCGGCTGGTGCTGGCGGGTCCTGCTCGATTCCCTGCGCAACAAGCATTGACGGGACAGCGGCGGCGGCAATCCAAAGAATGCAGAAGAGCGCGAAGCCAGTGAAAAAGCGGAAGGTCATGTGTGAGTTGTGTAAAATCAGCAAATGGTTCGGTGCTGGTTACGCCACGACGCACGGCAGCGGCGAAGATTTCCTTTTGGGCAGCTTGTGATGATCCACCAGGAAGAAGGTTGATCGGGTCGTGCTTTACTTAGTCAGCCGCAGCAATCAAAAACTCCGCAAACTCCCGAAACGCCCCGTGGCCGCCAGCACGGCTGCAGAAGTAATCGGCAATGGCTACTATCTGCGGAAGCGCGTCGCTTGGGGCGGCGGATACGCCGACCATCCCCATGATTGCTTGGTCGTTCACATCGTCGCCAATGTAGGCAATTTCTTCCGGGGCAAGCTGGCGTTGGATCAGAATTTGGCGCAATGCTTCGGGCTTATCCTTGCACCCCAGATAGAGTAACTCAATCTTCAATTTCTCGGCACGCCGCACCACCGATTGCGAAAGCTCGCCGGTGATAATGCCAACATCAATCCCCACCGCCCGCAGCCGTTCCACCGCCATTCCGTCGCGGATGTTGAACTGCTTCATCACCTCACCCTCGGGGCCATAAAAGACTCCGCCATCGGTGAGCACGCCATCAACATCGGTAAGAAGCAGCTTGATAGCGTGGGCGCGTTGTTCCAAAGTGGCCACGGCATTAGCCCCCTATCCTTCTGCTGTTTCGCATACTTCCGGCGGCTTCAAACTCCCGTTGCAGCCGTGCAAAGCTGTAGATTCCTTCGCCGTTTTCACCCAGCTCAACGCTTCCACCAAGCTCTAACACCAACGTTCCCAGAATTGTTGCCACCGCGTCGCGGTTCAGTTCCTTATCGCCCAGGGAGACCAGGGTGAAATAGACTTGGTCGGCGGTGGCGTTCCAAAACCTTCCCTGGAAGATTGCCCGCATCACTTTTTTCTTCCGGTTCCGCTCCAATCGTTCACCTTCGCGGCGGCGCACCCCGGGCCACCGAAGCAGCGCGACCAGCAGGTAGATGACCGAAAACGCTACCGGCAAATATCCCAGCAAAAACTTGGCTGCACCGGTTCGGAAAAAGGGGAGGGAGTGGCCAAACGCCGCCAGCCCGCCAGCCAGCAAATATCCCCCCATGATTGCGGTGAACACCACCATTGCAACGATGATCCCATTCCGCCCGGATGAGTTCCCGCTGTGTTCGTAGGGAGCCTCGAACTCATCCCAGTAGTTCACCACTTTTGCGTCGGCATCCTTTGTTGCCGTTCCGCCGATGAAGCTATCGAACTCACCCACCACCGCGCCTTCGTCGGTGATGGTTGGCTCGCCGTCGAATCGAACAAGATAATCGGCCATTCGCTCCTCGGCATCGGCGATGGTCCCGCCGGAAAGGGCAACGATTTCTGCCGGGGTCAGCACGCCACGCTCGGCCCGCAGAAACGCCGCAACCTCACGTTCGTTCTCCAGCGGGTCCGACGGCGCACGTTCTGGCCCAAGCGCAAGGTCGTAAATGGCAATGATGAACGATTTCTTTTTGGGGTCCTTTGCGCCGCGTGGTGCTTGTACGGTGCGGTAGCGGTAGCCGTGGTCATCGAAGGCGTAGCCGGCATAGCTGGGGCGTGCCCACATGGACCACGCCAAGCCTTCAAACAACACGCGGAACAATCCGGCAATCATTCCGCCGCCGCTGTTGCTGCTTCGGTTGTCGTCGCGGTCGCTGGATGCGGAGCTTTGTGCGATCACCAGCGCAAGCAGCACCAGCAGCATCACTGCAAAATAGACGATGACCATCAGGCCAATCCAAATCTTGAAGAAGATTTTGAACCCGCGCCACAGTTTCCCCCTGATTGCGGCCCAGCGTTCTTTTGCGGTTTTGCTTCCCCGCTGGCGCAGCGGCAGCTCGAAGGCAAACTGCAAGTTCCCCTGGTCGTCGTGGGTGACGCGGGTGATGTACAACTCCATCAATCGCGCCAGCGCGTCGCGGGCTTCATCTACGGTGACTCCGGTGGCAGTGGCGGCATCCTGTGGGGTTAGCTTGCCCCCCAATCCAGGAACCCGTTTTTCAACTAATGCAAGGGCTTGTTCGGAGACGGTGTGCTTCATGGTGCTGCAAGATAGGGAAGTTGGAAGCGGGAAGTTGAAAATGGAGCGTTAGAAGTTGAGTATCCCGCGAGTGAGCGTCGCCGACAATCGTTGGCTTTGTTGGGTTGAAGCGATACTCGAAACCACTTGGTCTGCGAGCATCAGAAGACGTTAGCTGAAACGATGCCGCCCCGTCGTCATCGCCCCGACAGGTCGCAGGGCTGTTAAGTTATCACAAGTTGATGGAGGCAGGAGATTCTGTTGGCGAAGGTGATCGTTGCATTCTTGATCGAATCATACCCCTTGATGCGGAACAATGACAACACCCAACTCTTCAGCAACGAGATGTTCTCCGG
>JAEUSP010000009.1 GCA_016788565.1 Chlorobiota bacterium | reverse complement strand
GAAGTCGAAGGCAGACAACGCCCCTTCGGTCGAGACGGCGTACTATATCAGCAGTCGCCGTGGCGATCGTGCCGAGACGCTTGGCGAGATGATCCGAGGTCATTGGGGCATTGAGAATCGTCTGCATTGGGTGAAGGATGTCCAACAGAACGAAGACCGCAATGGCATTGGTCGTCGCGGTGCTCGCCTGGGGAACGCGCCGGAGAACATCTCGTTGCTGAAGAGCTGGGTGTTGTCATTGTTCCGCATCAAGGGGTATGATTCGATCAAGAATGCCACGATCACCTTCGCCAACAGAATCTCCTGCCTCCATCAACTTGTGATAACTTAACAGCCCTGGGGGTGCATGGGGCTGGTGCCACCAAGCTATGGTTGTACGACCTACGTGGCATTCATCTCATGGAGGCTACTGCCGATGCAGGTGCCCAGGAGATTACGGTAAACACCTCCACTCTCACCCCAGGCATCTATCTGCTGACAGTAGATGATGGGATGGAGCAGGAACGACGGACGGTGGTGGTAATACGATAACTGGCTGCGGATCCGCCCCATTTTTCACGTACGATTGCCTTTGTGGGCATTTGCCACAAAAGATTGCCGGGGGCGGCTTCTGCTAACTTCTTCAATTTTTCCCCCGTTGTTCGACCGTGCCAGTAGCATTGCAGCGTTTTTTTCCTAATTTGGTGCGGCCTTCCGATGAACATGAATAGGTTTTGAGAGTGATGCCCGCAGCATCCGCACGTCCAGGATCACGCCAAATTATTGATAACGCCTTCGCTTGATGCTTACCGGCCAAACCGTCTGTCCTAACTTTGACAGTTCCAATCCCACACAATAATCCGGATAACGGAGGCACAATTCATGAACCGAACACTGAAGGCCGCAGCACTGATGCTTGCCGCCGCTTGCTTCTCGGTACTGACTGGCTGCACCAGCATGATTACCGAAGAACAGCTTGCCGAAATGCGACGGCTACGGGCCGAAGACCGCACACTCAACGAGCAAATTCGCATGAGAGAAAGCGAAATCAGCCAACTGAAGAGTGAGATCAATTCCCGCCAGTCGGAACTTGACCGCTGCAACAGCACCAAGCAGTTCATTGAGGGGAAGATGGCACAATGGCCGAACGTCTGGCCCGACTGGACCGAAGTTCCCGCGCCACAGCCAACCGAATCAAAGCCACGCCGCTGATCCCATCAACGAACTAACGGAGGAAACAACCAATGAAAACAATATACCTGGCGTTGATCGCCATGTTGCTGGCAGCACCGGTGTTCGCCCAAGATGGCGACCGCGCACCGGACAGTATGGCCGATTCCCTGCTGACCAAAAAACAAGCCGAAACCCGCATCAATGAATGGCGGATTAAGGTGAAAGCGTTGCAGGATAAGGCCGATGCACTCAGTGCCGAGAAAACCCAGAACGAGCAACGCCTTGCCCAAATCCGCAACGATGTCAAGGCGTGCAACGATGCCATTTATGCGATGATCGGTGCAACCGATGCTGACGTGAACGCCTTCCGCGAGCGCGTTGGCCGTTTGGAGAATCGCATCCGCGAAATGAAGAACATGAGCGATGAGCAGCTTGCCGACAACATCGCCCAGATTGATGCTTTGCAGACCGAGATGAACGAGATCCGCCGCAACAAAATTGCGGTGCTGCCGGAGTTCTACAACAAGCTAATCTCGATGCAGTCGGACATCAACCAGCTTCGCGAACGTGCCGGGCGTGGCAAGAAATACTACACCGTTGGCACGTGGTCCAAGGATCGCGATTGCTTGTGGAATATCGCCGAGAAGAATGAGATTTACGCCGATGCCTTCATGTGGCCAAAAATCTGGCAGGCAAACACCGACCAGATTCGCAACCCCGACGTGATCTATCCAGGCCAAAAGCTGACGATCCCGCCGCGCGGCCCCAAAAGCGATGAAGAAATGCGCGCCGAACGCTTGTACTTCCGCAAAAAGAAAATTGCTGCCGCCGCCGCTGCTCGCGCCCGCCGCGCCGCCGCCGAACGCACCCAGCAAGTGGACCAGCAAGATGCTGGAAGTGGCGAGAAGAAATAAGCGAACCGCAAAAACAAAACCTTCAAAGCCTGTCGGGAAATTATCCGGCAGGCTTTGTTATGTTAAGCGGGAGAAGCAAGGCAGGCAATAACCTCTCTTCCCGCAAATCCCAATCACCTTCGCCGACACCCGATTCCCGGCACCCGATCCCTGATTCCCGACACCCGATTCCCGACTCCAAATCCCTATCTTCTCCACCGTATGGAAACTATAGAACGCAAAATCAAACTGAACGGCGTTGACCAGCTGGCACTGCTGGGCTTCAACGATGCAAACCTGACGATACTGGAAAACCGTTTCGACACCACCATCACCGTTAGGGGTGATGCGGCGTTGCTGCGGGGCGAGCCAGCTGAAGCACAGCTGATCGAGAAAATCTTCAAGGAGATGATCTACATGACGCAGCGCAACGGAACCCTTCACCCAAGCGATGTGGAAACCATCATTGACCTTGTGGTGGGGGGGCGCACCGAACAGCAGCAACAACTGCAAGGCCAGGACCTTGATGAGGTGATCCTGTTTGCGAAGGAGACGGTGATTAAAGCCAAGGGGGAGCGGCAGAAAAAATACTACCAGCTTGCCCGCGAGAACGACATCGTCTTTGCTATCGGCCCGGCAGGGACGGGGAAAACCTATCTTGCTGTGGCAATGGCGGTGGCCGCCTACCGCAACCGCGAGATCACCAAGCTGGTGCTTGCCCGCCCGGCGGTGGAAGCTGGCGAAAGCCTTGGATTCCTTCCGGGTGACCTGAAGGAGAAAGTAGACCCCTACTTGCGCCCATTGTACGACGCGCTGGACGACATGATCCCCGCCGATAAACTGAAAGCAATGATGGAACGCCGTGGCATTGAGGTTGTCCCGCTGGCCTACATGCGTGGCCGGACGCTGAACAATGCGTTCGTGATTCTTGATGAGGCCCAGAACGCCACCGCCATGCAGATGAAGATGTTCCTGACGCGGCTTGGTGCCAACAGCCGTGCCATCATCACCGGCGACGTTACCCAGATTGACCTTCCCAAAAATGTGGAAAGTGGCTTGGTGCAAGCCGAGAAAATTTTGCGCGGCATTGATGGTATCGGCTTCGTCAACTTTGAAAAAGCTGACGTTGTGCGCCACCGTCTGGTGAAAGAAATCATCAAGGCCTACGAAGACCATGGCGTGATGGGGAACGTCTGAACGCCCCAAATAACCTACCCGCATGGATGTTGAACTCTTCTCCATAGGATTCCTGCACGTTCGGGCCATTGACCTGTTGGATATCGCCATTGTGGCGTTTGTCCTTTACTGGCTTTACTCAGTGTTGCGGGGGACAATCGGCGCGCAAATTTTTCTGGGTGTGCTGCTGATTATGGCGGTTGGCTTCGTTAGCCAAACGCTGGATATGAAGCTGCTCAGTTGGATACTGCGCACCGTTGGCGACATCTGGGTGATTGCGCTGATCATTCTGTTCCAGCCGGAGCTTCGCCGGCTGCTGGTGTTGGTTGGGCGCAATGGGCTGTTTACCACGTTCGAGCGGTACGACCCCAGCTACACCATCAACCAGATTGTTGCCGCTGCCGAGGAGCTTGCGCTTCGCCGTTACGGCGCGCTGATTATCCTTCCCCGCACCAGCGATATTTCCCTGTCGGTTGATACCGGCGTTCCGGTGAACGCACGCCTTTCCATCGAGATGCTGGTCTCCATCTTCAACCCAAAATCCCCCTTGCATGATGGAGCGGTGATTGTCCGTGGCGACCAAATCCAATCGGCGCGGGTGATTTTGCCTTTCAGTGTGGTGACCGGTTCGGGTGAGTTCTCGCTGGGAACACGGCATCGCGCGGGGCTTGGCATCACCGAGCAAGCTGACGTGTTTGCGGTGATTGTGAGCGAGGAAACAGGGAACATCAGCTACGCCCAAGAAGGGGTGCTGCATTACAACCAATCCACCGACACCTTGCGGATGGCACTGCTGGGCGCGCTGGAAACCACAGTCCGGCGGCGCGAACGCAAAACACTGCGAACCCGACTGAGCGGAAACGGGAATGGAAACGGAGCAAGCCCAAAAAACTCACAGCAAACAAAACAACCACAGCAACCAGCATAACCAACGAATGTTCAACAGATCCGACTCTGCAACCGCCGCGCTGCGCACCTCACGCCAGGACTTGCTGGATCAGCTTCGCACACGCGGAATCAGCGATGAAGCCGTGCTGAAGGCGATTGCAAAAATTCCCCGCGAGGAGTTTGTGCCAACTGCGTTTCGGCACCGTGCGTGGGAGGATGGCGCGCTCCCGATTTCCTGCAATCAAACAATCTCCCAGCCTTTCACGGTGGCGTTCCAAACCCAGTTGCTGGAAGCCACCCCGGGAATGAACGTCCTGGAAATTGGAACCGGAAGCGGATATCAAGCTGCGGTGTTGTGGGCGTTGGGGCTGCGGGTGTTCACCATTGAACGCCATGCCGATTTGCTGAGCCAAGCACGCCAACGCCTTGAGGCAATTGGCTGCAACGTTGCCATGCGCGTTGCCGACGGAACCGTAGGTTGGAGCGCGTTTGCTCCGTTCGATAGAATCATCGTGACCGCTGGCGCGCCCGCCACACCGCCCGCACTGCTGAAACAGCTTTCCCCAAACGGACGCTTGGTGATCCCCATCGGCGATAAAACTACCCAACGAATGAAGGTCTTTATCCGCCAGCAAGATTCCGAACAGTTCGATGAACTGGACTACGGCGACTTTAAGTTTGTGCCGTTAATCGGGCGCGAAGGGTGGGAGAGGGAGTGAGGAATGGATAATTGAAAATTGAAAATTGAAAATGAGTGATGAGTAGCAACAACGCTGTGCTGGTAATCGTTGGGCCGACAGCTTCGGGGAAAACTGCGCTGAGTTTGGAGGTTGCCGAGCACAGCGGGCGGCCTGTTGAGATTATCTCGGCAGATTCGCGCCAGATTTACACAGGGATGGATATTGGCACTGCCAAACCAAGCCCGACGGAGTTGGCCCAAGTTCCGCACCACCTGATCAACATCCTTCCGCCAAACCAGCGGTACGCCGCTGGCCGGTTTGCCGATGATGCCGCCGCTGCAATCCAAGAAGTGTTCTCACGGGGGAGCATTCCGGTTGTTGTTGGCGGTTCTGGTTTCTACGTGCAGGCGTTGTTCGAAGGATTGACCGCCCCCACCGCCGACCCAGAAATCTACGTGCTGTTGGAGCAACGCCTGGCAACCGAAGGCTACGATGCCTTGCATCATCAACTTCAGGCCGTTGATCCGGTTGCGGCTGCGGCACACTCGCCAAACAACCGCGCAAAAACCTTGCGGGCGTTGGCCTGCTACCTTCAGACAGGGGAGCCGTACAGCAATTTTCTTGCTTCCAGCAAGGCTGTTTTGGGGCGATGTATTCCCCGCTACGTGGTGCTGTCGCCGCCGCGTGATTTGCTGTACCAACGGATCAACCAGCGTGTGCTGCAGATGTTGGAATCGGGGTTGATGGAGGAAGTGGATGAGTTGCTTGGCAACGGCTACACGGCCGCCGACCCCGGGATGCGAACGGTGGGATATGCCGAAGCAATGCAGCACCGTGCGGGGAAGTTGCAGTACCAGCAGATGGTGGAGCTAATCCAGCAATCCACCCGCCGGTATGCCAAGCGGCAAGCCACATGGTTCCGGCGGCTGGCCGATGGGCTTTGGTTGCAGGAAGGTGGGCCAGCAGCCGTTGCACGTGTGATGAAATTGATGTAGGCAAGCCGGTGCAACAAATGGAGTAAAAACAGAAACGGGGATTGAGTTCAGAACTCAATCCCCGTTTGTCTTCATGCTTTTTTGGTGACTATGCCAGATCAGCCGCGGTCAAGCTGCTGCGGGCCGCTGCCGAACATTTGGCGCATTGCCTCATCAATCCGCTCGCGGATCACCTTCTCGGTGATTTCGATACTGGTTTCTTTGGTCACGTACTCAGCCACCGCACGTTGTGCAACTTGGATGATGTACTCACGGTTTGCGCCGGTGAGCGCGTCGGCCATTTTTTGCAAGTTTTCGGTTTGGCGTTGGATATAATCCACCATCGAGGCCAGGTCGCGCTGTTGCTGTTGCGAGGTGCGAACCAGGTTAATCAGCTCATATTTTTGTCCTTCCGAGCTTTCCTCAAGGTCACGAATCAGCTTATCCATGCGCTGTTCTTCTTCGGTGTAGAAGAGCGTGGTTGCCAGCAACAGAAGCATCGTGAACTCTAGCGCGATAGCTGCAAGCAGAACCGAGGGCTGCGTTGGCGGGATAAATTTCAGACCGCGAATACCGATAACCACGATAAGGATAGCCGCACCGCCGTAGGCAAAACCCTGGACGTTGTTGCTGTAGCGTTCGGCAAAGTGGCGGGTCATGTACAGCCGCAGGCCTTTGGTAACCAGCAGCTTGTTCCGTTTCCACTTGTTCCCCTGGCGAACGTCGTTGATTTCGTTGACGATCACCGGACCGAACTCCTTCTCGATAGGCGTTAAATCATCGCGTGAGCTTGCGGCGGTGATGCGCTCGATTTCCTCGCGGGAGATTTTGTCGCCGGTTTGCTCATCAATGCGGTCAATGGTGTGCTCAATTTCCCGCTCCATTTTATTGGAGACGTAGCCAATAGGGATGGGAAGCATGGCCGTGGCAATGATGGCAAAGATGAAGCCAAAGAAGAGCGAGAAGATGCCGAAGGTGAGTTCGGGCATGATCTCAATCGGTTCTTCGCCTAACTTTTCGGCTTTGATAACCCATGATCCTGCTGGCTTGGTGTATCCACCTTCTTTCCCTTCCTCGGCACGAACCTCATTGCCGGTCATATCCATGATGAACTCCGGCTCCACAACCGCTTTGGTCGTTGGGTCGGGATGGTGGTTCTTCACTTCATCCGGGGCAAACAAGCCAATGATTGCCGTCGAGAAGATGTTCGTGATGACAAACTTCTGGAAGCCGTAAGCGGCCACCAGCAAGATGCCGAAGAAGAGCAATATCTGGACGATATTCCCCTTATACTTTTCCGTGTGTGAGCTCATACTGCGTTGTTGTTAATACTGCGATTATGTGCAAAACGCTTCCATTCAGCGAAAATGCCGACCCACCCGTATGCGCCACTGTGGCCGGGCATTGCCTGAAAGAAGATGGATGTTGCTTGGAAGTAGCAGGTAAGGAAAGAAGCCTATGGGCTGGCTATACCTGATTGATCTGTTCTCTGTTTGCGTGCTGCCGCGCTGTTTGGCAACGTGGGAAGCAGCGGGCAGAAAAATACACCCATCATCCCACGCAAGCAACAAGTTTTTTGCATTTGTGCTCTTCTTCTTGCGGTCAGTACCCTTCATAACGGATTGACGCGCCAAAACATCTCACAGAAACTTCACTTCATTGCCCTTCGGCTGTTGGTTCTTCCTGTGTGGTGGTGTATTTTCGACCCACGTTTTTTTTACCAGCTAACACCAACGAACGTGGGACTTGCGGTTGCCATAACCCCTGTCCTTCACCAACAACATTCCTAACAACCACACAACGGAGCGTAATCCATGGCAAGGAGCTTGAACAAAGTGATGATTATCGGCAATATCCAGCCGAGCGACCCCGAACTGCGCCACACCCAAACCGGAATGCCCATCTGCTCATTCAAGGTCGTGACCGACGAGAGCTACAAGGACAAAGAAGGAAACATGGTGGAACGCTCCGAATGGCACAGCATTGTCTTTTGGGGCAAAGCCGGCGAGATCATCTCACAGTACATGAAGAAGGGGAGCAAAATTTTTGTGGAGGGTCGCCTGCAAACCCGCAAGTATGAGGACAAAGAAGGGCAGACCCGCTACATGACCGAGATTGTTGGCTTAGACTTTGCCTTCCTTGATAGCAAGGGAGGGGGCGGAGGCGATGCAGCCGGAATGCACAGCGGAACCGGCGAATCGCAAGGAA
>JAEUSP010000097.1 GCA_016788565.1 Chlorobiota bacterium | reverse complement strand
CTGCTGCTCACAACAGCAGCACTTCTGCTTGGGCAAACACAAACCCACGCCCAAACCCGCATTGATCCCCGACACCCCTCCGTTGCCTACATGCAGGAATGGGGAACCATGGATGGGACAACCCTCCAATGCCTGCCTGGGTGGAAAGAAGAAGCTCTCGGAAAAAGCATCATCCCAACGGGTGATCTCAACAACGACGGTCTGGCCGACTACATCCTCGAACGGGAGCGTTGCGACACCGCATTTGGTCCGAACAAAACTACTCGTGGCAACGAGTTGCTGCTGTTCTACGGCAAGAAAAACAAACTCCCAACCCCTGACGAAGGCCTCCGCATTGGACCAACAGAAATCGGCTCCATTTCTACCTTCCTCTGTACGGGGGATTTTGATGCAGACGGATTCTTCGACATCGTCTGCCGCTACGACATCATTAATGATACCAGCTACGGTAACACCGAAGGACTCTATACCCTCTCGCAAGTCATCATCTTCTGGAACGACCGTGCTGGCCACTTCTCCCTGAATGACACCTCTTGGCTCGCCTGTGATGGTCCAGTTTGGTTAGGGGGAAGGCAAGCCATTGCCGCCGATTTCACCAACGATGGCATTACCGATCTGTTAGTCCAAACATCTGCCAAGCAATGGAACTATGGGACGTTTCTCCCAGCACCACGACTCTATTTATTCACTGGGCAAGTAGGCAAACGTTGGGGACGTTCTGGTGAATCTCGGTCTCCAGTGTTTCGCTGGTGGAATCCACCTGCATTCAAGTATATGCAGTATCGTGACCACGATTGTTCTGGTGAGAATGATCTGATCTTCTTTGATGGCGATGGCAACATCTTCGGCAATAACATCATTGATGTTCATGTTGCCTACCAACGATCCGAAACTCCGTGGATAGATACCACCGAGATTGAAACCATCAACGTCCGTTCTTCCGGCAGCGAGTTCGCTCTGTTCAGCGATGTCACGGGCGATCATGTCCTTGATCTGGTCACGATTGGTGGTGACTTTGAGGGAGGAAGGATCAGCGTCTTTGCTGGCAAGCCAGGGCAACGTTTGCTGGAGCAATATGGAACAGGAACCGACAGCTCCGACCGCGCTAATGGTCGGTTCCCGCTGCGCCCCTGGGTAAAGATGCCGACCCCAACAGCACTGCACGATGGCTGGACAGGAAGCGAACACGTGTTATTCGATCTGGGTGACATCAACGGAGATGACCGTTCAGAGATCGTCGCCCACTCCAAACCGTTCATTATCATCTACACCACCGGACGAACGCTTGATTCGCTGATTGACGTGATGGTCAATATCCCAGCAGACAGTTGGGGAACATTTCGCAGGCTTGGCGACATTGATGGTTCTGGTACGGCAAGTTTTGCCGCAAGTTGGGATGGGAACGTACATTTTATGAAAGCTCCACCAGTTGATGAAATACCGACCTATGGTGGCAGGCTTCGTGATTTACCGCACCCGATTGACTTCCGCTGCCAACTCTCTTCAGGGGTGGATGATAATCCATCTACAACCAAGAATAACGACACTGAGTTAAATCTCAGCAGTCAACAACCTGTACCAACAACGACTCAACTTGGAGAACAATAATGAACACTTCCATGCCTTTTCCCTTGCTTGTTGGCGAGGCTCACCTTACACTCATTGGAGGAACACGACCATGAAACGAACAGACCAACCCACCCACCGACGAAGCCGCGCTCCGGTGGAGGTTGCTATTGCGGTGGCCATTGCTGTGCTGTGCCTGCTAGCAACACCAACCCACTCCCAAGAAACCCGCATTGACCCGCGCCACCCTTCTGTTGCCTGGTTGCAGGAGTGGGGAACGATAGATGGGACGAACTTGCAATGCTTGCCAGGGTGGTATGAATCATTCGGCCAGAATATTGTACCAGCAGGAGATTTGAACCATGACCATATTGGAGACTTCCTGCTTGAACGCCTGCGATGTGATACTGCCTTTGGGCCAAATAAAACAACACGAGGAAATGAATGGTTGCTGTTTTACGGGAAGAAGAATCAATTACCGAAGCCTGAAGAAGGAATCAGAATTGGGCCGACAGAGATCGGTTCGGTTACCACGTTCCTCTGTACTGGAGATTTTGATGGTGATGGCTACCGAGATATCGTATCTGGTATTCATCTCTACAACGATACTTCACAAGGACCAACAGGAAGGGATGTCGGTATGCCCGTAATATTTTGGGGCAAAGAAGATGGCAAATACTCAACAAGCGATACCACCCGCCTGCCGTGTGATGCTCCGTTGTGGATTACTCCAAGTTTTGGCATAGGAGCAGATATTAATGGGGATCACATAGATGATCTGATTATTCAGGGTACAGGATCCGGTTTTAGTAGAGGATCATTATCATTAGTAAAGATTCCAAAGATTTATGTATTTGGTGGTAGCAAAGGAAAACGTTGGGGGCGTGATGGGAAAGACTATGCACCTGTGCAACGCTGGTGGAATCCACCAAAAACAAGTAAAATGAGTTATCGTGACCATGACTGCTCAGGTCAAAAAGATCTCATTTTTCACGATAAAGAACGTGCTGTTGAGAAAATTAGCATTGCATATCAGCACGATACCAGTAATTGGCTTGATACAACCGATATTGAAATGATTGATTTATGGAAAGCGAACGGTCGCTTCGTTCTCTTTCAGGATGTCTCTGGCGATAATGTTCTGGATTTAGTGTTGATCGGTGGCGATTTTTCTAATCAGCGAATTAAGGTGTTTGCTGGGAAAGCAGGACAACGACTTACTGAGCAATACGGTGATGGATGGGACTCGGCAGATATTGCCAATAAGCGGTTCCCGCTACGTCCGTGGGTGAGTATGCCAACACCAACCGTCCTGCATGACGGATGGGCAGGAAGCGAGCACGTATTGTTCGATCTGGGTGATATCAATGCTGACAAGCGTTCAGAGATCGTTGCCCACTCAAGTCCATTTATCCTGATTTACACCACCGGGCGAACTCTTGATTCTCTCATTGACGTGATGGTCAATATCCCAGCAGACAGTTGGGGAACCTTTCGGCGTGTTGGTGATATTGATGGTTCTGGTACGGCAAGTTTTGCCGCAAGTTGGGATGGGAACGTACATTTTATGAAAGCTCCACCAGTTGATGAAATACCGACCTATGGTGGGAGACTCCGTGATTTACCGCACCCGATTGACTTCCGTTGCCAACTCTCTTCTGGAGTTGATGACCTCCCAATGGAGTATCCGCAAGATCAAATCAAGTTTAGCAGTCGTCAGATTGAGGCAACGACTACTCCAAGGGGAGTTCCGTGAAGTCATCGAACACCGTGCTGGCCGCCAGATGGGCTTCGAAGCTGCTTCGCGGTGCCACGTCGCTATCGCTCCTTGTCGAAGCCCCCGACCCGTCGGGGCGATGACGAACGAGTGTTATTGTCTCCGCTAACCCTTCTGGCATTCGCAAACCACTTTGTTTGGAGCCAACCGCTTATCCCCTTTGTTTTTCTGGCAGAGTGATATCAAACAAAAGGCGTAGCTACGTTCTGGTAGCTACGCCTTTTTTTCTGGATTTTTTTCTCCCTTACTCTTCCCCCAACCCGCACCGCTGGAAGATGTAGTCAACATTACGGATGGATTTCTGCAGGTCGCACAGGTTGTCAATTTCTTCGGCTGGCAGAATCCCGGTTAGCTCGGCATCGCGCTTCAGAACTTCGGCAAACGGCTCGCGGGTTTGCCAAACTTGCATGGCGTTTCGCTGCACCATGGAGTAAGCATCTTCGCGGCTGATCCCACGCTTTGCCAACTCCAGCAAGATCGTCTGCGAGAAATGAAGCCCGCTGGTGATTTCCAGATTCTTCATCATGTTGTCGGGATAGACCAGCAGGCGCTCCACCATCGTGGTCATTTTGTCCAAGATGTAATCAAGGGCGATGGTGCTGTCGGGGCAGATCACCCGCTCAACGGAAGAGTGGCTGATGTCGCGCTCGTGCCACAATGCAACGTTCTCCATTGCCGCCAGCGCGTTGGCGCGGATGATGCGCGCCATTCCGCACACCCGCTCGCTGATGATCGGGTTCCGCTTGTGTGGCATTGCCGAGCTTCCCTTCTGCCCCGCCGAGAAATACTCTTCGGCTTCCAGCACCTCGGTCCGCTGCAAGTGGCGGATTTCCGTTGCGAACTGCTCCAGCGTTGCGGCAATCACCCCAAGCGTGGCCATGTACTCAGCATGGCGGTCGCGTTGGATGACCTGGGTTGTCACCGGGTCCGGCTTCAGCCCCAGCCGCTGGCAGACGTACTCCTCCACCTGCGGGCTAAGATGCTCGAAGGTCCCGACCGCGCCGGAAATCTGGCCGTAGGCAATCACCTCAATCGCCCGCTTCATCCGCTCGATATTCCGCTCAGTTTCCTGGTGCCACAACGCCAACTTCAGCCCGAACGTGATCGGCTCGGCATGGATCCCGTGCGAGCGGCCAATCATCATGGTGTGTTTGAACTCCTTTGCACGCCGAGCCAGAACGTCGCGCAGTGCCACAAGGCCGTCAAGCAGAAGTTCCCCGGCTTGTTTCAGTTGCACAGCAAGGCAGGTGTCCAGCACGTCGCTGCTGGTCATCCCCAAGTGGACGTAGCGGGATGGCTCGCCAACGTACTCGGCAACGTTCGTCAGGAAGGCGATCACGTCATGCTTTGTGGTTTCCTCAATTTCCAGCACCCGCGCAACATCGAATGCCCCGCGCTGGCGGACGGCTTCGGCGGCTTCACGGGGGATAATCCCCATTTCGGCTTGAGCCTCCACAGCAAGGGTTTCAATTTCCAGCCAGATGCTGTACTTGTTCTGATCCTGCCAGATTGCGCCCATCTGCGGGCGCGTGTAACGTTCAATCATAAGTTTTTCTTGTGCTGCACCATTGCAACCTAAATTTGTTTTGTATGTTTGCGCACTTGCTTAACTAATCAAAGCCAATGCGCCTCTCCACTGATCTTGACAGCATAGACCTTGAGTTGCTTCGGGTCCTTCAATCCAACGGACGGATCAGCCAGGGATCACTGGCCGAGCAAGTAGGGCTATCCTCACCTGCGGTGGCCGAACGGCTGCGGAAGCTGGAGGAGCGCGGGATCATTCGCGGGTTCCATGCCCAACTTGAGGCGCGCTATCTGGCGCTTGACATCACCGCGTTCATCGAAGTTCGGGTGGATTCCAGCACCCACTACCCCAAGTTTCTGGCAAAGGCGGTTGCCCACGAAGAGATCATGGAGTGCCACGCAATCACCGGCGACGGAAGCCACCTTATCAAAATCCGAACCAAGAACACCGGAACCCTTGAAGCCTTGCTGGCCGAGATTCAGCGGTGGCCCGGCGTGGTAAAAACCCGCACCAGCTTGGTGCTATCCACCCAGAAAGAGACCCTTGCGCTGCCGTTAGCCCACGCCGACGAGGTTGTGAGCGAAGGACGGCGCGAGCGGGGAACGAAAGCGGCACAAACTTAGAGAAACAACCGAAGACGGTTCTTCTGGCAATACAAATTCAAACCCTATCAACGGAGCATCACACACAATGGGAATCACCAAACAGCAAGTTTTGGAGTTAGCACGCGAGCGGAACGTGCAGTTTGTGAACCTTCAGTTCACCGATATTGTCGGCGTGCTGAAAGCGGTCACAATCCCCGTTTGGAAGTTGGAAGAAGCCATTGACAACAACGTCTGGTTCGATGGCAGCTCGATTGAAGGATTCGCCCGAATCCACGAAAGCGACATGTTTTTGAAGTTGGACCTGGACACGTTCGCCGTGATTCCATGGACCCAAAGCTCACCCAGCGGAACCCTTGCCCGCATCATCTGCGACGTGTTCATGCCGGATGGTTCGCCGTTCGAAGGGGACCCTCGGTTCATCCTGAAACGCCAGCTTGAGCGGGCAAAGCAGATGGGATATGTGTTCAATGTGGGGCCGGAGTTGGAGTTCTTTTTGTTCAAGAAGGAAAACGGCAAGCTGACAGCACTTCCCCACGACCAGGGGGGATATTTTGACCAAACCACCGATGCCGCCGCCGAGATTCGCCAAGAGATGACGGTATCGTTGCAGCAGTTTGGGATTGATGTTGAGGCACTTCACCACGAGGTTGCCATTGGCCAGCATGAGATTGACTTCCGCTACTGCGACGCGCTTGCCGGGGCCGATGCTTCGGTGACGCTGCGCTACGCCTTCAAGTCCATTGCGCAACGCCACGGGCTGCACGCCACCTTCATGCCAAAGCCGATTGCCGGAATCAATGGTTCGGGGATGCACGTCCACCAATCGTTGTTCACCACCGAAGGGCAAAACATGATGTTCGATGCCGACGGGGAATACTCACTCAGCAATTTTGCACGCAGTTTTATCGCTGGGCAGATGCACCACATCAAGGCGTTGAATGCCATCATTAACCCCACCATCAACAGCTACAAACGGTTGGTTGTTGGCTACGAAGCCCCAGTGAACGTGGCGTGGGGCCAGCGGAATCGCTCGGTGCTGATCCGTGTGCCACGCTACACGCCAGGGCGCGAGAAAGCCGTTCGCGTAGAAATCCGCTGCCCAGACCCAGCGGCCAACCCCTACCTTGCATTCGCCGTGCTGCTTGCCGCTGGCCTTGACGGCGTTGAAAAAGGGATGACCCCACCCGCCCCGGTTGAAGATGACATTTTTGAGATGACGAAAGAGGAGATTCACGAGCGGGGAATTGGCGCGGTGGCGGCAACATTGAAGGAGGCTCTTGAAGCATTGGCCGCCAACGATGTGATCCGTGGGGCGTTGGGTGAGTTCACGTTCAACAAGTTCTACCAAGCTAAAATGCAGGAGTGGGATCAGTACCGGATTGCGGTTTCGCAGTGGGAGTTGGACCGCTACCTTGAAGTCCACTAACTTTGGAATGCCGAATGTCGAATGCCGAATGCCGAATGAAGAGTAGGAAATAGAGGATGTGGGCGCTGCTTCCGAATCTCGCCCTCCGCTCATGTTGAGCCAGTCGATGAATGAGCGGAGCCACCGGAGGGCGAGGTCTCCTCTCCCTCGGGGTGATGTTGGCCCAGAGTACAACAGGAGCCGCGGCGGGCGAATTGCACAAACACAAACAAAGGTTGGCAGCGATTGCCAACCTTTGTTTGTTATTTTATCACACGTTTTGAACGTGGATGGTTTGACAGCCCTGCCGAAAAGGGCGAACTTCAGTGAACTGCGAACCAAGCGATGCGCCATGCTGAAACCTGCCAGAACTCCCATTCCTGAATGCGATCAATGCCTTGCTAAAGGCATTTCCATTTTCGCCGATCTTACTGCAAACCAAGTTGAGTCAATCTCGGAAACCAAAGTTTGCAAGCATTATCGCAAAGGCCAGATCATCTTCTTTGCTGGCGATAGCCCGAACGGGCTGTACTGCTTGCAGCGGGGAAAAGTGAAGCTGTACAAGCATGGGAAGGATGACAAGGAGCAGATTGTTCGCTTGGCAAAAGCTGGCGACTTGATCGGCTACCGCTCCCTTCTTAGCGGAGAAACCTACTCGGCATTTGCTGTGCCGATGGAAGACTCCATCCTCTGTTACATCCCCAAATCCGTCTTTCTTTCGCTCCTGACGGCCAACCAAAATTTCTCGATGCGCGTGCTGAAACTCCTTTCTGAAGAGCTTCGCCACGCCGAGGACCGGATTGTTGACATGGCACAGAAACCGGCAAAAGAACGCCTTGCCGAAGCACTGCTGCTGCTGAAAGACACCTACGGACTAAAACCCGATAACCAAACGTTGAATGTGGTGGTAACGCGCGAAGAGCTTGCGAACATTATCGGCTCGGCCACAGAATCCACAATCCGAATTTTAAGCGATTTCCGGCAAGAAGGGAGCATTGATTTTGTCGGGCGAAAAATCCGAATTATTGACCAACAAGCCTTGCTGAAGGCCGCGAATTTGTTTGATTAGATGGAGTGTTTTTTTGGGAGAAGCGTACTGCTACTCTACGGCATCTCATCAAACCAGAAAGCATCAGAAATTTGGTTATAGCCTCTTTGGTTGTAAAACTCATTGAATTCAGCACTATTAGTCACTGGGAATTCAGTTTTTATTTCTTCAGCCAATAGGTAAAGGACTTTATCTCCAATAGATAGTGCGAATTTTCCTCTTAGTGCTTTTTCATACCAATCTATCAGGTGTGATTCTGTCACCACACTCTGAATTTTTGATTTCCAGCCGATCTGATTTAATAGTGAGACAATCACCTTTTCTTCTGCATCTTTACAGACAACGACTATTCGATCACTTGAAATTGAGGAGACCATACTTTCAGCAAGGTCTTCAGTAAGCGATAGATGTTTTATTTGAATAGCAAGTCCAAAATTTGCCCACATATCCAGTCCTCTATCTGCTGCATTAGTAACACCTACTCGATTGAGGATTGCTTTTCTTGTCAAGGTTGTTTGATTAGTAGAAAGCTGCATTATCCTTTTTGAAAAATCTTCAAATTCCTTTAAAATTTTCATTTTTGAAGGATTTGCACGAACTTCAATTGAAACATCCAATGCTTCAATTAAAGCCGAAAACAATGAGAACACAACGATCTCATACACTTTATCTATACTTCTTCTTAACCCTGGTTCATTCCAAAAAATATCTAAAAACCTATCCAACTTAAAATTAGATTTATCATGTATCAGACAATAGTCAAGCCCTGATGACATTTGAGTAAATCTCTGCGCAAATTTCCTATAAATATAGGATTCTACTATGCCATTCTTTTTTCTGTTTTCTTTTCCTAACTCCATCAGAATTTTAGGGGGAATTGCATTCTCATTAAAAACATCATCTTGGTACCGTGCTGAAGAAGTTGAGGTTCTCCCTAAAAATCTTATGCAAATTAAATCTCTCCACTTTTTTGACGCTATTCGGTATGTGGGTAGATCTGCAAGATTAATGTCTTGCACTACTCTATCACGATGTAGGATTTCAGCAATTTGTATAGGCTTATACAAATGAACTCGTGCCTTATCAATGATCCTATCTAAGGATTTTTTTGATTGCTCAATACTCACAAGTTGCCTCTAATAAAGAAAGCTGAGTACCCATTTTATGAGCATTTTTTTTATGTTGTAATGCTTCAATCATTTCTCCTGCAATAGCACGAATAACGGGGACGGTAACTGAATTACCAGCAACCTTCCTTAATTGCGAATATGGTACATTTATAATGAAAGTATCAGGAAACCCTTGAAGCCTAAGCATCTCTCTCCCCGTCAATCTTCTAACTCCATTGACCACAAGATAGTTGTAGCTACCGCCAGCTCGTAATGCACAAGAATATGGAAGTGCCGAAATATTCCCCCCGATATTTTCATGCCAAATAGAAGGTGAGGGCGGAACATGCTTAATCGCTTGCAATCTTTTGTTCTTTAATTTTTCAGAAAGGAAATAACTTTGAGCAACATCTTCTTCTTTTTCTAAAATTTCAGATAGTGGCTTATAATAACCACATGGCTTAGGAAATTGGAAGTGAATCTGGTCTTTAAAGCCAACGATGTAAATTCTTTCTCTTTTTTGCGGAACACCAAATTCAAGCGAATTGAAAACTTTATGATACACGGTATAGCCCAAACCTGTTAATTTCTCTAAAATCACTGCGAATGTATTTCCATTATCATGTGTTGTTAATCGCTTTACGTTTTCAAGCAGAAAGGCTTGGGGGCGTTTTGCTTCCAAGATCGCTTCAATGTTAAAGAATAGCGTGCCCCTTGTGTCTGAAAAGCCAAGCCCTTTACCTGCAATGCTAAACGGTTGGCATGGGAATCCAGCTAACAAAATATCATGGTCTGGGATGTCGTTGGGCGCGATTGCATTAATGTCACCAAATGGTCTCTCTCCAAAATTAGCTTCATACATATTCTGGGCATGGCTATCCCATTCAGAAGCAAATACAGTCTGGCAACCGTAGGCTTCGAATCCAAGTCGGATGCCTCCGATGCCAGCAAATAAGTCTATAGTTTTATAATTCATTTGTACTAGCGTGTATGATTTGCTTTCCACATTGGCTCTACTTCACCACCACCCCCCTACTCCACACTTTCCCATCGGCGGTGATGGTTAGCTGGTAATTTCCTGCGGCTACTGAGGTGGCATCAAGTGAAATACGCAATATCCCGGCTGCGGCGGCTGCATCGTGCAATTTTAGTATCCGCTCCCCGGCAGTGTTGAATAATTCAACGCGAAGATGATGCATTGGCTTGGCAAGCTCCATCATCACCTCACCTTGCCCAGAAACCAGCGGGTTCGGTTGCAGCGTGATTGCAATTTCACTTACCGCAATTTTCACATTATTTTTTCCATCATTTTTTTCATCAACTCCGGTGGCATCGCCCCGCTCTTCAACCTCAAATTCATCCATTGCCGCCTCCACCAACGACGGGTCGTACTGGTCGCTTACTTCAATGCGAAAAAGCATCTGGGAAGTTGGTTCAAGAAATTTTCGCACTTGATATTCGTAGCGTTTCCAAGCGTCAGCCGAGTCGGTTATTCTGTCAATCACCGCCCACGTTTTGCCGTTGTCGTTCGATAGCAGCACGTCCATCGTGTCATCAATTCCCTGGATATTTCCACCGCGTGAGTACCACAAATCTACGGCGATGTACGGGTCGTACCAGCCAGTTAAATCAAACGCTGGCGAGGTTAGCCGTGTGATCCCGTTGTCCACGTCGGCGGCACCGATGTTGCTCCCTTCGGTGCCAGTGATGCCGGTGACGAAAGCATGATCCCCGGGGGTGGTTGTGCGGTCGCTGTCGGGTTGGATTTCCGTTTCCCCGCGACGTGGAATATCTGCCACCGTCCCAATCGGAATGCCCCGCTCCCACCCGCCCGAAACAGCATTATCGGCGGTGTCGCTCAAGGCCCATCCCAAGTCAACTTCTGCGTTGTCGTAGTATCCCCGCTTCAGCCGCACCTCCTGCGTGGTTCCCCCTTTGGAACCGAACTGCACCAACTGCGTTCGGTATCCCCACGCACCAACAAACATCTGATAGGTGCTGTCCGCCGGAAGCGAAAATATTTGAAGCCCGTTTGGTGCAACACCTTCGGCAAAGGAACGCTCGGTTAGTCGCCAACCGAAATTGGGAACCGCTTGGTTTGTCCCGTCATCAACCACACGAAGGGTGAGTTCGGCCAACGGCAGTTTCGATAAATAGATGTCATGCTGGGCACCCTTTGGGTCAATGTAAAATTTGCCGGAGCGGGGAAGGTAATCTTGGATAGATGCGGCCCAATTCAGGGAATCCGCCGCGCCGGCAAAGGTGTACCGGCCCAGAGTGTCGGTGATGATCCGAATTTTCAGATCGGTAAGATCTACGCGTGCAAAGGGGATTGGTTTGTTGGTCAGGGCATCAATCACCCGCCCGCTTACCCGCCCGGGCGTTGCGCCGTTGAACGTGAAAACGTGCAGCCCAGTTTGCATATCGCTGCTTAAAATTTTACCGCTGGGTAGATAAGGATAGGTCCCCCAATTTCCCGCAAAAAACTCACCCGCTTCGGGGTAGGTGTCGTAGTAGCCAACTTGCACCGGGTTGGTTGGGTCGCTGATGTCAACAATGCGGGTTCCGGCACTGTACCACGCGATAAACGCATGGTTCCCCTTGATATGAACATTGTGGATAATCTCCCCTGGAACGGGGGTCCAATCAGCAACTTTTCTGATGTTTTGAATATCAGTTCGGTCCCACACTTTCAATGTTTTTGGGGTGCTCCCAATTTCGTCGCTGGTAAGAATGTAGCGGCCATCAATCGTGGCCTCGGCGTTGTGAGTTCCCGCGCCGGGATATTTCACGTTGGTAATTTGCACCGGATTTTTCCGGTCTTTTCCCAGATAGACAATATCAAGCTGGCCATCAAGAATTGCCGCTGCGTACAGGGTGTCGTTCCGGACGCTGCAATCGTGCACGTATCTGCCGGTCCATTTCCCAACTAACCGTGGGCGGGTTGGATCCACCGAAAGGTCAAAAATCAGCGTCCCCTGGTTTGCGCCTGCTTCGGGGTTGGTTCCGTTCACGTACAGATAATTCCCCTCCACCGAAACGGTGTGGGCGGTGCGGAACGCGGAGGTGTCGGCACGGAGCAACGCGGCTTTCAGCGGAAGCTGCGTTAGGTCAATAATCTGCAAGCCGCTTCCCCCTTCGCTTACCACGTAGCCGTAGGAACCCCACGTTTTCATTTCGCGCCACAGGCTTGTTGGGCCGGGGATGAAACTTACCAGCTTCAGCGGAGCCTGGGTGACATCAATCACATAGGTTCCGGTGAAGCCACCAAGCAGTGCGTACTCACGTCCGTCGGGAGCCGCGTAGCCGGTTAGCGCGGAGTATGTTCCCTGCTTCTGAATATCGGGATCAAGCGTGCCGAAGAGTGTGGTGTGGTAGGACTTCACCGGTTGCGATTGCGCCGCAACTGATAGAACTGCAAAAAACAACAAGCTGGCAAGAAGGTTTTTCATGTAGGCTGTTTGAACGGTGCGCATCGTTAGATTTACTGAAGCAAGGGCTTGCTGCAATGATCCGCTGGCAGCAATGCGGGTATCGTAAAACTCAATTCACCGACTGGATTTTCCTCACTTGGCAATGGGAACTACACTGAACCGGATGCTTCGTTACGGCGTGATTGCCGTTGTTCGGATGCAGACGCAGCGGGATGCTGCGCAGGCCATTGAAGCGATTGTGCGCGGAGGAATTTCCGTGGTTGAGGTGACATGGACAACCCCGAACGCCAGCGCGTTGCTGCAAGAAGCTGCCCAGACTCCGAACGTCATCGCCGGGGCCGGAACAATCTTGACGTTGGAAGATGTTGAGGTTGCCGCAGCCGCCGGAGCCGCGTTTGTGGCAAGCCCGATGCTCGACACCCGCATCATTGAACGGACAGCACAGCATGGATTGGTGAGCATGGCCGGGGGGGGTACTCCAACGGAAATTCTTGCTGCTTGGCGCGCAGGGGCGGACCTTGTAAAAATTTTCCCGATGCTCCCCGACCCTGTGAAGCATATCACCACACTCCGCGGGCCATTTCCCGACATCCGGTTTGCGCCCTCGGGTGGGATTACCGACCGAACGGCGGGGCCACTGTTGCAAGCCGGCGCGGCAATTCTGAATGTGGGAAGCTGGCTAACGCACAATCCCGATGGAAGCGTCAGTTCGCCAGCAGTCATCACAGAACGGGCGCAAGCGTTGATGAAATCGGTCAGGGGTGAGTAAGCGATCCCACACCAATCTTCCACACGCGCACGGCTTACGGCATGAACAAGTGCAAGCCACCCTGCGGCAGCCGCATGATGCCAACATAGACCAGCACTGCCACCCCCAGAAACGTCAGCAGCATGACGCGCGCGCGGGCGTTTGGCGCGGTTTTGGTTTGGGTGCGTGTGCTCATAATGTGTGCTATCGAAATAGCGATCAGCATGGTGGCGAAATGCTCCCAGACAAACCGCGAAATCGTTACCCCCGCGGCCAGCCGCCAAACCAGCAGCACCAGCCCGATTGCCATCTGAAGGTCCAGCATCCCAACGAACGCCGAGGTGACGATGCGATCCCCCTTGCCATACTCCTTCCCCTGCATTGCAGTGATTGCCAGTTTCACGATAGCCACCACCGCCGCGATTGCAACCAGCCAACGTGTGTGCGAGTGAAGCGTAAAAACGATATCCATGTGTTTGAGTTTGGGAATGTGAACGGTTGCGGACGTAGAACGGAAAACGTTGGCAAGTAACGAATCAGGCGACGGATAAACTACCTCTGCTTCGCAAAAATCTGTGTGAAATACCAGACACCCTGCTGGTTCAGCGCGGCACCAATGCCGGTAAGGGTGTAATCGCCTTCGATATTGCGGCGGTGGCTTGGGCTGGCAAGCCACAATTTCACGGCGGTGTCGGCAATGGATTTGGTGTCGGAACACCAAGCAACATTTTCGGAAATCCCGTTGAACTGCACGGTTTCGGCAATCGCCTCGGCACGTTCATCAAAGCCCTGGTGGCCAAACGGAACCTCCCCACTCCCCATCTGCTCCGCGTGGGTTTGCGCTTGTTCGGCCATTGCCATGCTGTACTCCAACGCCGGCAGCCGAAGCGTTCGACGGTGTTGATTAATTCGCTCCCAAATCTCACGTTCCACGCTTGGTGCGGTTGCCAGCGGCCCAGTCATCCCGCCAACTTTTTTTGCACACCCACCGAACAGGGAAACCGCGCCAAGCCCAGCGATCACAAGCAGGAAGAGAACGTCGAAGAATTTCATCGGGAAGTTGGTAGTCGGTTTTGAGCATTGGGGAAAGGGGGGTGCACGGTGTACGGGATATCCTTTGTCATGTATGGTGCAAAGGTACACCTTTGGTTCGCCGTGGCCATTAAGCATGACCACAGATACGTTCTAAATTTTTACGGGAGCATTTTCCCTGCTGATTTTCTTATGTTTGTCACTGTCTCTGTTCCCATCTACTTCATGCTGTTCTTCGTAGTGTTAAACAATGCTTGATGCCGACTACACTAGCCTTCTGAACGCCGGGAACCAAGCGCTTTCCCGGGGGGAATGGGAGGTTGCCGCCGATTGTTTCAGCAAAACACTGGGCCAGAAGGAAACCGCCGAAGCGTTGGAGGGGATGGCAGCAGCAGCCTACTTTTTGAACGATGCAACCACCACAATCGAAGCCCGCGAACGGGCCTACGCTCTGCACCGCGAAGCCAATAACCACCACGGGATGGCGCGGGTGGCCGGGCTGGTAGCAAGTGATTATGGTGAATTCCGCGGCGATTTTGCGATTGCTAACGGGTGGCTGGCGCGCGGGCTACGCGCCATTGAAGAATACGGCCCATGCCGCGAAGCCGGATTTCTTACCATGCTTCAAGCTCATGTTGCATTGCTGATTCAGAAAGACCCCAGCGAAGCAATCACCTACGCCGATAGCGCGCTACGCCACGGGCGCAACTTCAACGCACCCGATATCGAGATGCTAGCATTGGCACTGCGTGGGCTGGCACTGGTTAGCCAGGGAGAGCCGGTGGAAGGGATGCGATTGCTGGACGAAGCCACCGCCGCCGCAATCGCAGGGGAAACCGACGACATCAACGCTATTGGCAGCACCTGCTGCTACCTGATTGCCGCCTGCGAACGGATCCGCGATTACGACCGCGCCGCACAATGGTGCATCCGTATCTCCAAATTCAGCAGCCGCTGGCGCATGGCCTCCGTTTTTGGGTCGTGCCGTACGCAATATGCCAGCATCCTGATGACGCAAGGGCGATGGAACGAAGCCGAGCAAGAGCTGATGAACACCGCCACAATGCTGCGCGAATGCCGCCCAGGGCAAGTGGCAGCCTGCACCGTTCGGATAGGGGAGCTTCGGCGCAGGCAAGGAAGATTTGCCGAGGCTGAAACACTATTTGCCGAAGCGCCATCCCATCCACTTTCGATGCTGGGGCGTGCGGCAATCTTGCTCCACAACGGCAATCCTATTGGGGCGATTGGAATGATGGAACGCTACCTTCGCCGCATCCCCCTTGCCGATCGCACCGAACGAGTTCCGGGGCTAGAATTTTTGCTGCGTGCGCAGCTTGCTGCGGGAAATATGCAGGAAGCCGAGCAAGCCTTGACAGAAATCCGGGAGATTGCAAGCCGGTTCAACACCTCGCCGTTGCACGCGGCAATTCATGCAGCCGACGGCCTGTTTGCCGCTGCCATCGGCAATCTTCGCGAAGCCCTGTTTCATCTTGAAGATGCTATTGATTTATACGACCGCACCCCCATGCCGTTCGAAGGGGGATGCGCCCGGATTGAGCTTGCCAACCTGCTTCACCAACTTGGCGACCACACGCGCGCTAACGAAGAAGCCAAGTCGGCCGAACAATCACTGCGGCGGCTGGGCGCGCTACGCGATGCAGAACGCGCAGCAGCCATTATCGCCTCACCGCACAACTACTCCACCGCCCGCTCCGGCTCTGCCACCGATGACCTCACCCGCCGCGAAACAGAAATTCTGATGCTGATTGCTGCCGGAAAAAGCAACGAGCAGATTGCCACGGAACTTTTCCTAAGCATCCGAACAGTGGAGCGGCACGTCTCGAACATCTATCTGAAACTTGGTGCCACCGGCCGCACCGCCCGCGCCGTTGCAACTGCGTGGGTGTGGCAGCAGAAAAAATGATAGAGGTTCTGTTGCCTTACTGCCCGCCACCACAATTCGCCAGCCACCGATAAACTTCGCTTCTTCCCCCCCCTGCTCGGTGAAATTACGTGTTCCCATTGGCTGAATTTACGTGCTGGCACGGATGCCGTCGCAGCGTGTGGAGGATAGTTTTGCACCCATGATTTCGGCAACATCGCCGGGGTCATCAGGGACGCAACAACAACAATCAAGGAAAGGGATCACAATGTCGGCAACAACACCAATCTTGCGCAGCACGGCTGTTATCGCTGCGGCAATTCTTCTGCAACTGGCAACCTCCATTCCCACCAACGCACAGGAAGGTCCGCCAAAAGTCTCGGATCAAATCAAACGGATTATCGCGCTTGGAGCCGGGGAATGGGCCGGCAACGCAACGCTAACAACGGGGGAGCAAACGCTCCGTTTTCCGCTAACGATGAGCAACAAGCCAATCTCCGGCGGGTGGGGGCTGATGTCAACGGTTCGTGGGACAATCCCCGGCATGGGCACCTACAACGAAACCGATATGTTCGGCTATGATGCCGGACGCGACGCACTCCATATGTTCAGTATCACCAGCTTTGGCGAAACCCACGACCACAGCGGGAAATGGATCAACGACAAACGGATGGAATTCCGCTACGAAGGGGTGGCCGATGGTGGCGCACCGATGATGGAAGAAATTGTGGCGGAATTCACCACACCGCGTGAGCTATCAATCAGCAGTACGGTTATGATTGGCGGAGCCACGGCTGCGGTCTTCAAGGCCGTATTCAAGAAAAAATGATGAGTTCCTCTCTCGTCCCCCCCCTTTTTTTCTTTCCACAAGCCACCAGATGAACACACTGCTTGTATGATAGAAATGGCTGCGGATACTATTCCAACTGGGGTTTCCAGTACTGGTGCTTCCAACAAGGAAATTCAGGCGATTGAGATGGGTGAGGCCGAGGCCTGGGGCGACCTTCAACGGTCGTCCCAGGGGGATTACCGTGCTAGGTTGGGGATTCATGTTGAGCGGATTGGTGGAAGCGTTGTGTTGATTGCCCCCGGCACACCGTTGCTTTTGTTCAACAGAGTGATTGGGTTGGGAGTTACCGAACCGGTAACTGAGCATTTGGTGAAAGATATCATCAGCTGCTATCGCCAGCATGGGGTGCAACAATGCCTGATCCACAGCAACCCGATAGCCGACCAGATGGGATTGCCGAACATTCTTGGGCGAGAAGGGATAGCCTTGATTGATGCATGGGCCAAGATGCAGCGTGCGTCCACACCAAGAATTGCGGCAAGCGGCAGCCTACACGTTCAGCAGATTCAGCCGCAGCAGGCCGAGCTGTTTGGCAAGGTTGCTTGCGAAGGTTTTGGGATGCCAGCAATTATGGCCGAAGGGTTCGGCGCGGCTGTGGGGCGCACCGGATGGTTTCACTATCTAGCGTTCGACGGCACAACGCCAGTAGGCACAGCCGCAATGTTTGTGCGTGATGGGATTGCATGGCTTGGGATTGCTTCCACCCGCCCCGCGTATCGGCGGCGTGGGGGGCAGTTGGCATTACTTGCTCGACGTATCAACGATGCGGCTGGCTTGGGCTGCGGCCATCTTATTGCCGAAACTCGCCAGCACCAACCCGAACAACCGAACTCTTCCTTTCACAACATGGTGCGTGCTGGATTTCGGCTGGCGTATCTGCGACGCAACTACCTTCTGACTATCTCACCGTAATCCCACCGCAGCTATCTCATCTTAGCTCACAGCCAACCGCACTGCTGTTAGCCGCAACCGCTCCGCTTCGGCACGCTGGTGTTGTTTCAGCAGAACGGTTGATAGAAGGTCCGATAGCTCTGGGTCGCCGGGCATATTCTGGATTGTGCGGCGTAGCAGTTCTTCGGCGTACTGAAGGTCATCTTCTTCCAACAGAAGCCGAACAACATGAAGAACAGCCGAACGGAGTCGGTGCTCGAAATCATCACGGGCCGCCTCGAAAAACCGTTCGTACTGTGTCGGGAACGGGACTTCGCCCCGAACAATGTCCAGCGCGGCAATCATCAAGGACCAAGCGCGAAACAACGCCATTTCACCTGCGGCTGCCAGGGCATTATTGATGTGCTGCTGTGCTTCCAGCAAGTCCACCCGAACGAGGGCAGGGTTCAGCCGTGGCGTTCCCGATTTGGTGAGAATGGTGTTGCGCCCAATCAACCCGCGAAGCCGCGAAATTGCCATGCGGGTTAGGCGTTGGGCGTACTCATCATCTTGCTCGACACCGGTTGCTATCTGGCAGAACTCTGCGTTGGTGAGGGGGCGGCGGAGCATCTGGTTGGCCACCATCAAGGCAAGCAGCGTGCGGTTGCGCGCGCCGCGAACGGCTTGCGCGGCGCGGTTCGGTTCCTGCACGGAAATATCCCCCACCATCGTGATCTGGATGATCTGCTGATCCGGCCTGCCATGCTCCGATTGATAACTTTCTTCCAACGCCTGGATTCGCTGCCCCCAGGTTGTGGTGGATTGTTCGGTGAGCAAGTGTGGGTAGCGCGCCACCATCGGTTTCATAAAAGCGAACATTCCCCGCTGGTGCATCCACCACATCACTCCAACCATCGTTTGCCGCATTGCCTCCTCAATCTGGCCAATAATTCCCCTGTCCTGCAATCGTGGCATGATGCGGGTTTGGATCAGTTGGAATGCTGCATGAACAATCAGTAGTTCGCCAGCGTGAAGAAATGCGGGGGATAGCACCTCCTGAATCACCCGCAACATCTGCGGTTCGGATAGTGGTTGGCGAAGCAACGCAGCGTTCACGAACAGCTCGAACTCCCGAAATGCCCGCACCGGAAGATGTTCAGGAAGTTGGTCAAGGGTTCCGCTGTGCAGCCCCAGAAGCACCCCCATTTCTAACGGTTCCGGCGCGCCGTGGTTGTACTGGTGGAAGACCTGCTTGGCCAGATCGGGCTGGTCCAGCATCAAGGCAATGAAGCAAAGGCGATCCCCCAACTGGTAGCGGACACTGGCCGGCATCACGCCAAAGTGGTCGGTAAACATCTCGCCAACTTGCTCAATAATCTGTTGGGGCTGGGTGCCAAATGCGGCTTTGGCGATCAGGCTGCGGAACCGCCAACTGAGCTCCGATTTCACATGGCCCAACCGCCGGGCGTAGGGAAGCCGTTTCTCAATCTCGGCGTTCATCTGGTGGTAGAAGCCTGCGGCATCGTACAGGCGGACAAGACCGCTGACAATCGCCAACCAATTTTCATCGGCAATCGCTTCCAACTCTTTCGCCAGGGCCATCCGCTGCTGAAGTTGTTCGTCGGTGTCGTACAGCGTCAGAAGGTACGGGGCGATACCGACCAGCAGGCGGCGGCGCACCGGCGGCGGTGTCTGTTCGGATTGCCGCAACGCCTCCAACCGGGGTTCCAACTGGCGCAGCAACGTGTAGTCGTTCAGAACCAACATCACCACACCGATAATGCTGGTAAGGTTTTGGACGTACTCCTCGGTGAGTTCAATTTCCGGGAACCGCTGCAGCAGTGCCTGAAGTTCGGCCCAAATTTCTTCTGGGAACTGGCTGGTTTGGTAAATCTCAACCGTCATCAACAGCGAAAGCGCGTGGTAGCGGCGCAAGACAACATCCAGCGACTCCATCGGCTCGGTAAGCTGCAGATACTCCCCCACCTCCTGGCGAACGGCTTTGTAGTTGCTGGCGGCATAGTGAACCGAAAGCTCAATTCCTTTCAACAGCAATTGCTGCTGCCGCTGCTCGGTTTGGTGAAGCTGGGGCTGGCACGCGGCAAACAAACTTTTTGCGGCTTGCAAGGCTGGGGTTGCAAACCGCCAGTCGGTCCCTTCGGCCAGGGGGATGATCATATCGGTGAGCACCTTCAAGGCATCTTGCACCGTTGCAAGTGGGGCATCGCCAAGCCCATGCTGGGTGAGTAATTCCAACGGGAGGATGGAGTACAGCGGAAGCCGCCCGGCCACAACCGCAATCAGCCCAGCCCCGTTTATGCTGCGATTGGCCACAGCGGTTGCCACCAAATGGCGATGAAGCAGTGTGTGAGTGAACGTGTAGAAAGCGGTTCCATCGCCCGTGTGCGGCAGTGGCGATGGAGCCGAGGTGACAACCAAAATGCCTTTGTGCAGAAGAATTGATAGCAGTGTTGGAAGGCTTGGAAGCATTGCCGTTGCGGTCTCGCGGGCAAACACTTCCCCCAGGGTTGCCAACTGCTCGGCGGCGCGAAGCTCACCCGATTCAAGATGCGCCCCCATCCCTTCCGACAAAGTCCCAACGTACCGCTGCAGATACTCTCGGAACAGCTCGGTAGTAACCGCCGGCCCCCAACGGGCCCCCGCCGAATCCAGCAACAACAACCGCGACTGCAACGCCCCACGCAATGCCGAGCGCACGGCCAATGGATTTCCGAGCGTGACGTTGGCCAGCGTTTCAATCACCGCCGGGTCGGCTTTGGAAAGGAAGAGCCGCTCCCACAACGCCGCCAACTCCTGAAGGTTCATTCCACGCAGGTGAAGTTCCTGGGTTAGGTAGGGTTCCAGCAACCCACGCGATTCGAAGGCAACGGGGCGGGCAAGAAGGATCACCTTGATGAACTCACCCGACAATCCATCCAGCAGTTGCCGCAAATCTTCGATGGACTCACGCGGGAGAAGGTGGATATCCTCAATCACCAGCAAGGTGTGGCGCAGCCGTGCAAGCCGGTGCAACGCCGCCACCGATTCGGCTTGTGATTCAATAATCGGTTCTTTCAGCAGCCCGCGCGCGGTGGCGTTCCAGCGGATTGCGCGGGCAATCAGGCTGGCAAAGGAGATGGTTGCGCCGGGGATCAACTTCAGCCGGATCAGCAAGCCTTCGTTGTGGGTTACTTGCGGGCCAAGCTCATCTATTAATCGGCTTTTTCCCACCCCTGCTTCGCCAAACACCAATGCAATCTGCATGGAGTAGGCATCGGGAGCCGAACGCCAAAAAGCAAGCAATTGCTCAATCTGGTCGCCCCGCCCAGTAAAGGGAAGTGTGCCGTGATGTAGGAAACTGGTGAGTGCATCCATTGAAGAACAGAATGGGAAGTTTGAGCAGAAATAGCTGGGAGCAACGACGGAAAGGATGACGCGCCCGAACGGCATGCCACAACAAAAGATTCGCGCCCCCGGCAAAGTAACCAAGCACCACGGCGGAAGTTACCGGGCTTTTTTTTATCTGCAGAAGCCCGCATCCAGCCTTCCACTCCACCAGATTGCGGTACGTAGGCTCTCCGTAGTTTATCCGTAGTGGTTTCGGTAGAAAGGCTCCGTATGGTTGCATCAGAAAAAATCAGCAAGCCAACTGCAACCGGAGAACCAAGCCATGATGAACGTAGCAATCAACCCAGCAGCCCTATCGCCAGCAGCACTGTACGGATGGGTTTCGGCAAAAATTGATGATGCAGTTGTCAGTGCCCATCCAGCACAGTTGGCTGGCAACATGGTTGGCAGAATATGTGTGATTGGCGTGCAGCTTTGGATACTTGGGGTTGCAATTCCCGCAGCAACGTATTTGGGGATTGGGTTGGCGGTTGCAATGCTTCTGGTGGTACTGCTTGCACAATGGCGGCAGCGCAGTGCGGTTTCCCCACAAGAACAGGAGTTGAAACGGAAGGCCAGATTGGAACGCCCCAGCATCATCTCAGCACTTGGGCTTCGCATCCCGATTCGCCCCGTTCGCCAGTGGTTTGCTACGGCAATGGGTCGGCGGTTCAGCCACAAGCTCACTGGCATCCTTGTAAAGTTTACGGTGGTGTGCGGGATAGCCGTTCAGAGTGGTGCAGGGCTGGGAGTGAAGCACGTGCTGTTTCTGCCACTCTGCATCGTCATGGCCTACCTGGCAGCAAAAGAATAACCAAGCGGCCAGAAGCAGAGCAAAGTTTTTGTTGCACAAGGGATCGGAAGATGAACATTGCAACGACTTTCCCCCTAACTTTGCAGCCACACTAATCGAAACAGCAACATTCAAAAGGCCACAGCCCCCTCAGATCGGGTGATGAACAAGGCCGCAGTAGCAACCACAAACAACACTGCGGCAACAGAACAACGATGAGGAACCGTTGAGCCGATATCAACAACAACAACACAACAACAACACAAAAAGGGAACGACGATGAACAAGAAAACGCTTTTAACCATCCTGGGTGCGGTGCTAGTTATCGCTGCCGTTGGGTTCGGTTTGTACAACTCGGGGATGTTTGGCAACAGCACAACCCCTGCCGCTGGCAACAACCTTTCCGGCAACGTGAAAGATGCAAAGGCAGCCATGCAGACACTGTACACCAGTTTGCAAAATGAGTGCAACGCATCCGGAGCCTGGAAAGCGGAAATGCGTGGCGATAAAATCGCGCTGGTTGATGCTGGATCGGGGAAGGAAGTGGCATTTATCAGCCACGTGAGCGACCAAGAAGTTGACATCAGCGGCGTGGTGACAAACCTAGATGCAATGCCAGCCGACGCAAAGCAGAAAGTGGAAAGCCAGATTTCCGAATTCAACACCAGCTCACCCGTTGGAACCATGCGGATGGATGGCGGCAACCTGGTGATGATGCACCGCCTGAACCCACAAATGAATAGTGCCGAACAAATGGCCAAAACAGTAGTGAAGTTCGGCGATGTTGCAAAACAGCAAGCGCAAAAAGTTGGGGTTGCTTCCTAAACATCCCCGACCCTGCCAAAAAAAATCCAAACAGCTTACCGTTGCGCGGTAGGCTGTTTTTTTTTGTGCCCGCTGAATCAGGGAAACCTGTGGCATTCTCCCCTACTTTTTTCTACTTTCGCGGCACATTTTTCTTTTCCTCCCTTTTTTCAATCATGCGCGACCGTGGCTGGAAATACTTCCCCGCACTGAAGCTGGCACTACCCCTTGCTGCCGGAATCGCTGTTGCCCACCTTGCTACACCTCCCCTTTGGCTCAACTTCAGTGTGCTTGCCGTCACGGCATTGTTGTTGGCGTTGCTTCTGCGGCGGAAGCCAGACGTTGCGGGGATTGCCGCGCTGGGGCTGATGTTTTTTTCGGGGATGTTGCTGATGGCCTTGCAGCAACGGCAGCAAGTAGAGTTCCCAGCAGGGATGAAACTTGGAAGAACCGAGCTGATTGGGCGAGTCACGCAGGAGGCGGTAATCCGCCAAAACCGTGTTGAGTTTGTTGTGGCGTGCGATTCGCTTCTGTTCCACAACGCCACGGTTCTCCCCGGCTGCAACGTGCTGGTTCGGCTGTACGACACCACCATTGCCGGCCTTTCTCGGCTGCCGAAATTGGGGGATCATATCTCCGTCACCGGCACTGCTTCTGCGCCCACCCACTCATCTATTCCCGGCGGATTCGATTACGCGGGCTACCTCAGCTCGCGGGGGATTGCGCTCACCTTCACCCCCAGCCGCGCAACCTCACTCTGGATATTTCACAACGATGACATCGGCTGGATTGAACGCTACGCAGTGGTCCCCGCCCGCCAGGCCGCACGCGATTTTGCGGCGATGCACGTTGGTGGCGAAGAAGGGGATATCATCCGTGCCTTGCTGATTGGCGAGCGTGAGTTTGTTGATGCCCCCACCCGCCAAGCGTTCATGCAAACCGGAACCACACACGTGCTTGCCGTCAGTGGGCTTCACGTTGCGGTGATTGCGTTGGGGCTGTTTGTGCTGGTCTCGTGGATTCCGCACCGGGGGTGGCAGGTGGTTGCCTACGTGCTGTTCATCGGCTACTACACCATGCTGACCGGCGGCGCGCCCTCCATCCTGCGGGCCGCGCTGATGGCTGTGGCGTTCATGGCCGCCCGCCTGCTTGGGCGTGTGTCGCGGCCGCTGAACACGCTGGGTCTTGCTTCGCTGATGATCCTGCTGCTCTCCCCCAACTATCTGTTCGATATCGGCTTCCAGCTTTCGGTGGCCTCGGTTGCCGGAATTTTGATGCTCTACGTTCCGCTTCACGAGCGGCTGATGCAACGGTATAACTGGATAGCCTCCAACCGTTTTGTCCGCGCCGTTGCCACAACGCTGATTGTCTCCTTTGCTGCACAAGCCTTCACCCTTCCGATTGTCCTGTATCACTTTGGCTACGTTTCGCTGGTGGGATTGCTTGCCAACGTGGTGGTGGTTCCACTGACCAGTATCGGAATGGCGGTGGGGCTTATCGGAACACTCTTCCAACTGGTGGGGCTTGGCTTCGTTGCCGACTTTTATGGCGCGGCGGCATTTCTGGTAACCTCCGTTGCTACCTGGATTGTTCGGTTGCTTGCTTCGCCGGGCATTGCGGGGATTGAGTTCCCTCCAATCGGATTTTTGGGAATGATGATTCTGGCGGTGATGGCCATCTTCCTTGCGTTTGGCCGCAGCTTGCGCCAGTATCTGTTGCGGGCTTTTGTGCTGGTGGCGGGGGCTTGGTGTGTGGTGATGGCCGAGCGGTTACTCGATCCGCTGCAAGAAGATCGGTTGGCATTCATTGTTCCGGCACGGGGTGGCGTTGCGGTGGCAACCGCCGTTGGCGACACCGTCAGGGTCTATGGCTTCGGGCCGGATGCTGCCGACTCATCGCTGTTCCGCTACACCGGCGAAGGGCTGCGGCGGCGAACCGGCGGGGCAACAGTGGTCGGGTTTGTGGGGGATTCCGGGCTGACCAGCATAGGCCGCACGATGCTTTGCATCAATCAACGGGGGCCGGAGTTTGCACTGGCCGAGCTGCCCATCATCATCAGCCCAACAGCGCGGCGAACGCCGGGAATCGTCCGCGCATTTCGGGCCGAGTATCTGCAGATTCCAATGGAGATGAAGTTGGATTCCACCATCGTCGTCCGGTACGATGGCGAGCGATGGAGAGAGGTGGGAATTTTTTAGCGGGTGAGTCTTTGGCGTGTGAAATACTTCCAACAGTGTTGGGCAGATTTTTCAGCAAACAAGCCGCAAGCAGTACTGCTTGCGGCTTGTTTGTGTAACTCCATTTTTTGCGGAGCGCATGTTTTGGTTGTGCCGGCGATTCTAAAACAAACCACCACCAACCGGGGGCGGATTACTGCCCCAAATTGAAGCGGATAAACCGGACGATGCTGGCCCCGCCGATCACCTCGTTGATTGCCTTCGCCGAATCTTTCACGAAGGATTGTTCCAGCAACACGTTGTCGGCGTAGTATTTCTCCAATCGGCCCGTCACGATTTTCTCGATAATCGCTTCCGGCTTCCCTTCGTTCCGCATCTGCTCGGCGTAGATTTCGCGCTCTTTGGTCAGCACGTCGGCTGGCACTTCCTCGCGGCGGACGTAGCCCGGGTTCATGGCCGCCACCTGCATGGCAACATCACGCCCCACGTCATTCAATCCTTCATTGGCCGCGCCGAACTCCACCAACACGCCCAACTTGTCGCCATTGTGGACATAATCGGCAACGTAGCCGCCGCTTGTTTCCACAACTTCGTAGCGGCGGATTTCAATCCGCTCGTTGAATTTGGCCAGCAGGTCGTTCAGCTGCGTTTGCACTGCCACGCCGTTCAAGTCGCTGGCCAACAGTGCTTCGATGCTTGCTGGTTTGGTGGCCAACACATGGCCGGCAAGCGAGCGGGCGAAGGAGCTGAACTCCTCGTTACGGGCAACAAAGTCGGTTTCGCAGTTCACCTCAACGATAGCCGCGCTGGAGCGATCATCGGAGGTAGCGGTGGCAACCACGCCTTCGTTGGCATCTTTATCGGCACGCTTGCTGGCGGTTGCTGCCCCCTTCTTCCGAAGGATTTCAATAGCAGCATCCATGTCGCCTGCGGTCTCTTCAAGGGCTTTTTTGCAGTCGCCCATTCCGGCTCCGGTACGGTCGCGGAGCGTCTTTACATCCTGTGCTGAAATAGCCATGGTAGATTCTATGGTTTGATAAACTGATTGTTCACGTTGGGGATATGGGATGGGGAGCACCACATCCGGTATTTTTTTACTCACCGCTGGCGGGGGCTGCGGTTGGAGCCTCGGCTGCTGGGGCATCATTTCCACCGCGCGATTCGTCGCGACGGCCACCACCGCTTCCGCCACCACGGCGGGAACGGGTACGGCGGCGTGCTTGTGGATCATCGCCTGCGCCCTCTTTCCCCTGTTCTTTCATCTCACGATCGTCGGTCGCGCCCTCTTCGGCCATCAAGGCTTTGCTGGCTTCGCGGCCCATTGCAACTCCGTCGGCAATGACTTTGGTGATAAGGGCAACGGTTTTCAGTGAGTCGTCGTTGGCCGGGATTGGGAAATCAATGTCGCGCGGGTCGGTGTTGGTGTCCACGATAGCGATCACCGGAATGCCAAGCGTCTTGGCTTCCTTCACCGCAAGGTGTTCTTTTTTGATGTCCACGATGTAGAGCGCGCCGGGGAGCCGGTTCATGTCGGCAATGCCGCCAAGCACCCGCACCAGGCGTTCTTTTTCGCGGCTAATCATCAGCCGTTCTTTCTTGGTGTAGTTTTCGATTGAGCCATCCCCCTCCATCTTCTCAATATCCTTCAGCCGCTTGATGGATTTGCGGATGGTGGCGAAGTTGGTCAGCATCCCGCCAAGCCAGCGTTCGCTCACGAAGTTTGCGCCGATGCGTGATGCTTCGTTGCGAACCACGTCGCGGGCCTGCTTTTTGGTTCCAACGAACAGGATGCGCTTCCCTTCGGCAGCGATTCGTTCGGCAGCGTTGCGGGCATCATCAACCAGAACCTGGGTTTTTTTCAGGTCAATGATGTGGATGCCGTTGCGCTCCATAAAAATGTACTGGCGCATCTGGGGATTCCAGCGGCGGGTCAGGTGCCCAAAGTGGGCACCGGCGTTCAGAAGATCTTCGATCTCAAGTGAAGCCATGGTGTTGTTTGGTTTGTGTTATTGGTGTTACCTCTACCCTTGTCATTTCTCTTCGCTTATTCCGCCACAAGCGGAACACACACGAAGGATCGAAGGGTATGTGTGATAAGAAACTGTCAGTCGTCAGTTGTTCGTGGCCAGTGGCGAAGAGTTCGGGAAGGAGTTTTCACATCACTTGCCAATCACTCCTCGCCTTTTTTCGATGCCCCGAACTACAACAACGAACCAGGCAGCGGCGCACCACCGGTGGGTACCCCCTCTGCCTGGTTCAAACTGTTGGAACCTTCTGGGCGGATTACCGCTTGCTGAACTGGAAGCGTTTGCGGGCTTTTTTCTGACCGTACTTCTTCCGTTCCACCATGCGCGGGTCGCGGGTCATGTGGCCCCCTTTGCGAAGCGGGGATTTCAGCGTTTCGTCAATCTCCACCAGTGCGCGTGCAATGCCCAAACGGATAGCACCCGCTTGGCCGGCGCGCCCGCCGCCGTTGACGTTGGCATGGACATCGAACCGGTCAACCATCTCCACCGCCACCAATGGCGACATGATGGTTTGGCGATCGAACGGATCGGAGAAGTAGTTGATAAGCTCGCGGTTGTTAACGGTGACGCTGCCGGTTCCGGGGGTTAGATAGACCCGTGCAACTGCATTTTTGCGCCGCCCGACGTTGATTGAATTCGGCATTGGTAGCTATGCGGGATTACTTGTATTTCAGTTCGAGTGCTTCTGGCTTCTGTGCGGAGTGTGGGTGGTCGCCACTGGTATAAACGCGCAGCTTGGTCATAATCCGTTTTCCAAGCCGGTTGCGTGGGATCATCCGGCGGACGGCGATCTCGATGATCTCCTCCGGATTGTTCTGCAACATCTGCTTGTACGGGCGGATGCGCTGCCCACCCGGAAACCCGGTGTGGTGGATATACACTTTCTGCTCGGCACGGCGTTGTGCAATCTGCACTTTGTCGGCATTGACCACGATGACGAAGTCACCACAATCAACGTGCGGCGTAAAAAGCGGCTTATGCTTGCCGCGAAGGATGTGGGCAATCTGCGAAGCAAGGCGACCCAGGGTCTGCCCCTCGGCATCCACCACCCACCATTTTTTCTCGACATCGGCCTCACGGGCCGAGACTGTCATTTTTTCCGGCTGTAACACTGCTGATTCTCCCTGCCAAAAGGCAGTATGATTGGTTCCAACTTTGCAATAAGGACGGCAAAGATAGCGCGTAACGCCCCGTTTGCACAACCAAAGCAACGCGCTGTCAGTTTTTTTTACAAGATCAGATGTCCGTTCCCCGTTCCCCCGTTTGTCCCGATGCTGTATGGGCTGTTTGGACGGCCTGCTTCTGCTGTTCAGAAGCACTGATATTTCCCTTCACCAATTCTCTGTGCCGCTCTTCGGTGCGCTATGGCTAACTTGTGCGGCTTATGATTCTAACATCTACGTTTGTTGAGAAATGCCAGCAGAAAATGCGGGCCTACGTTCGCAAGCACGATATGCTGCTTGGGAAAGAATCGGTGCTGATTGCTGTTAGCGGCGGTGCCGACTCCATGGCACTGCTGGAAATGGTGTCGCGGCTTGCCCCGTTACTGAAACTTCAAGTTGGCATTGCACACTTCGACCACGAGCTGCGCGGCGAGGAATCGCGCAAGGACTCAGCCTTTGTCAATGAACAAGCGCGTGAGCGGGGATTGAAAATTTTTATCGGACGGGCCGAGGTGCAACGCCTTGCTGCCGAACAAAAACTTTCGCTGGAAGACGCTGCCCGAAAAGCCCGCTACCAATTTCTGGAACGTGTTGCCCGCCGCCACGGATACTCCATCGTCCTGACCGGCCACACCGCCGACGACAACGCCGAAACCTTGCTGATGAACCTGCTTCGCGGAAGCGGCGTTACCGGGCTTGCCGGTATCCCCCCGGTTCGTTCGCTGGGGCGTGGGCTGATCCTTGCCCGCCCGTTGCTTTGGGCCGGAAGAAGTGAGATTCGGGAGTTTGTGCAGCAAGCCGGGATTCAATGGCGTGAGGATGAGTCCAACCAGAACACCCGATTCCTCCGGAATCGCGTTCGCCAAGAATTGCTGCCGGCATTGCAGCAGTTCAACCCAAGCATTGTCAGCACGCTGAACTCCACTGCCGACATCATGCGGGGCGTTGAGCAGCACCTGGGCCACTCCGTCCGAACCGCTATCGAGCAAGTGACCGCGCCGCGCAACAACAACGAACCACGCAACAACGACGTTGTTGAGCTTAACCTCAATCAGCTAAAACATCTGCTGCCTGCAATTCAATCGGAGTTGGTGCAGCGGGTAGTCTGCCAACGGTTCGAGCTTCCCCCAATCCCCCACTCGGCGGTGGAGCGGACGATGGGGTTGGTCTGGAAAGAAACCGGAAGCAAAGCAGAAATCATTGATGGAATCAGCGCCCTTCGCGACCGCGAAACGCTGGTGATCCGGCGCGACCCGCCACCGTTTATTCCGTTCGAGCGGAGCTTCGACACCGGAACAACCACCGAAACAGGGAAAGCGCGGCTGATAACCCGCCGGATGAAAAACAGCAATATCCAGTTCAGCAACAACCGTTCGATAGAGTTCATTGATGCCGACCGGTTGCCGAAAAAACTCACCTTACGCTCCTGGCGCGAAGGGGATCGGTTCCAGCCGTTGGGGATGGATGGGGAGAAAAAGATCAGCGATTTCCTGATTGACGAAAAAGTGGCGTTGGATGCCAAGCGCGACGTGTTGGTGCTTGCCGATGAGCAGAATATCATCTGGGTCTGCGGCATGAGGTTGGACGAGCGCTACCGCATCACCCCCGAAACCCAAAACGTGCTGCGGATTGAGTTCATCCAACTGCGCCGCCAGCCAGAGCAAGGGAAACCCGCCAACACCCAGCAGCAATCAAACGGGCAACAATTCAACAACGGGCAGAAGCAGCAACAGCAGCCGAAACCCACAAGCCAAGCCCAGCAGCAGAAGCAACAAAAACAGCAGCAACCGCAGGGCAACCAACAAGGGCAAGCAGCACAACCCGGAAAGCAACAGCAGCCAACCGGAGTAGCCCAAACCAAGCCGCAGGGGAATCAACCCCAACGGCAGCAACCGGCACAGCAACAACAGCGGCCACAACAATCGCAGGGAAACCAGCAACCGCAGCAACAACGGCCACAGCAGCCAGCCGGAGTAGCCCAAACCAAGCCGCAAGGGAACCAACCGCAACGGCAACAATCGGCGCAGCAACAACAGCGGCCACAGCAACCGCAGGGAAACCAGCAACCGCAGCAACAACGGCCACAGCAGCAACCAACCGGCCCAGCCCAAACCAAGCCGCAAGGGAATCAACCCCAGCAGCAACAGCCAAAACAGCAGGGGAATCAGCCGCAACAACAACGGCCACAGCAGCCAGCCGGAGTAGCCCAAACCAAGCCGCAAGGGAACCAACCGCAACGGCAACAATCGGCGCAGCAACAACAGCGGCCACAGCAACCGCAGGGAAACCAGCAACCACAGCAACAACGGCCAGCGCAGCAGCCAACCGGAACAGCACAAGCCAAGCCGCAAGGGAATCAACCCCAGCGGCCCCAGCAGCCAGCCGGAGTAGCCCAAGCCAAGCCGCAAGGGAATCAATCCCAGCGGCCCCAGCAGGAAAATCAGCCGCAGCAACAACGGCCACAACAGCCAACCGGAGTACCCCAAAACAAGCCGCAGGGAAATCAACCCCAACGGCAGCAACCGGCACAACAGCAACAGCGGCCACAACAACCGCAGCAACAACGGCCAACTGAGCAACGAAGTGGGCAGCGGCCAATACAGCCGCAGCAACCACCGCCAGCAGCGCAGCAAACTGCTGCGCCAACGGAGCAGCGGCCCGTTGCAACCCAGCCAGCACGACCAACACAACCAAAAGCTGCTGGTCCAGGAAGGCGTACTGCCACACCGCAATCAACCCAGCCAGCAACACCCCAGCGGCTAGTAGCAGAAGCTCCATCTACCTCACCTGCTCCCCTGCCACCAGCGGCCACCGCCACCGTCGGCGCGCCAGCCGTCGCACCGACAGCAACGCCAGCAGCCAAGCGGCCTGGGGTAAAAAAATTGGCGACAACGCCAACAGCAAAAACCGGGGTGGCCGAACAAGCACAACCGTCGCCCGAACCAGCCGCCAAACGCCCCGCAAAAAAATCTGCGGCAACGGCTTCCAAAGCAAGCAAGCCACAAGTGGCCGAGAGCACATCAGGTAGCGCGCCAGCCCCAGCGAAGCGTGCGGCCACACGGAAATCAGCAACGCCCAAGCCCCCCGCCGCCAACCACGGGGATGAACATGAGGGGAACAGGTGAGCGATAGAATCAGCGTTGGCGGGCGGTGGTTCAGGCTGATGATCTCCGGCCAGGAACTACGCCAGCAAGTGGGCCGCATTGCTGGCCAGCTTACCGAACGCTACCGCCAGAAAAACCCGTTGATGGTGTGCGTGCTGAACGGTGCAGCAATTTTCCATGCCGACCTGATCCGGCAGATGCCGATTCCACTTTCGGTTGACTACATCAGGGTAAGCAGCTACGGCGAACGGATGCAATCTTCCGGAGCATTAAATTTTACAGCCTACCCCAGCACTGAAATCCACGGAAGAAACGTCATAGTGGTTGAAGACATCGTGGATAGCGGGCTTACCTCCGGAAAAATTCGGGAATATCTGGCCCAACAAGGGGCCGACTCGGTGGCCATTGCGGCACTGCTATTCAAGCCCGATGCGTTCCGGGGAGATGCCCCGCCCGAGTTCATCGGCATCGAAATCCCCGACCGTTTCGTGGTCGGGTTCGGGCTTGATTTCGCCCAGCAAGGAAGAAATCTTCCAGCCATCTACGCCCTTGATGACAAAGAACCACAGCAGCAGCAACCGCAGCCCGTGGCACTTCATCAGCCAACAAGCGATTTTTCATAACGACACTTTAGAGTAATCACACACTCGCAACCAATGAGCAACGATAGCAACCAGCGGAAGCCAGCAAACCGGTCGCCGCGGCCATCACGAAAACCAAACGGCGACGACGAAGGAAACGTCGGCAGCGTCGTGCGTACCGTGACGATGTGGATGGGAATCATCGTCGGATTCCTTGTCCTGTACATGATCCTGAAAAATGGCCCCGGCCAGCCCGTTGCCGTCAACTTTAACGAGTACCAACGCCTGCTTACCGAAAGCAAAATTGACCGCGCCGAAGTGATGGGGTCCGAGCTAAGCGGCTATGAGTTCCGTGGTGACTTGAAAGAGGTGACAGAAGTGGAGCGGAAAGATGGGATGAAACTCAAAACCAAAGCCTTCACCACACGGCTGATTGTGGTTGATAGCCAGATCGAGCAAAGCTGGGTTCAGCAGGGGATCAAGTACAACATTGAATCCGACAGCGGAACCCTCTGGACGATCCTCTTCTCCTTCCTCCCCTGGGTTGCTCTGATCTTCATCTTTGTTTGGGCAATGCGCCGGATGCAAGGTGCCGGAACCAAAGGCATTTTCTCCTTCGGCAAATCGCGCGCCCGGACGATGAGCGAGAACTCACCCCGCGTCATGTTCGCCGATGTTGCCGGGGCCGATGAAGCCAAAGAAGAACTTCAGGAGATTGTGGAGTTCCTTCGCGAGCCGGCAAAGTTCCAACGGCTTGGCGGGAAAATCCCACGCGGAGTTCTTCTGCTTGGTCCCCCGGGAACCGGAAAGACCTTGATGGCTCGCGCCGTCGCCGGCGAAGCAGGGGTTCAGTTCCTTTCCATCTCCGGTGCTGATTTTGTGGAGATGTTTGTGGGCGTTGGCGCAAGCCGCGTTCGCGATCTGTTCGAGCAAGCAAAGAAGGTGGCACCGGCAATCGTGTTTATTGATGAGATTGATGCCGTTGGCCGCCAACGTGGCGCGGGGCTGGGGGGTGGGCACGACGAACGTGAGCAAACTTTGAACGCGCTGTTGGTGGAGATGGATGGGTTCGAGCAGAACACCGGGGTTATCATTATTGCCGCAACCAATCGCCCCGATGTTCTGGATCCCGCGCTTCTGCGCCCGGGCCGCTTCGACCGCCAAATTGTGGTGGATCGCCCCGACCGACGTGGCCGCGAGGCAATCCTGAAAGTTCACTCGCGGAATATCCCCCTTGCCGAAAACGTTGACCTTGTTGCCTTGGCAAAATCAACCCCAGGATTCAGTGGGGCCGACATTGCCAACCTCTGCAACGAAGCCGCCATCTACGCCGCACGCCGCAACGGCGACCGCGTGACGATGTACGACTTTGAAATGGCAAAAGACAAGCTGATGATGGGCTTGGAACGCCGCACAATGGTGATGAGCGAGGAAGAAAAGAAGATGACCGCCTACCACGAATCGGGCCACGTGATTGTTGGCAAGTTCATGCCACATGGCGACCCGCTTCACAAAGTGACCATCATCCCACGTGGCCGGGCGTTGGGCGTAACCGCATTCCTGCCAAACGACGACCAGCACTCACGCTCGCGCGAGTGGTTCGAGGCGCGTATTGCAATGGCGCTTGGCGGACGCGCTGCCGAGCTGCTGATTTTTGGCAACTACACATCGGGGGCGCAGGGGGATATCAAAGTCATCACCCAAATGGCGCGCCAGATGGTGTGCGAGCTTGGGATGTCCGAGAAACTTGGCCCGGTGAACTACTCCTCCAGCGAAGGGGAAGTCTTCCTGGGGCGCGACTTCGCGGTCCACAAGGATTTAAGCGAAGCCACCGCCGAGATGATTGACCAAGAAGTCCGCCGCATCATTGACGACGGGATGCACAAAGCCATGGACATCTTGAAAGAGCACATTGATATCCTGCACAGCATGTCGCATCTGTTGATTGAGCGCGAGACCTTGGATGCCGACGAAATTGACCAAGTGATGCGGGGCGAGGAACTAGCCCCAGTTGAGGTGAAACGGATGCTGCAAGCACGCATGGCCGGCGGAAACCCAATCAACGGAACCCGCAGCAGAGTCAGCGAATCTGCTTCGCAATCCACCATCACATCAAGCTCCGCTGGCCCGGAACGTCATACTGATATCAGCGCAGGGAACTGACAGAAGCCACACGGAACCTTGGCAACTGCTCGGTGAAAAAAAACGGATAAAAAACAGAACCGCCCGCTTGGCACAATCGCCAAAGCGGGCGGTTTGGCTATCTTGGGGGCACATCTTAGGCAACAATTCTTGGGCAACGGTGCCGCACCTCCTGCAGATCAACTCCTTCCGGAAAACAATCTGGTGTGTCCCCCTCCCTCCCCATTCATTGATACTCCAGACCGATTCCAAGCAACTTCATGGCACACGATTCAGCAACAGCGCAGCCGGCGCAAATCACCATGCGTGGTGAACTGGTGCGGAAAGGGATTCACCTTTCTTCGATGGGCGTGCCGCTGATTTACCACCACCTTACCCGTGGCGAGATGCTGCTTCTGCTTATTCCAGCGGCAATACTGGCTTTAACGATAGATGCTCTTCGGTTCCGCTCGGCAGCGTTCGATGCGTGGTTCAGCCGGTTGTTCGGGGCAATCCTTCGCCCGCATGAGCAAGCCTCGAAAAAACGAAAAATGAACGGCGCAACCTTTGTGTTGGTGTCGGCGGCGTTGTGTGTGGCACTGTTCCCGAAAGTGATCGCCATCACCGCATTCACCGTGCTGATTATCAGCGACACCGCCGGCGCGCTGATCGGAAGGCCGTTTGGACGGCATAAATTTCTGGAGAAAAGCCTGGAAGGATCGCTGGCGTTTGTGGTGACAGCAATCGGCGTGGTGCTGATTGCAGCACAAGTCTATCATCCCCCGGCATCGTTCATCTATGTTGGCATCCTATGCTCCGTTGCCGCCGCCATTGCCGAAGCAATGAGCTACGGCATCAACATTGACGACAATTTCACGATTCCGCTAACATTCGGATTGCTGATGTGGGGCTTGCTGGCAGCGATTGGAGGGGCTCAGGCTGCGGCACTGGTGGCGTACTGAAATTTGGCAATCGTCAGGATTGCCAAATTTCCCTAATTCCTGATGTACCAGACACCCTGAACCTGCTCCCAAATAATTTTCGACTTCCCTGTTCCGGGGCTTGGGATTGTGAAAGTTGCGGTGTTTTCCGCACGATCCATTTTCGGCTTGCGGTTTTTTATTTTTCTTAAAACCTGCAACAGCAAGCCGGCTTTCTCTTCGGCAAACGCTTCGGCGCATTGCTCCAGCGTTGTGCAATCCTTCAGCAACGCCTCCATATCCGCTGGCCGAACAAACCGCTGCAAAAATTGAACATAGTTTTTTGCTTGAAGCATGGTTATCGCTTGGCCGATAGAGCTTTTCAGCGAAACCAGCGCGGTGTCGCGCATGATGTAATCGCCCCCAGCAGCGTGGATTGCGGAGGGAACTGCGGTTGTTGCCAGTATGACACACATCAGCAAAGGAAACAGCAACGTTTTTTGGTAGCTCATAACGGTAGATTGTAATTCCGATGAGGGTTGATCCCGATAGCGTACCGCAAAACTACAACATTCCCCTTGCCGATTCCGTTGCTTTGCTCCCCTATTTTTTCACCAAATCTTTGCACCCTATCTTCGCACCATGAACAAACAAACTGCCAACCCCGCCGCTGACTTCAGCCGCCTGACTCCGGACCACGTGCTTGGCTACGCCGAAACTGCGCTTGGCCGCCGCCTTAGCTCGGTGTGCCGCCCGCTGAACAGCTACATCAATCGCGTTTTCGAGCTTCAGACGGAGGAACGCGAAGGGGTCATCGCAAAATTTTATCGCCCCGGACGTTGGAGCCATGCAGCATTGCTGGATGAGCATGAATTTTTGCTTGAATTGGCCGAACGTGAAATTCCTGTTGTTCCGCCATTGCTTCTGGAAAATGGGAAGACGATTGGCGAAGCCGATGAGATTTTTTTTGCACTATTTCCCAAACGGCTTGGCCGGGCTTGCGACGAATTTCAGGACGAGCAATGGGAAGAATTTGGGCGATTACTTGCGCGGATTCACCGCGTTGGAGCCATGCACCCCCCGCGCGACCGCATCACTATTTCCCCAACGGAATCAACGCAGGCGCATTTATCCATGATTTTGAACAGCGAGCTGCTTCCGCAATCGTTTCACCGCGAATATCAGTTGGCAGCCGAAGAAATTATTGCGGCAGCAACACCATTATTTAAGGGAGCCGAGGCAATCCGCATTCACGGCGATTTGCACCGTGGAAATATCGTCCACCGCCCCGGCGAGTCATTTTACGTGATTGATTTCGACGACATGGCCGTTGGGCCAGTGGTGCAAGATTTCTGGATGCTGTTGCCAGATTACAGCCGTGCTTCGCTGCTGGAAATTGATTTATTTATTGAAGGCTACGAAACGTTCCGAACATTCGATCGGCGAACTGTACGGATGATTGAGGCGTTACGTGGAATGCGGTATATCCATTTTACGGCATGGTTAGTTGCGCAAGCCCGCGATGCCAACGTTGCACGCATTGCAGCCGGCTGGGGAACCACCGAATACTGGCGTGGCGAAATCCGCTACCTGCGCGAACAATTGCAGGAAATTTCGGCAACAAAAAATCCGATGGGGTGGTGATACCTCCGTAGCGAAAATCCAAACTTCACTCACCTTTTGCACAGCCGATCACAGATAATCAATTACTGACTTTTTTTCCACAATCAACCATGCCAAAACGCCTGCGACCATCCGCCGCCAAAGCTGCTCACACCCCACTATTCGATCTGCTGCGCCGAATTATTCGCACCGCTGCCTGCTCGCTAACTCCAAATTCACCACCAGCGGATGAAGTAATTGAAATGCGGGACCAGTTTCAGCAGACGCGCCGCCAGTTTATTAAAAATGCGGGAATTGCTACTGCCGCGCTCGGGGCCGGAGCAATGCTTCCAGCTTGCCGAACCTTGCAAGCAGCCGGCACAAATGTGCGCGTGGCAATTATTGGTGCAGGCATGGCCGGATTAAGCGCGGCGTGGGAATTACGCCAAGCAGGAATTACACCAGCAATTTTTGAAGCAAGCGAGCGCACCGGCGGGCGGATATTTACGGCCAAGAACATTATGGCTCCGGGATTAACCACCGAATTAGGTGGCGAATTTATTGACAGCACTCACACCGAAATGCTTCGGCTGATTAAAGAATTTGAATTGCCGCTGCTGGATACTCAGCAAGAAAGCGAATCTAGTTTGGTGCATGAGCTATTTTATTTTAACGGAGGTATTTATTCAGAAGCTGAGGTTATTGCTGATTTCAAGCCACTTGTTGCACGCATTCAACAAGACTACGACTTGCTGCCAGAAGTGGTTGATTTTCAGCACACTGAAGGGCGTGATTTGGACAATCAATCCATTGGCGATTACCTGTCGGCAATCGGGGCAACCGGGCGGCTGCGGAAACTGTTGGAGGTGGCCTACATCACCGAGTATGGGTTGGAGCTTGACCAGCAATCAGCAATTAATTTTCTGCTGTTAATCGGTGCCGATCTTACTCCAGCAGAAAATACATTTGCAATTTTTGGCGCAAGCGATGAACGGTTCAAAGTGCAAGGGGGAAACCAGCGTGTGCCGGATGCAATCGCGGCGCGCCTTGCCGACCACATCACAACAGGGCAGACGTTGGAGGCAATTCGGCCAGAGGGTAGCAATCGCTTTACTCTATCTTTTCAACAAGGAAACGGCGGGGCGAAAGAAGTTCATGCAGATATTGTGTTGCTCACGCTTCCCTTCAGCGTTCTTCGCTCTGTTGATCTTTCCAAGCTGAACCTTCCAGCAGTGAAACGTCGCGCCATTGCCGAACTTGGCTACGGGACCAACGCAAAATTAATGGTTGGCCTAAACAGCCGCCCGTGGCGTGAACAAGGGTTTGCGGGATATTGCTTCACCGATGAAGCAGTGCAAATGGGATGGGATAACAGCCAGCTTCAGCCCGGAAGCGCGGGTGGATTTACCATGTTCAGCGGCGGCAATGCGGGAATTACTGTGGGAGAGGGAACAGCGGAGTTTCAGGCCAAAAGATTATTGCCGGGTGTGGAGAAGATATTCCCAGGATTTACCGCCCAATTAAATGGAAATACTGAGCGATTCCACTGGCCAAGCAATCGTTTTGCTTTGGGGAGTTACAGCTGCTACAAACCGGGGCAATGGACAGCGTTTGCGGGTGCAGAAAAAATGCCGGTGGGAAATCTTTTTTTTGCTGGAGAGCATTGCAGCTACGATTTTCAAGGGTTTATGGAAGGCGCGGCAGCAACCGGAAAAGAAGCTGCCGAAAAAATACTTGCAGTGGTGAAATAGCTGAGTGATCCCGTCGAACAATGAGCGGAGCCACCGAACCCGGCGCTCCGCTCATTCTTCACCGAACAATTGGCCTGCTACCCCTCAATCTTCACATTCACCACGCCGCTGTTGCCGCGGACTTCGGGGTAGTACATCAGCGCGCCAACGGCGGGCATTACTGCATAGCTGCCGGGAATTTGGGCACGCAGGATGTAGCTGAACTCATATTCCTGTCCCTCGATCCGTGTGCTGAAGAAACTCACTTTTTCATCGCGCACGTCACGGTCGGCATACCACCAGTTCCAGCTGCGCCGCCAGGGGCGGTAGCCGCCACCATCGTCGTTTCCGCCGTAGCCGTTTTCGCCGGGGATTTCGTAGCCGCTGGTTTCGGTAATCACTTCGCAACCGGCTGGCAGTGGGTCCTCCAGCATGAAGTAATCGTAGGCCGCGTTCGGGACCACCGTCACTTTCACGAACAGCTCCTCCCCACTTTTCACCGTGCCGTTGAAGGGGCGTTTTTTGTAGATGTATTTCTTCCCGTCGCGCACCCGCTCCAGCGTCCAATACTCACGCTTCACCGCAAAGCCTGCATCGGCGGGCTTGATTGCGCTGCCGGTGGCGTAGTAGCTTAGGCGCGCCGTGGCGTACAGCGTTCCCCTGCCCGATCGGGTAATCTCCACACGGTTCTCCCCTTTGTTTAACCCCGATGCCGGAACCGTGATTTTGATCTCCTCCTTGAACAGATCACCCTTTGTGATCCGTTGGCTTGCCACCTGCTTGCCGTTCACCTGTGCAGTAATCGTCATGTCGGGGTCCAACTGGTTTGTGGATTTCAGGTGGTCGGCCAAGGCGAACACCACCATTGCGGTTTGCCGCGTGTTCCCCCACGATGAGCCTTGCTTCTGGGTCAGCAGCCAGCGGGTTGCCTTGCGGGTTAGGTCGGTTTCGCCACGCAGTTGCAGCATTGCTTTCAGCACCCACGCGGTGGTTTCCACTTGGTCATCTTGCCAGTTGTAGTGCCACGTTGTCCCTTTCCAGAACGCTCCGGTTTGGGTTTGCGTAACGTTTTTCTCCAGCTGCGAAACCATCTTCCCCGCCACCGCGGTTGCCCCCTGGTGCGTTGCGGCCAACGCCAGCAGTGCGCGGGCGTAGTTGTTCAGATCGTTGCGGCGGGCAAGTTTTTCAATGCGGTTTTTCAGGTCCCCTTCCGTTCCGCTTTGCATGGCCGCAACGTACAGCATCCATGCCCGGGTGGTGGGGTCAATGGTTTTGTCGTCGGGACTGTCGTTGCTGGCAATCATTTGCTGAAGCGATTCGTTCCCACGTTCAAGCCGGCGCGATTCAACATCGTAGCCAGATTCCGCCGCGATTGCCATGCCGTAGATCACGTAGGCGGTCATAAACGCGTTGGTTTTGTCGTTCTCCCACCAGCCCCACCCGCCGTCGCTGTGTTGAAGTTCGTACAGGCGGTTCAGCCCTTTGGCCACCATTTTTGGAAGCTCTTCCCGCTTTTTGGCATCGAACGGAACATCCAATTTTTTCAGGGCATCGGCCACCACCACTGTTGGAAGAAACCGGCTCATGGTTTGCTCAACGCAGCCGTAGGGATAGCCGATCAGGTCATCCAACGCGCCAAGCAGCGAGCTTGCCGGCGAGGGTGAAAGACTCAGCGTCAGTTCGCCCGTTGTTGGGTCGGCATTGGGGGGAAGCAGCAGGTTGATTGTCCCGTTTGGTGTGCGGTCGTCAAGGTCGGCAATGCCGGCCACCGCTTGCTTGATCCCCAACGGAAGCACCGGCACTTTCAGCTCCATTGCGTCCGATTCTTCGTCGGTCAGTGCGCGCACGGTCAGCTTTGCTTCGCCAGCTTTTGGCGCGGTGATTTCCCAGTCAATTCGGGTTTCGCCGTTGGCGGGAATCATCACGGTGCGTTCGCGTTCTTTGGCCACAACCCCTTCAACAAGGAACTCCACTTTGGTCCGTTTTTCGGTGGCCAAGTAGTTGTGGATGGTGGTTGCAATCATCAGCCGGTCGCCGCTGGTGATGAAGCGTGGGGTTTCCATCCGCGCCAGCAACTCCTTGCGGGCAATCACTTCAGTAGTGGTTTGGCCAACGGCTGTCGCCTGCGTCACGCCGCGAGCGGTGATGCGCCAGGTTGTCAGGTTGTCGGGAAATTTTACGGTGAGCGTTGCGCGCCCCGAAGCATCGGTGCGGACCGATGGAGTCCAGAACATCAAGTCCTGGAAATCCTTGCGGAGCGTTGGCTGAACGTAGGCTTCGGATTCGCCGTCGCCACCACCATTGCGTTTGGCCATCATCGGGGCGGATTCTGCTACCCTGCCACCGAGAATTCCCATTGAGTCGCTACTGGCCTCTGAAAGTGCCACAGATTTAAAAACAGACCTTGTGGAGAAGCGGAAATAGAGTGAGGTGTTTGTGCTCACCTGGTTTCCACGGTCGCCGTAGAAGAATTTTTGAATATCGGGGGCTGATTCCGGGCGGATTGCGTAGATCGCTTCATCAACAATTCCCAGGGCGATGTCGGTCATGGCCGCAGGTTCACCCTGTTCGTTGCGTGCGCGTAGGGTGACGGTTCCGGTTTCCCCGGGCTTGTACTGGGGTTTGTCGGTTTTCACCTCAATCCGCAGCCGTTTCCCAACCGGGGCAACGGTGATCCGCTGCTGGTGGCTGTAGAATTGGTCGTTGGCAATGGAGCTAACGGCAAGGTAGAAGACTGGGGCTTGCCGCTCTTCAATCTTCATCCGCACGATTGCCGAGCGTCCGTTCAGCCGCTCCACCTGCGCACCGTAGATGGTTGGGCCTTCGCCTGTCACCAGAACGTCAATGTTTTCGGCGGGCATCACCACCAGCGCGCTCATGGTTTCGCCGGGTTTGTAGAGGTCCTTATCGGGGATGATTTGGATGTCGCTGGAGCCGTCGTTGTACCATGCGTAGCCTTCCTCGGCAACGTAGATGTAGCTGGTCTCGGTGATCGTGGTGCCGCGGCTGTCGGCGGCTTCCACTTCAAGGTTGTAGTAGCCAGATTTGCCAGCAGGGATGCGGATCACCCCGCTGCCATCGCTTCCGGTGGAGCCGCTTCCGGTCCAGATTGTTTCCTCGCGGCGGTCGCTGCTTCCCCCGCGTTTGCGTGGTTCCCACCAAGTCCGCAGCACGCGGGCTTTGAATCCCGTTGCTATTGGCTTATCCCCATCGAACGTGTTGATCTGGACGGTGAGGGCAATTTCATCGTTTGGTTTGTAGAGGTACTTGTCGGTGCGGGTGGTGATGAAGAATTCACCCCGGGTCACCTTCACCCCGGCCGAACCGCTGATTGCGCGGCGGCTTGCGTCCACCACGGTGGCCTGCACCTGGTAGATGTAATCCTCGGTTGCCTTGCCGTCGGTGGTGTAGTCAATGGTGAAAGTTCCGTCGTCGTTCAGCGTGCCGCTGCCGTTGTGGATCATCTCCATCCCGTACTGCGGGAGCATCATTTTTTCGTCGTAGAGGTAGGCCCACTCGGTCCGGTACCACCAGGGCCGCCAGTAGCGCGCCCGGTAAATGCGGTACTCCACCTCACCTTCGGCAACGGGGGAACCGAAGTAGTAATCGGCCTTCACGGTGGCGGTAAGTTTATCACCACGGGTGTATTGGGCTTTGTCGGCCGTGACGGTCACTTCGTACTCCGGCTTCTTGTACTCCTGCACCTGGAAATCGAAGTAGCCCTCGGAGCCGTTGATGTTGGTGCGGATGGCGTAGCTTCCCAGCGGCGGTTCATCCCCCAACATCAGTTCGCCGCTGAAGGTGCCGAAATCGCTCAGGGTCAGCGTGTCGCGCTTGATGGTGGTCCCGCGTGCGTCGTTCACCTCAATCTGCACGGTGTCGTTGGTGATTAGCTTGAACGTGCCGTCGGGCAGTACTTGGCGGGCAATGCCACGGTAATAGACTTTCTGCGCCGGGCGATAGACGGGGCGGTCGGTGTGCAGATAGGTTTGGACGTTGTTGCTGCCACGGCGGTAGCCGTAGAAGTAGGAATCGGAGATAACGAACTCCCCATTTTTTTGGCCCATCACCACAAGGCCGTTGCCGTACCGCCAGTAGTAGGGTTCATCGTCGCCGTCGTTTTTTTCGGGAAGGTCAGGAACGGTGATTTGTGCCATGCCGCTGGCCCCGGTGTTGCTGGTTGCCAGCGTTGCGCCGCCCCGCATGAAGGTGAGCGGAACGTCGGTTTCGCGTTGGCCGTTGGCGCGGTTCATCACAAAGGCAAGGGCGGTTCCGTCGGCCTGCTTTGTCACCATTCCAAGATTGCTCAGGATCAGCACGGCTGCGGCTTGCTTGTCGCGGGCGGTGGCCACCACCAGATAGACCCCGCTTTCCCGAACAGGAGCCTTCACGGTTTCGTTGAACCACCGGTACTTGGTGGCTTTGATGGTTTGCTCCCACTCGGCAGCCACCTTGTACTTGCTCCAAACCGGGCGGCGGCGTTTGGATTGTGCGGTGGTGTCGTCATCATCCCCCAAGTCCAGCGTGTGCGGGTCTTTCTGTGCAAGGAAAAACTCCACCGGATCGGTAATCCGGTAGGCTTTGAACTGGAAGGTGGTGGATTTCTGCATCTGCCCGCTTAGGCTAACGCTGATCCCCCCCTCGGTTGGGCTAAACACCCGCTCGGTGGAGAGGTAGAAGTTGAAGTTGTCGTCGTCCATTGGTATGGTGAAGGCAAAAAGGAGCGGTGAAAGAAGAAGCAGCCAGTGGCTGAATGTGGTTGTTTTCATATCGGGAGTCGGGAATCGGTTGTCGGGAATCGGTTGTCGGGAATCGGTTGTGGGGGATCGGGAGTTGGTTGTCAGTTGCCAGTTGTCAGTTGCCAGTTGTCAGTTGTCAGTTGTCAGTTGCCAGTTGTCAGTTGCCAGTTGTCAGTTGTTGGAAGGATGCTCCGGGTCCACTGATCTCTTTCTTTGCCACTGACCACTGACCACGAACCACTGACCTCCACTTTGTTGGAAATCTGCTACGGGCTTCTGGTCTCTTTCTTTGCCACTGACCACTGACCACGAACCACTGACCTCCACTTTGTTGGAAATCTGCTACGGGCCACTGATCTCTTTCTTTGCCACTAACCACTGACCACGAACCACTGACCACGAACCACTAACCTCCAATCCTACCTGACCGACGTTTTTCCGGTTGGTTGTAACCCTTGCTCAGTTGTTGCAGTTCGTGGCCGGTGGGGTTGCGGCGTTTTGCCGAAGTTCGGTAGTGGCTACTTTCGCGGAGGAAATTTTCAGCCTTCCTTCCCCTTCCTTGCAGCACGGCTGCCCACGAACTTACAGCAAACCTACATTCAGCAAAGTCAAATGTTACCAGAAGGGATTCCTGCTCCAGATTTTACCGCAACCACCACCGATGGAACGGTTGTCACGCTTAGCAGTTTTCACGGGTTGAAGAACGTGGTGCTCTTCTTCTATCCCGAAGACGACACCCCCGGCTGCACCCGCGAAGCCTGCGGTTTTCGCGATGCAAAACCGGAGTACGACGCTTCCGATACCGCCATCTTCGGCATCAGCTTGGACGACCAAACGGCCCACCAAGCCTTCACGCACAAGTACAACCTCAACTTTCCGCTGCTGGTTGATACCGACGGCGCGATCTGCGCAGCCTACCAAGTGCCGATCAACAACCGCTGGCCGAAGCGTGTCACCTACCTCATCAACAAGCAAGGGGCCATCAGCAAAGTCTGGGAGCAAGTTCACGTTGCTGCACACGCAGTTGAAGTGCTGGAAGAAATTTTGGCAACCACAACCAATGAGTAATCATCGCTTGATATCCATGCAGAATAGAACTATGCTCACGTTGGTTGCAATGCTGGTTAGCATTGTTGCGACCAACCGTTCCCTGGCACAAAGCATTTCGGAGCAGAAACTTCGTGAGGACGTGAAATACCTTGCCAGCGACATGCTGGAAGGCCGCCGCGCCGCAACGCCAGCAAACCTGAAAGCGGCGGAGTTCCTTGCCGAACGTTTCCGCGCTGTTGGGCTGAAAAACGCGCCAGGATTGCAGAACTACTTCCACCGATTTGGCTACACCAGTGGCGTGGAACTTGGCGACAAAACCCAGCTGCTGGTGCTGAACGCAAACGGCGTGCGTCCGCTAACAATTGGCACCCAGTTCAACCCAATGGGCTTTAGCTCCGTTGGTGAAGCAAACGGCGATTTGGTGTTTGTTGGCTACGGCATCACCAACCCCGAAGCAAAGTATGATGACTACGCCGGCGTGAACGTCAACGGCAAAATTGTGGTGGCCATGCGCTACGGTCCCGACGGAAACAACCCCCACAGCAGTTTTGCCGACCACATGTCGTTCATGGCAAAAATTCGGGCGGCGCGAAGCAACGGCGCGGCAGCGATTATTTTTATCAATCAACCGAACGAGGAAGCAAAACTGTTCCCGCTGATGCTGGAGCGGAACAGCGGCAATTTTGGAATGCCAGCAATGTTTGCGTTGAGCAGTATGCTTGATGGCGCACGCGACCCGCAGGAGCAAACGCTGACGCAGGTGCAACTGCAGATTGACTCGCTGAAACGCCCCAACTCCTTCCCGATTTCCGGCTGGCAGGTGCAGTTGAATGTGGACCTTCGCATCAACCGCGACAGCATCCCGAACGTGATTGGCGTGTTGCCAGGAACCGACCCAAAGCTGAAAGATGAGGTCATCGTCATCGGCGGCCACTTCGACCATTTGGGATGGGGGGGCGAAGGGTCGCTGGCACACAACCACGATTCGGCAATCCACCACGGTGCCGACGACAACGCCAGCGGAACCGCCGGAGTGCTGGCACTTGCGGAGTACTTCGCCAAAAAAGGTGGGAACAAACGGACGCTGGTTTTCTGCGGGTTCAATGCCGAAGAAGAAGGGCTGCTGGGGTCGGCAGCGCTGGTCGCCAACTTCCCCTACCCTGTGCAAAACGTGGTGGCAATGCTGAACATGGACATGATCGGAAGGTTAGATAGCAACACGCTGGTGATGCACGGGATAGGAACCTCACCCGAGTGGGAGCCATTGGTGAAACGGCTGAACCAAAACCGCTTCTCGCTGAAATTGGTTCAAGATGGTTTTGGCCCAAGCGACCACTCCAGTTTTTATGCCAAGGATATTCCGGTGCTCTTCTTTTTCACCAACCTCCACAAGGATTACCACCGCCCAAGCGACACTTGGGAAAAAGTGAATTATCCCGGGCTGAAGCAGATTGTTGAGTTCGTTGCCCAGAACATTTCGGCGGTGGATGGGATGGCCGAACGCCCAGCTTTTTCCAAAGCCCAAGTCACCCAAACTCCACGTTCTGGAAGCGGTTTCCGGGTGTACGTTGGAACCATTCCCGACTACGCATTTGAAGGAAAAGGATTGCGGTTAAGCGGCGTTAGCGACGGCGGCCCAGCCGCAAAAGCAGGGCTGAAGGCGGGCGATGTGATAATGAAATTGGGGGGAAAAGAAATCGCCAACGTCTATGATTACACCGATGCCTTGGGTCAATTCAAGCCGAAGCAGGAAGTGGAGGTGGAATACCTTCGCGATACCGCAATCATCAAAGGAACGATTGTGATGGGGACACGCTAAAGAAATCAAGCAGCCGGGAGGGGGGGGTGATACAGTGAGACTTCTCCCCTTCCCTTCTGCTTCGGTTCATTGTACTCCATTTTATTCGCGTACAGCCCAGTAATTTTTTTGGAAATTATTAGCTCCATTTCTTTCAGAAAAAACTCACCTTCCTACTCATCTATCCATCTTGTAGGCCGCAATGAATGTTTTAATTACCGGTGCCGAAGGGCAGCTTGGCCAAACACTGCTGCGTGTTTTACGGCGCGAGAGTGAATGGAGTTTTGCAGCAATAACCCGCTCATATCTTCTCACTGCGGAAGGGGTTTTTCCTGTTGATCCGCTCTCCAAAACCTCATGGCGGCAAGCGCTTGCAACGGCTGGCTGGCAGCCGAACGTTATCATCAACGCAGCCGCAATGACCAACGTTGACCGCTGCGAATCCAACCGCGAAGAAGCCTGGCAAAGCAACGCACAACTTACCGAGACGGTGACGCGAATTGCGCGGATATTTGACTCCAAAGTGATCCAGATTTCAACCGATTATGTGTTTGATGGAGCATCCGGCCCATACATCGAAACCGACAAACCGAACCCCATTAACTATTACGGAAAAACAAAATTAGCTGCTGAAAATATCTGCGCCCAAAGTGCCGTCCCATTAGCGATTGTTCGGACGATGTGGCTGTATGGCCACTCTATCGGTCCAAAAATGAGTTTTGTTCGATGGGTTCGCCAAGAATTATCCGCAGGTAGAACCGTAAACATTGTCAGCGATGAATTTGGGAACCCAACACTGTTAGATGACTTGGCGTATGCAGTATTTAAGATTATTGATAAGAATATCAGTGGGATTATCAATGTTGCAGGAGAAGAACGGATGTCGCGATTGGAATTTGCACGTGGCATAGCGGAGCATCTAGAACTTGACTCAACGCTAATTTCTCCAGTAACCAATGCTGAATTACACCGTGCGGCTCCACGCCCGCTGCAATCAGGTTTGTTAACCATCAAGGCAAAATCGTTGTTTGCCCTACACACCCGCCCACTGAAACATGGCCTGATGATTACCAAAACGCTGGAACAGCGCGAGGAAGATTGATGACACTGAGTGCAAGTATGCCACAGCATCAACAGCAATCTGTCCATGAATCTGGGAATTATACTCGGCGCAAATTGGTTTGCGAAATTCTACTCAGCCAGGTGCGCTATGGATTCCCGCTTTCGCGGGAATGACAGTGATGAAGTTTTTCGCAAACCACTCTGTTTGGAGTATAGATACCGGAGCGCGCAGCAGAGGCAACCGATACCAGCAGCATGGGATTTGTGGCGCGCGCCTAACCGTTGCAATAATTTCCTGCCAACGCAAAGAAATGGCAGTGCGCCGTACCACCTTTTTCCCCATTTTTGAACCGGTCCCATGAACAACGTCTGAACCAACCTCTATGCGTCGCTTTCTTCTGATCTTCTTTGGTGTGCTGCTTGGCAGTGCCTCGCTGCTGGCCCTGTATGTCGTGATTGATCTTGACCCCGATGACATCAGCCCAACGGTAGAATCACCAAGCTGGATGGCGCGGTTTGAAGCCGCCGCTCGCGCACGCGCCGGCGGCGAGTACGCCACGCTGAACGATCCCCGAAAACTGAAAACTTTAAGCGACCTGATTGCCCCGGGCGAGTCGGAGGCAGTGCGTGAGGTGGCGTTGTACAAGCTGCGTGAGCTTCCCGATAAAGAAGGTGTGTTGGCGATTCTTCGCCGCAATCAGGCAAGCCTAACCCCCGATCAGTTCGAGGTAGCAATCGCCACAGCCTCCAAACTTGGAATCCCCAAATCGAAGGCATGGCTTGACTCACTCTACAAGGCGTTGAATGCCGACCCCGCCGCCCACACTCCATTGGGCAGCTACCGGATGACCAGCCTGCTTCTCTCGGTGGCGGATGCCGACTTGGTGGCTAACTTCGCCGAACGCAGCCGCAACGCCGCCGACTACTCGCGGAACAAATCCTCCGAAATCACCTGCTTCTTCCCCCGCAATCCCGATTACTTTGTTGCCTTTCCGAACGCCGACGACATGATTGAACAATTCGGCGACTCCAAGTTTGTACAGACGCTGGATGGCTCCCCCGTCCCCGGCGATGTTTGGGCATTGCCGATTCTACGAACCATTTCCGCGCTCCGCAACCGGCTTACCGACCAGATGGGGTTCATAGGGAAGTATTTTTCGCCAGAAGTGATGTTCCGCGACAACCTTCTGCTTGGCCGCTACGGCGATGATTACTTAATCGCAGCCTTCAAGGACAAAAACGTCACGGTGGCCGAAACGATGATGAAGATTTTTGAGGCACTTGGCAGCGATTTTGGGGTGAAACGTTGGGACGTTGGCGGGGTGACGGTCAGCTCGGTGATGAACCGGAAAACCGGGAAGTCGCTGGCCTACGCCACGCCGGAAGGATACTTTGTTGTGGCCACCGACTCAGCCTTGATTTCGCAAGCATTACGCACCTACGGCACCGACCGCACCGCCTCGTTAGGCAACGATCCCCTGTTCAACCAGCACTACCTTGCCATGGAGCAAACGGAGGAACGGGGTGTGATGTTTGCTTGGTTCAATCCCACCCGTTACTTCGATATGATTGGCAGCGACCGCCAAACGGCACGCCGGCTTGCAATCGTTGCGCGCGCGCTTGGCAAGCCGGTGAACGAAGCCCCCACCGAATCGGGGACGCTTGCCGCAATGGGGCAAGTCCCCGGGATGATTGCAAGCTCACTTGCCAGCGGCCAAACCAGCGACAACCTCTGGAAGTATCTGGTGAACGTCCGCTCGGTTGGGAAGAACCCGCTTGACTCGTTGGCACGGCTGAGTAAAATCAATGTTGGCAAACAGATTGTCCCATTTCTGAGTGGGACAGCAACGGTGGGATATTTCGGGTTGGATTATTTGCGTGAGCAATACGCCTACTCCAACACCGGGTTCAACACCCTGATTGCCGTTCCATTGCAGAAAGCTCCGGCCAAATTCGATTCCACGCTTGGCATTTTCTTCAGCCGGATTACCTCGCTGGCATACAGCAAGGAGCCACTGGCCGATGGGAAGAACCGACTGTTCCTTGCCCGCGACACTACAACCAACGACAGCCTTCTGCAGGCCCGGAAATTCCAACCGAGCTTTGCGGTGATTGATAACCGTATCCTGCTGATTGCCACCACTCCCGACCTGCTGCAGCGGGCCGCCCCGGTGTTCTCCCGGACGTGGTCCAGCGTTGCGGGGCAGGGTGAGTACATTGTTGGAAGCATCAAGGTAGATTCGTTTGCGGTGAACTCCGCAGCCTACTTGCGTGGCCACCTTCTGCGAACCGACCGCTACGCCCCGGAAGAGATCACCGAACGGTTAGACCCGCTGAAAAACGCGCTGGCACTGTACGACCGATTGGAGTGGAAATTCAAAACGGAGGATGGGCTGCGCGTTGGGGAAGCACGGTTGGTGGCAAAGAAATAGCCGGAGACGGCAGGCTTTTTTTACGCGCCACTCCGCACACAGAGTATGCCCACGATTCTACTCACACGCACCTGGCAAGAAAATCAGCGGGCTGGGGAGTTTTTCCGGCAGCGGGGATTCCAAGTGTTGGCGGCCCCGATGATTGAGATTCTGCCGATTCCGCCAAACCGCTCCACGCTGCAACGCTGGATTGCTGACGTTGCGGAAGAAGCTGCGGAAGTACGTTCGGCAATCCTCCTCACCAGCATCACCGCAACCAATCAGTGGCTGCGGCTGTTGCCAGATATTCCGGTGGAGGCCGACCAACTCTGCTATCTGGTTGTTGGCGACAACAGTGCCAAACTTCTGCGCCAACACAATCCCAACTGTCAGATTGCCGCCGTTGCCAACAGCGCGGCGGAACTGCTGCGCCAACTTCCACACAGCCTTGCTCCACTCCCCACCACCATCCTCTATCCATGCAGCACGCAGCGGCGCGATGAGCTTGTGGCGGGGTTGCGCAACGCCGGCGCAAGGGTGCATGAGCTTCCGCTGTACCAACCTCAGCTTCCGGCAAACGCAGCCCAGCAGCTTCACGACGCACTGACGGCAGCCCCACCTCCGCTCTGCATCACCTTCTTCTCCCCTTCGGCAGTGGCCAATTTCATTTCGCTTCAACCCAAGCTGCCGCCGGGAGCTATCTTCGCCGCCGTTGGGGGAACCACGGCCCAGGCGTTGTGGGAGCGTGGGATTACGGAGGTAATCGTCCCGTCCCAACCAAGCACCTTGCTGCTTGCCGATGCTATTCTTGAAGCACTTCAACAATAATGAACGACCAACAGAACTCACTCCTGCTCCGTTCCTTGCGTGGCGAACCGGTGGAACGCCGTCCGGTTTGGATGATGCGCCAAGCGGGGCGTTACCTGCCGGAATACCGTGCAATCCGCGCCACCACAGATTTTTTGGGGCTGTGCAAAACGCCGGACCTTGCCGCCGAAGTCACCGTTCAGCCGGTTGATTTGGTGGGGGTTGATGCGGCCATCATCTTCAGCGACATCTTGGTGATACCGGAGGCGATGGGGATGGAGTTGATTGTGGAGGAAGGGAAAGGGGGACCACGCTTCCCCAACCCGTTGCGGGCCGAATGGGACGTTGACCAGTTGGCCAGCGGCATCACCGATAGGCTGCGGTTTGTGTTCGATGCCATTGCCGAAACCAAGCGCAGGCTGGATGGCCGGGTTCCGGTGATTGGGTTTGCCGGCGCGCCGCTAACCCTTGCGGCCTACATGATTGAAGGGCAAGGGAGCAAGAACTTCGATACCTTCAAGGCGTTTCTGTTTGCTCAACCGGCGGCTGCGCACCGGCTGCTGGAAAAATTGGCTGCCGAATTGATTGACTACTTGGTGGAGCAAACCCGCGCCGGTGCCAACATGCTTCAGTTGTTCGACACGTGGGCGGGAGTGTTGCCGGAAGAGGAGTACCGTGCGTTTGGGCTGGCCCATGCTTCGGCGGTGTTGGATGGGGTGCGGCGTGCGGTTCCCGATGTCCCGATTCTCTACTTCCCGAAAGGTGTCCGCAGCTACGACGGCTTTGCCGAATCGGGGGCAAGCGGGTTTGGGATTGACTGGCAAACCGACTTGCGCCGTGCGGCGCAGGAGCTTCCCGACACGTTCCCGCTGCAAGGGAATTTGGACCCCACGGTGCTGCTGACCCCCCCCGAACAGATCCGCCGCCGGACGCAGCAGATGTTGGCAAAAGTGCCAAGCGGGCGTGGGTATGTTGCCAATCTTGGCCACGGCATATTGCCGAACACCCCCGTGGAGAATGCGCAAGCCTTCATCCAAACCGTGAAGGAAACAGCGATTTAGCCGGACGCAGGCTGGGAATCACCCCCATTCCCCCTCCACGACATCAATGAATTTTTTCTTCCAGAAAGCAAATCTTGGGCAACTTGGCGTTGCCCATGTTGTTGCTTCTTGTTATTCTATGGCTGCCTTGTGCATCAACTACACAGGCAGGCATCAATTGGGTAAGCCCTCCACCCGTTGTTGTCCGGTTTGCTTGCGCGCTGCAACGTGCGTGGGCGGCTGTTTCCACGGCAGCCAAGACCGTAGCCAAGACCGTCATTCGATACTTCCTTCACGACTTCATTTTTCAACCGAACGTAGTATGGCCGCAGCCATGAAATATCCGTGCAAAACCACCTGGAGGTGCCTGTGCCGCTTGGATTAGGTATTTGGTGGTGGGTGGGTTTCAACGCCCTGGTGTTGGCGTTGCTGATTCTTGACTTAGGGGTCTTCCACCGCGATGCTCACGAAGTAAAACCAAAGGAAGCGGCCATCTGGAGCGTGATTTGGGTCACGTTGTCGCTGCTGTTTAATGGGTTCATCTGGTATGAATTTGGGGCGCACCCAGCAACAGAATTTCTGACCGGCTATCTGATTGAGAAATCCCTTTCGGTTGATAACCTGTTCGTCTTCGTTCTGATTTTCAGCTATTTCAATGTTCCGGCAAAGTATCAACATCGCATCCTGTTTTGGGGAATTATCGGCGCGTTAATCATGCGCGCTATCCTGATCGGTTTAGGGGCGTTTATTCTGGAGCAGTTCGAGTGGGCGATTTATATCTTTGGCGCGTTCCTTGTGTACACCGGCATCAGGATGGGGGTTGAGAAGGAATCGAACATTGAGATTGAGGCCAACCCGCTGATTAAGCTCCTGAAACGGTGGGTTCCAGTCTCGAACCGGTACCACGAAGACAAGTTTCTGGTGAAGGACAACGGTGTCTGGGTTCTGACACCCATGATGGTTGTGCTGGTGCTGATTGAAAGCACGGACCTTGTGTTCGCGCTGGATTCCATCCCAGCAATTTTTGCGATTACCCGCGACCCGTTCATCGTCTATACCTCCAACATCTTCGCCATTCTTGGCCTTCGTTCGCTCTATTTCTTGCTGGCGAATGTGATTGATAAGTTCCACTACCTGAAGTATGGCTTGGCGGTTGTGCTCTGCTTCATCGGGGTGAAGATGCTGCTCACCTTCTTCGATTTCCATGTTGATATCATGGTGTCGCTGGGGATTGTGGCGGCGATACTGATCGCTTCGGTGATCTTCTCGCTAACTCATCCAAAGGAGGCCGCCCAGCACTCCCCCGTTACCCACGATCCCTCACGGCTTACCGGCCCGATTGCCCCGTTTGATCTAGATCAACAACAAGGGAACGGCAGCGGTGCGGTGGGCGATGGGACAACATCCAACCCAACTCCAACGCCACAATTCGATAGCCCAAAAGATTCCTAATCTCTGCTTTTCCTCCTTCAGCATCCCATGAATACGTTCCGCTGCCTTCGCCTGATGATGTTGCTGTTCGTTGGTTCCGGAGTGCTTTGCGGCCAAACTGCGCCAGCGAAAAAAAAAGGGGGACCGCCCCGATTGATACTCGACACCATGCTGGTGCGGTACGACCACACTCCCATTTACGATAGTGCCAGCTACACGGCTGGCATTATTGGCGATATCCAAGCTGGGGAGAGGGTGATTGTGGTTGAAAAAATTGGGAAGTTCGGGCGGTTTCAGCGCGAGTCCGGTTTTGGATTTATTGCCAAAGTGAACCTCGCAGAACTCCCCAGCAATCGGCCAACATCGCAGCCGACATCACAGCCAACACCAAGCAGCATACCGAGTGCTGGTAATGCCACAACGGACTCCTTGCCAGCACCCCATCACTCACCAACTGCATCCCCAAAAACTGACCAGCAACCAACCGCACACCGCTGCAAAGGGCTGACCAAAAGCAGAAAGCAATGTTCGCGCAATGCTGAAGAAGGGAGCGACTATTGCTGGCAACACCGCCCAGGCAACGAAACAACCAATGGGACAAACAAGCGCGCAACTCCACGCCGAAAACCATAATTGCTCACGGCAGATTTCATCCCAGCATCGGCGTTTCCAACAGTGGTGGTGGATGCTCTTTCTGCTGCTGCCCCTCCCCTGCTCGGCAGCGGTGCAAGGCCAAGCGGCGGCATCCGCCAAACAGGGAACGTTCGCTCATGGCGATAGCTCTTCTGCCAGCATCACCCCGCCCGACTCACCCCAACCGCTCGACACGCTCTGGAGCGACACGAAGGCGGTGTTCACCGAAGGGATAGATATTTTTTCCGCGCCATTCCGCTTTGGAGCAACCCAATGGGGGATTGCCGGAGGAGTGGTTGCCGGAACCGCTCTGTTGATGCCCGCCGATGACGACACCCGCACGGCATTCAGCAAGTGGAAGGGGACGGATGGCGAGCGGCTGAGCGAAATCGGGAATTACTACGGCACGCTGATTCCGGGATTAGCAGTCTCGTTGGGGCTGTACAGCACCGGATTGATTTTTGATGAATCCAGCGTGCGGCGTGCCGGGCGGCATGTGTTCCAGGCAATGCTGTATGCTGGGGCAATCACAACAGCGGCAAAAATGCTGATTGGCCGCCACCGCCCATTTCTGAACGAAGGGCAATATGTGTTCGATGGACCTTCCGGGAAGGATGAGTATTTCTCGCTCCCTTCGGGGCATTCCACGGTTGCGTTCTCCATCAGCGCAACGCTTGCTGCGGAACTTGACCACCCGGCAGCCACCGTCGCCCTCTACTCACTTGCCACGCTGACCGCCGCCAGCCGCATCTACAGCGACCGCCACTGGCTTAGCGACACGTTCTTGGGGGCCGCAATCGGGACGGCCTGCGGCTACGGCGTTGTGCATCTGGGGGATGGCATCAGCTCTGGAACATCATCCTGGATGATCGTGCCAACCGGCAATGGGGTGATGATTAGTTGGAGCGGGGGGATGGGGGAAAGGAATTGAAGAGTGAATGGTGAAGAGTGAAGAGTGAAATGGGAGGTGGCTCGGCATCCCCACGCTGAAGCACGAGGCAATGGAGAACTCACCAATGACCACTAACAACTGACCACTGACCACTGACAACTGACAACTCACCACTGACAACTGACAACTGACAACTGACAACTGACAACTGACAACTGACAACTGACCACTGACAACTGACCACCGCCCCCCCTCACCCCATCCCCTGCGCATCCACATCCACAATGATTTGCACCGATTGCTTGCCGTGGTCTTCGCGGTATTTCTCGTAGGCCCGGCTGAAAACTTGGTGGAACTGCCGCCCGCCGGGGTCGGTGGCTTTGTTGTTTTTCACGATGATCTGGTAGCGGTAGGCGTTCTTCAGTTTCCAGATTAGTGCTTGGGTTGGGCCGATAATATCCAACGCCGGATGCTTTGCCGGAAGCAATCCCCGGAACAGTTTTGCGTGCTGCTCGGCCTCCTTCTGATCTTCGGACTTCACCTCGATCACAATAAACCGCGCGAACGGCGGATAGAGTAACGCCTGCCGATTGTGCAGCTCGTCGCTGTACATCATCCGGTAGTTTTTTGCGAACGCCGCTTGGATTGCCGGATGTTCCGGGTGCGCAGTCTGCACCACCACCTCACCTTCCATTCCCCCCCGCCGCCCCGCCCTGCCCGCCACCTGCGTGATAAGCTGGAACGTCCGCTCGCTTGCGCGGAAATCGGGAAGGAGCAACTGAGTATCTGCCGAGATCACCCCCACCAACGACACGCGCGAAAAATCAAGGCCTTTTGCCACCATCTGAGTTCCCAGCAAAATATCCACCTCACCTTTTGCAAACGCCGTCAGGATTTGGCGATGCGCCCCTTTGCGGGCTGTCGTGTCAAGGTCCATCCGCAAAACTTTGGCTTCCGGCAGATGCTGGGCAAGCTCTTCTTCCACTTTCTGGGTTCCAACTCCGGGCTGGCGCAAATCGTGGTTGCCGCACACAACGCAGCTTGTTTCGGCCTTGCGGGTGTAACCACAGTAGTGGCAACGGAGTGAGGTGATTGGCTTGTGGTAGGTTAGTGTCACCGCACAATTTGGGCACATGGGGGAATGGGCGCAGGCCGCACACTCCAGCCGGGTGGAAAACCCGCGCCGGTTCTGGAACAAGATCACCCCCTCCTTTTTCTCCAGCTTTGCGCGGATGTCGGAAATCAGCCGCACCGAGAGTGAGCCACGCATCAAGGCTTGTTTCCGTGCGGTGACGGTGTCCACAATCACCATGCGTGGCTCGCGGGCGTTATCTACACGTTCCGGCAAACTCAGCAGTTGGTATTTCTCCCGCAGCGCGTTGAAGTAAGATTCGATGGAGGGCGTTGCCGAACCAAGCACCACAACCGCCCCCGAAAGTTGCGCCCGAACGATTGCGGCATCGCGGGCATTGTAGCGGGGCTGGGCATCGTACTGCTTGTAGCTGGCTTCGTGTTCCTCGTCCACAATCACAATGCCCAGGTCGCGAACCGGGGCGAAGAGTGCCGAACGGGGGCCGATCACAACATCGCATCCGCCACGCATGGCGCGCAGCCAGCTATCGTAGCGTTCCCCCTCGGACATTCGGCTGTGGAGCACCGTCACGCGGTCGCCAAACGCGCGCTTGAAGCGTTCCACAAGCTGGATGGTGAGCGCGATTTCTGGGACCAGCATGATGGCGCGTTTCCCCCGCTCAACCGCGTGGCGAATCGCTTCGATATAGACCTGAGTTTTCCCCGACCCCGTCACCCCATGCAGCAAAAATGATTTGAACGTGCCGGCATCCATCACCTGGGTGATTGCGGTGATGGCGTTGGCCTGATCTTGGTTTGGGGTGATCTCCGTTTGCGAATCGGTCAAGGCTTCGTGTTCCGGCTCATCTTCCCGATTCTCCAAAACTTCCTCACGCGATTGCTCAATCTGGGTTTGCTCCAGCACCCCTTTTTCCACCAACCCGGCAAGCGCCGATGCCCCCGCTTTTGCCGATGCCAGCACCTGGGTGTTCGGAATAAATTCGTTCCCCGATCGCTCGGCGTGTGAGTAGAGGAAGAGCATGATCGAGGCTTGCTTTGGGGCGTTGGCATCAAGCTGGTCGAACAGGGCGTGCAAGGCTTCTTCATCGCCAAGCAGGGTGGGATTGATCCGCACGGCGTTCACCTTTTTTGGCTTGCTTTCGCGCCCGTGTTCGGTGGTGCGTTCAATCAGCCCTTTTTCTTCAAGGGCCACCAGCTGGGAATGGAGGTTTTCCGCGCCAACTTTCTTTTTCAGGAAGGCGACCGTCACCCCTTTTGGGTGGTCGCTTAACGCCGTCAGGATTGCGGCTTGGCGCGGGGCCGAGCGGCGCAGTTCGGCGATTTCCTGCACCACATCGTTGTGCGCCAGCATCACCCGCTGCGACGACTCGGGAGACATCCCTTGCGGAAGCATCGAGCGGAGCGTTTCGCCGATGGGCGAGACGTAGTACTCCGACATCCAATCGGCAAACCGGAGCATTTCGTCGTTGAACAGCGGCTCGGTATCCAGCACATCGCTAAGCGGTTTCACCCCTGGGACGGTGGTTTCGCTGACCTCATCCACAATCACCCCTGTCATGCTGCGCTTGCCAAACGGGACCGTGACCCGCACGCCGATGTGGGCCGAATCAGCGAAGTGGTCGGGAACGGAGTAGGTGAAGTTTTTGAAGATGGGGAGCGGGAGCGCGACGTGAACGAATTGGGACATGGTGGTTAGGAATCGGTTGTCGGGGGTCAGTTGTCAGTTGTTAGTTGTCAGTTGTCAGTTGCCAGTGGTTGGGAAAATAGCTTGATTCAGATGGAGTTATACTCCAATGAAAGTGGTCTGCGAAAATCAAGAGATCATCCTCCCAAACTTACGCACCGTCGTCATCGCGAGGAGTCTTCGACGAAGCGATCTCGCGGATGGCTGAGAGGTCATCGGACACACTGGCACTACCGGTTGTCCCCTTCGCACTCTAACTCTGGATGCGCCAACAATTCCTTCGTTGCGGCTGGGATGCCGAACGTCCGCTGTTCTGTTCCGTTCGTATCTGTTACCGTGTCCTGAATCTACGAAAACTGGATTGCAGAGAAGCCGTTCACCTTGTAGGTTGCCTTCATGTTCAAACTCCCCGTTTTTTCTGTTGTTGTTGCTGTGGTGTGTTGCTCGGTCTCGGCCATTGGGCAGCCGGCGGTTCAGCCCGCCGATTCCAACAACACCCTGCCGATGCCGATCCTAGCTGTTACTGGCGTTGCAGCTTCTGAAACCGCACAGCCAGAACTTCCCACCGTTCCCACCGACACAACTCTAACCTTGCTTCCAGAAACCATTTCCGATTCTCCCCCCGATAAACCGGAGCCTGCTGTTGATTCGGCGGCGGAGTTTATCCCGTTTCAGGAGTACACCTTTGCCGGCAACCAACGCTACACGGTGGATGCCTCGCTTCCCCGCAGGACCTCCAAAATTAACTCAATCACCACCACAGCATTGGGCGTTGCCTATGGCGGGTTAATCTACGGCCTGCACGTTCTGCAAAGCAACGCTTGGTGGAAGGATAACCGCCAAGCCTTCCATTTCCAAGACGATTGGGATTACGCGCTGCAAGTGGATAAAATTGGGCACGCATTCGGTGGCTACTACATGTCCTACATTTTAGGCGAAGGGGTTCAAGGCTGTGGTTTCAGCGTGACGACATCGCGATGGCTGGGGGCGACGCTCGGATTTTTGTACCAAACATACGTGGAGGTTGAAGATGGCTACGGTGCGCAATGGGGTTTTAGCCCAACCGACTTTGCTGGTGATTTTTTGGGCGCGGCGTACTTCATGGCCCAACACTATGTTCCTGCGTTGGAGAACTTCAATTTGAAATGGGAATATGTTCCGGCGCAGTGGGTTGGCGAGCGTACGGTTCGCCACCCAACTGCGGTTGTGGATGACTACAACAGCTCCACGTTCTGGCTGAGCGCGAACGTGCATAACCTGCTTCCCGAAAACCTAAAATCCTACTGGCCAAGCTGGCTGAACCTTGCGCTTGGCTACGGCGTGCGCGACATCAGCTACGACGACCCAACGCTTGGAGCCGATTTCCAGATGCCGAAACGGAGGTTTATCATTGGGCTGGATTATGACTTTGTGCGGCTGATGCCGGACGGCCCGAATTTCTGGAATTGGGTTCGGCAAGGGATGAATTGGTTCAAAATTATCCCAGCCCCCGCAATCAGTTTTGGCGACGAAGGGACGCGGTTCTACTTGCTCTATCCGTTCAAATTTGATGTTGGCGGGGTGAGGTTTTAATGGATAATTGAAAATGAGATGCTTCGGCAGGCTCCATATTCTGCAAGAGCGAAGGGCTGCGTTCGCAGGCCTCCGCTCTTGTTTTTATACTCGGATGAAATTGGTTTGCGGGTAGTGGCTCATAGTGGGGAGAATCTTCAAGTTTAGCGTGTTGTTCCTACATGGCTATCATCTTCTGCATCTCACCCGAGTGAACCACTACCGGTTTGCGAAATTCTACTCAGCTAGTTATGGTATGGATTCCCGCTTTCGCGGGAATGACAACGACTAGATTTTTCGCAAACCATTCTGTTTGGAGTATATTTTCTACTTCCTATTTTCTTTCTCCCCGGCTTTGGCGCCCTCTCCCACCCGACGAAACTGAGGCAAGCAGCAGCTTCACCCATTTGGGAGAGGGCGGGGGGTGAGGGCAGGAAGTAAATCGGTTTGAGTCCACCATTATTAATTATCAATTTTCCAAAAAGACCTCACTCCCTCCTCACTTCCCCATTTTCCTTTGCTGCAACCGTATTTTCCCGTGAAATAAAAAATGCAGGGATTATTACCTTCTGGCTGTAGGAACCTGATGTCGGGACTGTTACCTCAACTCGGTATAATCCCGAAGCTTTCGGAGTAATTTCAACCGATAATTGATGTTTTTCCTGCGGTTGCAGCGTCACCGATTCGGTCATCAGAAATTTCACTGTGGCCTGCGTTGTAGTGTCGGCTTTGTATGGCGGGGAAATTGTTATCGGGCCGTTGGATACGTTCACCAATTCGGTAGTGCGGTTATTTCACTGACGTAATGGATGTGATATTCGAGAACGAAAGGGCTACATCTGCAATCATCAGTCAAAAAATCTGACTACAAAAAAAAGGAGTTTTCAGCAATGGCAACGTTATACTCAAATAAAAGGAGAATGCGAAAATCCTTCATCTGCCATGCCCATGAACGCAGACATCTATTTTATCGAATTTCGCAAGCTCCAATATTCTGAGTATACAGAGCAGGAAGCAACGTTGGTGGGCGCAGTAAATCATCAACAACCCATTGCTGTTATATTCTGTGGTAAAGATAGTTAAAACGATTGTGCGAAGTCAAGCCAATAATACTGTTCGGAGAAGAATATTTTGGCGGATACTTCCTTCCTCTACGGCATCATTATTCTGCGTAATTATCTGGCTCATATCAAATAATAGTACAAAGGAAAAAACAGATAAACTTGGGATCGGTGGCTGCAAGGTTCGGTGGCTCCGCTCACATTTCGACGGGGCTTAGCATGAGCGGAGAGCTGCGTTCGGTGGGAACTCTAGGATTCTAAATTCGGCATTTTTAATTTGGCATTCCGGTGGCTCCGCTCATCTTTCGACGGGGTTCAGCACGAGCGAGGGCAACGTTCGGTAATTCAGCGGATTCTGTTTTGCACAAGGACTTTAATTGAACAAAAAAATAGTCCGCTGCATTAAAAAATGCAGCGGACTATTTTTACTCACCCTATTATCTGTTGAAATTTTAATAACACTACGGGGTGACGACCTTTCCTTGAAAAACTGCTGTGAGGTACAGAAACAAGTTTTTCTGAGGAAATTCAGGTAGGCCGTCACCCCGATGATGTTGTTCAGCATCCATTGCTACTGGAAACTTGTCAGGAGGTACAGGCAAGTAGTCAGTTGGCAAGGGCTGCTGTCCTGGCGTACACAGCGGCATTGGAGGATTGCTATGTAGGCCGTTTGCGTTCAGTGTTCCGTTATCGGTTTTGCCACAGGCTTTTTGGACCCCGTTGTTGTGTAGAGGAAGGATCCAAAGTCCGGCAGCAGAGCCAAGGTACAAGCGTACGCCAGAGGACGGCGTAACTCTGCCCCGGAAGCATCAGGTAGCAGCAGTGGTGAATACTGCTAACCAACCTATGCCGTTCGGGCAATCCCGATTACTGGCACTTGAAGCGCAATGTTCTGAGTATGTCAAATATGCCGTGCGGTTGTGAGCCGCTATTTTTTTCGCTGTGATTAGCTCACCGCGAAATCACAATTTTTCCGCCGCCAATCATCACGTTGCTGCTGTTGATCCGCAGAATGTAGGTTCCGGTTTTCAGCTGGGAAACATCTAAGGCGGTAATTTGCTCGCCGTCTTCCGTTAGCTCCATCTCCTGCCGGATAACCTCCATCCCTTGAATATCGTGCAACGTCAACGTGACAAGGCCGGCGGAGGGGGCTTGAAATGTCACCGTGGCAATTGCCGAGCTTCTATCCAGCCGGACGGTGGTGCGGCCAATCATCGCGCCGGTTGTTATCCCCTGAAGCTGCCGCCCCAGGTCGTCGCGTAGTTGTTCGGCCATCGTGTTGTCAACCACCCGCCACGTGTTCCCTCCATCATCCGAGACCATGGCGTAGCCGCCGTTGGTCGAGATTGATATTTGCTTCCCCTTTCCAGTGTTGTTCGGTTGCGCCACACCTGCGGCCGTAAGCATGCAGAAGGCAAGCAACGAACAACCAGATATTCGGATGGAATTCATTGGAATAAAGAACTAAGTGATAAAAAAATTATTGACGGGTAAGGCGGGCGGCGCGGCGTGCGCGGATTCTCTCACGGATCCGATCCAGCTTCGCACTTTTGGTGAGCATGGCTGCACCTGTTACGGTGGAAGTGGTGCTGCTGCCGGAGCTGACACTGCTTTGAACTGGATCAACAAAAGTGCTTTGGCAGCTTCCGCTCACGAACTCCGTTTCGTATTCGACATCGTCAAGATTGACGACCAGTGTGCCGCCGACAGGCATCGAGACGGTGTAGTTGGCAACGCCCCAGCTTTCATCGCCACAGCTTGCCAGGCCAGTTGCGGTTGGTGTGGCGTAGTTCGGGCGATAAACCGGAACGTTCATCGGCGTAGCCGTTGGCTGAATGTAGCCAAGCAGTGCGGCCTTGCTTACTGCGGCCTGGGAAAGCATCCCGTACAACATCGAAGTTGGGATTGTGATCTCGCCACCCGTTGCTTGAACAGCTGGTGCCAACTGAAGTTCTTTCTGGCCACCGCTGGTTGCCCAGACTAAAATGTCAGTTACGACATCCGCCCCTTTCTTCTCACCAACCTTCGGCATGGTTAATGCCACAGGATACGTACCAATAAGCTGTGCACCTTCTTCTGTTGGATGCTGAAGCCCTTGTTGTGCAGAAGCTGATACGGTGAGCAGCAGTGTGGCAATCAAGGCTGTTGAGAACAAGGTTGCAAACTTCATGGCTTCTTTTTAAGACGGTTAGTGTTGGCTGGATGCAGACTGGCGATTTCCGTTGTTGGCGAGTTTGTTGAACTCGTGTCGGAATCACGGCTGCAAATATGGCCGTCTGGGATAGCGTTTGCCAATACTACTTTTGGAGTAGGGGCTTGCTTTTGTTTTTTGATTGTCAAAGAGCCTGAAAAGAGCTTTACAGAGCTTCGTTCAGCATTGTCAGCACAGGGGTCAATCGAGGGGTAAAGTACTTTGCAAACAGCTCACCCTGGCTGCGGGTTCCGGTTTTTGCGTGGATGTTGCTGATATGCTTCTTCAGCGTTGCCACCGAGATATTTAGCAGATCTGCAACCTCTTTATATGATCCCCCCAGCAACTGGTGGATCACCACTTTCCGTTCCTGTAACGTTAATCCGCTTTCAACCGCCAGTTGTTTTAACGCCCCAGCAAAAGCCACATCCACCGGCTTGGTTGCCTTGTGGTGCGCCACCAAATCGAACAACATGAACTGAAAGAACGAATCCAACGAAGCGAAGATATTGAGAGTTTGAGCAGAAATCTGGGATTTTTCCACGGATCGGAAGAGAAAGATCGTCCCAACATACCCATCGTCCCCAAAACTGAAGTTGATATAATTGGGGGCATGGAAGGACTCTAACGGGTATCCTTGCCCTTCCATCGTTTGCAGAAGCTGGGTGATGTTGTTATCGCCCGAGAAGCTGGTAACAACAATTCCGGTGCTTTGCTGTTCAGCATTGATGGCTTGTGTAATACGCACTCCACCGGAATAATTCTCCGGGTCTTGCAGATCGAAGGAGGTGTTCACGTTGATCACCACCCGGTCAATCTCGGGGAACAATTCTTGGAGGGCGTTTCTGAAGATCAGAACGCGATCGCGGGTTTCCCCCAATAACGGCAAAGAATTCAGAAAACGGATGATTTTGGAGGGGATCAGCCCCTCGGCGCCACCACCTTGCCAGCCATGAGCGTCCGCGCGAGGAGCCCAAGAACGCTCGACCTTGAAGGTTCGGCGGACAAGATGCCAGACACCGGGGATACTGTATTCTAAATTGCACTCGGATTTCAACCACCCCTGAACTTCGGCCAAACTGTTCAGTTCCCGGCGGGCTAGTTTTTGGCCAAGCTCGGCAACTTTCTCATCTCCCAACTTCGCCACCACCGCCGATGATTTGATTTTTTCTTCGATTACCGCCTCCAATCCCCCTTTTACATAGTTCGCCCACCAACGGCGGATTGTGCGTTCGGAGACCTCCAGTTCTTGGGCAATCTGTGCAATCGGCTTTTTAAGGTCTTCTTTCATCATCCGCAATGCACGCACCCGTTGCTCCGCTGGTTTACCGCGGTAACGCTCTTCCTGCTGACGCAGTAAGTACACACTCTCCCGAATTTCGAGTGCTCGATGACGTGACATGCTTTGCTGAATTAGTGTATTGGAAGTTGGGGGGCAATAATACGGGATTCCGAAGACAATGCAAGCAAATTTTTCTCATTCTCTAATCTTTTTTCAAAAAAAAAATCTCTTCTTCCCCCTTTTTTCGTCCCTGTCAAGGCATTTTTTTCTGCACTTCTGGGATTATTCATGAGGGTTTCCGTTGTTCACTTGCCTTCCTCATCGCCCCCATTCCAACTAACAACAAGGGCCAAACCCCGCGATTGGTAGGGTTTGACCCGATTGCTGAAACACGATCTGCTTTGGTTGGATCGCCCGGTTATGCTATCCGCTGCCCAACATACCCCCCCACTCCTTCGGCTGGGATTCGTTCCTGCTGCATGGTGTCGCGGTCGCGAACGGTGACGGTTCCGTCTTCCAGCGTTTGGCCGTCAATGGTGACGCAGAAGGGGGTTCCGATTTCATCCTGGCGGCGGTAGCGGCGGCCAACCGCGCCGGAGTCGTCGTAAAAGGCCTTGAAGGAACGTTGAAGATCGCCATGAAGCTTCGTGGCGAATTCCGGCATTCCGTCCTTATTAACTAAAGGGAACACCGCCACTTTGTACGGAGCCAACTTTGGATGAAACCGCAGAACGTTCCGCTTTTCCCCCTTGACCTCCTCCTCGGCGTAGGCATCACACAAGAAGGCCATGGTGGAGCGTGAGGCTCCAACAGCGGTTTCAATCACGAACGGAGTGTAGCGTTCGTTGGCCACTTGGTCGAAATACTCCAATTTTTTGCCGGAATACTCGGTATGCCGCCCCAAATCGAAATCGCTTCGGTTGTGGATTCCCTCCAGCTCACCCCATCCAAACGGGAATTGATACTCGATATCCACAGCGGCGCGGGCGTAGTGGGCTAATTTTTCGTGAGGCTTCATCCGCAGGCGCTCCATCTGCATCCCCAAATCACGGAACCAGTTCCAGCGTTGCTCGCGCCAGTAGTCGTACCACTTGGCATCCTCCCCTGGCTTCACAAAGAACTGCATCTCCATCTGCTCGAACTCGCGTGTGCGGAACAGGAAATTCTTGGTGTTGATCTCGTTGCGGAACGATTTGCCAATCTGGGCAATGCCGAACGGGACTTTTTGGCGGGAAGATTGCAGCACGTTGGTGAAGTTCACGAAAATCCCCTGCGCAGTTTCCGGGCGCAGATAGACGGCCGAAGAGCTTTCCTCCAGCGGGCCGATGTAGGTTTTGAACATCAGGTTGAACTGCCGCACCTCGGTCCACTCCGCCTGCCCGGTTTCTGGGTCTTGGATTTGATGCTCGATGATGATCTGGTAGAACTCCGCTGGGTCGGAAGCTGCGTTCAGTTTTGCTTCCAGCGCGTCGGCCTGTTCGGTGCGCCCTTTTTTCCGCAGTTTCTCGATTTCCCCTTCAATCAGGTGGTCGGCACGGTAGCGTTTTTTGGAGATTTTGTTGTCAATCATCGGGTCGCTGAAGCTTTGCACGTGGCCGCTGGCTTCCCAGACACGCGGGTGCATCAGGATAGCAGCGTCAATCCCTTCGATGTCGTCGCGGTAGGTCATGGCGCGCCACCATGATTCTTTGATGTTGCGAAGCAGTTCCACACCAAGCGGCCCGTAATCCCAGCAGCCGTTCAGCCCGCCGTAGATTTCCGATGATTGAAAGATGAAGCCGCGGCGTTTTGCCAGCGAGACGATGGTGTCTAGAGTAACGTTGGTTTGTGAAGTTGTTGCCATAAGGATAATTCGCTCAGATCAACACAGTGTGCTGGTTGGGCACAATGAACTTCCGCAAAAGTAGGAGAAACCACCTACGCGAACCAATCAGATACTGTATCCTGTGGATTCCCTATCTTCGCCGCTCACATCATTCAGCAGCCCAGCATGAAACGAACTCAGCCTTCTGCCACGCAATCTGTCCGCTCAAAATCGGCACAATTGATCCCTGCTCCGGCGCATTCTTCGCTTCCGGTACAATCGCTTCGGTGGTATGCCGACTCCACTGCGTTCCCCTTCCCCAGCACCGCCCATGTTGATCCGCTGGCCGGAATTATTGGCCAACAACGCGCACTGGACGCGCTGACGATGGGCGCGGAAATCGCCAGCCCAGGCTACAACATTTTTGTGAGCGGCCTTAGCGGAACCGGACGGCTGACCACTATCAAAAGCATTCTGGAAACAATCACCCCGAACGGCCAAATTCCCCACGATTACGCCTACGTCAATAATTTCCACGACCCCGACCAGCCAACTCTGCTGAAATTTCCGAAAGGGAAAGCTGCCCCGTTTGCGCGTGCAATGGGGGATGCCATCAACTTCCTGTGCAGCCAAATCCCAAAAATGTTTGAAGAAGAAACGTTCCGCACCGGGCGTACAAAAATCATTGAAGAATTTCAGCAGCGCGAGCAGCAGTTGCTTCGTTCGTTCGAGGAAGGCCTGCGCCCCGATGGCTTCACGCTGGGGCAAGTGAAGGCCGGCAACGGATCGGTGCAGCCAGAAATCCTTCCGGTGATTAATGGCAAAGCCTACCCGATTGCCGCGCTGGATCAGCTGATAAAAGAAAATACCATCACCGTTGAGCAAGCCCGAACAATCGGCGAAAATTACACCCGCCGCCACCGCGACCTGTACCAGCTGGCTCGCAACGGAATGACGCTCTCGCAAGAATTTCAGCAAGAGCTAACCGACTTCGAGGGGGCATCGGCAAAATTGCTGATCGAGGCCACCTTCGACGACGTGGCAACACGATTCCCTTTCGAGGCGGTAATTGCCTACCTTGAGGAAGCTGGAAACGACATGTTAGGCAACCTTGACCTGTTCAAACAACAACCAGTGGCAGCCGCCACCCAGCAGGAAGAGGGTGAGGAAGAATCGGAGCCAACAATCGGCGATAGCGCAGCATTCCGCAGCTACCAAGTGAATGTGGTGCTGGACAACGCCGGCATCACTGGCGCGCCGGTTATCATCGAAACCACCCCCACCTACATTAATTTATTTGGAACCATCGAACGGGTTCCAACGCCGCAAGGGTTTTGGGTCAGTGATTTTATGATGATAAAAGCGGGGGCAATTCTGAAAGCTGATGGTGGATATTTAATTATCAATGCCGCCGACGCGCTTAGCGAGCCAGGAGTCTGGAAAGCCTTGAAGCGGGTGCTGCTTCACCGGAAATTGGAAATTCAGTCGTTTGAAAGTTTTGTGCAATCCAGCACGCAAGGGGTGGCCATGAAACCGCAAGCCATTGACCTGAACGTGAAAGTGATTATGATTGGCGACCCACGGTTGTACCAAGCACTGTTTTCGATGGAGGAAGATTTCCGAAAAATCTTCAAAATCAGTGCCGAGTTCGATTACGAAATCGCCCGCACCGACTCCGTCCTGATTGAGTACGCCCGATTTATCCGCAAACTTTCCGACGAAGAAAATTTACTCCATTTCGATCCCGACGGCGTTGCTGCGGTGGTGGAGTATGCGGTGGAAAAAGCCGGGGATATGCGAAAAATTTCCCTTCGATTTAGCGACATTGCCGACCTTCTGCGCGAATCAAGTTTTTGGGCCGAACGGGACACCGCCGAAATTGTTGGCCGCTACCATGTTGAAAAAGCAATCCGGCAGATGGTGGAGCGGCAATCCATGTGGAAAGAAAAAATCATGGAGCGAATGCTGGATGGCTCGCTGCTGATTGATACCGACGGGAAAAAAGTTGGCCAAATTAACGGGCTTGCGGTGTATTCTGTTGGGCAGATCAGTTTCGGGAAGCCGAGCAGAATTACCGCAACCGTGGCCGTGGGGGGGCAAGGAATTATTAATATCGAGCGCGAAGCGCGGATGAGCGGCAGCCTTCACAACAAGGGGATGCTGATTATTGCCGGATTTTTGCGTCATCGCTTTGCGCAGAATCGCCCCCTTTCCATCACCGCTCACATCGTCTTCGAGCAATCCTACGGCGGCGTTGATGGCGACAGCGCATCCTCCACCGAAATCTACGCTCTCCTTTCAGCACTAAGTGGCATTCCCATTCGGCAGGATTTTGCGGTGACGGGATCGGTAAATCAGTGGGGAGAAATCCAACCGATTGGCGGGGTGAAGGAAAAAGTGGAGGGTTTTTACGAGGTCTGCAAAGCGCGTGGATTAACGGGAAATCAAGGGGCGTTAATTCCGGTGCAAAATATCCCGGAATTAATGCTGCGTGATGAAGTGGTGGAAGCCGTTGCCGCCGGGAAATTTCATATCTACCCCGTTACCACTATTGATCAGGGGATTGAAATTCTGACAGGGGTTGCTGCTGGGGAGCCAAATAATCGGGGAAATTATCCCGCCGGAACAATCAACTATTTTGTGCAACGTCGCCTTGCCGAGCTTGCCGATAGTCTGCGGCAGTACGGTGGGCGTGAATCAGCAACTTCGTTTGTCGCGGATGTCACAGAATTTCCCGATGAAAGTGGGGACGAGATCGAATTTCCTGAAGCAGAATAATCCAAGAATCAACCAACGCCAACAATAGCCAGTAATAATCCACAATAGCCAACAATCACAATGCCCACAGAGCGCAAACTCTATCTTGCCCCCTCCCTTCTTTCGGCCAACTTCATGCAGTTAGGCGATGACGTTCGGATGCTGGAAGATGCCGGTGCCGACTTCCTTCACGTGGATGTGATGGATGGCCATTTTGTGCCGAATATCACCATTGGCCCGCCGGTGGTGGAGGCGTTGCGGAAGGTGACGGAGCTTCCGCTGGATTGCCACTTGATGATTAGCGATCCCGACCGCTACTTGGAAGATTTTGCGCGGGCCGGGGCAACGTTTATCACGGTACATGTGGAGGCCGCGCTTCATCTTCACCGGACGATTGACCGGATCCGCCAGCTTGGTTGCCGGCCTGGTGTAACGCTGAATCCGGCAACCTCACTCAGCACGCTGGAGGATATTCTCCCCTACGTTGACCTTGTGTTGTTGATGTCGGTGGAGCCTGGGTTTGGGGGGCAAGCATTTATCCCAACGCTGTTCCGGCGTGCAGCCCGCGTGCGCCAAATGCTTGCCGATTGTGGGCATGAAGATTGCTTGGTTGAGGCCGATGGTGGGATTAAGCTGGAGAATATCCGTGCGGTGTTTGAATCGGGCGTTGATGTTGTGGTGAGCGGGTCTGGAATTTTTGGGACTGCTGATCCGAAATTGACGATGAAGCAAATGCGGCAACGATCAGGATTGTTGGATTTTTGAATTTGCAGGATTAGTAAAGTTCTTGTTCGAAGAAGTATTCAGAGTCCAAAGTGTTGTTTTTTGACAATGGAGGAAATGCAGCAACGATTAGGATTGTTGGATTTTTGAATTTGTAGGATTAGTAAAGTTCTTGTTCGAAGAGGTATTCAGAGTCCAAAGTGTTGTTTTTTGACGATGGAGAAAATGCAGCAACGATTAGGATTGCTGGTTTTTTGAATTTGCAGGATTGGTGAGATTCTTGTTCGAAGTGTTATTCAGAGACCGAAGTGGTCGTTTTTTGGATTGGCAGGATTAGAGGGAACAACCATAAGTAATAGAATTATTCCTAAATAAATTTTTTGTGGTCACGAGGCCGGTAACTACAAGGCTCCGCTATGCCCAAAAGTCTATTTCAGAACTCTTTTTGAATTGAAATTTGGATAATACTTGGGGTTAAAAACGAGTTTGTATTGCAGGCTTGTTGCTCCGAAATTGATGAGCAATCCTTTTTTATAATCATAAGCTACCACATAGTTTTTTGCTTGCGCAAGATGGACATCCTCCAAAGAAATCACCGCCTTCAATTCAACGATTACTCTATTTTCCACCACAAAATCTGCTCTTCGTGTTCCAACCATAATCCCATCATAAAAAATCTTCTGATCCACTTCCCTTCCAAACGATATCCCTGCTCTATTCATCTCAATTGCTAAACATCGCTGATAAATGACCTCCTGAAAGCCATTGCCCAAAGTGTTATGAACCTTCATCGCGCAACCGATGATGCTGTACGTCAACTCATCCTTCTCTATCTCATTTTCTCCCATCTCTTTCACTCTCCTATTTCTTTTCACTCTCCTATTTCTTGCATCCTCCGATTCCCCCCCCCATCCTCCGATTTCCCCCATCCTCCTAATCCTCAAATCCTGAAAATCCTGATAGTTAGGGGATTACCACCACCGGCCACACCCCTCGCTCCCCTTGCGGATTAGTAATCGCTACATAGTACAAGCCACCAGCCAACGATTGCGTGCTTACCGTTAGCTCCCGCTGGCCCGCTTCTAGGGAACCTTCAAACAGCAGTGCCACACGTTCACCTTGTGCGTTCCACAGGCCCACCGAAATTGGTCCGGGATGAGCTAACCGGAAACTCACCTGTGCCTGGTTGCGGACGGGATTGGGGATGACGTACTGGATAGATATGGAAGAACTCCCCGCTGTCGCCGATTCGCCAACACTGACCCCGGTGACAATAGCTTGCGGAAGGGTGATCCGGTGGATTGCCCCGGTAACATCGCTGGCATAAAAAATCCGTTTTGTGGCATCGCTGTTGCCGGGATCGTAGGTAAGCCCAACGAATTGAAGTTCGGCTACACTGCTTGAAATCACCGGGGTGATATTCGTCACTGCAAACGGGTTCACGCTCCGCATCTGCTGAAGCTGCGTGGCGAAGTCATCCCCCGGCACAGCCTCCGGTATCCCCTGCACCAAGCCCTGGCGATCCCACGTCAGCGAGCGGCGGTCTTCCCCAACTGCCCCTTTCAGCGGGCCGCGCTGGGCAATCACCGCGCTGGTGGTGGGATCCACCACAAACAACTGCGCTTGCGCTCCCGGAGTTATCAATGCCAAACCTTCGGGGGTCATTTCGATGCCGCTGATGAAGGTAGCTTCTGCTGGTAGGGTGATACTCCCCGCAGCCGCGCCAGTGGTGTCCATCCGCCACACTTGCGGGTTGCTGAAATCAGCATCGGAAACCAGCGCGTAGAATTGATCGGTAGCCGAATCCCACGTCAGGTCGCGAATTTCACCACTAAAGCCCGTTCGCACAATCGGTGTTTTTGTCAAGATTGAGGGGAGCTTCATCCGGTACAGAGTGTCGCTTCCGCGCGAAGCCGCCCACAAGTAGCCGTTGCGGATGGTCAAGGCCGTGGCCACAAACCCACGCTGGTTCAGCGATTGTGTGTTGGCCGCAGCGGTCAGCGTGAAGAAAAGCGACTCCACTGATCTTCCACTCTCCTTCTCAATCACTTTCACTTTTGCGTTGGTTGCGCGCACCAATGGCAGATCAACCGTTGCCGAATTTCCGGAAACATCGTCGGCCACGGTGTTCCAAGTTTGGCCACCGTTGTAGCTAATCAGAACCTGAACCGCCTTGCTGAAACCAAGCCACGAAACAGTGAGTTTGTTGGGAGTCTCGATCACTTCACCGCCAGATGGAGTAACCAGAATCGGTTGCAACTGCGGGTTATCAATGTTGATTTGGAACATCGAGCGGCCAAAAGTGGCCGCGATAAGCGTGTGGGAATCGCGGTGAATTTTTAGGTCGAACACCAGCGTGACCGGAAGGCCTTCGCTAAACGGATACCACGTTCCACCGCCATCCAGCGAAACGAACACGCCAACATCGGTGCCAACAAACAGGTGATCCTTGTTGCTGGGATCAACCTCAATGGCATTGACAGGAATACTGGGAAGGTTACTGGTGATATCCACAAAGTTGGCTCCGTCATCATCGGAGCGATAGACGTGGCGGCGGCCGTAGCCGCTGAAGGTGGCATAGACACGATGCTCCACCGCGAAATCATACACCAAATCGGTGACATACGCATTGGGCAAGCCTTGCGAGCGTTTCCAAGATTGGCCGTCGTCGTTGGAGTAATACACGCCGCCGCTCCCTTTCCCCACCAGAATCGAGATGCCATCGTGGGGCGAAACCGCCATTGTTGAAGCACGCCCCCCCGGCACCGAGTTACTTCCCCACGATGCGCCGTAGTTAGTGGTGCGCCACAGCCGGGAGCGGGCACTGTAGAACGTGGTGTAATCGGCGGGGTTCATTGCCATTGGGGTGGACCAATCGCCGGGGTCGCTATCCAGAGGGGTGGTGTTTATCCGGCGGCCAGATGAGGTTCGGGTGTTAAACAGGTAAATTGCCTCCCCATTCTGCGATTCGGTGAATACCTGGTCGGGGATATTCAGATCCACCACTGCCCAGAAGCCATCCCCTCCCGACATCGGTTTCCACTGGTTGCTGAACTCCGTTTTTCCGCTGAAGGTTCCGTGCGTTCCGTTATCCTGGGATCCGCCAAACGCGCGGTAGGGGCGCGTTTGGTCAACATCCATTTTGTAGAACTGAGTGATTGGCAAATTTGCTGCTCGCTGCCAGTTGTTCCCCAGATCATCGCTGCGGTAATATCCGCCGTCGTTGCCGTTGTGAACAACCTCTGGATAGGTTGGGTCGAAGGCAATGGCGTGCTGGTCGGGGTGGGTGACATCGAACGACGGATACGCCGTGTAGTAGTTCGTCAGGTTTATCCACTCCCCCCCCGCATTTTCCGTCCGGTACAGGTCAATTCCGCCAGCAATCACAACGTCAGGATTTGTGGGGTGAACCTTGATGCAGTTGTTGTAGTAGCCCTGATTCCGGAAAAACCGTTCGTCGAATTTGCCCGCTAACATCCACGAGTTCCCTCCATCTCTGCTCATGTAGATGTTCGCAAGATTATTCCCATCCTGCCCGCCGTACAAGGAAAAGAGCGCATAGACCCGGTTGGTATCGCTTGGGGCAATGGCCAGGCTAATCCGGCTAATGTTATTGGCGGGAAGCGAAGCCCCACCCAACGCAACAAAGGATATTCCCGCATCGGTCGAGCGGTAGATACCGTTGTAGGTAGCAACAATCAGCGTGTTGGGGTTTTTGGAATTCACCGACATATCGAACAGGTCGGTGTTGAAGGTTTTCACCCATGTTTTTCCGGCATCATCCGAGCGGTAAAACCCGCCGTTGCTCCGTGCGGCGGCGGCGTAAATCAGGTTGCTGTTGCTGGGATGAACCGCGATTTCGCTGAAGGCTCCCACAGCCTCCAACCCCAACGGCTCCCACGTGTTCCCTCCATCCCGCGATTTGAACATCCCCTCCCCTTCGTAGGTAGCGAACGCCGGAACATCTTCGCCGGTGCCGGCATAGATGACGTTGGTATCAGCGGGGTCAATGGCAATCGCCCCCATCACCAGCGACGGAAGTTTATCGAACGTGGTTGCCCAGTTGGCCCCGCCATCCATTGTTTTCCAGACACCGCCGCCTGCTGCACCGATGAAAATCGTTTGTGAGTTGAAGGGATTTATCACCACGCTGCGGATGCGCCCACCCGAATTAAACGGTCCGATTGGGGTCCACTCGGTTGCTCCAAGAAATCCCCCACGCCCCTGCTTCTCCATCACCTTTGCAAGCTGAGCCTGCATTGCCTCGGTTTGCCGAATTGCTTGGATACGGCCATCGCTGGGGACAATGTCGTAGGGGTACGCACGCTGATACCGGAACCACTCGTCCCGCCCGCGCACATCCTCGCCAGTTTCCTCACGGTTGTGATCTTTTTGAGACTCCTCAAAAATTTTCTGGTGTTTCTCCGCTTCTTTCTCAGGGTTGAACACAGGCGTAGGCTGCTGCGCAACCGATGCAGAGTTTAGCAGCAACAGCATACCAAGCAAGCAGAGGCTTGGCCGGAACCAATCGTTCGGTGTGGCAATCATGGGCAGTTGGTTTGGAACGTTAGAAAGGAAAGCAAAAACGGGACGCGGAAATTTACCACGCCCCGTTATTCTATCAATCGGTGCAGTTATCATTATCAGCCAGCCGCCAAATTTTTTGGCGGGCTGGCGGCGGCAGAACACTACCGCATCAGCACCACTGGCTTCACCGCACGGCCGCCGTTGGCGTTGGTAATCGCAACGTAGTACAGCCCGCCAGCCAGGCCATGCACGTTGAAGCTGATTTGATGAGTCCCCGTTGCAGTCCAACCGCTGAACAGCGTTGCGGCACGGCGGCCATCGGCACTCCATAACGCGACTTCAACATCCCCAGCGGCGCGGGTGCTGAACGTGACGCTCCCTTCTTCACGGAAAGGGTTCGGGATCACTTCGTTGATGGCAACCGCCCCAGCTTGCAGCGACTCTGTGGTGGAGACCGCGCCAACGGCTGCGCCCCCTTGCAGTGTCAGCCGATAAATCGAGCCACTGGTGTCGGTGGCGTAGAATATCCGTTTTGTGGCATCGCTGGTGCCGTTGTCCCACGTCAATCCAACGAACTCCAAAAACAGTTGGCTGTTCAAGATCACCGGGGTTGCCTCGGTAATCGTGAGCGGGTTGCCCACTCCAATCCGTTGCAGTTGTGTTGGGAACTCACTTCCGGAAATCGCTTCCGGAATCCCCTGCATCACCCCTTGCCCATCCCATGCCAGCGCGCGGCGATCCTGGCCGTTGGCATCTTGCAGCGGGCCATATTGGGCAACCAAGCTCCCGCTGGAAAGATTGATGATGTAGAGCGTAGCGTTTTTCCCCGGTGTCACCAGTGCCAAGCCTTGCGGGGTCATATCAATGCCGCTGATTGCGGTGGCCCCTTCCGGCAAGGGGATTTGGCCAAGCGCGATTCCGGTCGTGTCCATCCGCCAGATGCCGGGGTTGGTGTAATCGCTGTTGGCAACAAGCGCAATGATTTGGTCGCTTGCTGCATCGTAGGCCAGGTCACGGATTTCCCCGGTGAACCCGGTGCGGACGATTGGAGTTTTGGTGAGAATGGAGGGGAGCTTCATCCGGTACAGCGTATCGCTTCCGCGCGAAGCCGCCCACAAGTAGCCATTGCGGATGGTGAGTGCCGTGGCAGCAAACCCGCGCTGGTTCAGCGATTGCGTGTTGATTGGGGCCGTCAGGCTGATATTTCCCGATTCGGCAGCCCGTCCGGTTGCAATCTCAATCACCTTAATTTTCACGTTCGATGCACGGGTCATCGGCAGGGTGATGTCGGTTTGGCTTCCGCTGGCGCGGGACGAGAGCGTGTCCCACGATTTTCCGCCATCGTAGCTAATCAGCACACGGACATCACTGCTAAACCCGGCCCAGCGAACCTCCACCGATTTTGGGGTTTCAATGACTTCGCCACCAGCGGGGCTAATCACAATGGGCTGCACTTCTGGGTTATCAATGTTGATGGCAAACATCGAGCGGCCAAAGGTGGCGGCCACAAGGGTGCGCGTTGATTGGTGGATGCGAAGATCGTTGACCAACGTCAGCGGGAAACCTTCGTTGAACGGGAACCATGTTGCCCCGGTGTCAAGGCTGACAAACATCCCGACATCGGTCCCAACAAACAGGTGGCCGTTGTTGGCGGGGTCAACCTCAATCGCGTTCACGGGGATATTCGGGAGGCTGTTGGTGATATCAACAAACGTTGCCCCTTTGTCATCCGAGCGATAAACGTGGCGTTTGCTGTAGCCGCTGAACGTGGCATAAAGTCGGGTTTCCACCAACGGGTCATACACCAAATCGGTGACGTACAGGTTTGGCAACCCTTTGGATGCCGTCCATGTTGCGCCGTCGTCAACCGAGAAATAGACACCGCCGCTCCCTTTTCCAACAACCATCTGGGCAGCATCGTGGGGGGAAAGCGCCATTGTTGAAGCCAGGCTATTTCCCGGGACATCCAGGGTCTGCCACGAGCTACCCCGGTTGCTGGTGCGCCACAGGTCGCGCCGGGCGGAGTAGATGGTGACTTGGTCGGTGGGGCTCATCATCAACGGCGTGGACCAATCGCCCTGATCGTTCTGCAGCGCGCTAAGGTTCAGCTGCGAAGCTGCACCGGTTTGCACGTTCACCCGGTAAATCCTTTGGCCGTAATAGACTTCGGTATAAACATAGTTGGAGTTGGATTTATCCACCGCCACCCAGAAGCCATCGCCGCCGCTCAGGTCGGTCCATGTTTTTGAGAACTGAGTAGTTCCGGCAACAGTCCCGTTCGAGCCGTTATCCTGGGTTCCACCGTAGGCGCGGTAGTTTCGGTTTTGGTCAACGTCCATGGCGTAGAATTGGGTGATCGGCAGCTTGTTGCCGATGCGGCTCCAGTTGTCGGCCCCATCCGGCGAACGGTAGTATCCACCATCGCTTCCAACATGAAGAATGTCAGGCTTTTTTGGATCGAAGACGATGACGTGATGATCGGGGTGGGCCACCTCGAACGGTGGGTAGGCGGTATAAACGTTGGTGGTGTTCTCCCATGAAGCACCGCCATCAATGGTTCGCCAAGCATCAATGCCCAGGGCAATCACCATGTTGGGATTGGTGGGATGAACTTCCAGCGCGTTGTTGTAGTTCCCTTGCGTGCGGAAGAACATCTCACCCATTTTTTTAGAGAGCTTCCAAGTAAGGCCGCCATCGGTTGAAGCATAGATATCGGCAAGGTTGTTCCCTTGCGCCCCCCCCATGCGTGAGATCAGCGCATAGACCCGATTATTATTGCTGGCCGACATGGAGATGCTGATGCGATTGCCATTGGTTCCATCGAACCCAGTTCCGGTCCCGCTCACCTGCGTGAAAGTTTCGCCGGCATCGGTGGAGCGGTAGATGCTGTTGGTGGTGCTCACCAGCAGAAAGTCGCTGTTGGTTGGGCTTACGGTGAGGTCGTAGGCATCGGAATTCAGCGTGCGGAGCCAAGTCACGCCGCCATCCGCCGATTTATAGAACCCGCCGTTGGAGCGGGTGGTGGCCGCATAAATGATATTGGGCCGCTGGCGATGCACGTAGAGTTTGGAGAACGCCCCCACGTTGGTTAATGCCAGATGCTGCCACGTATTCCCACCATCAACCGACTTGAACAGCCCTTCTCCGGTTATGGACATTGGGTGTGGTGTGTTCTCACCAGTTCCCACATACACAATCTGGGGGTTAGTTTGATTGATAGCGATTGCCCCCATTGCCAACGATGCTTGCTGGTCGAACGTGGTGCTCCAGTTCGCCCCGCCATCGGTGGTGCGCCACACCCCGCCAGCCGCAGCACCGATAAAAACGATGTCGGTATTCAGCGGATTCACAGCGATTGCACGGATACGTCCGCCGATATTGTAGGGGCCAATCTCCTGCCACTGCTGTGCTGCAAGAAATGTGGCTCCGCCTTCTTTTTTGCCCCCGTTCTGCAAGGCGTTGCGCAGTTGTTCCTGCATGACCCGTGTTTGCTGGATTGCCATGCTCCGCCCGTCAGCGGGGATGCGGTCGAACGGATACGCGCGTTGGTAGAAGAACCATTCATCCCGCCCCTTCACATCTTCGTTGATGATGTCGCGGTTGGGGTCGTTGCGGGATTCGTCGTAGATTTTCCTGATGCGCTCGGTCTGCCCGTCGGGATCGTACACCGGCTGTTGAGCCAGCAACGGGTGCAGGGCAAGCGTCATCAGTAGCATCAGCAACGCCGAACTCCGTTGCCAAAAGGGTGCAATAACCATCATGTTTTTCATGCAGTAATGAACGTGAGAACTTCCGTAAGAACGTTAATGTTGGATTGGGAAACGCAGGCCAAAGCTACGGGCAATGGCCAGCCACAGAAAAGGGAAAAACCGTGGGATAGGAAACAGCAGCAGGGAAATCGCCATCGGCTTGGTGCTTCAGGCTCGGTTCAAGACGGCACCCTTCCGCCGATATTTCACTTGATTCTTCTTTTTGCAATTGGGCTTGGAATAAGCAGTTGCACAACCGAGAAGAGCGAGCCTGAAGCTAGCAAGGTCACCACCACTATTCAACTGATTGATGCTGTTGGCGATACCATTCGATTGCCCCACCCAGCCAACCGGGTGATAACGCTGGCTCCCAATTTGACGGAGATGATGTATGCAATCGGCGCAGGGGAACAACTGGTTGGGCGAACCGCTTTTTGCGATTACCCGCAGCAGGCGCTTGCGCTGCCAATTATGGGGGATATGCTGAACATTGAGTACGAGAAAATTCTGGCAGCGAAGCCAGATATTGTGCTGATGACAATCGCCGGAAATTCCCGGTCCGGCTACGACAAGCTGAAAGAGCTTGGACTGCGCCCAGTTGCCATTGATGCGGCAACCGTTGCCGGGGTTATCCAATCGCTGGACACCATTGGGACGATTGTTGGCAAACAACACAAGTCTGGCCAACTGGTTGCAAGGCTTCAGGGGACGCTTGACTCAGTGAAACAACTCACCACTGGCGCGCCACCCATCAGCACATTTATCGTGATTGATCGCTCGATGCTGATGACCGTCAGCCGTGGATTTATCCACCAGGCGCTAACGATTGCCGGAGGGGAAAACATTGCTGCTGGTGCCACCGAGGCGTATCCGATTATCAGCCGCGAAGAATTGCTGCGAAAGAACCCCGAAGTCATTATCCTTCCGGCAGCCACCGAAGCCGATGCTGAGTCGCTGCTGGAGTTGTACCCCGAATGGCGTGCCACCCGTGCGGTGCGGAACGGGCAACTCCTCATCATCGAACCGAACTTGATCCTGCGCCCCGGGCCACGCATTGTTGATGGAGTTGTGAGGCTGTTTCAGCTGCTTCATCCCCGCCCGGTAGTACGTCAGTAGATTCCCACAAAAACCCAAAAGCGGCTATCAGGATTACTCCTGATAGCCGCTTTTGTTTTTGCGTTCTTCACCGATGATCGCTCAGATGATTGCTCACCGGTGAGCTGCTTCTGGCTTCCTCTACTTCTGGATCACCACCGTTTTCACAACGGCTGGCTGGCCCTTTACTTCTACCCGAACGGTGTAGCTGCCGCTTGGTAGCTCGCTCACCGGTAACGAGTATTCCGTTACTCCGTTGCTCAAGCTGCCGGCATACACCACACTCACTTCCTTCCCGCTCACGTCGTACAAGGCGATCCGACCTGCTCCGCCCTCGGCCAACTCTACTACCACGCTCCCGCTCTCTACCATTGGGTTCGGTGCTACTGCTACACTTACTCCTACCACACCCTCAGCACTGACCTTCACTTGACGCTGGTCGTTCACTTCTACGCTCCCATCGACGTTCACCGTCACTAACCGGTAAATGTACGTC
>JAEUSP010000091.1 GCA_016788565.1 Chlorobiota bacterium | reverse complement strand
TGGCACTACCGTGATGGCTCCCCAAACAAGGGGAGCAGAGCAGGGGGAGAAGCAGGATGGAGGAGGCAAGAAACATCAGTCAATCATCACTGGAATCGTTCATCGTAAGTGGATGCTGAGTGCAACGGGCAATATAGGTGCAGCGGCAGCTACATTGCAAACATCAGAGGCAAAAAAATTGAAAAACAGCGGCGAGAAAGTTGTGAGGGGTTGGGGGGCTTCTTCGTTCTTGCTGTTTTGATGTTCTTCCGCGTAACATCGGCAGGGCGCAATGTGAGATTCGGTAGGCGCAGGTCGTCAGCCTGCGCTGCGTAACCCACCAGCCCGGCACACCCGCCGATGCACACTGATTCATAATCCACCCACCTTCCATTCGTCAGGAAAGCAGCACATCGCGCAATGCCTGCGCAACCTCTCCAATGGTATCTCTATTTCCCCATGACCAAACTGACAAAGCGAATAATTATTGGCGGAATTGTGATTGCTGGCCTTGCCGCCCTAGCTATTCCCAAAATCATCTCCGTGCAGAAGGAGGAAGCCGGCCAGAAAGGGACCGCAGCCGCTGGAGCGCGGGGTGGCACTGGCGGCAGCCCCCAGGCCGTTAGCGTAAAAGGTTTTGTGGTTTCTCAGCAAAGCCTGGATGGTGGGATGATGGTGCCGGGAACAATCATTGCCAACGAATCGGTGGAGCTTCGCAGCGAGGCATCGGGGCGGGTGGTAAGCCTGAATTTTAGCGAAGGCAGGCCCGTTGGGAACGGTGCGTTGCTGGTGAAAATTAACGACCAAGAACTGCAAGCCCAACTGAAGCAAGCAATCTACCGCCAGCAACTATCGGAGGCCAAAGAACGCCGCCAACATCAGCTTCTGATGAAAGAAGCCGTGAGCCAAGCGGAGTACGACGTGGCATTAAGTGAGCTGAACACAGCCACCGCCCAGATTGATCTGATCCGCGCCCAAATTGCCAGAACGGAGGTTCGCGCACCCTTTGCCGGGCGCGTTGGGTTGCGCTCGATTAGCCAGGGAAGCTACATCTCACCCACCACCCCAATCGCCACGCTGTACAGCATTGACCCAATCAAAGTGGAGTTCTCCATTCCCGAAAAATATGCGGGGCTGATGGAGCCGGGAGCCGAGATTTCGTTCACGATTCAGGGGAACGAACGCCGGTTCCGTGCGCGAGTGTTTGCCACCGAACCGATGATTGACCCCACCACACGCACGCTGCTGGTGCGGGCGCAATCCCCCAACGCCGACGGCGAAGTTCAGCCCGGCGCATTTGCCGAAGTCTTCCTTCCGGTTGGGAACGATGCTGCAACCTTGCTGATCCCAGCCGAGGCGGTGATACCGGAGGCGGATGGGCAGAAAGTGTTTGTGGCCAACGGTGGCAAAGCTGTTGCCAAGCCAATCAAAGCCGGAGTCCGCACCGAGACGATGGTGCAGGTGTTGGGGGGATTGCAGCCCGGCGATACCGTCATCACCAGCGGTGTGCTGACCGTTCGGGCTGGGTCGCCGCTGAATTTCACCGAAGTGACGAACGCAACCAACAACGCAACGAACAAGGGGGCGCAATGAGCCTGGCCACCGTCAGTATCCGCCGCCCGGTTCTCTCCATCGTTCTTTCCATCGTCATCATTCTGTTTGGCGCGATCGGTTTTTCCCAGCTTGGCATTCGGGAGTATCCGGCGGTGGACCCGCCAATCGTGACCGTTAGCACCAGCTACGCCGGGGCCAATGCCGATGTGATCGAATCGCAAATCACCGAACCGCTGGAGGCCTCCATCAACGGTATCTCCGGCGTGCGAACCATCACCAGCACCAGCCGCGACAGCCGCAGCCAGATCACCGTTGAGTTCAACATTGACCAGGACCTTGAGGCCGCCGCTAACGATGTCCGCGACCGCGTCTCGCGTGCGGTGCGGAACCTTCCCCCCGATGCCGACCCACCAACGGTCGCCAAAGCCGATGCCGACCAAAACCCGATTCTGTTTATCACCGTCGAGAGCGCGACACGCACCCCGTTGGAGATCAACGATATTGTCAGCAACGTCTTCAAGGAGCGATTGCAGACGGTTGCCGGGGTGAGTGAAATCAATATCTGGGGGGAGAAAAAATATGCCATGCGTATTTCGCTGGACCCCGCCAGGCTTGCCGCCTACGGCCTGACACCCCAGGACATCCGCGCAGCAATCACCGCCGAAAATGTGGAGCTTCCCAGCGGAAAAGTGGAAGGAAGCACCATGGAGCTTTCGGTCCGGACGCAGGGGCGAATTGAAACGCCGGAGCAGTTCAACAACCTTATTCTCCGTTCAACCGATGGCAAGAACGTCCGCCTGCGGGATGTTGGATATGCCGAGCTTTCCGCCGAAAATATCCGCACCAGTTTGCGCCGCAACGGCGTGCCGCTGGTTGGGATTGCGGTGTTCCCCCAGCCCGGGGCCAACAACGTGGCCATTGCCGACGAAGTCTATAAACGGTTAGATCACATCAAGGCCGATGTTCCCGCCGATATTCAGGTTGGCATTGGGTTCGACACCACCCAGTATATCCGCCAATCCATCAACGAAGTCGTGGAAACCATCGCCATTGCGTTCGGGTTGGTGGCGCTTATCATCTTCCTGTTTTTGCGCGATTGGCGTACCACCATCATCCCGGTGCTGGCCATTCCTGTTTCGCTGATCGGAACATTCTTCATCATGTCGGTTGCCGGCTTCTCCATCAACGTGCTGACGATGTTGGGGATTGTTCTGGCGATTGGCCTTGTGGTGGATGATGCCATTGTGGTGCTGGAAAATATCTACGCAAAAATTGAGCAGGGAATGCCCCCAATGCAGGCGGGGATTGCCGGAGCAAAAGAAATTTTCCTTGCCGTGATTGCCACCACCGTCTCGCTGGCAGCCGTGTTTATGCCGTTGCTGTTTCTGCAGGGATTAACCGGGCGATTGTTCACCGAGTTCGGGGTGGTGATTGCTGGGTCGGTGATTATCAGCGCGTTTGTTGCGCTTACACTGACCCCGATGCTCAGCACGCGAATCATCAAATCCGGGGCGCACAACCGCTTCTACCGCGCCACCGAGCCGTTCTTCCAGAAGCTCACCACCGGCTACCGCACCAGCTTAGAAACCTTCATGCGTCACCGCTGGCTTGCCGTGCCGATTATTCTTGCTGTTGCTGGGATTATCTGGTGGCTGGGAAGCGGGCTGAAATCGGAGCTTGCGCCGCTGGAAGATCGGAGCCGAATGAGGATTACCGCCACCGCACAAGAAGGGGCCACCTACACCTACATGGAAGGGTACATGAAGGAGCTGGAGAAACTGATTGCCGACAGCATCCCGGAACGTGCCGCAGCAATCACCGTCACCTCACCCGGGTTTATCGGCTCCAACAACACTGGGTTCGTCAATCTTATCCTGACATCCCCCGATCAACGGAAGCGAACCCAGCAGCAGGTTTCCGATTTTTTGGGCCGCGCCCTTTCCACGCTTAGCGGTGCGCGGGCGTTTGCCTCGCAGGAAGCCACCATCGGCGACCGCCGCGCGGGGCTTCCGGTGCAGTTTGTGATCCAGGCTCCAACTCTGCAGAAACTGCGCGAAGCCTTGCCAAAATTTCTGGAAGAAGCGCGCAAGGACCCCACCTTCCGCTTTGTGGATGTCAATCTAAAATTCAACAAGCCGGAGTTGCGGATCGAGATCAACCGGGAGAAAGCGCGCAGCTTGGGGGTGTCGGTGATGGAGGTTGCGCAAACCTTGCAGCTGGCGTTAAGCGAGCAGCGGATCGGGTACTTCATCAAGCAGGGGAAGCAGTACCAAGTGATTGGCGAGCTTACCCCCGAAAGCCGGATGAAGCCGCTGGACCTTCGCTCGCTAAGCGTCCGCTCCAGCCGTGGCCAGCTTATTCAGCTTGATAACTTGGTGACGATGACCGAGCAAAGCAGCCCGCCGCAACTGTTCCGCTACAACCGCTACGTTTCGGCAACGGTCTCGGCGGACCCAGTCGCGGGGAAAACGATTGCTGATGGGATCGAGGCCATGCGTGCGATTGCTGCGCGAACGTTGGACGCATCGTTCAGCACCGACCTTGCCGGAAGCAGCCGCGACTTCGCCGATAGCTCATCCACCATTTTGTTCGCTTTCTTGCTGGCGTTGGTGTTGGTCTATCTGACGCTGGCGGCGCAGTTCGAAAGTTTCCGCGACCCGTTCATCATTCTGCTGACGGTTCCGCTGGCGTTGGCCGGGGCGGTGATCTCGCTCTGGTACTTCGGCCAAACGCTGAATATCTTCAGCCAAATTGGGGTGATTATGCTGGTTGGGTTGGTGACAAAAAATGGAATCCTGATTGTGGAGTTTGCCAACCAGCGGAAGGAGGACGGGCTGGCGGTGATGGATGCGATTATTGATGCCTCGGCAGCGCGGTTCCGCCCAATTCTGATGACCAGCTTCTCCACCATTCTGGGCACGTTGCCGATTGCCCTTGCGCTTGGCGGCGGTGCCGAAAGCCGTGTCTCGATGGGCATTGCCGTTGTTGGCGGGCTGATCCTCAGCGGCTTCCTGACGCTGTATGTGATCCCGGCCATGTACTCCTATCTCACCCGAAAACAAGTCCAACCTCACCTTCGTGATGACACACGTGACGACACACACGACAACGCACCAACAAACGCCACACTGCTCCCCCACAATGGGGCCGCCATTCCACACCCGGGGCTTGCAACAATGCGGGAGGGGAACTAAGATGCGTTGGAAATATCACCGGAAATATCACCTTCTTGTGGCGGTGATTGCCGCCACCGGCGTGGCGCGGTCGCAAGGGGTTCTGACGTTGGAGGGGGCGCAACAGATAGCGCGCCAGAACAACGCCGCAATCCGCCTTGCCGAATCTGATCTGCAGATTGCGCAAAACAACACCACCCGTGGCAACGCAGGGTTCCTGCCCAAAGTGGATGCAACGGCTGGCTTCGGCGGAAGCGTCACCAACACCAACCAGGAGTACCGCACCGGCGAAGTGGTGAACCGCAACGGAGCCACCGCCACTAACTACAACGCCGGAGTTGGCGTAAGCTGGATTGCGTTCGATGGCTTCCGAATGTTCAATGCCTACGACCAACTGCAGAAACGCCAGGAGCTTGCCAACGCCGGTTTGGAATCGGCGATTGAGGAGGTGGCGTGGCAGGTGGCCGTGGCCTGGTATGATGTGGTTCGGCAGCAGCAGCAACTGCGGGTTCTGCGCCAGTCCATCACCATGTCGGAAGAAAGACTGCGGTGGGTGGAGATGAAATATGAGGTTGGCGAGAACTCCAAACGTGAGCTTCTTCCGGCAAAGGTAGATCTGAACAGCGACCGCTCGGCAGCGTTGCGCCAGGAAGCAACGCTGCGGAACGCAAAGGCCGCGCTGAACCTTCTGCTGGTTCGCGACCCCGCAACCGAGTTCACCGTTCCCGACACCATTCTGCTGGACCAATCGCTGGATGAAACCGTGCTTCGCCAGGAGGCCATTGCCGCAAACCGCCAGCTTCGCGCGGCACGGATTGCACGCCAGCTTGCCAGCTTAGGAGTTGACGAAGCGCGTGCCGGATACTATCCACGGTTAGGATTAAATCTGGGTTACAACTTCACCGGAAGCAGTGCCGAAGCCAGCTTTATCAACAGCAACACCAGCGACGGGCTAACCTACGGCGCGACCGCATCGCTGAACCTGTTCGATGGCTTCAACACAAGCCGCCAAATGGAGAACGCGCAGATTGAAATCCAAGCGGCCGAGCTGCAATATCAGGATGCCGAGCGCGCTGTTACTTCGCAGCTTGCGCAAGCCTTCATCACCTGGCGCAGCCGGTTGGAGTTGGTGAAATTGGAGCGGGAAAATGTGGGGATAGCCGAGCAGAGCTTGGGAATAGCGCAGGAGCGATTCAACGTTGGAACCATTATCCCGCTGGAGCTACGCGAAGCCCAAACCGCGCTGACCGAAGCACGCTCGCGCCTGCTTGCCGCGCTGTACGATGCCTACCGTAGCCAAGTTGATTTGATGAGAATGAGCGGAAGATTGTAGCGGAGTGGAAGTGGAGGGTGAGGTTTGGGGGGCAGTGGTCAGTAGTCAGTGGTCAGTGATCAGTGGTCAGTAGTGAGTTTTCGTCTTTGGCCCCATTTCACTCTTCACTTTTCACTCTTCGCTTGGGTGAGGGCGGGGTTCGGTAAAAACTCCAATATTTCCTCCTTCCCTCTCTTCCATTCAACATTTGGCATTCGACACTCGACATTGCAACGGAGCCTTACCCCCGCAAGGGAAAGGCTCCGTTGAAGTTTTTTTATGGCTGAGATGGTTATCCCCCGAACTCCTTCTGAAGCTCGCGAGCAATCACGATGTGCTGGATTTCGGAGGTGCCTTCGTAAATCTCGGTGATCTTTGCATCGCGCAGATACCGCTCCACTTTGTACTCCCGCACGTAGCCATATCCGCCGTGAACTTGCACTGCTTCCAGGGCAACTTCCACGGCAGTTTTGGATGCGAACAGTTTGGCCATGGAGGCTTCCTTCACAAACCGCTCGTGCTTGTCCTTCTTGCTGGCGGCTTGATAAACCAGCGCGCGCGCCGCAGCAATTTTGGTTGCCATATCGGCCAGCTTAAACTGGATTGCTTGCAGGTCGGCAATCGGCTTGCCCAGCACCTTCCGCTCCTTGGAGTACGCCACGGCGGCCTCGAACGCCCCCTGCGCAATCCCCAACGCCTGGGACGCAATGCCGATGCGCCCACCGTTCAACGTCTCCATGGCAAGGTTGAAGCCACGGCCAACTTCGCCCAGCACGTTCTCGGCGGGAACACGAACATCCTGGAACTGCAACGAGCAGGTGTCGCTGCTGCGGATTCCCAGCTTGTCTTCCTTCACTCCGTGCGTAAAGCCCGGCGCGCCTTTCTCCACAATAAACGCGCTGATCCCTTTGTGGCCAAGCTCGCGGTTGGTTTGGGCATACACCAAATAGACATCGGCGCTGGTTCCGTTGGTGATCCAGTTTTTGGTTCCGTTCAGGGTCCATGAACCGTCGTCGTTTTGGGTTGCGGCGGTGTTCTGGTTGCGGGCATCGCTTCCGGCTTCCGGCTCGGAAAGGCAGTAAGCCCCCAGCTTCTGTCCGCTTGCCAGCGGGCGCAAAAAACGCTCCTTCTGGTCATCGGTTCCGAACGTCTCCAATGCCCAGCAGACCAGCGAATTGTTCACCGACATGATAACGCCAACCGAGGCATCAACTTTGGAGATTTCCTCCATTGCCACCACGTAGCTAACTGCGTCAAGCCCCGCGCCACCCCATTCCGGCGAGACCATCATCCCCAGGAATCCAAGCTCACCAAGTTTTGCCACAATCTCGGCGGGGAACTCCCCTTTGATGTCCCGTTCGATAGCACTGGGTGCTACTTCGTTCTGTGCAAATTCGCGAGCGGTGTCGCGGATCATCTCCTGCATTTCGGTTAGTTCCAACTGAAGCATCGTGAAGGTTCCTTGCTGTGCGGTTACAAACGTGCGTGATATGTGCGCCGCTGGCGCGGCGAATCCCAACCAATGGATGGAAGGAAAACAACCCGATTCGGCGTTTACTTGCAGCGGGCAAAATTACAGGAGGGGGAAAGTACAGCCAACGGTTCTAACCGTTCGATACTGAATGCCAGTGCTGGGGGTGGCGGGCTGGGGGCCCCAGCGCGGAAGCTATCTGGTTATCTTGGCCGGGCAACAACTCCAACGCAACCATGCCCAATCCAACTTCGCGTTCGTACTCCATCCGTTTGGCCACGGTGAACGATGCCCCCGGCTGCGCCGCCGTCAACATTGCAGCTTGGCGCAGCACCTACCGGGGGTTGATTGATGATGCCGCGCTGGACAACATGGATCACGAGCAGTTGGCCGAGCGTTGGCACAATCGGCTGATGCCAGCAAACCGCGCGATGTTCTGCTTTGTGGCCCAGCTGGACCCAATCGCACCAACCGACCCACCGCACATTGTGGGCTACGTGTTGGGGGGATTCAGCCGCCGTGGGGAGCTTCCGTTCACTGGCGAGCTTCTGGCGATTTATCTGCTTCCCGAACATCAGGGGGCCGGGCTGGGGCGCAGATTGTTCTTGCGGTGTGTGCAGGAATTTCGGCGGCGGGGGATTGATTCGTTCCTTCTGTTTGTGCTGAAAGCCAACGTTGCCGCGCGCAAGTTCTACTCCGCTTTTCATCCCGATTTTGAAGAAGAATCGGACGTAATGATTGACGGCTTCACCTACCGCGACGTGGGGTATGGATGGAGCAATCTTGATCGCTTCCCAGCGGCGTAATCCGGGCCGCTACTCCATTCTTGTAACCGCTGTTTCCCCTTCCCGTCTCTTCTGTTGCAACATCATCCAAAAGGACTACCAACATGGAACTTGACGCTATCGCACAAATGCTGGTGAACGGACGCCAGGCCACCCTGCGCTACATCCGCAGCAAAATCAGCGACCCTGAAATGGCCGAAGATATTTTGCAAGACAGCCTGGTAAAAGTGCTCCGCACAATCCCCGACTTACGCGACGAAGAGCGGCTGATCCCCTGGTTTCACCGGATTATCAACAACGCGATTATTGATTACTACCGCCACAAGGCTGTTCAGGGGAAGTACATCGAGCAAGGGCGTGAAGACTTGGACGATCTGCGTGCCGACACCGAATTGCTCCCCGATGAGCAAGCCGTCGTCTGCGCCTGCCTTGCCGATATTCTGCCAACACTTCGGCCAGAACAAGCCGAGCTGATCCGGCTGTTGGAGTTGGAAGATGGCGACCCAGAGTTCGTGGCCAACCAGTTGGGCATCACCCGTAACAACCTGAAAGTCCGCCGCCACCGCGCACGAACCCAGCTACGCGAACGTCTTCAGGAAACCTGCCGCGTTTGCGCCCAGCATGGATGCCTTGATTGCAGCTGCCGCCGCCCGTAGCCCAGCCAGCGGAGGCAGAAGCTGCATATCTGAGCAACCTCACAAATCTCAAATCAAAAAAAACATCAACATGAACAACACACCAACCACCACCGAAATCATCACCATCGCCGGCATGAGCTGCGGCCACTGCGTTGCTGCGGTGCGGCAAGCCTTGCAGGAAATAGATGGAGTTGAAGTTCAGGAAGTAGCTATCGGAAGCGCGCACATCCAGCGCGACCCAGACCAGGTGAGCAATCAACAAATTGTTGATGCAATCGAGGATGCCGGCTACACCGTCAGCGGCATCAATCAAGAACCAGCACACTGAAATTCGTTTTTTTTGGAGCAGCCATGACAGCAACGGAATCGCCGCAAACAGCAACGCTGGCAACCAACCAAGAACCAGCAACACCCACCACCGAAATCGTTGATCTTGACGTGCAAGGGATGACCTGCGCAAGCTGCGTTGTGCGGGTGGAACGCTCGCTGCGGAAAGTGGAGGGGGTGCAGGAAGTTGCCGTGAACCTTGCCACCAATCGCGCCCGCATCAAGATGGCCGCTGGCGTTCCGATTGCGGCGTTGCAAGATCGTGTGGAGCGTGCCGGCTACACCGCGGCCCCCGCAACCGATGCTGCCTTGCACAACCACCAACAGGAAGAAACCGGAACCTACCGTCGCAATTTCCTGCTGGCCGCGCCCGCCGCCGCTGTGGTGATGCTGGTCAGCATGCTTCCGATGGTTGTGGCCGGGCTGGGACCGCTGGCCATGCGTTGGATGACGGAGCTGAACATCTTTCAATTCATCCTGGCCACGCTGATCCTTGCGATTCCCGGGCAGAGTTTTTTCCGGCTGGCCTTCCGCAACGCACGCCACCTTGTTGCCGACATGAACACACTGGTTGCCGTCGGGACCGGCGCGGCGTGGCTGTTCAGCAGCGTGGTGACATTCTTCCCGGGCGCGTTGCCCGGCATCAGCCAGCATGAGGTCTATTTCGACACGGCCGCGGTGGTGGTGGCGTTGGTGCTGTTGGGGCGGTGGCTGGAGTCGCGTGCGAAATCGGAAGCAACCGAGGCAATCCACAGCCTGATGCGGCTTGCCCCAAAAATTGCCCACCGCCGCGCCCCAGATGGAACCGTGAGCGATGTTGAAGCCGAGTTCATCCGCCAGGGCGATCTGTTGCTGGTGCGCCCGGGCGAGCAAGTTCCCACCGATGGAGTTGTGGTGGAAGGGGCCACCGCAGTGGATGAATCCATGATGACCGGCGAATCAATCCCGGTGGAAAAAACGATTGACTCCAAGGTTGTTGGCGGGACCATCAATGCCTACGGTGCGTTCACCATGCGGGCCGAAGGGGTGGGCCAGGAAACCGTGCTGGCGCAGATTATCCGCACCGTGGAAGAAGCGCAAAGCTCCAAGTCCCCGGTGCAGCGGCTTGCCGACTCTATCGCCGGGGTGTTTGTTCCGGTGGTGATCGGCATTGCACTGCTGGCGTTTTTGGGGTGGCTGTTGGTTGGCGATGCCGGGCTGGCCCACGCGCTGATTAACGCCGTTGCCGTGCTGGTGATTGCTTGCCCCTGCGCAATGGGTCTTGCGGTCCCAACGGCGGTGATTGCTGGATCGGGGAGCGGTGCGAAGCGGGGAATTTTAATCCGCAATGCCGAGTCGCTGGAGCGCGCCGGAAGCATCAACGTGATGGTGTTCGATAAAACCGGAACGCTGACCTACGGCCGCCCAGAAGTGGTTGTCGTGGAAACCTTCAACGGCAACGACCCCACAACACTGCTGCAATTGGTGGCGGCGGTGGAGTCGCACAGTGAGCATCCATTGGCGCAAGGGATTGTTCGCCACGCCGCGCAGCAGGGGGTGGAGTTGGGCGGGGTGAAGGTGGAAGAATTCAAATCGGCAGCGGGGATGGGGGTGTATGCGGTTGCCAACGGGCGGACCTTGTTCGCAGGGCGCGCCAGCACCATCCCAGGGGTGGCCGCTTCCCCGGAAGCCACGGCCTGGACTCCCCCTGTCGGAAGCAGTGTGGTGTGGATTGAGCTTGACGGAAACGTGGCCGGCGCAATCGCCCTTGCCGACACCGTGAAGCCGAACGCCAGCCAAGCGGTGGCCGCGCTTCACCAGATGGGAATCCAGACGGTGATGCTCACCGGCGACAACCGCGCCGCCGCCGAAGCAATCGCGGGCCAGCTTGGAATATCCCAAGTAATTGCCGAAGTGATGCCAGGGGAAAAAGGGGAGAAGGTGAAAGAATTGCAAGCCAGCGGAAACGTGGTGGCGATGGTGGGGGATGGCGTGAACGATGCCCCCGCGCTTGCCGCCGCCGATGTTGGAATTGCGATGGCCACCGGAACCGATGTGGCCATTTCCGCCAGCGATATCACCATTGTTGGTGGCCATGTTGAGCGCGTCCCCGATGCGGTCGCGCTTTCGCGCCGGACCATGCGGGTGATTCGGCAGAACCTGTTTTGGGCGTTTATCTACAACGTCATCGGCATTCCGCTTGCCGCGTTTGGATTGCTTAGCCCCATTGTTGCCGGCGCGGCAATGGCCATGAGCTCGGTCAGCGTCGTCACCAACTCACTGCGGCTGAAGCGGGCGGAGAAATAACAAAAAAGCCGCCGCAGAAATTTTTTCTGCGGCGGCAAATGCCAACTTGAAAATCCGTCCGGTAGTCGGTGGAAGAACGTCTGCTTCTCGGTTCGGTGGCTCCGCTCATACTTCGGCGGGGATCAGCATGAGCGGAGGGCTGAATTCGGCGGAGGCTCATCACTCGACATTCGGCATTCGACATTCGGCACTCGACATTTCCCCCGTTAGTAGTTATCAATCTGCGCCCGCTGCAACGACCCGCTGTAATCAATATAAACCGTCTTCCATTCGGTGAAGATGTCGAACACCGTCCAGCCCCCTTCGCGGTGTCCGTTGCCGGTCCCTTTCACCCCACCAAACGGCATGTGCGCCTCGGCCCCAATTGTTGGCACGTTGATGTAGGTGATCCCCGCCTCGATATCCCGCACCGCACGGAAGGCATCGTTGACGTTGGAGGTGTACAAGCTGGAGGAAAGCCCATACGGGGTGTCGTTCAGAATCTCGATGGCATCGGTAAGGTCACGCGCTTTCAGCACCGAGAGCACTGGGCCAAAAATTTCCTCGCGCGCAATCCGCATGTTGCGGTCAACGTTGATGAAGATGGTTGGGTGGAAGAAGCATCCACGCCCCAACTGGCCTTCGTCGGCACGGTCGCCACCAAGAACGCACAGCGCGCCTTCTTCGCGGCCAATGGCGGTGTATTCTTGCACACGCCGCAGCTGCTTCTGGTTAATCACCGGCCCAACATCGGTCCCTTCTTCCAGCCCCGGCCCCAGCCGAAGTTTTGCGGCGCGGGTGATTAAGCGGTTGATGAAGTCATCATAAATGGCCTCGTGCAGAATCAATCGGCTGGTGGCGGTGCAACGCTGGCCGGTGGTCCCGAACGCGCCCCACACAACGCCATCCAACGCCAAATCCAAGTCCGCATCGGGCATCACAATCTGGGCATTTTTCCCCCCCATTTCCAGCGAGACTTTTTTGTTCATTGCCCCCGCGCGCGAAGCGATCTCGGCGCCAACTTGCGTGGAGCCGGTGAAGCCAATCACCTTAATCAGCGGATGCTCGACAATGGCTGCGCCGCACTGGGCCGCGCCATGCACCACATTGAACACCCCAGCCGGAAGCCCAGCTTCGGCCAACACCTCGGCCAGCAAATTGCCGGAGTGCGGTGCGTCCTCGGAGGGCTTATACACCACAGTATTTCCGCAAGCCAGCGCGGGGAAAATTTTCCAGCTTGGGACCGCCATCGGGAAGTTCCAAGCGGTGATGATGCCGCAGACACCCACCGGCATTCGGAACGACAAGTTCATTTTGTCGGGAAGCTCGCTGGGGGTGTTGTAGCCGAACAGCCGGCGGGTTTCGGTGGCGGAGTAGTAGGCGGTGTCAATCGCTTCCTGCACATCCCCTTTGGTCTCGAACACCGGTTTCCCCATTTCGCGGGTCATGGCGCGTGCAAGCTCATCTTTCCGTTCGGCAAGGATATCACCGGCACGCCGCAGGATGTCGCCCCGTTTTGGCGCGGGGATCATCCGCCATGTTTTGTAGGCCTGGGCGGCGGCTTCGGCGGCGGCGGCAACGTCGGCTTCGGTGCTTAGCGGGAAGCTGCCGATAACGTCGTCAAGGTTGGCGGGATTCTGATTCTGGAAGGTTTGCCCTTGCTGGGAATCCACCCAGCGGCCATTGATAAAATTGCGGAACGACTCAGCCATCTGTGCTTGTTGGTTGTTGAGTTGATAGTATTGTTTGTGATACCGAAACGGCCAGCAAAATAGCACCACCGGAAGGAAGCCGTTGGTTTGGAAGGGTTACACCGGAAGGTGAGCAACAACACTGCTGGCCGATGCAAAACTTTGCTCCACCACGGCATTGCTCTGCAATTTGGCGGACTGTTTGGCGTAGATTTGCCCCGATTTTTTTTCCGACGCCGACCGTTCCGCCGATGCCACACGCTTTTGCACACTCTGCCATTTCCGCAACAATCGCGCTGTTGCAAACCAAACTGTACGTGCCGCGCCCGCAGCCAAACCTTGTGGAGCGTGGCCGGCTGATTGCGTTGTTAGACCAAGGGTTGGGTAGCCGCCTAACGTTGGTTTCGGCACCGCCGGGGTTTGGCAAAACCACGCTGGTGAGCGAGTGGGTTTGGCGCACCGAACGGATGGTGGCATGGGTGAGTTTGGACGAAGGGGATAACGACCTGCGCCGATTCCTCCGCTACGTTGCCGCCGCGCTGCACCGCTTGGATCAGCGGGTTGGGGCCACCGCGTTGGGGTTGCTGCAATCGCCACAAGGGACACCCGAAGCGGTGCTCACCACACTGCTGAACGACCTGTTGGAAGCCGACACCCAAGCCGTGTTGGTGCTGGATGACTACCACACGATTGAGTCCGCCGAGGTTCACGAAGCGGTGCTGTTCATGCTGGATCATCTTCCCGATGAATGCCACATTATCCTTACCAGCCGGGTTGACCCACCGTTGCCGTTGGCGCGGCTGCGTGGCCGCCGCCAGCTGACCGAGGTGCGTTCCGGCGACCTTCGGTTTGCACCCGACGAAGCCGCCGCATTTCTGAACGCTGTGATGGGGCTGAACCTTGAAGCCGCCGACGTTGCCGCGCTGGAGGCGCGAACCGAAGGGTGGGTTGCGGGGTTGCAGCTTGCCGCGTTATCGGTGCAAAACCGCGACGACGTTGCCGGATTTATCCAAGCCTTCACCGGAAGCCACCGCCACGTTGTGGATTACCTTGCCGATGAAGTGCTGCATCGCCAGCCGGAACCGGTCCAGCGGTTCCTTCTGGAAACCTCCATCCTGGATCGGCTGACCGGAAGCCTTTGTGATGCTGTTGCCGGGGTCGAAAAAATCACCGAAAAAATTGCCGAAGTCGCCACCGAATCGGGTGTTGCGCGGCTGCGGATGCTGGAAGATGCCAACCTGTTTGTTGTGCCGTTGGACGAAGCGCGCTACTGGTACCGCTACCACCATCTGTTTGCCGATTTCTTGCGGGCGCGGCTTGCTTCCGATTTCCCGGAGGCTATCCCGGAACTGCACCGCCGCGCTGCCGGCTGGTATCAATCGGAAGGATTGCTGACCGAGTCCATCCGCCATTTTCTTGCTGCCGATGACGTTGCCGCCGCCTGCAAAATCGTGCTTCGCCACGCGCCGGGGAAGTTAGTCAGAAGTGAGCTTTCGCTGCTGCTGCTCTGGTATCGGATGCTTCCGGAATCGGCCATTGGGCAGAACGTGGGGCTTTCGGTGATCTATGCTTGGGTGCTGATTTTCACCGGGCAAATCTCCAAAGTCCACAAACGAATCAGCGATAGCGAGCAAGCACTGGCCAGCGGCGCGCCCGATGAACATGCGATGTACGCCGGGCATATCGTTGCCATTCACTCCTTCATGGCACGGATCAACGGCGATGCCGAGCAGGGGATTGCCCTGGCGCTGCAAGCCCTTGCGATACTCCCCATTGAACAGCTTGGCGTGCGCGGCGCGGTGAAGCTGAACCTTGCGCTGGGATACCTGATGCAACGGAACGTGGAGCGTGCGCGCGCTTCCTGCTTGGAGGCACTTCCGCTCAGTATGTCGGCGCGCCACCCGTATGCTGCGCTGGCTTCGATACGGCTGCTGGAACGGTTGGAAGTGGTCCACGGGAAGCTGCATCAAGCAATGGAGTGGTGCCGCCAGGGGCTGGAGCTTGCGCGCCACGAGGCCGGGGAGGAAACCGGGCATCTATCCACCGCCGTTGTGCATTTAAGCATTGGTGAGTTGGAGTATGAGTGGAATAATATCCAACAAGCCAAAGCCCATTTAAGCGAAGGAATCCGGTTGGCGGAGTTAAGCGGTGATGTGCTGACCCAGCGTGACGGCTACGTTGCCGCAGCGCGATTGCAGCACGCCAGCGGCGACGACGAAGGCGCGCTGGAAATCCTTGCCAAAGCCGAGGAGCTTGCCCACCGGTACAGCGTCCCCGATTGGATCCGTTCGCCGCTGGCAACCTTCCGCACGCGGCTGCATCTGGAGCGGGGTGAGCTTGATTCCGCCGCCGCATGGATGCAGGAACAACGCCCGCGGCTGGAACGCCACCCCAGCGACGGATGGCAACTAAGCGGCTGGACCGATTACAGCGAAATCGAGCGGCGAACCGTGGCCCGCGTGTTGATTGCCCTGGGGGAAACAACCGAAGCGTTGGCAATCCTTGCCGAGCTTGCCCAGCTTGCCGAATCGGAAGCACGCAACGGCAACCTGATTGTGCTGCTGAACCTGATGGCGATTGCACACTGCCGCCGGGGCGACGAGCCGCAATCGCTGGCCCTGCTGGAACGTGCACTTCGGCTTGGCCAGCCGGAACGCTACACCCGCACTTTTGTTGATGAAGGCCAAGCACTGCGCACGCTGCTGATCCGGCTACGGAGAAAATTGGTGGGCCGCGAAAGCGAAGAACGGAGCCAGGGGCGGATGGTGGAGTATGTTGATCGTCTGCTGGGGGCATTCCCCACGGGCCACCACGATGCCGAAGGCTCCCACCACGCAACGCCGCAACCGATCACGGCAAACCGGACCGCGCTCTTCCTGCTGGATCCGCTTAGCCAGCGTGAGTTAGAGGTGCTTCGGTTGGTGGCGGCGGGGAACTCCAACCGGCAAATTGCCGAGCAGTTGTTTGTGGCCCCCGGAACCGTGAAGCGGCATATCCACAACATCCACGAAAAGTTGGGGGTGGATAGCCGAACAAGGGCAATCGCAAAAGCGCGCGAATTAGGGGTGATAGCGTAGAATGGGAGGCGAGTTGGGAAATGCCGAATGTCGAATGTCGAATGTCGAATTAGTTCTTGCAACTGACCACTGACCACTGACAACTGACCACAATCCATCAGTGAAGGAAATGCCGAATTAGTTCTTGCAACTGACCACTGACAACTGACCACAATCCATCAGTGAAGGAAATGTCGAATTAGTTCTTGCAACTGACAACTGACCACTGACCACAATCCATCAGTGAAGGAAATGCCGAATTAGTTCTTGCAACTGACAACTGACCACTGACCACAATCCATCAGTGAAGGAAATGCCAAATACCGAATTAAAGAGTGAGAAAGATGAACCACCTTCCATGCCGTGCCACGCATCCATGCTGGCGAGGATTAATTCGGCTTGGGGGAAGGGGCGGCGGGTGAGTCCGGCTTGGTGGCTGCCGCCGCGTGTGCTGCGTTGCGCGCCCGGTGATGTTCACGTTGATGCTCCCGCTGCTGGCTGATATGAAGGAATTCCTGGTGCAAACTTTCAAGCTGTGCATCGCTCATTTCTTCCAACCGGATCAGGCTGTTGCGGGCGTGGCTTTGGGCGCGGATGAGCTCATCAATTTTTAAGTGGAACGCCTTGGTGTCGCGGTTCTGCGTGTTCTGGATTAGGAACACCATCAGGAAGGTGATGATGGTTGTTCCGGTGTTAATCACCAGTTGCCACGTGTCGGAAAAATCGAACAACGGTCCGGTGGCCGCCCAAAGGATGATAATCATTGCCGCCGCCACAAACGCCCACGCGCTTCCCAGCAGCTCGGCTGCTTTTTGCGAGAACCGTCGGAAGAACTCACTCATAAATCTGTGTGGTTATATTGGCTTCGTGCCTTCTTGCTGATGCGGAAACCGTTACGCCCGGGCTGAGCTTTGCCCAGAAGAGCAAGGGCAACCTACAACAACCAACCTATTTTCCCATGAACCTTCCCAGCGACCCGCGCCGCGCCGTTATTCTGGTTAGCGGCGGGATGGATAGCTGTGTGACTGCCGCAATCATGCAGTCGCAAGGCTACCAGTTGAATTTTTTGCACACCAACTACGGCCAACGCACCGAGCGGAAGGAGCTGGAATGCTTCCACGCGCTTGCCGACCATTTCAACGCAGCGCGGCGGCTGATTGTGGATATGCGCCACCTGGGAATGATCGGCGGCTCAAGCCTAACCGATACTCACATCGAAGTCACCCCGGCCAACCTCCATTCGCAGGAAGTCCCCACCAGCTACGTTCCGTTCCGCAACGCCGGGATGCTATCGGTGGCGGTTAGTTGGGCCGAGGTTATCGGGGCCGGTGCGATTGCCATCGGTGCGGTCGAGGAGGACTCCAGCGGGTATCCCGATTGCCGCAAAATTTTCTACGAAGCCTACCAAACCGTGGTGGACCTTGGCACTCGCCCGGAAACCGCCATCGCCATCATCACCCCAGTTATCCACATGTCAAAAGGGGATATTGTGGAAACGGGGATAAATCTTGCCGCCCCACTTCATCTGACTTGGTCCTGCTACCAAAGCGAATCGCTGGCGTGTGGCCGGTGCGATAGCTGCGCGCTGCGGCTACGCGGTTTCCAACTGGCCGGCGCGGCCGATCCAATCGCCTACGCGCAGCCGAAATAGAGTCGGCCATTTTCGCATCAACTGGGTGGCGGCTGGCTGGGGTTTCTACACCGTTGCTTTCCGCAGTTTCCCGCTCACGTAATCAATGCTCATCACAACCCCGATAATCACCAGCAGGATCATCGAAACATTCTGGTATTGGAACTGCTTGATGTTGTCGTACAGCATAAACCCAATTCCGCCAGCGCCCACAATGCCCAGGATCACCGATGAGCGGATGTTCAGCTCCAACCGGTAGAAAAAATTGGAGACCAGCAACGGCATCACTTGCGGAACCACTCCCCAACGGATTACTTGCAAGCGGGAAGCCCCGGTGGATTCCAACGCCTCAATCGGGCCGCGGTCAATCGTCTCAATCGCTTCGGCAAACAGCTTCCCCATGGATCCCACCGAATGGGCCGCCAGTGCCAGCACTCCCGCAAGCGGCCCCAGTCCCACAGCCGAGACCAGAATCAGCGCCACAATCAACACATCAACCGAGCGATCCACGTTGAAAAAGAAACGGGTGAGCGCGCCCACGGCAACCGCCGGAGTGATATTTCTGGCAGCAACAAAGGAGAGGGGGAGCGAGATGGCGGTGGCCAGCACCGTGCCAATCCACGCCATTTGAATCGTGACCAACATCTGCCACGAAACCTCGCCAAGAATACCCCAGTTCGGCGGCCACAAGCCTTGTAGAAACTCACCAAAAAAAGGCTTCACAAAAAAGCCTTGCCGGATTTTTTCCAGATCAATTTCCGTGGTCTGCAGGCTCCAGACGGTGAACCCAATCACAAGGGCTACAAGCAGATAAAGGAAAAGGTGTTTGGGCATGTTGGTTTCTGGATGAACGTTGGCCCGATTTGCACAATCGGTAGGTGTAGATTTTCGGCCTGCGCTCTTCTTGCTCGGTGGCCCCGCTCAAAGATAGGTATACTCCAAACAGAATGGTTTGCGAAAAATCTAGTCGTTGTCATTCCCGCGAAAGCGGGAATCCATACCACACCTAGCTGAGTAGAGTTTCGCAAACCAATTTCATCCGAGTATAGCCGCTGTTGATGAAAAAGCACTGCGCGCAAGGAAGGGCCTAATCAACCTTGCGCGCAGTGCTTGTTGTGCAAAAAAGCACCCGATGGAGTTTTTCTTTTTTTTCTCTCTCTGCCCCTTCTTTCCGGCTTAGTTGAAGATGTTGAACGACCGGCTGTAGCTTAGCGATGAGCTGAGTTCCGTGAAGCCAGTTGCGCCGGGCATGGTGTTGCCGTTGGTGGTTGCGTTGAAGCTCAGGTTGATGTTGTCCTCCTTCGTTAGTTGGTAGGTGCTGCCGATGTTCAGGGCGATGGTGCTGCTTGCTCCATCGGTTCCGGTCACCGATGAGGTGGAGTAGCTAAGTGTTCCGTTCAGGCTTAGTTCGTCGTTGGCCAGCATGGTTAGCGCGCCGTTCAGCGATGCGCTAAGGGTGTTGCTGGTGGCAAGCCCCGATTGCGTGTTGGCATACACCAGCGATCCGCCAACGTTGGTTTTGCTTTTCAGGAACGCCACGTTGTAGCTGGCCGCGGCCGTCAGTGCGCGGTTATCGGTTAGCGCGCTGGTGAAGGCGTTCAGGTCGCTGTACTCCTGGTAGCCTGTGGAAAGGGCTACGGTCTGGCTAAGGTCTTCGCTTTGCAGCGTCAGGCGCGGGGCCAGCGTGGCACTTTGCATGATGTTCCGTGCGCGGATGCTATCGCTGATGGGGGCGCGGCCCGCTTTCTGGTTGGTGGAGTAGTTGCTGTAGCTGGCATCAACGCCCCAATCGCCACTGTTGTAGCCAGCGTTGAACGATCCGATTACCCGCTCGGTCTGGGCCAGTTTGTTCCCCAGCACGTTGTCGCTTTGCAAACCGACCGAACCGCTTAGCCGCAGCGCGCTGTTCAGCAGGTTCAGGCTTGGGGCGATGGTCCAGTTGGAGATGTCGGTGGTGAAACTGTACGCGCCCAGCGTGGCATAATCTGGCTCAACATACTCGTAGCCAACACGCACGCCGTAATCGCTTTCGGTCCAGGATACGCCAACGCGCCCGGCCATGGTGAAAGAAGTGGAGACCCGTGGCTGGTAGATGCCGGTTAAAAAATCGGGGATGCTGCTGGCCGAGTCAACATCCACGCCGGCGGCGCGCAGGTTGCTGGTATAAAGGCTTGCTCCACCTTCGGCTTCGATAGCAATGCTGTTGGTGATGCCAAACCGCATGGTTCCGCCAAGTGCCGAGTTTTCCGCCGGGGCATCACCTTTTGTTGGGGCCTTCCGCAAGGAGTTGGTGTCGTCGGCGGCGTGAAGGTAGCTGGTTTCAAAGAAGGTGCGCTCGCTGCCAAAACCCAATTTCACGGCGTAGCCATTCCGCTGGTAGCTTGGGGTCGCGCTGGGGTTCAGCGTGTCCTCATCAATCGCTTCTTTGAACCGCCCCACCATTGCCGCGCTCCGCACCGGCCCAGCGTTGAACTCCATCCCCGCCCCAAAAAATGTTGTGCCGGACATGGTGTACCGGGAGAAATTCATCGAGCGGTAGCCAAGATGTGTCCGCAAAGATTTATAGCTGGGTGAGATTCCGAACTGATTGAACGGCTGGGTGTAGCTTTTGCTTTGGCTGGAGAAGATGAACGAGAAGGGGAGCTGCACGCCGTACAACGCTGGCGTAAGCGATCCGCCAACCGTCCAGCTGAACGGGTCTTGGCGGCGGGGCGCGCCGCTGATGGTGCTGGCGGTCAGGTTGGTGTTCACCGCACCACCCATGGTGAACGGCTTCTGCTGGTCAATCGTCGAAAGCTCCTGCCCAACTGCGGCTGCCGTTGCAAGAATTGTCCAGATTGCCATTGTCGAGATTTTCAGAGAATGTGCCAAGCGGTTCATGTCGTTCACCAGGTTTGAAGTAGCGGAAGTTGCCCTACGCCATTCAAGGTACGCGCCCGATGCCAAGATTTGCGGCAGCCTATGCCAAGATTGAAAAAGGGGAATTTTTTTTCGTGAAAGATTTCGCCCTCAAGCGGAAAATCGCCCAGAAGGTGGCCGCATGAAGCCCAAAAAACATTCCAGCAGTGGCAATCTTCCCACCTTTTTCACGGTGCAACCGAGCGGTGGTGGGAGGGTGGTGTTCATGGGAGCATCGTGAGCTTTTCGGAATCAACTGGGGTTGGCGAGCCAGTAGAGTCAGGATCTGTCAGATCATGCGAGAGAGAAAGGAGGCCGAGGAAGACCATCAAACCAAGCAACCCCACACTCTGCAGAGTTGGATCAGCAGGCTTGTGCAGCGTATGATCCCGAGCTACCGAGAAAATTTTGGAGTGAGCAAAAAAACATCGGGCTTGCCAAGCGGATGTTTGGCAAGCCCGTTTTCATCAATTTCTACCCCTGCTTCGCTTCCGGCTCTTCGATGATTTTTGGTTCTTCTCCAATTCTCAATTCTTCGGCGGCGGGGTCTTTCTTCTTTTTTTCATCACTGCTTCCCCTCGGTTTTTTTAGCAGGCGTTTTACGTCGAAGGTTTGCGCCAGCGTACGGTGGCGTGGCGGGGTGATCCCCATGTCCTCGTTTTGCAACGTCGGGTTCAGCAGCGGAAGCCGCACCACGAAGGTGCTCCCCTGCCCCGGCTCGCTCTCCACACGAATTTCGCCATCGTGCGCTTGCACAGTCCACTGCACGATGGATAGGCCCAACCCCACCCCCCCCATCTCGCGGCTGCGCGCCTTATCCACACGGTAGAATCGGTCGAAAATCTTCTTCTGATGCTCGCCGCTGATCCCGATTCCGGTGTCGCGCACGCGAACCTCCGCAATGTTTTTATCACGGTGAACGGTCAGGGAGATCATCCCCCCTTCGGGAGTGTATTTCACGGCGTTATCCACCAAGTTCAGGAATACCTGATAGAGCTTGGCGCGGTCGGCATCAATGGTTAAATCTTCGTTGGCCCGGAAGGTGATGTAGATATCTTTTGCCCCACCCAAAATGCTGGCTGCATCGGCAAGGTCGGCAAGCATATCGGTGAGGTTGGTCGGCTCGCGGTGCAGCGATAGCTTCCCACCGTCGGTCCGCGAAAGGAGCAGCAGCGACTCCACCACACGCGACAGCCGCAACACCTCCTGCAACGCGCTCGAGATCACATCCTGGTATTCCGTTGGAGTTTTTCGCGAGCGAAGCGCCAACTCCATTTCGCCGGTTAGAATGGTGAGCGGGGTGCGCAGCTCGTGCGAGGCATCGGCGCTGAATTGCTTGGTGCGTTCGAAGGAGCTTTCCAGCCGGGAGATCATGTCGTTCAGGGTGTCGCTCAGTCGGGAAATTTCGTCGTTGGTGTTTGGCACCGGAAGCCGTCGCGAGAGGTTGGAGGCGGTGATTTCCTTGGCTGTTTGTGTGATGGCATCCACTTGGCGAAGTGAGGTTTTTGCAAGGAAGAACCCGCCAGCAATCGAGAATAGCAGCACCACTGGGGCCAGCAGCAGCAGCGTGCTGAAAAGCTGCTCCAGAATAGATTGGACTTCGTTCCGTGGGTAGCCAACAATGATGATGGCCGAGCGGGTTCGGGCGGCGGCAATGCGGATCGGTTGCGGGCCGCTGGTGGTGTCAATCACCGCTTGGTAGATCGTGGTGTAGCGGGGGATGGTGTCCACCGCAAGCCGCAGGAAGTCTTGCTCGATACGGAGTGAATCGGCCCCAAGATTTTTGGACCGGAAGACGATTGCCCCTGCCGTGTCCATCACCTGAATCAGGGAGTTGCGGGGGTTCAGGACGATATGCTCGTAAATCTCCGTCCAGACGATTTTTTCTGCTTCGGCAGGCTTCTGCTGCGGTGGCTCGATTCCGGCGCGGCGCAGCGAGTCTTGCCGAAGCGAGTCGCCGTCGCGAAGAAATTGCAGAACATCTTTTGCGGTGTCGTTCTGAAGGCGTGCTTTTGCGGTGGCCGCATCGCCCTCTTTTTTTCCTTCCCCTTTCTCCCCTTGTGTGCGGATCATCAGCACGATGGAGCCGATCATCCGCTCCAACGAAAGGTCCAGGCTGGTGCGAAGCTCGTTGGAGACGGAGGTGTAGATCAGCGTGCTGAAGATGCCGATGGAGAGGGCCATCACCAGCCCAAACCACAACGTAAGCCGGCCACGTAGCGAAAGGCTCACCGTTAGTCCTCCTGAAAATCGTTGTTCCCCGGTTCGGCTTCGCGCATGATGTAGCCCACGCCACGGATGGAGCGGATCAGGCGCGGCAGTTCCGGGGGGTCCACTTTGTTCCGCAATCGGTTGATATACACATCCACCAAGTTGGAATCGGTGGCGAAGTTGTAGTTCCAGACGTGTTGGGTGATAACCGAGCGGCTAAGGATGCGGTTGGAGTTCCGCATCAGATATTCCAGCACGTCGTACTCGCGCGAGGTGAGGTCGATCTCCACGGTTCCCCGTTTGGCTTTGTGGGTGATGGTGTCCAGCACCAGATCGCCAACTTTCAGTTGGGTGGTTTTTTCCACGCTGACGCTTCGGCGCAGTAGCGAACGGATGCGAGCCGTAAGCTCTTCAAAGTGGAACGGCTTTGCCAGATAATCATCGGCCCCGGCATCCAGCCCAACGATTTTATCCTGGGTTGTTCCTTTTGCTGTCAGGATCAGCACGGGGGTGTTGATCCCCCGCCCGCGAAGTTCGCGAAGCAGTGATATGCCATCCCGTTTCGGCAGCATCAGGTCCAGGATCATGCCGTCGAACTCGCCGGCCAACGCTTTCTCCAGGCCTTGCTCGCCGTCGTAGGCCACCTCCACCTCGTAGTTCTCCTCGCGCAAGCCTTGCATAACGAAGTTGGCAACCTTCTTCTCATCTTCGATGACCAAAATTCTCATAGTGGTTGTTTTGAAGTGCTGTGGTACATCAACCAGCCGCAGCCCGGCGGATTTATTGGCCGCTAAAAATACACATCACACACCGCATCGCTGCATCGGTGTGTGATGACGCTTGAAAAGCCACAAAGCGTGTGTTGCCCGTGCCACGCGCTTCTGCCTATTTTATCCCCCCTCTCTCCTCGGTCTTTCAACTGTTCAACGACACAAACAACACGATTACGCCATGAGGCAATGGAACCGCTGGTATTGGCTTCTTTTCTGCGGGCTGCTTTGCTGGGTTGCCAGCACCCCGCCGCACGCGCAAGCACAGGTGCGAACAATAGAGTTACGGGAGATGATCCAATCTGCCGAAACGATTTTTGCCGGGCGCGTCACCCAGGTCCGCAGCGGGCTGGACCAACGGGGCGACATCGTCACCCACACCACCTTCACTGTGGAGGCGAACGTGAAGGGGGCGAACTCCATGACGCTCACCATCAAGCAATTTGGCGGGCGCTGGAACGGGCGGACGCTGCTGATCCCGCATCTGCGCTATTTCCAAAAAGGGGAGCGGGTGATGGTGATGCTCTATCCCGTCAGCGATCTTGGATTTACCAGCCCGGTCGGGTTGTCGCAAGCGGCTTGGACGGTGAGCAATGGAATGGTGACCGGCATCACCGCCGCCAGCCTGAAGCAGATTCCGGCATTGCTGAAAAAGTATGGGATTGCCGCCGCAACTACCACCACCGTTTCAATTCCTGTGGCCACGTTCAGCGCGTTGGTGCGGGATATTCAGAAGGGGGGTGAGTAAGATGAAAAGGGGAGTCATTAGTCAGTGGTCAGTAGTCAGTGGTCAGTTGCAGGGAAGAGAGGGGGGGCAGTCCGTTGGACGGTGGTCAGTAGTCAGTGGTCAGTTGCAAAGAAGGGGAGGGGGAGGAGGATTCTGTTCCGTTCGATATTCTTCACTTCTTGTGTTCTTGCTGGTGCTGTTGTCGGCGGTTGGCACGGCAACGGCTGGCGGGCCGTTGGGGGCAACGGGAACAAGGTCAAACACCTACCCTGCATCGGCGTTGCCAATCGTGTATAAAATTGACTTGGGAACGTTGGGGCGGTTCAGCAACGTGGCTGGGCGCGCCATTGCTGATTACGCATTCCAGCAGTGGGATAATGTGCCAACTGCCTCGCTAACAATCCTGAACGGCGGGACGCTGGCCAACAACGTCACCTCGGCAACCGACCCCTACATCTCGGGCGTGGGTCAGTTCAACGATGGGATCAATCCCGTGGTGTTCGACAACGACGGCTCCATCACCGATTCCCGAATTGGCGTTGGCGCAAAAAATGTGGTGTATGGCTTTGCGGCTTCGGTTGGGATTGGCACCGATTTGTACGAAGGCTTCGTTATCATCAACGGCCACCTGAGCGGAACCGGGTCGGCAGAAGATGAGGATCGCTTCAAGGCGGTTATCACTCACGAAGCTGGGCACTTTCTTGGCTTGGCCCACGCCCAAAACGCCATGCACGCCGGCTATGCCACCATGTATCCCTCCATCGAATCTCTGGAGCAAAAAACTCTGGAAGCAGAAGATGTGGCAACCGTCTCGCTCCTCTATCCAACCCCCACCTATCTGGCCAGCGTTGGCTTTATCTCCGGCACGGTGCGGACCGGTGGCAACGCAAAGGTGAGCGGCGTTTGCGTGATTGCCGTAGATACCGCAACCGGCAACGCCTACAGCACGATTGTTGATTACTACTCCGGCGGCCACCCAGCGTTCGAAAATCCACCGGCGGCCAACGGGACGTTTACGATTTCGGGGCTTCCGCCGGGATACTACGCCGTGCGGATCGAGCCGGTGATTGAGGCGTTTAAGCAGGGGTCCTCCATTGCCAGCTACTCCACGCCAATCAACACCAACACCGCGATGGAGTGGTACAACAACCCCGGGGAATCCGCCGATCTTCTGCTGGATAATTGGAACGACTTCACCGTGGTCAGGGTCCAGGCTGGCGACACAACCAAGAACGTCGCCATTCTCACCAACCAATCCACCTTGGTGACGGATGTTGCCCACTACCAAGAGGGGCTGGGAAGTTCTTTGGAGTTGCCGGTTGCCGGGACCGATATCACCGGCTACGCCAGCCGATTCACCGCCCCCTCCAACGGTTCGCTGGTTGGGATAAAACTGCTGCTTTTGGCACCGTCGGTGATGCCTGTTGGGGGATCGCTCACGGTGTCGGTCTATTCCAACAAAGCGGGGAGCGTGGCGGGTATCCCGAACGCGCTGCTGGGGTCGGTGACGATCCCCTACAAGTATCTGATGACCAACCAAGAAAATGAGATTTGGCTGCGGGGGATTGGCGCGCCGGTGAACTTCAGCGCGGGGGAGGATTTCCACATTGTCCTGACCAATCACTTGGGGATGGTGATGATCCCAACCGATGACGGAACCCCCACCCAAAACCGCAGCAGCTACAAAACCGCAAGCGGCTGGAAAAATTTCCCCGATGGAGTTCCCGGCGGCGCGGGCGTTACCATCTGGATGACCGCGGTTTACACCACCGTCACCGCTGGATCGCCGCAGGCCGCATTGAGCTTCGCGCCAAATCCCGTCAGCTTTGGAACCACACAGCCCGGCAAACCGGTGGAGCAAACCGTCACCATCACCAACCCAGGGAGTGCGGTGCTGAACGTCAGTTCGTCGGCAATCAGCGGGACTCACCAAACGGAGTTCAGCGTGGTGAGCGGTGGCGGACCCTTCACGGTGAACAAAGGGGGAACGCACCAAATGACGCTGCGGTTCAACCCAACCGTCACCACTGGGAACCGGAACGCGCTGCTGGTGCTGGCAAGCAACGCCCCTGGCTCGCCGCTGGGAATCCAGCTGAACGGAATCGCAGGGCAATCGGTGGCCCAGGAGTTGTTGGCGGAGATTGATGTGAAAGAACGGAGGGTTGGCGCAACCACGCTGGTGGATACCGTGGTGCTGAAAAACAATGGCAGCGACACGTTGCGGATTAGCGACATCGTTACCACCGGAGCCGATTCGGCGCGGCTGCGCTACTCCGGCGCACGAAGCACCACGGTGGTGCCGGGGACAACCTTCAAGCTGCGTGTGCGGTTCGACCCGCAGGAGCGGCGGCGGTATTCTTCCACCATCCGGCTGCTGCACGACGACATCGCAGGCTTCAGCGAATTTGCGGTGTACGGCACCGGCGTTGCCGGCATTGCCGATGCCCCCCGCGACACGCTGATCTTCCCCCGAACAGCGGTTCAGGCCATGCACGATTCAACGTTCAGCATCACCAACAGCGGCGATTATCCGCTGACGATCACGGCAGTGAGTATCGCCGGCAACGATGCCACGGTGTTTGCAATCGTCGCGCCGCCAACGCTTCCGCTGGTGATTCCGCCGGGGCAAACGGTTGGCCTGCCAATCCGCTACACGCCGGATGCCGACCGCCGGCATATCGCCCAGCTTCGCCTGACGCACAACGGGCTTGCCTCACCAACCAACTTCACACTTATCGGCTACGGGCCAACCGTCAGCGGCGTTCAGGAAGGGGCGATCACGGCTGGTGGAGTAACGGCAATGCTGCTTCCTGTTGCCGGGAATCCGGTGCGGGATGCGGCTGAGGTTGCCATCAGCGTGCGCGGCACTGGCAACCTGAACGCCCAGCTTCTGGTGGTGGATATGAGTGGGAAGCAGGTGCTCCATCCAATCCCAATCACCCTTACCGGAACCGCCGCCGCCGAGCATGTTGAGCGGGTAAGAATAGAGCTTGGGAGAATCGCTTCGGGGGCGTATCAGCTGCTGCTGCAAACGGCGCATGGCGTGGCCGCGCAGCGGATTGTGGTGGCGCGGTAGCGGTAAATTCTTTTAGCACGTCATCGTGGGGATCCTTTCCTCGCGGGGAAGGCTCTGGGCGCAAGTCAGGGCGTACCGCAGCGCAAGGTTCACTATGGTGGTGAATACTGGCCGACTTCTCCTAACAACAGCCGGCGTACTTGGGAGCAAAGTTTTATATTTCAGAAGCGCAGCGTACTTCCCAAGTTCGCAGTCCAGCGTGTTAGGCTGGATGGAGTTTGGGGTTTTACGAACTACTTGGGCATCATGAAAACAGTTGAACCCACGTCCGCCGATTTCGACGAGCTACTAGCCTACCTGCCAATTCTCTATGCCGATGGCTTCAAGCCTATTGCCCGCTGGGGTGGTGGTGACAAGGTGGAAGAAGGCGTGTTTGTCATGCCTTGGGCTGAGTACGAGGAGGCCGTACACCAGTTCTTTGGCTTCGCTTCGAAAGAGTGCTGGATGGACTACAACTACATATCAAAGAACATCGGAGAGGTCATCTACGACCCAGAACGAGTGGCCCGCGCAACACTGCAGCAGATCAAAACTATGCTCACTTGGTGCGCGCGCGGCGAGCGCTTCTGCGAGGGACACTGGGGGGGGGGGGTTATCGAAGACGGTTCTGTTCGTAACGTGTTGCTGCGCCTACAAGAGCTGAGGCCGTCATGATGCCCAACAAGGCCCCGGCCGACATATTTGCCTCCGTCCATCTCACCCCTCATTCTTCGATTTACATTTTCTTCACGTTCTGTGGCGTGCATGGTGTGGGGGGATTGTGGTGGCGGCAATAACTTTGTGGCCGGTTCAACAACACGTTCATCAAACAACTAACATCAGAGAACAGTATAGATATGGGCAGAGCATTTGAATTCCGCCGCGCACGCAAGGAAAAGCGCTGGGACAAAATGTCGAAGATGTTCACCAGAATTGGCCGCGAGATTGCCATTTCCGTGAAGCAGTCGGGGCCGGACCCCGCAACCAACTCACGCCTTCGCGTTGCTATCCAGAACGCCAAAGGGGCGAATATGCCGAAGGATAAAGTGGAGTCGGCGATTAAGCGCGCTTCCTCGCGCGAGGCCAGCGATTTCCACGAACTCACCTACGAAGGCTACGGCCCTCACGGCGTTGCCATTGTGGTGGAATGCGCCACCGATAACCCAACCCGCACCGTCGCCAACGTCCGTTCGTTTCTGACCCGGGCCGGCGGCTCGCTTGGAACCAGCGGTTCGCTTGATTTTATGTTCGACCGCAAAGGGGTTTTCAAAATAGCCCCCGATGGAGTGAACCTTGAAGAGTTGGAGTTGGAGCTGATTGATTACGGCGCCGAGGATATCCAAGCCGAGGAGGATGCGATTTACATCTACACCCAGTTCAGCGATTTTGGCGCGATGAACAAGGCGTTGGAGGAACGGGGGGTAAACGTTATCAGTGCCGAATTCCAACGCATCCCAACCACCACTGTGCAGCTGAACGAGGAGCAGGAAGAAGCCGTGATGGCACTGATTGACAAGCTGGAGGAAGATGACGACGTGCAGGCAGTCTATCACACGGTGGTGTAGCGGGGAAGCAAGAACAACAGCGAAAAAGATAATGGGGTGGCGCACCAATTTGTGCGCCACCCCATTGTTTTGTTAGCTCTGGATTACAGCGAAGTGCTGTGAAGCACTGCCATTACGGCGAGCCGTCGGCGCGGCCGCGTGCAACGGCAAACTCCGCCACCTTAGTGCCATAGACTAAGCCGGTGTCGTTATCGAAACGGTAGTGGATACAGCCGTACAGCCGCGACATTGCTGCTTCGATTGCCATGTTCTCAACCGCTGTTTTGTCGTTGGGGAAGATGTAGCTGAGTACGGTAGCCCCTGCTGCCGAGAAGGTGGAATGCCCTGAAGTATATGCTGGGAAGTTGGGAATCCCCGTTGCTGTTTTGATCTCAGGATTCATCTGCGAAGGGCGTGGGAGCATGTAGAAGTATTTGGCATCCCAGCACTGAATGCCGCCATCCATGATTGCCGTATTCATCAGTGCCATGGTGCGTGCCGCACGGATTTCGCTTTGCGCGTATTTTCGGATTAAATCTTCGGCAATGATGTTCCAGTGCCCTGGGGGCGTTTCCGTTCCTGCCCCATCGGCCCAGAAGTCGGTGATGCGCCATTGTTCACGGGTGCGGCTATCGCTCATGTTCCCCAACTCTTTCAGGGAAGCGTCGAACTCTACAGTTGCAAAGTCTGGTGGGGGGCCAGGGCGAAGTGCTTCCACTGAAGGGATATGCCATGTTTTGACTTTCCCCCATTCTGGGGTCATCCCGCCGCGGAATGGTAGCTCAAGGCTAGTCCACTTTTTGGGGTCTGTAAAGTTTGTGACGTTCGTCCAGTAGCTAACGTTGCCGCCAGCTTTGTTGGCATTGTCGGTTTTGGCGTAGGCAACAATTTGGGCCGCGACCATCCGCCCCAAGCTGTCAGCAGCGCGAATCTCGCTACGGACGTTTGCGCCGGCGCAGACGCGGGTGTCAAGGTGCTTTCCGGCTTGCTCTTCAATCTGAGCCGAATCGCCAGGGAACAGATATTTCAGCACTTCGGCGGAAGCGCGCGCAACCACGGCATGTTCCGATGGATACGATGGCAGGTCGTTGACGATAGGAACAATCTGCTTGATTCCAGCATCGGCAAGGAATGGAGCACGGCGGCCAAATTTGAATTTGGCTTTCCAAGCACACACCAGCGCGTCGTACTGGGCAACACTAAGCAGTGCATACGCACGCGAAGCAAACGGTGGCTGTGCAAAGGGAACTTTTGGGTTTGGTGGTGTGCCAACAATCGGGGCCACGTTGTACTTCACCACCAACTTGCGCGAAATTTCATTCCAGCGGAGCACTGCTCCGGAACTCCAATACTGAATGTCTGCCGTCTGCTCCGGAGTCAAGGCTGATTGAAGTTGCTTGATTTCGTTCAGTTCTGCTTTGTAGGTGTCGCTGGTGGAATCCAGCGGAGTCATCAGTGCTACTACCGAATCGGCATTCACGATGTAGGTCTTCCAGGCTCCACCGCTGATGTCGTTGCTGGTGGGGACTAATGTTGGAATTGGTGGCTCGATGATGACTTTGTCGCATGATGCCAAAAGCCCCATGCCAAACACGGCCACCAGCCCAAGCCCGGCGGCAGTTGCACGTTGTCGTAATGGTGTTGTTTTCATATTGGAAGTTGGTTAGAAATGTCAGATGTCGAATGAAAAAGCCGTTAGTAGTTGGAAAAGAAGAGCAAGCATACTTCTTCCCACGTACTACATCCCTCCCCATTCAGGAAGGCCATAGGAGATGCCGCCGGAGATACGCATGGCTTTGCCAACGTTGATCCCATCCAACACCGTTCCAAACCCAACCGATACACCAAGATTTTCCACCCAGGGAAGGCTGTAGTAGGCAGTGGCTCCAATCTTTGTGTACGATTGCTTGTTGGTGGGGAAGGGAGCTTGCGGACTCAGGTTGGTTCCGCTTTGTGCGTTCTGGCGTTGCATCCAAGCATCCACGTAGAATGGGCCGGTGTAGTAGCCAAGTTTCCCGATGAAATCCACAGCATCCGGCACGGCAACCGTGTAGCCACGATCAACATCCACGTTCGAGCGGTGAATGTAGCCACCTTGCAGCGTTGCAAACCCACCAAACGTGGTGTTGTAATTCACCACTACGCGGCTGTCGAAGTTGGTGGAGTAGTGGCCAATGGCCACCGGAGCATCGGGGATGTAATCGCCCACCGGGGTGGTGATGCTGCCAGCCGCAATCACCGAAAGATTCCCTTCTGGAACCTCAAGATGCAGCGGGCGAACTTTCACCGCCGCGCCCAAATCTTGCAGCCCCGATTGCGATGCCCAGTTCCCTGCGCTTGGCTGAGCAGAAATGTAGGGAAGGCTAAGAATCACATCCACGTAATCGGTGATGCCGCCCGAGACGTACAGTCCAACACTCTGCGTGGAAATTGTTCCCAGATTAGGGTTCGAGCGGAGGGTTGTTCCCTGCCAGTACTCGTCGTAGCTCTCGGTGCTGAACGATACCGAGGCGCTGGTTCGGCCGGCACCCCGCATGAAGCCATCAACCGCTACTTGGGCGGTTGTGGTGGCCACCCCTGCTATCAGCATTGTGGCAGCAAGAACGATGTGAGTAATCCGCTTCTGTTGTCGGGCTGATACGTGCCGACGATACCGTAGTAGTTGAAGCATAACGTTAGGAAGGTTGAATGATGAAGCCGCTTGAAGCTGCGACGTGTGTTAGCTCTGAAGATGTGCGCAGTCCGTGAGGTATTGGCAAGTTCAACAACACAAACTTCGGCGATAGGTTTCCGCAAGGGTAGATTTTTTTTGCCGGTCGTAGTTTCCTGTAATTCACTCCGTTATTGGCCATCGTTCTTCCCCGCAGGTTGTATTTTTCGCGGCGATTATACCAATCTTGCATGAATCAACAATCTTGCATGAATCAACAAGTTCCCATTGCCGTGTTTGCTTCGGGGCGCGGGTCTAATTTTCGGGCGTTGCACCAAGCGTTGCGCGCTGCCGATTCCGCCGCAACCATTGTGCTGTGCGTTAGCAATAACCCCAACCCCGGCGCGTTCGATTTTGCCCGCCAGCAGGGTGTTGCGGCGGCCCGCCTTTCCCCAAAAATGTTTGCCGAAGAGAAGGAGTACGAAACTGCGCTGATTGAGCTTCTGGCTAACTACGGCGTTGGGTTGATTGTGCTGGCTGGCTACATGCGGCGGCTTCCACACGGTGTGGTGCAGCGGTGGCGGGGGAAAATTTTGAACGTCCACCCAGCACTCCTCCCCGATTTCGGCGGGCAAGGGATGTACGGCCTGAACGTTCACCAAGCCGTGATTGCCGCAGGGCGAACCGAGAGCGGAGCCACCGTTCATCTGGTTGATGAAGAGTACGACACCGGAGCAATCATCGCCCAAGAGCGCGTCCCTGTGCTCCCGGCCGACACCCCGGAAGCATTGGCCGCCCGTGTTCTGGAAGCCGAGCATCGGCTGCTGCCACGTGTGGTGATGGAGTTGGTGGCGCGAGATTTTGGGTGAGCCGCAGTCCGTGGTCATTAGTCAGTAGTTGGCTTTGGCTTTATTTCACTCTTCACACCTCACTCTTCACTCTTTTTTCTCCACCTCCGCTTTGTAATCGCCTTCCCTCCTTTCTGTTATCGCCTACCTGTAGATTATCACCACGGTCATGCTCGGGTTCTTGCGGCAACCACGGGAACTAAACGTTCCGGCAAAAAGTTATCACGTCGGATAGGTGTGTAAGGGGTGGCCAAACAGCAGTGCGGGGGAATACAGCAGCCGAAAAAAACCACGCTGAACCCCAACCGACAATCAAAATTTGGCCAACCGAAAGGGGATGCCCTTACTTTTTAGGAAGGATCAGCAGACAGATCACGATTGAAACCACCAACCAGAGAAGGAACAGCACGATGAACACATTACGCCGTACTCTTTCCGTCGCACTTGCCACGCTGGCATTTGGCGCGACGGCACTTGCACAAGCCCCGCGAACCATAAGCTACCAGGGGTTGCTGACCGATGCCAGCGGCAACCTTATCAGCGATGGCAACCACACGCTGCGGCTCAGTTTGTATGAGTCGGCCAGCGGTGGCGCGGCCATTTTCAGCGAAACGCAAACTGTCCCCGTTGTTCGGGGGTTGTTCAACATCATCATTGGCTCGGCTACTCCAATCTCGCAATCGCTTCTGTTCAATCGTGCCTACTTCTTGGGCGTGTCGGTTGATGGCGGTGCCGAGCTTACCCCGCGCACTCCGCTCACAACTTCCCCCTACGCCTTCTATGCCGATTTGGCCGGCGGCTTGGCTCCTGGTGCCAAAGGTGTTGTCACCAGCTTGAACGGCAGTGATGGCGCGCTGACTCTGGTTGGCGGCGGAGCAACCACCATCACCAAAGATGGGCAAACCATCACGATCAGCTCGGCGGGTGGGTCTGGTGCCAGCGGAATCCAGGGGGTACAGAACACTGATGGCGCAATCAGCGTGCAAAATCCAACCGGCCCGGTTGCCACCGTCGGCATTCCGAACGGCGCGATTACTGCAGCCAAGCTGGCCGATGGCGCGGTGACAACCGCAAAGATTGCCGACGGCTCGGTAACGCTGCCGAAACTTGCGCCAAATGTGATCCCTTCCTCGCTTCCGCCAAGCGGCCCGGCGGGTGGGGATTTGACCGGAACCTATCCAAACCCAACAATCGCAAAAGGGGCGGTGGGAAGCGATGAGATTGCCGATGGCTCGATTGGTGCCGACGACCTTGCCAAAGGGGCAATCCCCGCTAACCTTCCGCCAAGCGGCGCGGCCGGTGGGGACTTGACCGGAAATTATCCCGACCCAACAATCAAAACAGGAGCGGTGGGAAGCGATGAAGTTGCCGACGGCTCCATTACTGCCGATGACCTTGCCAAAGGGGTGATCCCCAGCAACCTTCCGCCAAGCGGCCCAGCCGGGGGTGATTTAACCGGAAATTATCCGGACCCAACAATCGTGACCGGCGCGGTCAATAGTGCAAAAATTGCTGACGGCGCGGTGGCCACTGCCGACCTTGCCGACAACGCAATCGCAACCGCAAAAATCGCCAACGGCGCGGTGACGCTGGCAAAAATCAGCAACACCGGAGCCACCAGTGGCCAAGTGCCAACGTGGAACGGAACCGCCATTGCTTGGACAACGCCAACCGGGCTGACCCTTCCCTATTCCGCTACTCAATCCAACGCTGCCGATCTGTTCTCCATCACCAACAATGGTGGTGGGCGTGCAGCAGCCTTCACCTTCGGTGGAACTACTGCAAGCCAAGCGGTTGCAGGGCTGAACAACAGCACAGCGGTCAACAGCGCTGGCGTTGCCGGGTTCGGTTACAATGGCGGGTTTGGTATCTATGGCCACTCAAGCAATAGTGGCACAGCAATTTATGGGGTGGCCACCAACTCCATTACCAGCAAAGCGGGGCACTTCATTATCAGCAATAATCAAAGCCGTGGCGATGCGTTGGTTGGCGAAACGAACGGAAGCGGAGCCGCGGTCTATGGCCTGAACACCGGCAGCGGCAACGCCGGATATTTCCGCAACAGCAGCCAAAACAACGGGGCCGACGCGCTGGTTGCAACCACCGTTGGAAGCGGGCGCGCAGGGTACTTCAGTGGCGACGTTCACGTCACCAAAAAAATCACCCGCGATTACAGCGGCAACACCAAACAAGCAACGCCAACAGCCTACGGGAACATCACCTACACCCCAGGCGCAGCCGGCCCAGGAACCGTCACCATCAACAGCGGAACGGGAAATTTTACCTGCGCCTACAACGCTACCAATAGCCAGTTCGAGATTACCATCACGGGTGAGACGTTCAACACCACCGGCTACGCCACCAACGTAACCATGGCTGGCAGCGCGGCTACCCCGTATGCCATTCCCAAAGTGGATGCTGCCAACGGAAAACTGTTGGTCACGTTCTACACCTCCAGCACCGGAGGGAAAACCACAAGCTCCTTCCAGTTTGTGGTGTTCAAGCCGTAGTTCCCGTTTCTTTTTCAGCGCGTGCGGGTGGGGATAACACAGGCCCGCTATCCCTGCCCGCGCACGCAATCAAACCAGCCATGAACCATGTGTGCATTACTGATAGATCGCCGATGGATTGCTGTGAGGATTGCTGCCGGGATTGCTGTGGGGGTGGCTATGTTTCTGCTCCCGTTGTTGCTTCCGGCACAAGGGCAAATTGGCATTGTGCTGACGCAGCCCCCACCAAACCAACTGAAAGTTGCTGACCTGTGGCGGGTTCGGCTAACCAACACCACGGGGCAAACCATCAAGGTCTATCTGTACGGCACTGCCGACGAAGCAAAAGATGGCCCTATCGTCTCGGCCACCACTGCGGTGTTCGATCTTCCCCCGGGAATAAAAACCGTCACCGGAAACGACATCCAGCCGATTGATGCCGACTACTACAACGACCGCTACAAACAATTTTTTCTGCGGACCGGACAGGCTCCAACCGGCGATTACCGCGTTTGCGTTCGGGTGATTGATGCCGCCACCCGTGCCGAACTGGGGACCGATTGCTTCGATCAGCCAATCCAAGTTGTCACGCCGCCGGTGCTGGTAAACCCCGACGACGAATCCACCGTGAACGACCGCCTTCCGGTGTTCAGCTGGATTGCTCCAACACCCCTGAAGCCCGGCCAGCGGCCCACCTACCAGATGAAAATTGTGGAGGTTCTGGGGCGGCAAACACCCTACGATGCCATGATGTCCAACCCGGCATTCTTCACCCGCGACCGCATCCCTTCCCAACTGTTTGCTTTCCCGATTGCTGCCCGTGGGTTCCGGGGCAACCAGCGGTACGCATGGCGTATCACCGCCGCGGACGGCGATTTCCCCCTGGGCCAAAGCGAAATTTGGTCCTTCACCTGGAAGCCGATTACCACCGACAGAATCGGCGAAGACAGCACCACAACCATTGCCTACAAAGGGAAAACCAACACCGGCCCGGTGATCGGCAAACCGCCAATTACCATGGTGAACTTGCAGCGCGGGTTGCAGGCCGGGGCAACCTTCTACATGCCCGATCAAGTTGGATTGGTGGAAGCTGGCGTGCTGCAACTCTCCGATAACTTCATCCCCGCCGCACTCCTGAACGATCTGGTGAAATCATGCTTCGGGCCGTGAGAAAAATGCCGAATGCCGAATGCCGAATGTCGAGTGCCGAATAGAAGAGTGGGAAAATGCGGAATGCCGAATAGAAAAGTGGAAATACTGGGGCTTCAGCGAATCTACCCCTCCACCCACTGACTACTGACCAATGACCAATGACTAATGACCCATGCCCAACTACAGCATAAATATCGCCGCCTTGCAACGCAGGGTGAAAGGAGCTCTTCCGGAGGAGACTTCGCTTGGTGAGTTAATTCGCGGCAACGGGCCGGCGATGTCGCGGCGGCGTGTGCTGGCGATGGGTGCCGGGGGGGCGGCTGCGGCAACGTGGTTTATCCCGTCGTGGCGGGCGGTTGGCGGGACGCTTGTGGGCGATTTCCAAATCGTTGGCGACGAACGCCGCGTTGCCTTTTTGCTTGGCGGCGAAGAACGGTTTGTGATTGAGGCGCGCCGCTTTGCCGGGAAAGCACGGATTGAACTGAAACGGGAATCGGGCATTGTCCACGTCCGGCTGGCCGATGCCCGCTGGCCGGGGACCACCATCCCCGCCAACATGACCATCACCGTCCGCCCGGGGCTGCTGCGCCGGATGCTGAAAATCCAAATGGAGTTCGGCGGGTTCAGCACCGAAGTCCCTGCCGAAGCCTGGCTGATGCGCGCAACCCCCGCCCGCAGTGGGCTGCGGGCCGACGACGGCGGATGCCAGCTTGGGCGGTTGGCCACGCTTGCGTTCAACGGACGTGCGCTGGCCACGTTCACCCCCGATTGGAAGCTCACGATTGATGGCGACAGCTTCGCCGAGCTAACCGGGCTTGGCCCAACGCTCCGTTCCGATCAAGCCACGCTCCGCCTTCCCGATGAATCCGAACCGAATCTTATCACCCCGCCGTTTCTGCGCCGCTGCCACCTGACGATTGAGCGCGGCGGGCGGAGTTGGCCGATTGAACCGAACGCCAGCAACGACCCAATGTGGCAAACCGTCGCCATTGGAAGCCCCTTCGATAGGCTGATGATTGAGTCCGCCGAAAGCGGGCGCGGCGGAACCCACCACCTTCTGGTTGCCGAATCCCCCGATAACGAAGAACGATTGCAGGTGCGCCCGGCGGCATCAATCCGTGGTGCCGATCTGCTGCCCGCCGCGCTTCCGTTGCGTGGCGCGCACTACGCGGTGGCCTTTGGCGAACGTGAGGAAGCAACCGCATTAGTTGCGCGGTTCGGCTCGCCCCGCTGGATCCATACCGATGGCGGAAGCGCGCTGGTTGGCGACAGCCCCCGCGCACGCTTTGCCCTGCAGACACGTGGCGGAAAAATTGAGCAGGTGGAGTGTGTTCCGGCACTGCTGGCCGCAATGACCCAGCCTGCGGAAACCGGGCGCAGCATCGTTGAGCCGGCCCCGCTTCCGCCAACGGCACTCTTCCGCATTGCCTCGCATCTTGGCGGCCAAGCCAACGATGATGGAGTGATGGGGGCCTTCCGGCTGGACCCGCAAGCCCCGGATACTCCACCCGAAGTCACCCTTGCCGCGCCAACGTGGTTTGTCCGCCCGGAGGACCTTCTGGTGGTTGGTGTGCAACTGCATAACCTGAGTGTGCAAGGGGGGAAGTTAGTCCGCACCGGCGGTGGCGTGGCCCACATTATTCTGGTGTTCCCGCCGCAGAACATTGGCGAGCAAGCCTTCTTCGAAACCGACCCCAACCTCCCCAACTCCGAATCGGCGGAAAACCCGCCGCCGCCGCCAGTGTTTGCGCGGATTGCCGACCCCAGCCGTATCTCCTTCACGGTTCCGGCAAGCATGAACAACATTGATTTCACGCTGGAAAAAATTCTTGACTTGGCGCGCAGGCTGAACATGAACCTCCCTCCGGCAGGCCGCCCGTTGGGTGACCCCGGCACACTCCATTTTAGCGGAGGTGGCTTCCTGCAACTTCCCAACGATGCGCTCAAGGGGCTGAAGATGGGGGTTGGCGCAAAGTCTGCGGCTGTCACCAAGATCAGCAAGGCAATCAAGAAAGGAGTGACCAACCGGATAGGGGGCGGTGGTGGTGGTGGGATAGTGATGGACGACAACTCTAGCACCGCCGTTACCGACGACGAAAACCCCGCGTTGCAGCGGTACGGAACCGCACGATTCCGGCGGACCTCCGTTTGGCACGAAGCAATCCGGAACTCAGAGGCCGGCGCGGGGTGGGCCTCGGCTGCCGATGCCGGGGTGCTTGGTGTGGGTGTTGTCGAGTCGGAGTATTCCGGCATCGAAATAATCCCCGAATTGCGCCAGCCAACCAACATCGAAACAGCCATCGAATGCCCCTTCCGGCTGATTATCAGCCCCAACAAAAACGCGGCGTGGGCGCACTCCACCACACCCGTTGCTGGCGAGCGGACCGGGCGGTTCGAGCTGTGGCACACCCGGCTTGCCGTGCGTGGCCACGACGGAATCCGCGACGACGGCAACGCCCCGAACGAGGTGGAAGAGGAAGCATCGAACGCGCTGAAAGGGATGAAGAAAGTTGGCGCGGCGGCCTACACCGCCTCCGAAGTTGATTTCGTGTACGAAGGGGCCTCGTGGATGCGAACCATCCGCGCCGTTTGGTCCCGCGATGAACACTTCCTGCAATATCAGACCCCAGGCTCTGGCGGGATGGATCCATTCTGGATTGAAGAAACCGACTTCAGCACCAACACCTTCCGCAGCCGCCCGAAGCACGCCAACGACCCCTTCCGAATGTCGCTGGATGCTGTGGATCGCTTCGATGTTGTGCAGCTTTCGGCCAACTTCAAGATGCACAACTACAAGCCCCGCCCTGTGAATGTTGATCGGATTATGCTGAGCGCGCTTGGTGCATGGATGAACGTCCGTGGAAACTGGGAACCGCCAGGGCTGCCGTGCGACCTGACCGACGAGCAGAAAAAACAGTTTGAAGGTGAGCAAGCCGACAAAGCCGACGACATCCCACCAGCACCGCAGCTTCTGGCTGTGGAGGAATGGCGGCACCGCGCCGTGATGGGGCGCGATAACTACGTGCGCGTGGTGTATAAAGGCTACCTGTTCCCCTTTGGCCACCGCGCCAGCTTGATTAAAGTGACCGAGCGGAAGTTCCACAAAAACAAGCCGGGGAACCCAGCATACTTGCGCCAGCACATGTACATCATCGTGCGCGAGCCAGAAAAAAGTTATCTGGGGACCAACATCACCATCCCCGCCAACGGCAACACACCGCTGAAGCAGCTTGATTTAGAGATGCCAATCATGCGGCTGAAACTGACCACGCTGGTCACGCCAAACATCGAGGACCCAAAGGATAGCGACATTGATGGCGAAGGGGAAAAACTCTTCTGGGTTCGGGTGAACGGGGCGGACCTGTTGTGGCAGTTCGAGGCGGAAGATTTCGAGGGGCACATCTTCAACTTCACCGCCCCGCTGATTTTTGTGGAGAACGGGCTGAAGATCGTCCCGGCAAAACTGAAGAAAGCCGTCACCAACTACGACCTGGGAAAACAGGATGGCGGTTTCACCGATGCAGCCCGCCCCTCGCGGGCGTTGGAAGGCTCGCAAGTCACCTTTGCTCCAACCGGATCGAAGGCTGGCGACACCACATTCCAAACTGCCGAACTCACCTTCAGTGCCGAGGTGCTGGCGCTGGACGACCGCGCCAAGCTGGGGAACTGCGACGCGCCGCTCTTCTACCCGATTGTGAAGAAAGCCCGGATTGTGATCCCCGCAATCCGCACCATTGCCGGCAACAAGGACCCCGGCCAATTTGAGTATCACCCGATATTCCTTCAGCACGGGATGCCGGCGCTGAACGACAAAGGTTTGCCCGCCAACAGCTCCCACAAAAACAAAGGGGAAGTGCTGTTCCGCACCGCCGAGCCGGCCAACAAAATGAAGGTCAGTTTCCAGACGCAGGGTGACAAGGCGGGGTCGCTGGTGAAACCGAACATGGCCATTGCCGGGCTTGCCCGGAAGCTGGGGCCGGTCAGCGGCGATGTCTCCATTTTGGAAGACATTGCCAACGCCAATTTCAAGCCAGAAAGTTTCTTCGGCGGCGGAAGCGTTCCGGTGCCGGACCTTGACGACATCCTTCCGCTGATTTTTGGCTGCATTCCGCTCAGTGCCATCCTGGAAGCCGTTGGCGATTTTGCCGACGAGCTTGGCCTGGATGCCGTGCCGAAGTTCATCAACGAGGCGATGAACACGCTGGAATCTATGCTGGCCAAGTTCCAGAACATGGCCAACGAGGCGCAGAAATTTGCCGACCAAGCAATGGGCTTTGCCAGCAACGCAAAATCCAAAGCCGAGCAGACGGTGAACGGGATGGTGAACCAAGTGAACGGTGTGCTGAACGCCGCCAGCGTTGCCGCCGGCCAGGTGATGGACATCATCAACGCGATCAACACCGCGCTGGATTATTTGGCCAACAACATCTACAGCGTGTTGGAGGACATTGCCGAGTTGGACACGGCATCGGTGGCCACCACCATCACCACGTTCAAAGGGCATGTGAACGCCGTTCAAGATGCTTTCAATGCTGTCAGCAATTTGCCTTCCCAGGCCGTGGGTGTGCGCAACCAAGTGGTGGGATTTTTAACCGACATCACCGCCGCGCTGGATTGCGTTCTGGAGCTGAACGCCATTGTGGCCGCTGCAAAAAAAGTGGTGAACGACGTGATTGGCAGCGACGACCCCGCCGACGCAAGCGACCCCAACAAGGAAGGAATCGTTGCCTTCTTCGAGTCGCTGGCGGACCTTGACGAAAGTGCCATCACCAGCAAACTCACCGATTTCAAAACCGACCTTGACGCGCTGCGGAACGCCTTCAGCGCGGCAACCCATTTGCCGGAGGAGTTATCCGGCGTGCGCTCCGCCGTGGTCGGCTTCCTGCAAGATGTCTCGAACGTGCTGGCCGAGGTGTTGGATAAAATTGATGAGTTCTTCATGGCGTTGGATATGCTTCGCGAGCAGAAGGTGAGGTTCGGGTGGCATCCGCCGTTGCAGGATTGGGGGTTCGAGTCGGGTCATCCAATTTTTATTGCCAAAGATGGGAACAAAAAAGCTGATCTGTTTATCGGCGTGGAAGCGGGAATGCACGGTGGGGAAGGGGACAGCCCATACTTCCAGGTGGAGTGCACGCTGAAGGATTTCACGGTGGATCTGATTGCCCCGCTCAGCTTCATCGCGCTCCACTTTGAGAAGATTCAGTTCCTTGCCGGAAGCAGCGTTGGCGCCGATGTGAACGTGAAGTTGCGGGAGTTGGAGTTCATCGGCCCGCTCAGTTTTATCGAGACGTTGAAGGATGCGATTCCGCTGGATGGATTCAGCGACCCGCCGGCCATTGACGTAAGCGAAAAAGGGATCATCGCCAGCTTCTCCATTCCCATTCCCAGCATCGTTTGCGGTGTGCTGAATCTTAGCAACATCAGCATCGGCGCGGGGTTCACCATCCCGTTCATTGGCGATCCGCTGTCGGTCAGTTTCTTCTTCTGCACGCGCGACAATCCGTTCATGCTGACGGTGTATATCTTCGGCGGCGGCGGGTTCTTTGGCATCACGCTGAACCCAAAAGGGATTCACCTGTTCGAGGTTGCCTTCGAGTTCGGCGCCGGCTTCTCCATTGATTTCGGGGTTGCCGGTGGCGAGGTGAAAGTGGTGGCCGGAATCTACTTCAAGATGACCACCAGCACCGACCCCGAATCGTGCGTTATCACCGGATACCTCCATTTAACCGGGCGGGTGTATGTGGCGTTCGTTGGTGCCTCCATCGAGCTGAAGCTGGAACTCACCTACGAAAGCGTCAGCGGGAAATGTACCGGGCGCGCCTCCATTATTGTGGAGATTGATGTGCCGCTGGTCCCCAGCATCGAGATTGAGTACGAGGAGAAATTTGCCGGAAGCAACGGCGACCCCAGCTTCCTGCAGATGTTCGAGCCGTTCACGCTCCCAAGCGGAAAAACCGTGGACCCCTGGGCCGAATACTGCGAAGCGTTCGCGGCAGAGTAAAGCGATCCCCGACAACCGATTCACGATTACCGAGGTTAGTCAGTGGTCAGTTGCGAAGAAGTGCGTGGGAACCTTTCTTTCGCTTGACATTATCGGTCGCCCTTAAGTAACCGATTCCCGCCCCCCGACAACTGACAACCGACCCCCGATTCCCGACAACCGACAACCGATAACCGAGGTTAGTCAGTGGTCAGTGGTCAGTTGCGAAGAAGTGCGTGGGAACCTTTCTTTCGCTTGACATTATCGATCGCCCTTAAGTAACCGATTCCCGACCCCCGACAACTGACAACTGACAACCGACCCCCGATTCCCGACAACCGACAACCGACTCCCGATATGGCTATCTCACAACGCATCGTATGGACAGTTCTTCCCAACGGATTTGGGGATTCGGGAAACCCGCGCGTTTCCATTTTTGTGCAACCGCAGCTGATGTCCAACGCACCCAAGCCGGTGCTTGGCGATTTCGGCGATTTCCTGAATTGGCCAAAAACCTTAGTTGGGATGACCTTCAAACTGAAAGTTGGGGCCACCACCATCCCGCTGAAGCCTGCTGGCCTTACGCCCGATGCTGAGTTGTGGAGCAAGCTCTTCCCCAGCAACACGTTCGTTCGCCCGTTTGCGTTCCCGAACTATCACACACGGTTTATCCACAGCTACCCAATCAAAAAAGTGGTGGATTTTGTGCGGGACACCTACGGCCAGATTGCCGCCGATGCCCAAACCGAACGCCCCAACGCCCGCGGCAGCAACCAAAACCCTGCGCTGAAAGCCTTCATTGATACCGTCGGCCCGGTCTCCGATTACGACCGCAAAAAGCAAGGGGGTTTTGTTTCCACGGCAAAGGAGAAAACCGTGAACGGGAAAAAACTCCGTGCGGTCAATTCCAATGCCCCCGGCGATTACAGCCTTCCGAACAGCAACAAGGGGGTGACGCAGCTTGCGTTCTTGCAGGCGCATCGCTTTTTCAACCGCCCGGAAAATCACCCGATGGCATCGGGGAATACGCCAGTCTATCACCGCTCGCCCGCCAAAGCCAGGGCCAATGGTTTGCTTCCGCCGCCGCGCCCAAAACTTCCCGATGTTGATTTCCACCAAATGCTTGTTGGGCTTGGCGATTACGCGCTGATGCTTCGCCGGCTTGGCATCGTGCTGGATTTTGAACTCACCGCACCGCTCCCTTCCCCAACCGGCGATATTCAGCTGCTGGCTCCGTGGGGCGGCGGCGGCCACCCGGCAGCCTTCAACGCCGATACGTTCCCGATCACGAAGTATGAGAGCAGCGGGAAGCTATTCCTGCCAAAACCAAAAAGTGGCGATAGCGAAATGGGGGATGGGATGCTTCATCTGGAGAATCCCAAAATGTTCGATGTGATCCAGATTGACCCCGACAGCGCAAGCCACAAAACTCTGCAGTTCGCCAACAACATGGAGCGGCTGCAGAAGCCAGAATATCACTCCTACGCGATCCCCGACGAAGAAGGGTTGGCAACGCTTCGCACCGCTGGCTTTGCATTAATCCGGCACCAGCGCGCACTCCGCACGGTTGGCCGTTTGGATGCCGTTGCCCTGATTAACAAGCAGGTGGAACTTGGAACCACCCCAACGATGTGGGGCGATGACCTGATGCGCGGCTACCGGATTGAAATTTGGGATGATGTCTCCAAACAATGGCACTCCGTTAGCCAGCGGATTGAACGGCTACGGCTGCCAGCCGCCGGGCTGGGATTTGAGGACAACGCCGAAGCCATCGTGAAAACCACCAGCGGAACCACCGCCCACGACGGAAGCTCGGACGACCTCTATCTGGATGAAACGCTGGTGACGTGGGAAGGGTGGAGTTTGGGGGCATCGCGCCCGGGACGGGTGATTGACCAGAAGAAGTACGACGACGACGGCAAACCGCTGGAATACCCAATCGTGACCCCAATGGTGAACCCGCCAAAAAAAGTCCCTGGATTTGACTTGGAGGAGCAGGTGCGCGTTGCCCCCGGGACGCTTCCACGGCTCCGGTTTGGCCGCAGCTACCGGATGCGTGCGCGGATTGTAGATTTTGCTGGCAACAGCATCCCGCTTGATCTTATCCCCGATAACCGTGCTTCCGCGCTCGACAAATTCCTCCGTCACGAGCCGCTTTCCAGCCCAACGCTTCTGCCGAACGATGTCTTCCGCGAAGGTGAGTCGTTGGAGCATCTGGTGATCCGCAGCAACTTCAACAAAACGGCGGTGGAGTATTCCACGCTTCCCTACATCATCGAGCTTCTTGCTGGTTTGGATACCCGGTTCAAAGGGCTGAATGGCGGCATCGGCTTCAGCTACAAAGGCTTCAACGAACGCCACGTGCTTCCGCCAAAAGTGAGTGTGCAGATGGCAGAGCTTCATGGTGAGTTCGACAAAGCGATGGGGCCGGGGGGGAATCCTGCCAAGTACTACCACATTGCAGCAAAGGAGGAAGGGCGGATTGACGACATGGAAGTCCACGACCTGAACGGCGGGATGATTGACGTTTCGGCAAACGTCCGACTGATCTCGGCCCCGGAAGCGATTGACCCCAAAACGCGCCCGGGAACGGAAGCCTCGGCAAAATTCCGGAAGCTGCCGTCGGTTCCGTTAAAAGGGGCAGCACTCTCGCACGGGCAGTACGTGATCAACATCGGGACCACCATTCTGCTCCCCTACCTTCCCGACCCCTTGGCGCGTGGCGTGGCGTTCCGCGGGTTGCCCGGCGCAACCGCCGACGGGGACATTGGGGCGGGAGCAAAAATCAAAAAAATTCCCGGGAGCAATGACTACGTGACGTTGGTCAGCTTCGGGATGGCCTGGCCACAAACCAAGCCCTTTATGATCCGCATCGTGGAAACCACCGCCGACACACCGCCAAAATGGGACGGAGCCGTTCTGACGGTGTTCATTCACAAGGCAACAATGGCGCGCGTCCACTACAGCTGCTGGATGGAGCCAGGCGACACCGAGTTGATGGCAATCCCAGCCATGATTACCGACGGAGCAAAGCGCGACCGTGCCAAAAAACTTGGGACGCTTGGCAGCCACTGGATGCTAACCCCGTGGCGCACCATGATCCTGACGCACGCCGTGCAGCAGCCGTTGCTGGAGCCAACGTTCATCAAGTTTGACGGGACCAAGCCGGCGATTGGCAGCACCCACGCAATCTTCCGTGGGAACCTATCGCTCAGCGCGCGCAGCAGCGGAAAAGTGACGTTGCTGGCGCAGTGGGAAGAATGGGTGGATGACTTAACGATGAACGGCCCGCGCCGAATCAAGCGGCAAGCGCACGTGCTGGATCAGACCGTGGAATCCTGGATTGACCCCCGAATCAACACACCGGAAGCAAGGGACCTTCCCATCCCCTTCCCGCGCCAAAAACCGGAGGACCCAGCAACCGAGTGGCGGCATGATTTCGGAGACACTCACTACCGCGCCGTTGACTACCGGATGAAAGCCACCACACGGTTCCGCGAGTTCATGCCGATCAAGCTCTGGAGCGACCCAATCAACCAGCAGCAATTTGATTTCTGGGAACCGAGCACCGAAGCCGAGCAAGCCGAGCTACAAAAAAGCATCCACCGGCTTGGCCCCAAATGGCCGTTAGATATCAACAACAGCGCGCGCCCCGATTCGCCGAAAGTGCTCTACATCATCCCAACGTTTGGGTGGGAGCGGAGCGAGGAACCGGACCTGAAAATGAGCCGCCGTTGCGGTGGCGGGTTGCGCGTCTATCTGGACCGCCCCTGGTACAGCAGCGGCGATGGCGAGCTTCTTGGCGTGGTAATCAACAACAGCGGCGCAGGGGGCGGCGGAAGCAGCAGCAGTGGTGGCGGCAGCAGCCCGGGAGGAGGGATGGGGATGGTGGAAGGGCTAAAGGATAAAATCGTGAAGCTCCCGGGAGGGATCGGTGAGATGATCATTTCCGGTAGCGAAGGGAACCTGAAGGGATTAGTAACCGAGTGGGGAATGGATCCAATCTGGAAATCGGCCTATCCGAAACCAACTCCTTCGCTGGCCGATTTCCCGTTGGCAACCGAGACGATGACCGGGCTATCGTTAGATGAGCTTGGGAGCAGCTCCACCACGCGGGTTGCGGTGGCGGGGCATCCGGTGGAGTACGATTGGCAGCGGCAGTTGTGGTACTGCGACATCGAGGTGAACACCGGCGAAAGCTACTATCCGTTCATCCGGCTTGCGCTGTGCCGGTTCCAGCCAAAGTCGTTGATGAACACCCATTTGTCGCGGGTGATCCAGTGCGATTTCGTCCAGATTGCCCCCGACCGCGTTGCCGCCGTACAGCTTCCCGAAGACAAAAAAGTGAAGGTGATGGTAAGCGGCGTTGCCGGCGAAAACACCTTCACGGTGGCCGGCGTGGATATCTACGGCCACAACGACAGCAGCGACAAAAACCCGATTGCCAAACACATGAACCAAAGCCGCCGGATTGTGGTGACGGTGGAGCAAGGAATCAGCGGCGACACCTGGACCCCGGTGATTGTGAAAGACAACCAGAACCAGAATGTTGAGCTTGCTGCCGAGCTAATCCCCACCAAAAAAGTTGGCGACCGGATTGTTTGGTTGAACACCTTGATGCTGCCAGAAAAACCGTTCAGCAAAGGGGGATCGAAACGGTACCGGCTGAATATCCGGGAGTATGAGTTATTCGAGGCCGACCCGCTTCCGCCTGATGTCATTGATATTCCCGAAGAGCAAGACCCGTGGGTATCGCCCGAGGAGATGCGCGGCTACCCAAGCGATGTTATCCTTCCCGGCGGTGAGGTAACGGCACCGGGGGGAGAAGTAACGACACCGGGAGGTGGTGCAATCAAAGGGGGAATGAAATTGAACGAGGGGATAAAGCTGGATGCCACAACCTCCGGCGGCGTAGCAGGAGGAGTTGCCGGTGGAGCTGCCGGCGGAACCTTCCCTGGCGGCGGCGAGGGGGGAATGCAGACCATGAGTTACAGCACCACAATCCACCACTACCGCGTCATCGAGCGGATTGTGTATGCGGAGACGGTGGAGATTTAGGGAGCAAGGGAAATAGCTCAGTATCGTGAAAAAAAGAAGGCGGCGAAGAAAATTCTTCGCCGCCTTCTTTTTCTTCTCTACGACGTATATCTCGCTCGGCCAAGTTATTCGTAAATGGCACCACTTCGTGTTCGGCAAATACCAATACTCCGGCTTGATGCTCCTCAAGCCTTCAACTAAGTTCAATCCTTTCGACCGCTGTAATCGCCCTCCTCGTTGCTCCGGTGGATCTTCCTCACGCTTCCCCTTCTTCACGATTCTCACATATCTTCTCCTGACTCCTTCTACTTCCTCTTCCCCTAATACTCCCGCCCCTTGTCTGTCCTACCGTATAATTCTATACTCCAACGAAAGTGGTTTGCGACAACCCTCGCGCTGTCATTCCCAGTTTACCCCGACCAGTCGGGGCGAAAGCGGGAATCCAGCTAAGCAGAATTTCGCAAACTAATTTGCACTGAGTATATCAAAACCTCATCACCTTCCCAATCCTCTCCTTAATCGTCTCTACTGTTGGCACTACTCCTTCCATTAAGGTGAGGTTGTAGGGGATTGGGATGTCGGGGGTGGTAAGCCGCTGGACCGGGGCATCAAGGTGGGTGAAGGCTTCTTGGGCGATGGTCGCGGCAATCTCGGCACCGAAACCGCAAGTCTGGTTGTCCTCATGCACCACAATGCAGCGGCTGGTTTTCCGAACCGACCGCAGCACCGCCTCGCGATCCCACGGCATCACCGTCCGAAGGTCCAACACCTCCACGCTGGCTTCTACGCTGGCCGCAGCTTCCAATGCGCGGTGCACCATTTCCCCCCACGTCACTATCGTCACGTCGGTCCCTTCTTTCACCACGTTGGCAACTCCAAACGGGATCATGTAGTCATCGCCAGGGTAGGGGCGGCGCGCCTCCTTGGTGTCCAACAAAGCGCGGTGTTCAAAAAAGAATGTGGGGTCGTTGCTCCGAAGCGCGGTCCGTAGCAGCCCAACAGCATCTGCGGCGTTGGAGGGAAAGGCGACGCGCCAGCCGATCAAGTGAGCGTAGATGGATTCGCCGCTGACGGAGTGCCACGGGTCCCCGGTCTTTTTGCCGAAGCCAACCGGAATCCGCACCACCATCGGCGCGGCGAAGTTGTTAGCGGTGCGCCAACGCATGGTCCCGCAATCGTTAATCTGCTCGTGAGCGGGGTCTGCGTACTTGCGGAATTGAATTTCTGGAACCGGCATCAACCCCGCGATTGCCATGCCGACCGAGCGGCCAATAATCCCTTCTTCATTCAGCGACGTATCGAACACCCGCGACTCGCCGAACCGAATCTGCATATCCACCGTCGCGCCATGCACCCCCCCTTTTTTTCCAACATCTTCGCCAAACACCAGCACGCGGTTGTTCGTTTCCAGCTCTTGCATCAGGGTGCGGCGGACGGCATCAATCAGGTTCATCCGTGGGCCGTTTGGCGCGGGCTGGCTGCTCCCCTGAAGCCGCTGTGCGTAGCTGGCCGCTCCAATTTCTGGAAGGTCGCCTCCGGTCGTTTGGATGCTCCCTTCGGTGAAATAAACGTTGTCCTTCACGGTGGCAATTTCTGGTTCTGGCGCGGCGGTGGCGCGCTGGGCAGCGGCAGCAATTTCGGCAGCGGCTTCGGCTTCCAACGCCTCCCATTGTTCGGCGGTGAGTATCCCTTTGGCAATCAGATACTCACGCAATTTCGGGAGCGGGTCGTTGGCGCGTTCGTCCTGAAGAAGTTCGGGGGATTTATAGGCTTGCGTATCCACAAAGGAGTGGCCGCTAAGCCGTGGGACTTTCAGATGGAGTAGCACCGGGCCGTTTCCGGCGCGGATGTGTGCAACCGCTTCGGAGATGAGTGTGGAGGTTTCTTCCGGGTCGGTTCCGCTTCCGCTGATCACCCGCAGGTCGCGGAAAGAGCGGAGGTTTTCGGCGATGTTCGCGCCGGGGGTTTGGTAGGTTCCGGGAACAGAAATCCCGAAGCCGTTGTCTTCAATAAAAAACAGGTAGGGAAGCCGGCCAACGGTGACGATGTTCAACGCCGCCCAAAATCCGTTGGTGGCGCACGAGCCATCGCCCCCAAGCGCGGCTGCGATTGCCCCATCCCACTCCGGTTGCTTCAGCACTTCGGCACGGTAGCGGATTGCTTGCGCCCAGCCGGCAGCGGGTGAGTATTGCGCGCCAACATCGCCGCTGGTGGGGAGCACCGTTGCCTTCCCCCGCGACGGCAGGTTATGCACCACTCCAATATCGCGCCCTTCGCTGATGCCGCCGCTTCGCCCCATTGTGCTGCGCAACGCTTCCTCCGGCGTAAGCCCCTGGGCCAGGACAAACGGGCGCGAGCGGTAATAGACGGTGGCGGCATCGTGCGGGTGGTTCATCAACACGCCAAGCAGGATTTGCGCAAGGTCGTGCCCGCGCGAGGAGAACTGGTAGGTGATAAGCCCGCCGGGAACCAGCTTCGATTCTTCGATGTGATCTAGCGCACGGCTAACCAGCAGTTGGCGTGCAACTGCCAGCCAATCTATTGGCGATGCGGCCACGGCTGCCGGAACGCTGGTTCCGGTTGCTTTCGGTTTGCCGTTGGATGCTTTTGATGTAGCTGCTGCGGTCGAACGTTTCGCCATTGTGTGTGAGTATGCTTCGGAAATGGGTCGGTTGATGGAGAAGTGCAAAGATAGCCCAGCAAGGAAATCGGCGAAGAAGGGCTACTCCCTCAATGTGTTACATCGGGCTGTTGAAGGATGAAGCGGAAGCAAAGCGAAGAGTGAAGAGTGAAGAGTGAAGAGTGAGATGGAGCCAGAGTCGGGGAAGGAAATAGGAAATAGACGTACGAGCGGAAGCCTGCGAATCCCGCCCTCCGCTCATGCTGAGCCCCGTCGAAGTATGAGCGGAGCCACCGAACCCCGAGCCACTAAAGCCCCGAATGGGGCGACAGCCAGCATAGCCCAATGGCGTAAGCCTTGGGGATCACGAAACCATTTCGATTGCATAGCCCCGTAGCGGGCGGAAGAATTGCGTGTGCGGGTGAACTCTATCGCCCGCTACGGGGCTATGGGCTGTTGGTGTGCTCAATGTTCCCAGGGCTTACGCCGCTGGGCTATGTGACTACCGCCCCATTCGGGGCTAAGAATGGGAACCCCTCCTTTTGTCCAACCCGTCACTGTTGCGAACCCAGCCCTCCGCTCATGCTGATCCCCGTCGAAGTATGAGGGGAGCCACCGAACCGAGAATCCTTCGCTGCCCGCCCTCACCCAAGCTGAAGCGAAGAGTGAAGAGTGAGGCGGGAAAAGTGAAATGGAGCCCAAGCCGGAAACTCACTACTCACCACTGACTACTGACCACTGACTACTGACTACTGACCACTGACCACTAACCACCTCACCCCACATCCAACCCTCCACTCACCCTCATCCCACTTTTTTTTTCTCCCTTCTCCCAACTGTGGCCGGTTCAATCCGGTGGTGTGGCCGGGGGCGGATACCTTAGTTCCTGTGCGTTGCACTCCGCACCGCACAACTCACTAAGGTGTTATGATGAAGACCAGTCGTTATGGAATCGCTGTCGGCCAACTTCCCCTGCTCCTGCTCCTGCTCCTTCTCCTTCTTTGCGGAAAAGCAGCAGCCCAAGATTTGGAGAAAGTTGGCACCGAAAGCCCGATAAAAGTTAGTGGCTCGGTTGGGGCGCGGGGCGTTGCCTACGGCGCGGAAGGAATTGAAGAACGCCGCAAACCGTTTGGCTACACCCTTACCGGAAACCTCAACTTCAACTTCTACGACCTTGAACTCCCCTTCTCCTTTGTCTATGGCGACCAAGAACGGGGTTTCAGCCAGCCGTTCAACCAGTTTGGCGTTAGCCCCCGCTACGGGTGGGCAACCGCTCACCTGGGCTACCGCAGCATGACCCTAAGCCAATATACCCTGGCCGGACATCAGTTTTTGGGAGCGGGGATTGAGCTGAACCCGGGGAAATTCCGCTTCGCATTTATGAACGGCCAGTTCAACCGGGCGGTGGAGGAGGACACGGCGAAAATTGGTGTTCAGGAGCCGGCCTACCAGCGGACGGGGTTTGCCGGGAAAATTGGGTTCGGCAGTGATGAAAACTTCGTTGATCTGATTGCACTTAAAGCAAAGGATGACCCTGCATCGCTGAAAAACCAGCCAATCGGCTCGGAAACGCTCCCCGGCGAAAACCTTGTGCTTGGCGCGGCCGCCCGAATCACCCCGGCATCGGGATTGAGCTTCGATGTGGATTTGGGGGTTAGCGACTACACCAGGGATGTTCGTGCGGACACCATTGAGATTGCCAGCGAGATCAACGAACTGGGGGGGGTAATCCAGCCACGTGCCTCCACCGCTGTTTACACCGCCATGACCTTTGCGGCAAACTACAGCTTCAGCGGCGGCGGCGTTCGTGCAAGCTACAGCCGGGTTGATCCCGACTATCGCTCGATGGGGGCGTACTACATGAGCAACGATCTGGAGAGCTTCACCATCGCCCCAAACTTCAGCGCGTTCGATAGCAAGCTAAACGTGAACGCCAGCGTCGGCTGGAACCACGACAACGTGCAGGGGAAGAAAAACGCCACCACCACCCGGCTGACCCCAAGCCTTGATCTGAACTGGAGTCCGTCATCCGAGTTTGGGGTGTTTGCGCAGTTCAGCAGCTTGATAACCACCCAAGCCGCCGGCAACCTTCCACTGAACGACACCACCCGCATGGATCAGCAAACCCCTTCGCTGATGCTTAGCCCGCGCTACTCCACCGGCGACAGCGCAATCGGCCACAGCGTCACGCTGACGTTGCTGCACACACTGCTCAGCGATGCCAACAGCTTCACCGCGCAGTTCACCCAGTACACCACCACCAGCGCCGATGCCGCCTACACACTTGCCTTCCCCAGCAACGGGCTTAGCCTAACCGCCACCATCGGGACCAGCCGGTTGGAGAATATCGGCGGCGAATTTTACACCAGCGGGGCATCGCTAAGCGGAGCGAAGGAGGTGGGGGAAACGCTGAACATCAGCGGGTCGGTTGGGTTGGCATTCCAGCCCGCAGGGACCGCAGCCAACGGGACGCTTGGCACAAATTGGCGGCCAGCCCAGGGGCACAACATTGGCCTGAACATTGCCGTTGGCAACGCCCCGGCCACCACAAACAACAGCTTTACCGAATACACAGGAACCATCAGCTATGGCTACAATTTCTGAGATGATGAACACCAAAACCGACGCACCGGAGGGAAGGGGGGCAGCGTCTGTTGCGGCTTCCTCAATCGCTCTGCTTCTCCTTCTGCTAAGCCTGTTTCCCGTTGCTGCCGTTGCCCAAAACGACGTGCAGATCGGGACGCTGGTGAAGCCACCGTACTCACCCTACCTTTCGGACTACGTCGGCTTCGATAACAAAATCGTGATCACCCTAACCAACACCACCAACGTTGCGCAAAACGTGAGGTTGGTTGGCCAGGTGAAAGGGGGGAAAGGGGTAACGGTGACGATCCCGAACAGCTTCATTCCGTCCGCGCCAATCGCGCTTGGCCCCAAAGCCGTGAAGGTGCTGATGGGTTCGCAACTGAAAGAATATCTGAACCCCGATGTGCTGCAATTCAGCGGCATCAGCAAGCAGGAAGTGGTGCAGGGGAACGGCTTGCCGGAAGGGGATTACTCACTCTGCATCCAAGCGTTGGATTTCAACAGCGGCGCGGCAAAATCGCAGGCGGCCCCGTCCGGTTGCGCCAACTTCAAGATCACCCACTACGAACCCCCAACATTGCAACAGCCAGCTTGCAACAGCACGGTGGTTCCAAAAAATCCGCAAAGCCAACTCTTCAGCTGGACCGCCCCCGCCGGCGCGCCGGCAAACAAGATGGAGTACGTGCTGAAAATTGTGGAGGTGATCCCCGCCAACACCAACCCCAACCAAGCAATGAACGCCGCCCCCGAACCACCCTTCTTCCAGAAAGTGGTGCAGGGGACTTCCTACCTGTACGGCCCCAACGACCCCGCCCTGCAGAACGGAACCAAGTACGCCATCCGCATCACCGCACGCAACAAAGGGGAGAGCAAGGAGCTGAACTTCAAGAACAACGGCCACAGCGTGGTGTGTGCTTTCACCTACGGCCAGGCCCAGGCCGACAACCAGCCGCAAGATCAGCCGAACGACCAGCCCAACAACGATGATCCGAACAACAACGACCCCAACGATGTTGACGAAAACTACGCCCCCCCCTGCGCCACGCTGAACTGCGCGCCGCAACCCCTTGCGGCGGCCACACCAAGCAACAAGGTCTATCAGGTGGGTGAGGAAATTCAGATTGGATATTTCACGCTGAAGCTGACAAGCCTGAGCTCCCCCAACGCCGCCAGCCTGAGCGGCGAAGGGACGATTGACGCGCCGATCTTCCGGGTGAAGCTAAAAACCACCTTCACCGGGCTGAAAGTCAATCCCGATAACAAGGTCTATTCTGGCAAAGCAATCGGGGGCTACGACCCCGGAGCGCAGGTGGATGAAGCGATGAAAAATTTCCAGAACAACCTGGGGAACATCGCTGCCGAGAAAGTGAAAACCGTTAGCGACTTCGTGAAGAACAACCAGAAGTACATCGAGAACTTCGTGAACGTGGACGCGCAAGGCCTGCCGTTCGGCTGGAAGAAAATGGTGAACAGCAACATCCAGTTGGTGAACGTGGCCTCGGTGGAGTTTGCCCCCGACGGTGCGCGGATGAACGCGTTCATGGAGGTCCCAATCCCGGAAGCGCAGAACAAAATTTTGGCGTTTGGGCAGAAGAATATCTGCTTCCACCCCACCGGTTTATCGGTGGATGGATTGCAGAAACTGACGATGCTTGGGAACGATTACACCTTCCCCTGGGGCGACAAAATCACCCTAACGCTGAAGGCCGCCAACGGCGACAAAGGAACGTTTGTGAAGTGGGATTGCGAAGGCTACAAGGCAATGCAGGTGGATGGTTTCTTCACCATCAAAAGCCAGCTGATTGAGAAAGCCAACGGCGGCGGCGACGTGAAAGCCAGCTTCCTGTTCAGCAACGTGGGGGCGTGGGGCGATATGCTGGGGGAAGTCACCCTGGACTCGTTCACCGTGAAAAGTGCGAAGGGACTCACCTTCAGCTTCAGCAAAGTAGTGTTGGATTTCAGCGACACCCGCAACGCCCAGGGGATGGCCTTCCCCGCCAACTACGCCGGCGGAACCGGAAACGATTGGCGCGGATTCTACTTCAAAGAAATCAAAGCCCGCCTGCCAAAATTCTTGAAGAAGGATGGGAAGCAGGTGGAGCTGACCCTTGCCAACACCTTCATCAACAAAACGGGTTTCACCGGAACCGCCACAATCCAGCCGGTGTTCGACATCAACAAAGGGAACATTGGGGGGTGGGGTTTCTCGATGGAGAAATTCGAGCTTGCAATCCTGAACAACAGCCTGACCAAAGGTGAGTTTTTGGGGAAGATCAAGGTCCCGATTGCCGAATCAGGAATCGGCTACAAGTGCCTGATCTCCTCGCAAAATCTGGCATTCCAAGTCACCACGCTCGACACGATTGACGTTGCCATGTGGGGCGCGAAACTCAGCTTGCTGCAAGGCTCGAACATCACCATCACCGCCGTCAACGACGACGTTACCGTGAAAGCCGTGATGAGCGGCAGCCTAACGCTGGACAAAAAATTTGTGGACTTGAAGGCGGTCAGTATCAAAATTCCTGGGGTGGAGTTCGAGAATTTGACGATCAAGAACAAGCCGCCGTACATCACCGCAACGCTGTTCAAGTTTGCCAGCCCGCAGAAATGGTTTGCCGGCTTCCCGGTCTCCATCAACCCAGAAGATGGAATCCAGCTGAAGACGCAGGGGGACCAAGTTGGGCTGCGATTATCGTTCCACATTGGGTTGGACGGAAACCAGCAAAGCGCGATCAGCGGCGGAACCGCCTTCACCATTTGGGGAAAGAAGACCGAGGTGCAAGGGAAGCAAGCATGGATACCGGCAATGCCAACGCTGGAAGAAATCAGCATCAACGCCGACGTTGCCGCGGTGCACATGGATGGAAAGATCAACCTGTACAACGGCGACCCAACGTTTGGTGAAGGGTTCCGTGGGGCAATCAACGTGGAGTTCAAGCCGCTGCTGAAGCTATCGGCCACGGTGCAGTTCGGCAGCACCAACTACAAAAACAACAACACCAGCTACCGCTACTGGTACGTTGATGCAATGGCCGTGATGGGCGCGGGGATTCCGGTGTTCCCTGGCTTTGGCATCTACGGCTTTGGCGGCGGGGCCTACTACCACATGAAACCGGAAGCCGCCGTCCCAACCGCTGCAACGCTGGAGGGCAATCCCAACCAAGCAAACAATTTCGACCAAAACAGCGCCGGAAAAACCAGCAGCGGCGTGGTGTATAAACCCGATCCGAACATTGCCTTTGGCTTCAAAGCAACGCTGGTGATGGGGACCATGCCAAAACCAAACGCCTTCAACGGCGATGTCACCATCGAGGCCAGCTTCTTCAACGGCGGCGGATTGAACGAGATAAGCCTGAGCGGCAACGGATATTTCTTCACCCCGCCAAGCCCCAAATCGCGCCCGGCAAAGGAAGCCGCAATGGTGTATGCTGGCGTGTCGTTCAAGTACAGCAACGCCAAGAAAACCTTTGATGGATTGTTGGAGTTGGCAATCAACCTGAAGGCGGGGAACAAGAGCTTAATCAGCGGCGGGGGCCAGGCGGCAATGCACTTCAGCAAGGATAAATGGTTCATCAAAATCGGCGAGCCATCCAACCGGATTAAGCTGAAAGTGCTGAACCTGTTGGAGGTGAACAGCTACCTGATGGTGGGCAAAAACAGCCTTCCGGGAATGCCGCCGCTGCCAACCTCACCCATCAATTTCCAGAAGGAGCTGCCCAGCTTCAACAGCAAAAACCCGCGCGCGCCAAGCACCGAAACCGGAAGCGGGTTTGCCTTTGGCCAGCAGATCAGCGTGAACACCGGCAAGCTGAAGTTCCTGATCTTCTACGCCCAAATCGCCATTGATTTCGGCTACGATATCTCCATCCTGAATTACGATCAGGAGTGCGAGTTCAGCAACGGCAAAATGGGCTTTAACGGTTGGTACGCCACCGGCCAAGTCTATGCCGGATTGGAGGCATCGGTGGGGATTGACATCAACTTGTGGTTCATCAAAGCGCAGTTGGAAATCTTGAACGTTGGGGTGTATGCCGGGCTGAAAGCTGGCTTGCCAAACCCAACATGGTTGCAAGGTGAGGTCAGCGGCCACTACAGCTTGCTGAACGGATTGCTCAGCGGCCAATGCAACTTCAAATTCAAGTACGGCAACAAGTGCGACATGAACCAGGGGGATCCGTTCGGCGGGGTGAAAGTGATTAGCGAAGTGAACCCAAGCGGCACCGATGTGAACGTCTTCAGCTATCCCGAAGCGGTCTATAACCTTCCGCTTGGCAAGCCAATGTCCATCCAAACGCCGGACCCCGATGACGAAGATGAAGTCATCACCACAACCTTCCGCTTTGGCCTACGGAGCTTCAAGGTGGTGAACACCAAGAACGGCGCGACCGTCAGCGGAAACACCTCACTGCACAACAACGGCCTAACAACGCTCTTCTCCCCCGACGAGATGTTCAACGAGAAGACCAAATACGAGGCCACCGTGAAGGTGTATGGCGAGAAAAAAGTCAACGGCCAGTGGAAGATTATCGGCCAGAAGAACAACCCGAACCAGGAGCACAACGAGGTGGAGGAGCAGAGCTTCACCACCGGCGAGGCACCGGAGACGTTTGTGAACAGCAACATCATTGCCAGCCGCCCGGGGCGGATGCACCGCTACTTCATGAAAGGCGAGACCAACGATGGCGTGATCCTGTTCAACCAGTACCCCAGCAACATCCCGAACGCCAAGCCAAAGGAGAGCGGCAAGAAGTACATCTTCCGCGCACGGTTCCAAGAAATTGGTGGCGGAAGCCAAGTGGTGGGTGAGGTTCCGTTGCAGTGGAATGCTGCCGGAAAACGGGTGGAGTTCGACATCCCCGCAAACCTGAAAACCGAGACGATCTACATCATCCAATTCCTTCGCAAAAAAGTGAGCGACGGTGGTGGTGGTTCAGAAAGTGAGGGTGGCGGAGTAATCAGCCAGAACTACTCCAAGTCACTTGGCCAGGGGCAAAAGATTGATGTGCGCCGCAACCGGTTGCAATCCATCAGGCTGGGGGATGATGAGTTCTTAGTCTATCAGCTTGCGTTCCGCACCAGCCGGTTCAGCACGTTCGATGGCAAGATCAAAGATTACGTGATGCTTGGCCCGCCGATTGAGGCCACACGCCACGGCGGCAACTACAACAACACGTTGTACCAGAAATATGAAGGGAAGGAGCCGATGGACTGGTACGACCTGCACCAGATTCAATACACCCAGGCTTCCGTCACCAACTACATCGAGCCGCCGGTGACGGTGAAGGCTGTGGATCGCGGGAAAGTTGGCAACAGCTACTACTGGATCAACATCCATGACCACTATTTGGATCTGGTTTCCGGCAAGCTGAAGGACCGCATCAAGTACGACTGGAGCAACCAGGTGGATAACCAAATCGTGCGCTCCTATCCCGCCGCCGGGGCCTACCAGCCAGGAAGCCGGCTCACCAACGGGACCGTGATCCCCGACCAGGCATTCCCCGTTCGCGCTGCGGCCATCTACTACGAAGGCACCGGCAACAGCAGCAAGCTGACCAACGAGGAAATCAACGCCAGCTACTGGAAAGGACTGCCGCCAGAGAACAACGGTGGCGGGCCAAACAACATGATAAAAACCGGATTGCAGAACGCCCCGAACGCCGGGAAAAACGTTCAGCCGCCTGCCGAGAAAAACTACTTGGTGGTTTGCTACGATGCCGCAACGGTGATGCAGATTGACCGCGACAAAGTGGTGAAAGCATTGATAAACAAGTTTGGGCCAATCCTATCGGGGATGCCGGAGTATGCCACGTTTGCCAAGTACAACAACCCAACCAACTGGTACTACGACAGCAACGGCCCCAACCCAAACCTGGACAGCATGAATCTGAACAAAGGGACTGATGTGAAGGTGGTCATCACCTACGGCTACACCAACAAGAAGGACCTGGAGGACACGATCTCGCCGCCATAAGCTGCCGCAAGCCGGGGCATGGAGCAATGCCAACTTCATGCCCCCGGCGGCCACTGTGAAACGCCAAGCCTTTGCTTGCAGCCAAGCAGATCAATCTCTACTGAAGCAACACAAAACAACCTTCCGAACGATCAATGAAACAGCTGATCTATACACTGGCCGTGCTGCTGCTTGTGGCGGTTCCGGCCGTTGCACAAACCGAATCTGACACCGCCGCCGAGGTCCGCCCAAACCTGCGGATGATTGCCCGCAGCTACGGCGATTCCGTGGTGCTACGCTGGGGAACCACCAGCCACACTTCGTGGAAGGTTGCCGGGAAAGCGGGCTACATTATCGAACGCTACGAGTACAACCCGCAGGGGAAACTCATCAAAACCGTGCTGACCCCACAGCCGCTGAAGCCGCTAACGATTGACGAGTGGAAAGCACGCTACCGCCCCGAAGACACGCTGGCCGGCGCGGCGGTCCAGGCGTTGTACGGCAAGGCCATTCCAACATCGGAGGACCCGTTCGGCAGCATCTACGAAATCTACCTTCAGCAACGGAGTATGCACGGCATTGCGTTGCTGCTTGCCGACATCGCCCCGCGCCTTGCCGACGGGCTTGGGCTTCGGTTTGTTGACCGCACCGTTGACCCAAACAAGACCTATCGCTACCGTATTTACTCACTTGCCAACGACCCCAACCAGCCGGTGGATACCGCCGATGTTGCCCTCAGCATCAGCCAGCGCGACCAGCCGAAAAACGTGGCCACTCTCACCGCCGAAGAAGGTGAGCAGTTGGTGGTGCTGAAGTGGAATCGGCTGGAGCATCTGGAGCCGTTCAGCGGTTACTTTATCGAGCGTTCCAACGATGGCGGGCGCAGCTTCAGCCGCCTGAACCGGATGCCGTTTACTCCGCTGCAGAAAGATGATTCTTCCAGAGAATCGGACCGCCCAAATGTAGATATGGCCGAGTACAAAGTCCGGCTGGAAACCAACTATCAGCCAGCGCAGTACCGCGTGGTTGGGATTGATCCGTTTGGCGAGGTCTCGCCGAACAGCAACGTTATCACCGCAATGGGGCGCGACCGCACGCCGCCAAGCGCGCCACAAATTCTGCCGATTGCAATCGTTGATGGCCGCTCCATAAAAGTCACGTGGCGGATGGATACGTTGGAAGGAGATTTGAAAGGGTTCATGGTTGGAAAAAGCGAAGGGCCGGATGGTGAGTTCGAGCAGATCGGCGAAATGCTTGGGCGCGATGCCCGCGAATTCACCGACCCCGACGTTCGCGACCTTCCGCAACACTACTACGCGGTGGTAGCGGTGGACACCGCTGGCAACCGGGTCAGTTCGGTTCCGCTGCTTGGCATTTTTCCTGACTCAATCCCCCCAGCAACGCCGCGCGGCTTGGCCGGGGTGGTGGATAGCAACGGCGTTGTTCGGCTACGTTGGGACGCAAATCCAGAAAGCGACCTGAAGGGGTACCGCGTCTTCTACGCCAACCAAGATGACCACGAGTACCAGCAGCTTACCGGCGACCTGAGCCAGGACACCACCTTCACCGACACGCTGACCTTGCAGACCTTGAGCGAGGAAATTTACTACAAGATCACCGCGCTGGATCAGAACTACAACCACTCCGAATTCACAACCACACTGGTGCTGAAGAAGCCAGATATTGTTGCGCCATTTCCGCCGTTTGTCAGCAACATCACGCCCGGGGAAAAAAGCATCATCATCGAATGGGCAGCCAGCATGACCGGTGATGTGGTGGAGCACGCACTCTACCGCCGTGCCGATGGGGAGACCGATTGGAAAGCGATTGCCAACATCAAGGATCGTTCGGTAAACAGCTTCACCGATTCAACAGCAGTGGGGGGAACATTGTACCAGTACAGCCTTGACGCAGCCGACGATGCGGGGCTACGTTCGGAGCGATCCAACATTGTGGATGCGCAGTTAGTAGCGGCCACGGAGCGGAGTGGAGTTCAAGGGCTGGTGGGCCAGTTCGACCAAGCAAGCAAGCACGTTGTGGTGCGGTGGAACGCAACCGATGGGGCAGCCGAGTACTACCTCTACAAAGCCATTGGCGATGCCGAGCCAACGCTCTACCGTTCGGTAGCCAACACAAAAGAGTTTGTGGATACGGAAGTATTCCCAGGCAACACCTACCGCTATGCAGTGAAAGTGGTTGGAAGCGACGGCCGGGAATCGGGGTTAGCCAGCACGGGGAAAATTGTGGTGGGGAAGTAGGAAGTAGGAAGTAGAGAATACTTGGGCCTGCACCGAATGCCGCCCTCCGCTCATGCTGAGCCAGTCGAAGTATGAGCGGAGCCACCGGAATGGCGACGTTTCTACCAGATATTCAGTCAATCATCAAGAAAAAAAGCAACCGTCCCCAATTATTGGTCAATAGCTCCCAAATGAATTTCCCAACACATCATCTTGCTGCTCATGCGGCCTACGAGCATATCCAGATTGACATGCACTCCGGCGCATATCCCGATGGCGTTCACCCCATCTACCGTTACCCTGATCCTGGGGTCACGGTCAGCGCAGTGATTGGCGGCGGAGTTGTTGTGGACGTAACGGCAGTTGCCGACAACGGCGCAACGCTGGAGCCAATCCCCCCAACCGACGACGGCGATGCCGAAATCACTCTTCATGCTATGCTTCGCCGAGCATGGCTTTTTCCGCACCGCGGCCAAACACTTCATGCCGAATCGTGGGTGAACCAAATGGGGGAAGGGTTTGTTGATCTGTTTATCCGGGTGGGGTGAGGTTGATGAAGTGGTTCATCAACAAGTATGCAACGTAATCTCGCACCCCGTCATCGCGAGGAGTCTTCGACGAAGCAGCGGCGCAAGCCCATCTCGCGGGTTTCTGAGAGAGCATCGGACACCGTGCTGGCCGCGGGATCGCCACGTCGCTAATCGCTCCTCGCGATGACGAAAAGACTTCTGCGAAACTCCCCCCTGTCATCGCGAGGAGTCTTCGACGAAGCGATCTCGCGGATTCCTGAGAGGGCATCGGACACACTGCCAACCGCGAGATGGGCTTTGCCGCTGCTTCGCGGTGCCACGTCGCTCAACGCTCCTTGTCGAAGCCCCCGACCCGTCGGGGCGATGACGAAAAGACTTCTGCGAAACTCACGCCCCGTCATCGCGAGGAGTCTTCGACGAAGCGATCTCGCGGATTTCTGAGAGGGCATCGGACACCGTGCTGGCCGCAGGATCGCCACGTCGCTAATCGCTCCTTGTCGAAGACCCCGACTGGTCGGGGCGATGACGAAACTTCGCGATTCGGTGGTGTGCTGGGAATTTTTCACCCTTCCGCTATCGCGTTCAACACAACGTAAAGATCGTCGTCCTT
>JAEUSP010000090.1 GCA_016788565.1 Chlorobiota bacterium | reverse complement strand
AGAGCATTTTCGAGTACATTGAGGTCTTTTACAATCAACGGCGGCGGCATTCCACCCTTGGCTACAAAACACCAGCCGAGTTCGAGCGTCTGCACGCCACACCCTCGTAACTCCCTATTGACTTTTTCGGGGGAATATCAGAACAGCCCCCGCCACTACCTGCCCTCACCCCCCGCCCTCTCCCAATCGGGTGATGCTACTGCTTGCCTCACATCCGTCGGCTGGGAGAGGGAGGCAAAGCGAAGAGTGAAGAGTGAGATGGGAAGAGTGAGATGAAGCCAAAGCCGGGAACCCGCTAATGACCACTGACCACTGACCACTGACCACTGACCACTAACTACTGACCACTGACCACTGACTTCCCCCTTTTTCCTCAACCAAACAACCCCAACGACTCCCTCAACTTCACCACCGTCTGGCGGTAGTCTTCCAGCTTTTCCCGCTCCTTTGCCACAACCTCTTCCGGTGCGTTCGCCACAAATTTTTCGTTTGCCAGCTTTGCCTCCGTCCCCTTGATCTGCCCTTCCAACCGCGCAATTTCTTTTTCGGTTTTTTGGCGTTCTTTCTCCACGTCAATCAATCCTTCCAGATGAACGTGAAGCTCGTTGCCGCGCACAACTTCGGTTGCCGAAAGTTTTGGTTTTTCGGCATCAAGTCCGATGCTCAACGTCTCGATTCTTGCAAGCCGCTGAATCAACCCGGCCGCCGCTGCAAAAAAGGCTGATGCTTCGCCGTCGGCAGCGCGCAACGTGACGTTCACCCCTTTCGAGGGCGGCACGTTTGCTTCGCTCCGCATCCGCCGGATCGCCTCCACACACTCCTGCATCGTCTGGAAATCTTGCTCCAAACTGGGGTCAATCATGCTTGCATCGGAAGCAGGGAACGGGGCCACCGAAATGGAGTCCCCTTCGGCGCGGTCGCTGATGTTCTGCCAGATTTCTTCGGTGACAAACGGCATGATTGGGTGGAGCATCCGCAGCAACTGGTCGTACAATCCAAACGCAAAACTGACCATCGTGCGCGAGCGTTCGGGGTCGGTGCTGATTGCCAACTCCGTCTTCAGCAACTCCAAATACCAATCGCAGAAATCGCGCCAGACGAAGTCGTAGATCAGCTTGGAGTACTCGTTGATGCGGTAGCTATCCAACGCCCGTTTCACCTCGGCAATCGCGGAGTGGAATCGGCTGAGTATCCAGCGGTCGGAATCGGTGACGGGCTTCAGAGCGGCCACGGTGTGGGGGAAGGAAAACGGGCCGGCTTCCTGAAGGTTGGCAACGTCATCCCGCTTCATCATCAGGAACCGCCCGGCGTTCCAGAGCTTGTTGGCGAAGTTGCGGCCAATCTCGCAGAACTCCTCATCGAACCTCACGTCCTGGCCCGACGGAGCCAGATAGACGATGGTGAAACGGAGCGCGTCGGCGCCGTAGGTGGCGATAACATCCAGCGGGTCGGGTGAGTTCCCCAGTGATTTGGACATCTTCCGCCCCATCCGGTCGCGGATGATGGAGGTGAAATAGACCTGCCGGAACGGGATAATTTCCTGCATGGTTGTGCGTGGTGTCCCGTTGCTGGTTGCTTCGCCGGGCATGAACTCAATCCCCGCCATAATCATCCGCGCAACCCAAAAGAAAATGATGTCGGGGCCAGTAATCAGAAGGTCCGTGGGGTAGAAGTAGGCAAGCTCACGCTGGTTCTTCTGGTCGCTTCCCCAACCGTGAAGCGAGAAAGGCCACAGCCAACTGCTGAACCACGTATCCAACACGTCCTCATCTTGGCGCATCGGTGCGCCGTCGGCAAGGCCAAGTTTTGTGCGAGCTTCGGCTTCGTTCAGCGCGGCGGTGTAGCGTCCATCTTCGGCGTAGTAAACGGGGATGCGGTGGCCCCACCACAGCTGGCGGCTAATCGCCCAGTCGCGGATGTTCGTCATCCAATGCTCGTAGGTTTTGGTCCAATGCTCGGGCGCAATGTTGATATGCCCTTCGGTGACGGCCCTGAGCGCGGGTTCGGCAAGCGGGGCCATCTTCACAAACCATTGGTCGCTCAGATATGGCTCAATTTGCTCACCGCCCCGCTCGCTTACTCCAACGGAGTGGGTGTAGTCTTCCGATTTTTCAATCAAGTCGGCTTCCCGCAGCAGCTTCACCGCCAGCTTCCGCGCGGCAAAGCGATCCAGCCCGGCAAGCGGGCCGGCAAGCTCATTCATCGTGCCATCGGGGTTGATGGTGTTCGGCATCGGGAGGTTGTGGCGTGTGCCAACTTCGTAGTCGTTCGGGTCGTGCGCGGGGGTGATTTTCACCGCTCCGGTTCCGAACGCGGGGTCGGCGTAGCTGTCGGCAACAATCGGGACTTCGCGCCCAACCAGCGGCACAATCAGGGTGGAGCCAATCATGCTGGCGTAGCGTTCATCTTTTGGATTTACGGCCACGGCAACATCACCGAACAAGGTTTCGGGGCGGGCGGTTGCCACCAGCACCGTGCCGCTTCCGTCGGGGCGGTGGTAGCGCAGCGTAAACATCGTGTCCTGGACATCCTTGTGGATCACCTCCTCATCGCTCAGGGTGGTTTGCGCCAGCGGGGACCAGTTCACAATCCGTTTGCCACGGTAGATTAGGCCTTTATCGAATAGCCGCACAAACACTTCGGTAACGGCGCTGCTCAGTGTTGGATCCATGGTGAAACGTTCGCGCCGCCAATCCACCGAAACGCCAAGCGCGCGCAGTTGCTGGAAGATGATGCTTCCATATTTCCCCTTCCACTCCCACACCTTTTCCAGAAACCCTTCGCGTCCCAAATCGCGGAAGTTGATCCCATCATCGGCAAGGGCGCGGACCACTTTGGATTGGGTTGCAATGCCGGCGTGATCCATCCCCGGAATCCAGCAGGCCACCTTCCCCTGCATCCGATGCCAGCGGATGTACAGGTCCTGCAGCGTGTTGTTCAGGATATGCCCCATCGTCAGCATCCCGGTAACGTTTGGCGGCGGGATCACGATGGTGAAAGATTCGGTGGTGGTGGTGTCGGCTGGGACCTCGGCATCATACAAGCGATGCGCGTACCAGTACTGATACCAGCGGGATTCCGTCTCGGCAGGGTTATAGGCTTTTGGAAGCTCGGCCATAGGTGCGTTCAGCGATTGAAAGTTCTTCGGGAAGTTCTGAAAGATGCAAGCGCGCCACGCGCCACAATCAGGCCAGAAGATACAACGGAACGTGGGAGAACCGAGCCAACGGAGTTGATGAAGATTGTAGAAGGGAGAAGAGGGGGACGCGGTAAGAAGTGTGAGGGGAGAATTGATAGATTTGCCAGCATCAACAACAGGGCATTCTTATCAACGGGGTTTATCATGCCAGAGCCTTCATCGTTCGTTGGCCTTCGTCATCAGTCTTTGCGTTGGATTGCTATCACCTTGTGGCTGGGGCTGCTTGCTGCCCTAGCGTGGACCTCGTACATCGCTGCGCTAACGTTCAGCGAGAATCAAATCTATTTTAACCTGATTGCGTTCGCCACCGAAGAGAACGGCACTTTTGTTGCACGGGGCGGCCCAAGCGGAGAGCGTGGCATGACGCTGATGAGCGTGGCGATTGAACTCACCATCTCGGTCTGTATGCTGACTGCGTGGCTACGGTTTGTGATGTACAGCCGTACGCTGATCCTATCGCTGGCTTGGCACGAGCAGCAGGATAAAGAGATCACACTGTTTTCGGATATGCTGATAGCGGAAGAGGGAGCCACCCCCGCAGAGGATAGAGAGAAAAGAGAGGAGCCGCCGAGCGACAATATCCTGCAAACAACCCCAAGTGAGGTGCTTCGATTCTTAGCGTATTCGTGGGTGGGGCTGCTGGCTTGGAACCCAGTGCTGTTGCTGATAGACCTGTTGCAGTAATCAATAGAAGAGGCACAAAGCACACAGCATGATGAGAAACTCACGGCTCTCTCTTCGCTGTGTCCTCTGTGCCTCATTCTTTTTTCTTCTTCAGCCTCCGCCTGTTACTCACTCCCCCGCTTCAACCGGCGCGAACGTCACCCGCTTCATCTCGAACTTGTGGGCAAGGTCGGGGTGGTAGGGGATGGCGCGGACGGTTAGGCCACCAAGCCCCGGGCGGGTAAGCGGCGCAAACCCTTCGTACATCGCAACTCCACTTCCCGATTCTTGCAACGTTAGCGGCGCGCCTTCGCCGTCGGCAATCAAGCCTTCGGGATCAATGTTGCCGTAGTAGGCCTCCACAATCAGGTCCTTCGGCGAAAGCTCACCCAACGCCACGGTGGCCGTCACCCGCAGCTTGTCGCCAATCTTCATGTTGCTCAGAAGTTCAGCACTGCATTGCAGCACACTCACACCGCTCCATTTTTCGGCAACCCACCGTTTCCACGCAATCAACTGGCGAACGGCTTGGCCGTTGTTGGCGCGCAAGTGGGCGTAGCGGTCGCTGCAGGGGAAGTAGAAACGGGTTGCGTACTCGGCCACCATCCGGTCGGAACTGAACTGCGGGGCCATGGTTTTCAGTGCGTGTTTTTGCATCGCCGCCCAGCGGTGTGGGATTCCGTCGGGGTCGCGATCGAAGAAGCAGGGGATCACTTGGTTTTCCAGCACGCGGTACAGGTGGCGCGATTCGATTTCATCCTGTGCATCGGTGTTGCTTAGCCCGCGCACGTCGCCAATCTGGAAACCGTTCTTTCCATCGAAGGCTTCGGGGAACCAGCCATCCAGGATTGAAAGGTTCAGCGTTCCGTTGATTGCGGCCTTCATCCCGCTGGTCCCGCTGGCTTCCAACGGACGGCGCGGGTTGTTCAGCCACACATCACATCCCTGCACCAGCCGCCGCCCCAACGCCATGTCATAATCTTCCACAAAAATCAGCTTCCCTTCCAGCCCATGCTCGTGGGCAATCTGGATCAGCTGCCGGATGAACTCCTTCCCCGCCGCATCTTTTGGGTGCGCTTTTCCGGCCACGATCATCTGCACCGGGCGTTCCGGGTTGTTGAACAACCGCGCCGCACGCTCGGGGTCGCGGAAGAGCAATGTTGCCCGCTTGTAGGTGGCAAACCGCCGCGCAAACCCGATGGTTAAAGCGTTCGGGTCCAGCACCTGATCCAAGTTGCGCCCGGTTGGCGAGCCAGCGTACAGCTCGGTGATCTGTTCATCCAACCGCCAGCGCAGATACTCAATCATCCGTTGCCGCAGGGTGTTGGTTAGCTGCCACAACTCATGGTTGGGGATTGCATCCACCGCTTCCCAGGCTTGCGGGTTGGCAAGGTGCTGGCTCCAGTCGTTCCCGCAATATCGCCCAAGCAGTTCCCGCATTTCGTCGGCAATCCAGGTTAGCGTATGCACGCCGTTGGTGATCCCCACGATGGGATTTTCGTGACGCGGGACGTTCGGCCAAACGCCTTCCCACATCTGCTGCGAGACCTGGCCATGGAGTTTGCTCACCCCGTTGTGTTGGCTGGTTAGCCGCAAGGCAAGCACCGGCATGTGGAACGATTCGGCGTGGTTGTTGGGGTCAATTCTTCCCAGCCCCAAAAACTGTTCGCGGGATAATCCCAGCTGGGGCCAGTATCCGGCAAAGTATTTCTCGATCTGCTCCACCGAAAAAACATCATTCCCCGCCGGAACGGGTGTGTGGGTGGTGAATGCGGACCCGGCGGCCACAAGTTCGGCAGCTTCGGCGAAGGTCATTCCCAGCTCGGCCATCGTGGTGCGGATTCGCTCCAGCATCAAAAACGCGCTGTGCCCTTCGTTGCTGTGGGTGACGGTGGGTTCCAGCCCGATTGCCCGAAGTGCTCGCATCCCGCCAATTCCCAGCATGATTTCCTGCATGATGCGGGTTTCTTGGTCGCCACCATATAAGTAGTCGGCAATGTCGCGGTATTCGGGGTTGGTGTTCTCGCGGATGTTGGTATCCAGAAGGTAGATTGGGACGGAGCCGACCTGAAGCCGCCAGATTTGGGCAAAAACGGGGCCTTTGGGATAATCCACAGAAATTCTGATCGGGCGATGTTTTTCGTCCGAAACCAAGCTAACCGGAAGCAAGGTCGTGTCGTTAAGGGTGTAGCTTTCCAACTGGGTTCCGTCGTTCGCAAGGCGTTGCTGGAAATATCCCAACTGATACATCAACCCAACGCAAACAAACGGAAGCCGTAAATCGCTGGCAGACTTGGTGTGATCGCCGGAGAGTACGCCCAAGCCGCCGGAGTAGAGCGGGATAGATTCATGCAGCCCGAACTCCGCCGACAGATACGCAATACACTCCTTCCGCTCCCCCCTTCCCTGCTGCTGATACCAACGTGGTTGCGAAAGATATGCGTCCAGCTGGGCAATCGCCGATTGATAGCGTGCAAGGAACTCGGGGTCGGCAGCCAACTGCTCCAGCCGATTGGCCGACAACGAGGAAAGAACCTTCAGCGGATGATGATTGGTGGAATGCCACAGCAGTGGATCAATGGAGCGGAGGAACTCGCGGATGGTGGGATTCCAAACCCAGTAGAGGTTGTGGGCAAGCTCGTACAAACGGGAAAGTGGAGCCGGAAGGGGATGAGTGACCGTGAACGTAAGAATTGGACGCATCTACGTGATTTGATTGCTTATTGCTTGAAGAACAATGTTCAGTCCGAACATCGTGAACATCTCTGCTTTTGCGAACAAGGCTTCTGCCAAACCGCAACCCGTGTGGATTGCACAGCGGATTGCAGAGCCAGTTGCAGAGCCAGTTGCACAACGGCAGGAACCGCGCCAAACATGGTTTTCGCGGGGCCGAAGATACGAAGAGAGGAAGAACACGCACCGCCGTAGCGCGGAGCGTTGGAATAATGGTTTATCATCAATCTATGCCAACAGACTACCGACACCATGCACAGCACACACGCACCGAACGCCGCCAACTGCCCAGCCGCAGGATGCACTGCTACGCCAGCCACTTCCCACAACACGCTCAATCCCGCAACCAAACGGAAACACTTCGAGCGTGAAGCCTTGCCCCACCGCAACTACCTGTACCGCGTTGCGCTGCGGCTAACCTGGAACAGCGACGAAGCCGAGGATTTGGTGCAGGATACCTTCCTGAAGGCGTGGCGATTCTTCGATAAATTTCAGCCGGGGACGAATTGCCGCGCATGGCTGTTCCGCATCCTACGGAACAGCTACGCCACCAGTATGCTCCGCAGCCACCGCGCCCTGAATATGAGCAACGGCCTGCCAAGCAATCCCGATGAATGGCGGGCCTCGCCCCAGGACAACCCTGAGTATCAATGCTGCCAACGGCATTTTGATGACGAGGTCACGATGGCGTTGGAATCGCTTCCAGCATCGTTCCGCAGGATGGTGTTGCTGTGTGATGTTGAGGGATTTCAGTACGAAGAAATAGCCAGCATGGAAGGCTGCCCCATCGGGACCGTCCGCTCGCGAATCCACCGCGGAAGAAAAATTTTGCGCGAAGCGTTGCAGGGGTATGCGGGAAGGTTTGGGTATATCCAATTCACACCACTGTAATTGCTGAACGTCAGCGGTAAAATCAAAACAACGATGGAGGCGAGTAATGCCTTCATCGTTGTTTTTTTGTGGGGGGTGGAAGCTGATGATGGATAAGGTTTGCAGACAAAAACCGCCACATCGGGCTTGTTTTCTTTACCCCGCTACTGTATTATCGCAAGCGCCAGATGCCAATCTGCCAACTGACCTACTCACTAAACTATTTCGGCGATGACTACTGCACACATCATTCAACTCCATCTTGAAAAGCTCCCTGAAGGGCTTTGGCTTGCTACCTCCAACGATGTGCAAGGATTGATTGCGCAAGGGCGAACCATCTCTGAGGCTATCGAGATTGCTCGCGATGTTGCACGCAAACTCATTGAGCTTCAGTCGGGCGAAGAAGGTTCCATGATCGGCACACCTGTTGCCGAATCCCTTGATTATCCTGTTGTCTTGGAATTATAATTATGGGCCGATTAAGCGGATTCCGTTATCGGGAGATTATTCGGCGACTCAAACTTTTAGGATTTGAATTTTTACGCCAAGCCGCAGGCAGCCATGAGGTTTGGTATTCACCAGCTACGAACCGATTTACGACGATTCCGAACCATAGCGGCGATATGCCGGAAGGAACCTTACGGGCAATTCTGCGACAAGCCGGAATAACTCCAGAAGAATTTCTGCAATCGGAATAACAAGAAGCAGGCCTCCAAACCCAACTTTGTAGAGTTTCGCAGATCAATTTGCTCCAAATATGCGCCAACAAAATTATGTGGTAGGGCTGGGCCGAATCGCGGGAAGAATATACTGCCAGATAATGAAAATTGGATCCATAGCTTCATGCTCATCACGGCTTTGCGAAGCGGTGATAACAACAACTAAGTCATAGGTAGGAACCGCAACAATCATCTGTCCTCCCCAACCAAGCGCCATGTGCACTGTGATGCTATCACGAATCCCAACGGATAGCCATTGGGTGGTATTCCACAACTGATATCCATATCCGGTAAATAATGGGCTATAATCTAATCGCACCTGTGGCGCGGTTGCTTGCTGCATCCAATCAGAAGGGACAATCTGATTGCCGTTCCATTCCCCTTTGCGTGCAATAAGCAAACCGAATCTGGCCATATCCCTAGGTGTTAAGAACAATCCGCTGGCAGCATTTGAGAATTTGAGTAATTCTTCGCAGTATGCACTGTCAATTCCTATCTTGCTAAGCAGATGCTCATTAACATATTCGCCAAATTTCTTACCGCAATTCGCAGAAAGAATAGCTGACAGAAGAAGTGAGCAACCACTATTATAATTAAATACTGTGCCTGGGGTGTCAATGATTGATTTGCTTAACGTATAGGCAATTGGATCAGTGCTACTCATTAATTCAAAAAAACCGTTCGTGACAGCCCCATCAGGCAAATCATTTTCTTCCCAATCCATGCCAATGGTCATTGTTAATAAATCATGGATGGTGATCTGGCGCTTTAATGGATCAGTTTGAATGAGTGAAGCATATTCCGGCAATGCTTGCTCAATCGGGGTGTCCACCGTTGGAACGTCCCCATTTTCTTCGGCGATCCCCCACACTGCTCCTAAAAGGCTTTTCGTGACTGAATACATGCACTGAAGTGATGACGTATCGGTATTGTTGAAATAGTTTTCCGAAATAATATAGCCATCTTTTATAACCAATAAACTGCGGATGTACCCAAAGTGACCATCCTTTATTTCTTGTATTACGGGTGATAACTTCAAACTATCCATCCCATGTGATTCGGGCGATGCTGATAGCCATTCTTTTTCCGGCCAATACAGCTTCTCGGATGTATCACAAGCGGCAGCAGTGATTGCAAGTAACACCATGATGAAATAATGCCATGTCTGATGATGAATACTCATATGTATTTCGTGGTTTGCTCTCATGTTTTCGTGGAGTTCCGCAGACTGCACACGGTTATTCGATAACCTCTACCCGGTACTCCTGCTCATTCGGCAACAAATTCACCATAATTTCGCGCCCGGTTGGACGTTGCCGGCTGTACTCCACGTTCCTTTGCTGTACCGTTACCTGCTTCCCAACCCATGCTTCGGGAATTTCTATCAACAGGGTAAGCGGCTGGTTATATAAACCGTTCGGCAGGTTGTCGCTAAGCATTATCAGCAACGCGGCTGTGTCGTTCAAGCCGTACACAACTGGCTGAAGCATGGCTGTGGCCGCAGCCCGCTGGCGGGCATACAGCGTAACGGCACTGATGGAACCCGTCCAGAAATCGCGTTCGGTAATCGCGGCAATATCCCCTTCAAACTCTTTCACCCGGTAGGTTCCCCCGTGGCCATCCTTCACTTCATGGTAGGTGGGAATCAGCCATGCCGAACGCCGCACGGTTTCATCCAAGTAAGGGATTAGCTCGGCAGTGGTGTGGATCGCGTTGGTGAATTCGGCAGTGTCGTTGGCCAGCATTATTAGCGAGGGGAGCGCGTACCAGTCATCGGGCTGGCTGGCTGTGTCGGGCATAATCCACGGGTTGGCGCGGGATGATGAGGCGAACAACCGCCCGCACAAAAACCCAGCATCAGCAAGCGCTTGGCGGGTCTCCTGCTGGTTCCCGTATCCCCCTGGATAGGCGTAGGCCACCGGGTGCAATCCCAACGATGCCATAATCTGGTAGCACTCGGCAAACGAAGCACGCGCACTGTCGTAGGATAGCGTGTCGTGGTCAATGTGCCAATGCCCGTGGCCAAAAAAACGATGCCCCTGCGGCAGTAGCACATCACGCACAAAATCCCTGCGGGTTTGGTTCCACATGAACGTTACTGCATCCAAATCCATCTCAATTCCCTGCTGCTTGCAGAGCGTGAGCACGTGCTCCTGTTCATCGCTGGGGGGGGCATCCCAACCGTGATCGTAGGTTAGGGAAATGGCTGCGCGGTGGTTGTTATACCATTTAGCAATCCGGGCCACCAGTGGTTTGGTTGGTAGAGGATCGGGGGAAGAAGGTGGAGTTGGAGTGGAGCCGCAGCCAGCGGCCATTACGCAACCAAGCAGCCAGAAGTGAAGTGCAGAAGGCAAGCGCATGAAGCATCTACGAAAAAAAAGATGAAGCATGGGAAGCAGGGGCGGCAAACATAGCACACAGCAGATGGAAAGCAACGCCAAAATTTTTAGAAGTAGGCCAAACAAACATTTCCCCCTATCATTGGCGGCCAACAGTGCAATGTGGCTATGTTGGCCTGCAATTCAACTCTAGATTATGGAACTCTGGTTTGGTGCGGTCGCGCTTGGGTTGGCGTATGCTTTTTTGGGGATGGGGGTGTTCATCACCATGCGCATCTACAACTTCCCCGACATCACCGCCGATGGCTCGCTGACGGCGGGCGCGGCAATCACCGCCGCACTGCTGGCGCACGGGTGGAATCCGTTTATCACTGTTGCGGTGGCCACCGCTGGCGGCTTTGTTGCCGGCCTGCTCACGGGGCTAATCCACACCAAGCTGAAAGTGAACGGGCTGCTTGCCGGAATTTTGGTGATGACCGCGCTCTACTCCATCAATCTGCGAATTATGGGGCGCGCAAATGTGCCACTGATAGATATTCCCACCGTCATCACTCCATTCGCCACACTGCTCGGCTCCGATTCAGCTCCCTACTCTGCTCCAATCCTTTTTTTCTCCTTGCTGGTTGCTGCCGCGCTGTTCCTTCTTTCGTTTCTGTTCCGCACCGATTTCGGTTTGGGGATGCGCGCCACCGGCGATAACGAAACGATGATTGCCGCGCAAGGGGTCAGCACCGACCGGATGAAAATTGTTGGGATTGGATTATCCAACGCGCTGATTGCCGCCAGCGGAAGCCTTGTGGCGCAATACCAAAGTTTTGCCGACATCGGAATGGGCATTGGAATTGTGGTGTTTGGCTTGGCAAGCGTTATCATCGGCGAAACCGTGGCCGGCTTGTTTCCAAACGGTGGCGGAATTGGCGTGCGGCTGCTTTGCGTTCTGCTGGGAACCATTCTGTTCCGTGAGCTTGTGGCGTTGGTGCTGAAATTGGGATTGGAGCCAAGCGACCTAAAAATTGCCACGGCATTCTTTGTGCTGCTGGCCATTATTCTCCCGCAAAGCAAGTTTTGGATACGGAGGAAGGGATGATAGAATTGACCAACTGCACCAAAACATTTGGCGAAGGAACACCAAACATGGTGGTCGCGCTTGCGGGCCTTACGCTCACCATTCCCGACGGCCAATTTCTTGTGGTGATTGGGGCGAACGGGTCGGGAAAATCCACACTACTGAACGGGATTGCCGGAACATTTACTCCAGATACCGGAAGCATCACTGTGGATGGAGTGGATGTCACCAACCAGCCAGCATACCGGCGGGCGCGGTACATCGGACGGGTCTTCCAAAACCCTTTTGCCGGAACCGCCCCCACCATGACCGTTGCCGAAAACCTTCGGCTTGCCGCGCTGCGTGGGCTTCCCAAACGCCCGCTGATTGGACTAAGCCGTGCGTTCCGAAGCGAACTGCAACACCGCGTGGCCGGCTTGGGAATGGGATTGGAGGATCGGATGGAGACTCCAATTGGCCTGCTTTCCGGCGGGCAACGCCAAGCGCTCACGTTGCTGATGGCCACCTTCCGCCCCCCCGCAATCCTTTTGCTGGACGAACACACCGCCGCGCTAGACCCCGGCAGCGCGACAAAAGTGATGGAGCTTACCAAGCAGATCGTGAACGAAAAAAAGCTCACAACCTTGATGGTGACTCACGACATGGAGCAAGCCCTGAACGTTGGCAACCGATTATTGATGATGGAGCGCGGTGCAATCGCAATGGACCTTGCGGAGCAGGAGAAATCCCAGCTAACGATTGCTGAACTGATTGCAAGATTTGCTGGGGGGCGGGGGTCAGTGGTCAGTGGTCAGTAGTCAGTGGTCAGTGGTCAGTGGTCAGTGGTCAGTGGTCAGTGGTCAGTTCCCGGCTTTGGCTCCCTCTCACTCTTCTCTTCTCCTCTCACTCTTCGCTTTGGGAGAGGGTGGGTGGTGAAGGCTGGTAGCTTGGCCATTCGGTGGCTCCGCTTCATACTTCGACGAGGCTCAGCATGAGCGGAGGGCGGGGTTCGCGGTGGGGTGGTCATTAGTGAGTTCCCTGCTTTGCCTCCCTCTCACTCTTCACCCTTCACCCTTCACTCTTCACTCTTCACTCTTCACTCTTCACTCTTCACTCTTCACTCATGGATTCCCCATTTTTTCCCAGATTTCCGGCTTTAACCGCTTGCCCCGATTTTTTTAACCACCCCCGTTTACCTTGTTCCCCATCATTCACGACGGGCAATGAAATCGCCATCGTGAGAACAACAATCACAACAAGGTAAACAACCACAACCATGAAACGCACACGTTTCCAACAACTCACCATCGGGCTTTCGGGAATTTTTTGCTGCACGCTGATGCTGGCCACCACCACAATCGCCCAGCCAACCGCACGGATGCAAGTGCAGCAACTCCGCGCAAAAAAAATGACAAGCATCCGCCAACTAAGCGGCATGCAAAGCTACGGCCAACTGATTTCCCGCACCGTTGCGCGCACCGGCAACAACAACGCCGGCCCGCGTGTGCTGGCATCGCAAACCAACAGCAGCGGCAAAATTGAACTGCTTGCCGGCGGCGCGTTCGACCGCAAAGCAACAGCTTCCGGTAGGCAACGCCAGGAGAGCGGCTCCTCCGTGATTTGCCAAGCCCGCCCCTTCCAATTAGATTTCACCACCGTCGGCAGCTTCGAGATTTTCCGGGGGATGAATTTATCGAACATTTTCCCCGGCAATATCGTTACGCCGCAAGGTGTGCTGAACGGAACCTTCGTCACAAAATCGGGGCTGCCGGCACGCAAGGCAATCACCCTTTCCACAAACCTGCTGCAAAGCAACACCAACCTTGCCCCCACCACCGTCGCGAACCCGATTAACGCCACAACGGTGGATCAGGCAGTGGATGCTTTAATCAATCAACACCGCGGCGCAACCATTCCAACACAAGCCACGGCCCAAGCACAACTCCTCTCCTCTTCGCTGGAAACCAGTGCCGAATTGCAGGTCTCGGCAGGCGCGCTGCTTCCGCTGGAGGAACTGGGAATACCAGGCACCGCCGGAATCCAACGTGAATTTGGAGCAAGCGGATCAACGCAAACAAAAATTGAACGCTACACCGTTTCTCTGTTCGAGCCAATGTACACCGTCACGATTGGGGAATCGGGGCCAACGCTCTTCCAAGACCCAAACGCTGCGGCCAATGTTGATGCAGCCGTCATCAGCTCAGTCACCTACGGCCGCGTTTTGCTGCTGACGATTGAAGGAATTGGCGGGTCATCAAAGCTGCAAGCCTTTTTCCGCGACAGGCTGAGTTTAGGGTTGGAAATTGAAGGAAGTGCGGTGGGGGTGAACAGCGAGGTAAACGCCAACGCAGGAATTAGCGGGGAATTTCAGGTGATGAGCATGAAGGCAACAATTATCGGCGGAAATTCGCGCGAGGGGAACGCGCTGACCGCAGCAATTTTAACTGGCGAGGACGCAAAATCGAAATTGCGGGCTTACATCACCGCTCGTTCATCCACGCAAGTAAGTGCGGCAACCGCAGCCGTGCCAATCGCCTACACGATGGAGCACGCAAAAGGGAATCAGGCAATCGGCGTTCGGTTCACAACAGAAGGGGACATCCTTTTCAACTGCGAAATCGTCAAAAAATTGCGCATTGAATTGCTGAGCGTGAAAGTCACAAAAGTGATGGATAACCCGCTGAACGGAAATAACGAGGATTTATTTGGAACAATGACCGCACGGATAACCTCCGGCCTGCTAAGTGGCGAAACAGGCAGCAAAAAATTGTGGGATTACAACAGCAGTTCACCGTTGCAACTTGCGCAAAACAAATCTGAATCCTACAACAACAAGGTGTTTGAAACCACGATTGATCCAGATAATATCGGCAACTTCAAGGTGCAGTTTGATGAAACAATGTCAGATCATTTTGACAATGCCGAGTCAGTCGCAAATTTTGGCAAAACGTCTGCACCGTATGAGTTCACCGGAGAAAGCAATAAATTCACGGCACAGGATTTACGTTTGGAGAACGGCCCGGCCACACGGATAATGAAATTGCAAGAACCAAACGTTGATTCGAAGGTGGAAGTAACCGTGCGATTTTCGCTGGTGGATTAATCAGGAAACCAATTCCCTAAAAAAAAGCAGCGGGGGTGCAAATGCACCCCCGCTGCTTTTTCAGAAATTCATTGCTCACGCCTCATAAAAATTGCACCCTGCGCCAATCCAGGTCATGTTTCGGTTAAAATCCACCCCCATCATTCTTCCGCGCCCCATCCGAACAAGCCCCATAATTGGGCGCGGGCGTTCTTCCCCCGGCATCCAAACCAGCATGATGCGGTACTCCGCTTTTGTCCCCCCTTCTGGCGTTGCAATCGCTTCGGCGTAGGTGATTCGTTTCTGCAGAATGTATTTATCGCGCTGCTCGGCTGGCACTCCGTTTACTTCTGCTTCGGTTGGCCCAACAATCACCCCCGCGCCAGCAAAAGAATACAGCGGCTTCAGAACAAAATCATCAAGGTTTGCGGGAAGCTCCGCCACTCTATCCAGAAAAATAGATTGCGGAACCAGCGGGTGGTTCAGATATGGCAGGGTGAATTTGCTGATGCGGAAATACCAATTTGGATGCCCCGCCCACTCCACATCAAGTTCATCATACCAGTTGAACGGAAGCGTGACCCCTTTTTTCTGAATTTCATCAACAATTGCGCGGTTAAAAATACGGTGGATTGGCACCAAACGACCATCCTGCTCATAATGGAGTTTTTCTCCAATTTTTTTCACAAAACGAATGTCTGCAACGTGGATTCCCAGCAGCTCGCGCATGATCTGGAAATCGCAGCAAGTTTTTTGATTCCACGGGTCAAGCTCCAACAACACAACATTTTCGGGATCGTGCTGGGCCACAATGGCGCGGTGAAGCAATCCAACAACTTGCTGGCGCGTATGCCCGCCGTTGGTGTAACTCAGGCTGTCGGGAAGTTCCCAATGTTCCTGCGCCAACTCCGCAAACGCAAGCTGGAACCCCATCAGCGAAGGGAATCCTTGCATCTCAACAAGGCGCGGAACAATCTCACCATTCTCCCCTTCAGCCATTGCAAAATCCACCACAAAAAACATGGCTCGCTCGGTCTGGTTCCGAACGGTGTGCTCTGGCTGAAGCGCGGCATCGCTTATTGCCAAATAATCGGGATCATGCGCCAGCATCGCAAGCTCCACCGCACCTTCTTCACAACCCTGCTGGATGTGGCGCGGCACAAAAAATGGAGTTTCGCAAATGCGGAAACCGATTTCGGCACGGCAACGCTCGGTTAGCCGTTGCTGAAAAAGCTGATATTTCCGCTCGGTAAAACGAGCATTAAATTCTTTGCGTAGTTCAGGGATCATGGCAGAAGTTGGGAGTCGGTTGTCGGAGGTCGGTTGTCGGGGATCGGGAGACGGTTGTCAGTTGTTGGAGATTAGGGGGCACAGATGTTTTTTCTTTTTCAATCACATCATTATTCTACCCGTACAATGCGAATTTCTGATAGTTGGCGGATCATTCGTGCGCCACGTTTTTCGCCAGAAATAATTAGGCGGAGCGGGCCATCTTTTTCCGTCAGGGGGCCATTATCCATTTGGTAGGCAACCACTGTTGTTCGGTCGGTAAAATCTGGCTCAAGCTCGGAGAGTGAGAGCGTGATGCGGTAGCCATCGGCAGCCGAAAGGCGCATGACAAGGTTCATGGCATCACCCCGCAAGGCGCGCCCGGTGGGAACGCCAGCACGGCGAAATAATTCGCTTAGCCGAACACCATAGAACCAATGCGATTCGCCATCGTGGCTGAATTGCACTGAATCTTTTGGCATAGCACGCAGGTCATCCATCGTCAGTTGAAGCGAATCGCGCACGGTTTCCCCGGTAATTCGCAGAAGTGTTGTCGGGTTATTTTGCCCAACAGCAGGGGCTGATAAAAGAATGGAAAATGCGATAGCAAGAAGGCCTATGAATTTCATGGTGTTCGGGAAAGTGAGTTGTGAGTTCAACAGGTTTGAAAATATGCGATTGGCAACGTTGTTTGCAACGCCGTATTCGGTTCTCACCCTTTCAGCACTTTAATTTCTTCGGCGCGTAATTGTTCGCGGATTTGTTTAATCAGGGATGTCCGCACAGCGACTGCGTCGCGCAGCCGTGCGTAGCAGTGAATTGCCAGCTTCACGCCCGAGCTATCCCCCTGCTCCACTTGAACATCGGGGCGGGGAATTTCTAGGATTTGATCGTTGGTGATAAACAGCCGCTGAATTAACTGCTGGGCGCGGGTAATTTCAACATCTTCGCCGACGGTGACGGTTAGCTCAATCCGCACATATTCATGCACGCTTCGGTTTCTGATAACCCCGCTGAAAATGGTGCTGTTCGGAACAAAAGCGCGGACGTTATCGGGCATATCAATAATGGTGGAAAAAATGCCGATCTCGATCACTGTTCCGGTTACGCCGCTAACCTCCACTTCATCGCCAGCTTTGAACGGGCGAAACATCAGGAGCATGAAGCCGGCAGCGAAATTGGAGAGCGACCCCTGCAACGCCAAGCCAATCGCAAGCCCCGCCGCCCCCAACACCGTCACCAGCGATGTTGTTTCGATGCCGAACACCCCAAGCAACACAAGGATCAAGATCACCCACAACAGGATCCGCGCCGCACTGCTGACGTACCGCCGCACCGTGGGGTCCTGCACCGTCCGTTTTAGCGCGCTGGTGGCAACCGACATCACCAACTTTATCAGCAGGATGCCGATCATCAGCACCAGAATTGCTGCAATAAACTTCAATCCAAAATCCAACAGCGAGAACTCCAACTTCTCGCCAAGTAACGTCCGTTTTAGATAGACAAGCGTGCTGTCCATGTGATCCTGCGTGAGTGTGCTATGCGGGAAATAAACGGCACGAAAATACGTGGGGAAACTGCAGAAGGGATAGCCGTGGCTGTGAGGAACTGTCAAGCCGGACCGCACACGCTGGCGGTGTTCACGTTGTTCGATTTGCTGGCAAGCCACGTATCTTGCTGGCCGTTGCCCACCAGGGCATTCCAACAATCATTGTTTTCCCATGCCGCAGATGCAACCGAATCATCTTCCCCTGTTTATCAATGGCCAGTTTACCAACGCTGCCACCGGCAAAACATTCCACGACATCAACCCGGTGGATGGGCGGGTAATCGCCACCGTCGCCGAAGCCGATGCCGACGACGTGGATCACGCCGTGCAAGCGGCAAAACAAGCATTGCATGGGGCTTGGGGCAACATGGGGGTTGGGGAACGCTGCGACTTGCTGGCAACGGTTGCCGACCGGATCATGGAGCGGTTTGATGAGTTTCTGGCTGCCGAAATCCGCGACACTGGCAAGCCGGTTGGTTGGGCCTGCAACGTGGATATTCCACGCGGCGCGGCAAACTTCCGAATCTTCGCAAACCTTGTTCGGAACCTCCCCACCGAATCTTTCCAGACCGATACCGACGACGGACGCGGCGCGCTGAACTACGCGCTCCGCTCCCCTGTTGGCGTTGTTGGCGTTATCTGCCCCTGGAATCTTCCGCTGCTGCTGATGACCTGGAAAGTTGCCCCCGCGCTTGCCTGCGGCAACACCGTGGTGGTGAAACCCAGCGAGGAAACCCCAGCCACCGCCACACTGCTTGGCGAAGTAATGAACGAAGTCGGAATCCCCCCGGGCGTGTACAACGTGGTCCATGGTTTTGGCCCGGCATCGGCAGGGGAGGCAATCACTCTTCACCCCGACATCTCGGCAATCACCTTCACCGGCGAAAGCCGCACCGGGCAAACAATTATGCGGGGGGCGGCAAGCAACGTGAAGCATTTATCATTTGAGCTTGGGGGGAAAAATCCGGCAATCATCTTTGCCGATGCCGACTTTGATGCCGCAGTGAAAGGGACCGCACGCTCCACGTTTGCCAACTGTGGCCAAGTCTGCTTGTGTTCGGAGCGGGTGTACGTGGAACGCCCCATCTACGAACGATTTGTGGAGGCATTGCAACGCGAAGCCGAGAGCTTGCAGTACGGCGACCCGATGAACCCGGCAACAACCATTGGCCCGTTGATTTCCAAAGAGCATCGGGAGAAGGTGTTGGGCTACTACCAACTTGCCCGCCAGGAAGGAGCAACGGTGATCACCGGCGGCGGCGTTCCTGATGTTGGCCAGCAATACGCCGATGGCGCGTGGATTCAGCCAACAATCTGGACTGGGCTGCCGGAAAGTGCGCGCTGCATCCGCGAAGAAATTTTTGGCCCGGTTTGCCACATCCAGCCGTTCGATAGCGATGAGGAAGCCGTTGCAATGGCCAACGACAGCCCCTACGGCTTGTGCGCTGCGGTCTGGACCCAACACCTGACGCGGGCGCACTGGCTTGGCCGGCACTTGGAAGCCGGGATGATTTGGGTAAACACCTGGTTCCTTCGTGATTTGCGCACCCCGTTTGGCGGCGTGAAATTAAGTGGAGTTGGGCGCGAAGGGGGAATCCATTCGGTGAATTTCTACAGTGAGTTGAAGAATGTTTGCGTGAAGCTGTGAGGCGAGAGGGGAAGAAAAAACAGAGTGAGTGAGTATCGCGCAACAGAATCAAGCACACTCCAACCGAGAAAATCATCTACTCATCTGCCAACTGCTTTCATGGGGAATCGCTACTGGTTGCTGATACTGCTCTGCTGCCTGGGCGCACTTCCGCTGGGCGCGCAGATTCCCACATTCCCAAAACTTGAAGGGCGGGAAGGCTTGGTTGTGCTGATTGCCGATGCCCGCAACGGGCGATTGCTTGGCGGGGTCCACACCGAAGAAGCGTTCCAGAGCAGATATTTCCCCGGCTCGTTGTTCAAAATTGCCATTGCCGTTGCGTGGATGCAGCGGGGGAACGCAACCCCACAACGCCAGTTCACCTGCGTTGGGAACGATTCAGCCAACCCTGCATTGCCCCGGTGCTGGCTTGCAAAAGGGCATGGCCGGGTGAAATTCGTGAGCGCGTTTGCCAACTCCTGCAACCTCTATTTTCGCCATATCGCCGCCAAGATCAGCCATGCAGAAATGATCCAAGCCGCACAACGGTTGGGGATGATCGGCCCAAGCCGCTTCCCCGGCGAACCCACTGCCCCCGCCGCCGTGCCACAGATAGACGACCAGAACCTTCTTGGCGAATCCTTCACGACCTCCCCGGCGCAGATGCTACGGCTTGCGCTAACCCTTGCCACACGCGGAAGGCTTGCCACCCCGCCGTTCCAACTTTCCGGCACACGCTACCGGCTGCTGTACCGTGGATTGCAGGAGTGTGTGCGAACGGGAACCGCAAAAGGGGCTTGGAGAAAAGACTTTGCAATCAGCGGAAAAACCGGGACGGTGTATCCCCCCGGAACGCGCCAGCGAACGGTTGGCTGGTTTGTGGGTTTTGCCCCGGCAACCCATCCACGCTATGCCATTGTGGTGCTGCAACCCGACGCAACCGGAAGCCAAGCCGCAATCACCGCCGGGGATATTTTGGGGAGGCTGATGTGATGTTGGCCACCCTCCTTCTCTGCTGTGCAATGCTATCAGCCGCCGCCATCCCCAACACGCCGGGCCGGGAAACAACGCCGCCGGTGCGGTTGCTTCTGTTTGCCCAAGCCACGCCGCGCAGCATCACCATTTCCTCTTCTGCTCCCGTTACCGTCGCCATCAACACCCAAGAAAAGACCGAACGGAAGCGACTGCCCCGAACGGAAATCACAGCAACCGAAAGCGGTGGAATGCTGCGGGTGGGAACGATGCACGCGACGATGAACGCGACGGCGGTGGTGGTGGAAGGGGAGCGGATTATCGTGCAATCGGAAGGGAGGAAACGTGAGGTTGCGGGGAGCATCACGATCACCCCCGCGATTACTCTGCAGGGGAAGCAACTGCAGGTTGTGGCAACCATCACTCAGGGGCGGTATCTATCAACCGCGCTTGCATCCGAAAGCACTTCCGGCGAACCGTTCCAATATCTGGTTGCCCTTTCGGTGCTGCAACGGAACTACCTGCAGGCCCACCGCAACCGCCACCAACCCGATGCTGACCTGTGCGACAACACACACTGCCAACGTGCCGACAACATCCACCCTTCCAAAACGGTGCAGCGTGCCGTAGCGGCAGCAGCCAAAATCCGACTTACTGAAAAGACCACCGATGGCACAGCCTACCCCTGCTACTACTCCGCAAACTGTGGCGGCAGCACCCTAACGCCCAAGCAAGTGTGGGGGAGCAACGAAGCCGGATACTCAGCCGTGGCGTGCAATTTCTGCAAGCGGGAACAATGGAACCGCTGGCAACGCGCAACACCCGCAACGCCGGAAGTAGAGCAAGTAGTGCGGCAAGCCCCACCCACGCCGTTTATCAGCGATGATTTCAAAATTGCGATTGGCCGGATGGTGGGGTTCAACGTGGTGCTGAGCAACACCGTGGAAAAGATTGAGCGGCGCGAAGGGAAATTTTGGTTCAGCGGGCGGGGGTTTGGGCATCGGGTTGGGCTGTGCTGCGCCGGGGGGATGACGCTGGCCAAACGGGGCCGGTTGGCAGCGGAAATTTTACGAACCTACTTCCCTGATGCTTCCGTTAGTTTTGCCGCTGGGAACTGACCAACCTGCAACTACCCACACACCGTTCTTCCACCGCCATGAATATCCAGCAACGCATTCTTGATGCACAGAAACCGGAAGCCGGGTTTGTGCCATTATTGATGGGGATCGTGAACGTCACCCCCGACAGTTTTTCCGATGGCGGGATGTTCCTTCGGCCCGATGCGGCGATTGAGCATGGAGTGCGATTGCTGGATGAAGGAGCCGACATCGTAGATATCGGCGGCCAATCAACCCGCCCCCCCGGAAACGATTACGGAAGCGGAAGCCAAGCCGTAACCACCGAAGAAGAGTTGCAGCGGGTGATTCCGGTGATTGCGGGGATTGCGAAGCTACGCCCCGATGCCACCATCTCGATTGACACCATCAAGCCACAGGTTGCCGCATCCGCGCTGGAAGCTGGGGCAGCAATCATCAACGATGTCAGTGCTGGCCAGCATGACCCCGCGATCTGGGAGGTTGCGGCGCGGGCCAACGCCCCCTACATCCTGATGCACGGCCACAACCCCCACCACCACCGCCCAGCCGCCGACTTCCACTACCACGACGTTGTTGCCCACGTTGCCGAATGGCTTGCCGAACGGATTGCGCTGGCACGGCAAGCGGGGGTGCAGCAGGTGGTGGCCGATTGCGGAATCGGGTTCGCAAAAGGGTTCCAGGAAAATTGCGAGCTGCTGCGGCGGCATCGTGAATTTTTGGCGTTGGAGGTTCCGTTACTGGTGGGTGCTTCCCGGAAAGCCTTTCTTGGCCGGATACTTGGCGGCGTTCCCCCAACCCAGCGGCTGTTCGGAACGCTGGCGGCCCACCACGTTGCGGTCGCCAACGGGGCATCCATCATTCGTGCCCACGACGTTCGCGCCGCCCGCGATTTTTTCACGGTTCATGCAACGCTCTCGGGTTTGGCGGTGGGATAGCCTCATACTCCACCTGCTTCCCTACTCACTTTACTCACTCTCTTTACTCACTCTTCTTACTCACTCTGGCTCCCCCACAGCCACGTTGGCAGCGTGGCTCCCCAGCGGCAATCGCAACACATTCCTTCGGAGCCAAACCCATGCTTCATCTGTTGCAAAATTGGGGGAACGCAAATGGAGGTTGTTCCCGTAACTTTGCGGCTTATGAGAACCGCAGCCCTCTATCAACTCCTGTTTGGACTTCTTTCAATCGTTGGCGGCATCGTTGGCTACATTCAAGGCGACCCGGTGGTGGCACTGCTGATTGGTGCCGTTGGCGGCTTGCTGTTGCTGATCAACGGCCTATCCATGCAGAAAGGCTCACGCCGTGCGATGATGCTTTGCCTGCTTCTTTCAATTGCGATTGGGGGATATTTTGGGTTCCGCTACTTCGCCGAGGGGGCGGGACTGTACCCGGCGGGGGTCGCGGCAGTGCTGGCGGCCATCTCACTGCTAACCATCGGAATAGTGGCGGTGCAGCCAGCCGAACGGAAACGGATTTTTTAAGGCCACACCAGCGTGCATCCACTGAATTTTGAGCAGCCCTTGCCCGATCTGCTTGTCATCACTTGGCAGGATGGCACAACCTCCACCCTCTCCACAGCCACGCTTCGCCAGCATTGCCCTTGCACAAACTGCCGTTCCAACACACACTTGATTTCGGCCACGGGGCCAAGCCTGGTAAGCCAACCCATGACCACGATTCGCCAGTTAGTGCTGATTGGAAGCCGCCAACTGCAGATCATCTGGGAAGATGGGCATCAATGGGGATTGTACCCGTGGGACCTGCTTCGCCGCCTTGCGGAAGCTCAACCAGAATCAGCGGGGAACCAGTAATGGGGGGAACGCAAGCCGTGATTAGCCGCGCCGCGCTGCGGAACAACTTGGGCGTTATCCGCCGCACAATCCCGCCAACAACACGGGTGATGGGGGTTGTGAAAGCCAACTGCTACGGCCACTCGACCCCGATTTGCGTTCCGGTGCTACGTGATGAAGGGATTGACCTGTTCGGTGTGGCAAATGTTGCCGAAGGGGAGCAACTGCGGCAATCAGGGATTGATGAGACGATTGTGGTGCTTGGCCCCCCGATTCCGGGAATGATGCACGCCTACGGCCAGCACCGGCTGGAAGCATTCGTCAGTAACGCCCGCATGGCCGCACAACTTGCCGAATCAACCCCGGTTGGGGCTTCGGTGAACGTCCATCTGTTTGTTGATACCGGCATGGCCCGCAACGGTGCTCGCCCCGATGATGCGGTGGAGTTGCTCCGTTTTATCAATGGGCTGCCACAACTCACCATTGTTGGGATTGCCAGCCACTTTGCCACAAGCGACGAGCCGGAAAACACTTTCACGCGGCAGCAGCTTGGGTTGTTCGATTCCACGCTTCGGCGCGCAACCGATGCTGGGTTCCGCTTCCGCGATGTTCACATGGCCAACAGTGGCGGGATTTTCAACCTTCCCGATTCGCACTACTCGGTGGTTCGCCCCGGGTTGTCGCTGTACGGGTATCACCCAACCGAATCGCGCCAAGCCAGCAGTGGGTTGATTCCGGTGATGGAGCTTCGGACCCACGTTGCCAACGTGACCCGTTTCCCCGCTGGGGTATCGGTCAGCTATGGCCGGCGGTACTTCACCCAGCAAGAAACGGAAATCGCCACGCTCCCTATCGGCTACGGCGACGGGCTGATGCGGACGCTGACCAACAAACTGAACGTGCTGATTGCTGGCACCAGCTTCCCGGTGGTCGGGACAATTTGCATGGATGAGGTGATGATAGATTTGGGGCTGAGTTCCGGGGTGCAGCCCGGGGAGAAAGCGGTGTTGATAGGAACCAGCGGCGAACGCCAGATTGATGCCTACCAACTTGCCAACACCGTCGGAACGATCCCGTACGAAATTTGCACGAACATCTCCGCACGGGTCCCACGCATTCCCGCCGATTAAGGGTGGCTGATGACGGCCAACTCTACCTCTGTGCCGTTGCGGCCCATTCTGTTCTTATCTTCGCGTTCCTGAATCCTTAACTCAACAACCCGATAACAAGTAATCGTGCCCTCCCGATGAAAATTTTCGCAGTGATTATGGCTGGCGGCGTTGGCTCACGTTTGTGGCCAAAAAGCCGTGAAGCCAACCCAAAGCAGCTGTTGCACATTCTTGGCGATGGAACCATGATCCAGAACACGGTGGCACGGTTGCAGCCGCTGGTTCCGTTCCAGGATATTTTTATCGTCACCAATCGCAGCCAAGTGGAGGCGATTTGCCAGCAGAACCCACAAATCCCCCGCGAGAATATCATTGCCGAGCCGTTCGGCAGAAACACCGCGCCATGCGTTGCCCTGACGGCAACCATCCTTCGCGACAAGGATCCGGAAGGGGTGATGGTGGTGCTTCCGGCAGACCACTGGATTCAGAACGTTGGCGAGTTCCAGCAGAAGCTGCGGCTTGCTTGCGAGGCCGCCCAGCAGATGCGGTCGCTTGTGACACTGGGCATTGCCCCCACCCGACCGGAGACCGGATACGGCTACATCCAATGGCTGGACCGGGCCGATTCGGCAAACCAGTTTTTTGAGCAAGGGCTGCGTCCGGTGAAAACCTTTGCCGAGAAGCCAGACCTTACCACCGCCCAAGAATTTTTAGAAAGCGGCGATTTTTTGTGGAATAGCGGGATGTTTGCATGGAGGGTGGATACCATCATCGAAGAATTCCAGCGGTATCTGCCGGAACTGATGGAGCAGGTGGAGTCCATCCATGCCGCTATCGGCTCGGATTACTACGCCGACCAGTTAGAAAATATCTACGGCCAAATCGCGCCAATCTCGATTGACTACGGCATCATGGAGAAATCGCAGCGGGTGTATGTTACCCAATGCGAGTTCGGCTGGAGCGATGTTGGAAGCTGGGATGAGACCTACCGATTATCCCGCAAGGACAGCAACGGGAACTCCATCGTTGGCGATGTTGTCACGATTGACACCAACAACAGCTTCATCCGCACCGCAGGGAAGATGATTGCCACGGTAGGGGTAAGCGATGTCATTGTGATTGACACCGACGACGCGCTTCTGATCTGCCACCGGGGCGACTCCCAGCGGGTGCAAGCGGTGGTGGATTACCTGCGGCGGAAGAAAATCACCAGCTTGCTGTAAAGGTGTCATCGCGTGCCGGGCAGTGAGTGGGGCAAACTGAAAGTCACAACCGGCCGGCATCAATCTAACCGACGGTGAACCAAACATGAGCCAGCATTTGCTACCGATTTGGTGGTTGTGGTGCGGATTTCTGATCATTCCATTCTCCCCGCTCTCCGCAATCGCACAAACGTCGCCGTCGGGCGGGGGAACCGACAGCACCTGGATTGATGCCGAGGAGCAGGTTCAGGTGATTGATACACTGATTGCCGACTCCACTTCCATCCCCCTTCTCCCCTCCCCTGCCGACACCCTATTTCTTGAAGAGGGGACACTGTTGCAGCTGGAGGGTGAGGCCAGCTACTACGCCGATGCGTTCCAGGGAAGGCGGACATCTTGTGGTGAGCAATTCCAGCAGGATGAGCTAACGGCGGCCCACCGCGAATTTCCGTTTGGCACTGTTCTGAAAGTTGTCAATCTTGCCAGCGGAGCCTACACGATTGTCCGAATCAACGACCGTGGCCCCTGGCGGCGGCAGCGAATCATTGACCTTTCGCGGTGCGCTGCCGAGCAGTTGGGGATGCTGAACGCTGGTATCGCAAATGTTCGCTTAGAAATTTTGCGGTGGGGGCCGTAATCACACTTTTTTTGTGCTTCAAGCAGTCCCTGCAATAGGGATATGCTATTATATTTGGCGCAACCGATTTTTTCTTCTCCCTTCCGGTAACACTTCTTCTTATGTGGGGTCTTTGTATCTGCTGCCAAATTCTGGGCGGTGGATTCCAAAGTGTTCAGTTTTGCCAACCCGCAATCGGTGGGTGGCCTATTCTCCCGAATCAACAGACAGTTCTCAGCTCATAACAACTTCCAATCTTCAACCTTTAGGGGAACTTCAGCATGAATCGAACTACTCCATGCGGGAACCGGACAAAGGGCATCATGGCCTTTTTGTTTACGTTGTTCCTTGCTGCCCTTTCACCAGGGCTGCTGCGTGCGCAAGCGCCAGCCATTGGGGAATGTCAGGGTGGTTTATCCTACGTGGTAGCCTTCCCAGACACCTCGACGAACACTTTCGACAACCGCTACCAACCTAAGTACCAGCCACGTTTTGAATTCTTCATCTACTCATCGGTAGAAGGGAACAGAGTTCGTGTTGGGTCGGGTGCTGGGGCATCCCGTACGATTGTCCCACAACCTGGGAAATTCGAGCGTGTTCCGGCACAACCGAACCCAGTTGTCAATTTCTCTGGGACACCATCCTTCAACACCTTCAAGATTGAAGCTGATTACCCGATTGTGGTCTATGCCTACTTCGCAACGCCGTTTGGCGGCGAGGCATTCACCCCAATTCCTGTGGAATCATGGGGTACGGAGTACTATGCAAACATGATGCCGGGTGAGGTTATCAACGACTTGAACCCAGGTGGCGAGTTCAACTATCAGCGGTTCCCACGAACCGCCCCAGCCGAGATCACCGTTCTTTCGGCATTTGACGATACCCGCATCACCATCTACAACACCGCCCAGTTGGACGGCTTCCCCAAAACCGTAGATGTGGAATTGAAAGCCTACCAGGCGTATCAAATCCAAAGCTATGTGGATACGGCAACCGAAAATATCGGCAACCCACAGCCAGACCTTGCTGGCTCCATCATTATCTCCAACAACCCGATTGGCGTTATCGCCACCACCAGCCGCACGCCAAACCGCGACTTGGGCGCTGGCTTGGGACAAAACTCCATGAAGAACCCACTGATGGAAGCCATGGCATCCAAGGATCAGATGGGGAAGAAATTCGTCTATCTGCCGGCATGGGATAACAGCCGCCCAACAGGGGAGCCAGGGGAGAAAACCGAAGAAAAACGCCCGCATGAAATCGTCCGCATCGTCGGCGTTCAGCAGGATTACAAAACAGAGGGGTACGAGACCGATGGTTCCAGCGGTGCCCGTTCCAACTTTGGAATTGACTACCAGAAGAACTATACCTCTGTGATCGGTGTCCCTGCGCCACGCTATTACGAGACCGACACCGCAGCCATTGCAATGCACTCCACCAGCACAGCCGTCCGCTTTAACGGAACAACGCTCTACTGGGGGAACTACATTGGTGCCAGCTATGATGCAATGAGTGTACCCTGGATGGTGGAGATGACCCCACGCGAACAGTGGGTCAGCTTCGCTCCGTTCTACGCAGCTCCGTACCCAACCTCCGGTGGAAATGGGGGCATGAGCCACTACCTAAATCTGACCACCGAAGAGCGGTATAAGGATAGTGTCTTCATTAAAATTGGTGTTGGTGCCGAGCAACCCTTCGTCTTCAACCGTGGGAAAATCCCCGGCACCGATCTGATCTGGGGCACCATCCAACCGAACCCTGGTGTTGACTACTACCTGCGTGGCAACAGCGACAACGTGAAGTTCTACGGCTTCGTCTATGGCAACCTGAAAGGAACCGAGCTGTACCGCCCAGGCAAGATCAAAAAGAACCCCACGCCAAACACCGCTGGCGCAGGGGATAGCAAAGGGAAAAACAAGCTGCTCCATCCTTCCGAGTACGAAGAATATAACGCGATGTCCTACGCCTACCCGTTGGCTCCATCACGTTGCGCACTTGGCCCTGGCGACTCGCTGTTGTTGGAGATTGAACAGGTCTGTGACCTGATGAAAGTGAAGGCACAAGCCATCAACGAGAAGCCGGTTGGCATGAAGAGCATTGTGCTGGAGAAAGGGGCGATAAATACCAAATTGGTGTTTATTGACCCACTTCGGGCCGATCTTGTTGTTCGGAAAACAAAGGTGGAGTTCGATGTTCGGCCAATCAACAAATATGAGGATGCCGAGGCTACGGTGGTTATCACCGACCGCACCGGGAAGAAGACCCGCATCCCGTACAAGTACTACGCCGAGCGTCTGGACCTGACACCGCAGCGCGATAGCGTGATTGAGTTTGGCCAGGTCACGATCAACACAACTTCGGCCGATAGCACAATCAAGATCTGCAACCCGCTTGGCCGACCAATCACTGTCAAGGAGATTGAGTTAGTCCTGAAGACCCAGCGATTCGAGATTGTGCACGAGGGCAAAACTGGCGACAAATTTACCCTCGATAAAGTATTGCAACCGGGTGAGTGCTTTGAGATTAAAGCACGGGTCACGCCAAACGTTGAAAACCGTTTGTACGAAGACTCAGTGAAAATCAAGACGGAGTGCGGTGAGTTCAAAGTTGGGCTGCGTGCCGAGACCTCGAAGCCGTGCATCTACGTTGACGATCTTGATTTCGGCAGCTTCGACTTGTCGAACGATAACGACAAGCAAGGCCGCTTCAAAGACCTGAAGATCTGCAACCAAGCCCGTTCCGGTAAAGTGTTCTTCAACAACCCAAGCGGCCAAGCCGTTGTGGAATGGCTGAACACCTTGTTCACCGTTACTCAAGCCGATATTGACCGCCTGAAGAGCACCGTGCTTGGTCCTGGCGAGTGCGTGACGATCACCGTGAAGTTTACGCCCGGCACAGAAACCGGCGTGTTCACAACAACCGCACGCTTCTGGGCAAACGTCCGCGACTGCCGCGACACCTCGGTCTGGATTGCCCGCGTCACCAAACCGGGTCCACAGATCGGAAGCTACGACTGGCAAAAACGTTGGCTCTCGAACACGCTGAACACCTGCACCAAGAGCGACTCCGGTGTGTATGTGGCCACGATTCCAATCTCCAACAATGGGAACAGCCCATTCACCGTGACCAGTATCGCTCTGGTTGGTCAAGATTTTACCGATGGATATTTCGCACTGGATATGAGCGATCCAAATCTCTCTGTTAGCCCAGGCGACGTTATCCAAGTGTTCGATCCGAACACCCAGAACTACTATTACCAACGTGTACTCTTCCGCCCGAAAGATGAGCGGAAATATCACTGCGAAATCGTGCTGAGCACCAGCGCTGGCGAAGTGAGAGGGACGTTGGATGGTGAAGGCATCGAATCGCACATCAACATCACCGACAACGACTTCGGTCGCCACCTGTTCACGGGAACGGGATCGGTTAATGTTTCCGGTACGATCACGATCGTCTCCCCATCGTCCACACGGCCAACAACAATCACACGGATTGAGTTGGCAAACCCGAACTTCGATTGGGCACCAGGACAAGCTGCGGTGTTGCCACAAAATTCCACACCGTGGGTTTTGGCAAAGGATAGTGCGGTGGACCTGCAAGTGATCTATCTGCCACAAGCCAGCGGCGACCACACCGCCGATATCATCCTTGAAGGTGACTTCACCAAGTGCGAACCGAAGACCATTGGTAAACTTTCGGGACGGACGTACACGCTTGGAGTATCGGCACAAGGCCACGACTTTGGCAACATCCTCACGTGCGAAAACGGCACCGGTTTTGTCACGGTAACGAACACTGGCGAAGACGACATCCTTATTGAAAGCGCGACGCTGGTTGACCCGAACAACAGTGGCTACTACAACGGGCCATTGACCGCAAAGAGCTACCCAATTCGCGTGGCGAAGGGTGCCACCGAGCAGTTCGAGGTTCAGTACGCACCAACAACCGCAGGGAACTATCCAGCAACGGTTCACTTTGTGATCCGCAGCGGCGATAACTCACAGGTCATTGATCCTGACTTGGTTGCTAACATCACCGGCTCGGCATTTACCGTGCAAGCCACAGCAAGCATAGCAAAGGGCTACGTTCGCTATCCTGGCACACAGCTTCAAGTTCCGGTGACGTTGGAAGATGCCAACCTGGATCCAGCAAAAGTCGCCTCGTTGCAGTTCACGATCAACTACGAGAAGGGAATGCTTGCACTGCGGACCCCACCGGTCATCCAGCAAGGAACCTTGCTGGAAGGCTGGACAATGGGACCACCAAACTTGCAGGCTGGCAACTTCACGGCCACCTTCACGGCACCGGCCGGGCAGTATCTGCAAGGGAACAACAAGCCATTGCTGATTCTGGACTTCTTGACCTTCTTGGGAGAGAAGATGCAATCCGACCTGCCGTTCACGATTACCTTAATCGGTAGCGAACGCTGCGCTTCGGTGGTGACAGTTCCAGGCGATGCCCGCATTGACTCGGTCTGCGGCCTGAACTTCCGGTTGATCAAAGCCACCGAAGGAAACTTCGCGCTGGATCAGAACAAGCCGAATCCGTTCAATCCAACAACCGAGATCACGTTCGGCGTTGGCCTTGATGGCCAAACCTCGCTGGTGATCTACAATGCCGTTGGCGAACGTGTGGCAACACTGGTGAACCAATACCTGCAACCAGGCAACTACACCGTCACGTGGGATGCCACCGGCTACCCATCTGGCTTGTACTACTACCGCCTGAACTCGGGGCATTGGTCCAAAACCAACACGATGATCTTAAGCAAGTAACCCTTAGGGTCTGAAGACGCAAGCGGCGCATCTGATTTCTCAGATGCGCCGTTTTTTTGTCGGCGGAGTCTCGGCATGTCTTCAGTTTTGAAGCCGTTCGCTGCCTGCCCTCACCCCCCACCCTCTCCCAAATATGTGAAGCTGCTGGTTGCCTCACATTCGTCGGGTGGGAGAGGGAGCCAAAGCGAAGAGTGGAGAGTGAGGTGAGAAGAGTGAAATGGAGCCAAAGCCGGGAACTGACCAATGACTACCACACCGCGAATCCAGTCCGCCGCTCATGTTGCGCGCGCCGACACATCATCTCACCATCGCTTCATTCCGGTAGGCTACCAGCAGTTGTTGTGTGATGGTTGCAGCACCGATCATCACGTTATCAATCCCCCCCACACTCACAATTTCCCGCACAGAGTTTGTGTAGAAGACCTCATCGGCGCGCAGCAGTTCGGCAAGGGTGAAGGGGCGTTGTTCGGCGGGGATGGAGAGTTTCTGGGCAAGCTCCAACACACGTTGGCGGGTGATTCCGGGGAGGATTCTTAACTCAATCGGCGGGGTTGCTACCGTGCCATGCTTCACCATAAAAATGTTGCTGACGCTCCCCTCCAGCACCACTCCATCCTCCCGAAGCATCACCCCCTCCCTCACCCCCGCTTCCCGAACTTTCCGCACTGCCTGAACCGACCGCAAGTAGTTCAACGATTTCAGCATTCCTCCACCTCCAATTGTTGGATCAACTGCCACAGTGATGATGTTTTCTGGTTGGTCGCCAAAATGCAATAACGGCCTGAGTTGAACCGCGATTGTTGGCATGGCATCGGGGCGGATGTCGAACAGGTTTTCCGAAACACCACGGCTGACCGTCAGCCGAACCGCGCAATCGGGAAGGTTGTTGGCGGCAATGGTGGTGGCTATCCGCGATGCCAATTCTTCATCGTCCGGAAGCGGTATCCCCAGCTGGTCGGCCCCATCCCGCAACCGCCTCAGATGCCGTGATAGCAGATAGGCCCGCCCCCCATAACTCCGCATCGTCTCGAACAACCCATCCCCAAACTGAAACCCACGATCGAACAGGGAGACACGCGCTTCCCCCTGCGGAAGGAGTTGGCCGTTGAGATTAACCAGCATGGCAGGGAATGGAGTAGGCTAAAAAATTGCGGAGAATATCCCGCCCGTGAGCCGTCATAATGGACTCCGGGTGATACTGGACCCCAACCACCGGAAGCTCACGATGCTCCACCCCCATCACCTCCCCTTCCTCGGTCCACGCCGTGACGCGAAGGGTGTCGGGAACAGTTCCGCCGGCAAGGATCAGCGAGTGGTAGCGCATGGCCTGGAACGGAGAAGGCAACCCTGCGTGAACGCCCGTTCCGTCGTGGTGGATCATGGCGGTTTTGCCGTGCATCACTTTTGTGGCGCGAACAACATCGCCGCCAAAAACCTGCCCAATCGCCTGGTGGCCCAAGCACACCCCCAGCAACGGAATTTTTCCGGCAGCGGCGGCAATCAACTCCAACAAAATTCCGGCATCGTTCGGGGTGCAGGGGCCGGGGGATAGGACGATATGCGTTGGGTTCATCGCCAGTACCTGCCGGACGCTTACGGCATCGTTGCGGGCAACCACCGGGTTGGCACCAAGCTCGCCCAAATACTGCACCAAGTTGAAGGTGAACGAATCGTAGTTATCCAGCACAAACATCATTCGGCTGATCCCTCCTTCATTACCAGCGTGGCTTCCACAGCGTTCATTGCGGCTTGGGCTTTTCGGAGCGATTCGCGGTACTCATGCTCGGGAACGGAATCGGCCACAATCCCGGCACCCGCCTGCAAGTAGGCAACGCCATCTTTCACCAGCAGCGTGCGGATTGCGATGTTGAACTCCGCATCGCCGTTCCACCCCAACCAACCGATCGAGCCGGTGTAGATTCCCCGCCGCGTTGGCTCAAGCTCCTCGATAATCTCCATGGACCTCACCTTCGGCGCGCCGGTAATCGTCCCGCCGGGGAAGCAAGCACGGATTGCATCCAGCGCGTCCATCCCCTGGCGCAATTCCCCCCGAACATTGGAAACGATATGGATGACGTGGGAGTATTTTTCCACGGTCATCAACTCATCCACCTGCACTGTGCCGTAGCGCGCAACGCGGCCAATGTCGTTCCGCTCAAGGTCAACCAACATCAGATGTTCGGCGCGTTCTTTTTCGTTGCCAAGCAGTTCAGCAATTTTTTCTTCGTCTTCGGCTTCGTTGGCTCCGCGCCGCCGGGTTCCGGCAATCGGCCTTGTTTCAATCGTTCGCCCGCTAGCGCGGATCAGCAACTCCGGCGACGCGCTCACCACCGCGCACTCACCGCCCTCAATAAAAGCCATAAATGGAGATGGGTTAATTGCCCGCAACTGCCGATACAACGCCAACGGATCGGAACGGAACGCCCGCTGGAACCGGACGCTGAGGTTCGCCTGGAAAATATCCCCGGCAAAAATGTACTCCCGCGTGCGACTGACAATCTGGGCAAACTGGTCGGGCGTTACGGTTGGAGTAAAGTTATCGGGGTCAGCATGGATTGCGGGCGGGGAAGCATCATCTTCACCATTGGGAAGCGTGGCAAGCAGCTCGGCCATTTCCTGCAATCGCTCGGCCATTTGTCGGTATTGCTCAGTCAGGTCGCCCTCGTGAAGTTTGGGAAGCGTGGCCAGATTCAGCAGGCCACGCTCGTGATCGAACTCAATGAACGAATCCACGAATTGGAAATAGCACAGTGGGAGCGCAAGGTCATCGGCCGCCAGCGAAGGGAGCCGCTCGATGGTGCGGCAAAGGTCGTAGCTGAACCAGCCAACCAGCCCGCCGCCAAACCGACGGAGCAGCGGGTTGGACACGATTGGGTTGGCGGCACAAAGTGCACGAAGCTGCTCGAACGGGTCGCCGGTATCCGATTCAGTGAAGGTCCATTCGCCGGCAATATCCACCGCAACAACCGAGCGCCCCATCCTTCTGCCAGTCTCCAACAACGCTCCCTTCCCCACCTTCCGAGCAGCCCGATAGAGTTGGGACGGCTGCACCCCCAAATCAGGCAGTTGCACCACCAACGGAACCCGCAGCCCAGCCCGCGCAACGCACAAAAAATCAGCAAGGGAAGGGGTGGCTTGGGTCACTAGTTTTTGGGGAAATCGGTGAGTGCAATGATGACAAAAAGATGGCTGCTATCTTTCTCTGGTGATGCTGATACTTCGCCGTTCGGTGGCTCACGCTCATACTTCGACGGAGCTCAGCATGAGCGGAGGGCAGCGTTCGGTCTTGATCCTATTTCCTCCCTCCTATTTCCTCCCTCCTATTTCCTGCTCCCTCTCCCTTTCCCCCCAAACTTGGGGGGACGCGAAGCTCGCCAGAGCGAAGCAGGGGGGCGCGACGTTCGGTGGCTTCCGCTCATACTTCGACGGAGCTCAGCATGAGCGGAGGTTGGCCTTCGGTGGCTTCCACTCTTGACTCTATTTCCTATTTCCTACTCCCTATTTCCCCCCCCCCTTTTTTCACTCACCTTCAGCTTTTTTGGATCGCACGTTGTTCAGTCAGGACGATATCCAGCCTGATGTCCAAGTCATCAACGGGAAGCTGGTCGAATATCTGTGCTTCAAACGCAACGCCAATGGCTGGGCGTGGAAATTGCGTCAGGAACTGGTCGTAGTAACCTTTGCCGTAGCCCAATCGGTTGCACTGAAGGTCGGCAGCAACCAGCGGGGCAATCACCAAATCACACTCCTCCATGTTGAAGAGTTCGGCATTAATTGGCTCAAGGATACCCAGCTCTGTTGTTCGGAATTCGGTGCCCGGGGTAATCTGGAATTGCTGGCTTCCACCATCGGGCATCACCCGCATCAGCCCAACGCTCTTCCCCATTTCCCAAGCCAAATTGGTGATGGGACGGATATCAACCTCGCTGCCGATTGGCAGATAGACGTGCAGGCCGCGGGCATCCACGAATTGGTCAAGGTCAATCAGTCTGCCGCAGATTGCAAGGCTTGCAGCGGCGCGTTCTTCACTGCTTAACGCATCGCGCCGCTGGCGGGCAATCCGCCGGAAGTCATCTTTGCTGGAATCAAGTTTGGAGTTCATATCAATGCCTCAAGGCAAGCCGCAGATTCAAGGTTGATGCTGGCAGCATAGCGTTCTTTTTCGGAAGCGATTTCGGCAACGGCATCAACCAGCGCGTTCAAATCTTCCATCGAGTTGAAAATGCCGATCGTTGCGCGCACCGCCCCGGGAAGCTGGACTGACTGGCCGGTGGCCACTTTTTGGCGAACGGCATCGGCATCGGTGCAGCCAAGCAAGCGGGTTAGATAGGGGTGGGCGCAGAAACATCCATTGCGTGTGGCAATCCCGTAGTTGTTGTTCAGCACTGTCGAGACCACGTCGTGATGCACGCCGGAGATGGTGAAAGGAAGCACCCCTAATTTCTTTTCTGCTGGGATATCACCCAACACCGTCACGCCCGCGATAGCACGCAGCTTCTGCTCAATCGGCTTCAGGATTTCAAGTTCATGCTGGCGCACCCAATCCATGCCGATGGTGTTCAGCCAGGTAATCGCTTCCCCCAGGGCAATCACCCCGGCGATATTTGGCGTTCCGCTCAGGTGGCGTTCCATTCCGTCGGCCCAGACGACATCAGTGTCGGTGACGAACTTCACGGTTCCACCGCCCGGGATGTACGGGGTTGCCGCGTTGAACGCCGCACGGTTGGCAACAAGAAACGCCGCGCCAAACGGAGCGTAGGCCTTATGCCCGGCAGCAGCAAGAAAATCAATGTGTTCGGGGTGGTCGTCGGGGCGGATGTTGATGCTGTGGTGGGCCACAAGCTGGGCGGCATCCACCAAAATTTTCGCGCCGTGCTGGTGTGCCAGCCGTGCAATCCCGTAAATATCTGGCATGAACCCGGTGACGTTGCTTGCCCCGGTGATTGCCACCAGCTTGATGCGGTTATTTTTTAGCTTCGATTCCAGATCGTTGTAATCCAGCGACCCATCGGCCAAAACCTCAACCCGGTGAACCGGGCCGTGGCGGCGGTGCGGAAGGTCGTTGGAGTGATGCTCCATCGAGGAAACCAGCGTTCCCCCTTCGGTCTGGCTCATCAAATATCCACCAAGGTCCAGCGCGGTGGTGGTGTTGGTGGTGAACACCACTTCGTTATTGGCTGGGTCGGCACCCAAAAAATGGAGTATCGTCTCGCTGACAGCATCGAACAAGGCCGAAGCCTTCTGCGAAAGGTAGTGGTTGCCACGGTGGATATTGGCGTAGTATTTCTCTAAAAACTCGCGGTAGGTATCCAGCACAGGCGTTGGCGGGTGGGTGCTTGCCCCGTGATCCAGATAGATAATGGAGCGTTCAACGCCATCCGGCGCGGTGAAGCACTGGCTGGTGATTGGGAACTGACATCGAATATCATCGAATTTGCTCATGGAGATTCCACCGGAAGAATTGCGTGCGGAAAAGGAAGCCGGCAGTTTGCGCGGCTTGCCGGTTAGATATGCCGTCCAATCGGCAGGGCGAATTTACAGCCAACGCCCAAACCTTCAGCATGGTGGTACGGATGTTCACGCTTCCAACCAGCATTCCTGTTTGGATTGGCTCCGGCTCTCTTCGTAGCTTGCCGCACGTCACTGAAAACAACGTTCATCAATGCTTGCAGCAACCGCGAACAGAGGGTACGCACCGTGCTAACAAGAACACGCCATCTGCTGGCCGAAATGGGGAGCCACGCCCTGTTTATCGGCAAGTTTTTTCGCGGCATTTTCGTCCCCCCCTACGAGTTCCGCCAGATCATCCGGCATCTTGATGAATTAGGGGCGTTATCGTTGCCGCTGGCGCTGATTATCAATTTTATCATGGGGCTGATTCTTGCCATGCAAGCCCGCCCAACAATGGTGAAATTTGGGGCAACGGCATTTATCCCAGCATTGGTCACCCGGTCGCTGACGATTGAGTTGGCCCCGGTGATTACCGCGTTAGTGGTTGCCGGGCGCGTAGCTTCCGGCATTGCTGCGGAACTTGGCTCCATGAAAGTCACCGAGCAGATCGAGGCGATGGAGTGTTCGGGGATCAACCCGTACCGCTACTTAGTGATCCCGCGAGTAATCGCGCTTGTGATCTTAATGCCGCTGCTGACGTTGTTCGCTGATTTTATCGGGATTTTTGGAAGCTACATCGCCGAGTACATTGCCACCGGCGCAACGATGGAGTATTATTACAGCCAAGTGATTGATTCGCTCTACTTCACCGATGTGATGCCTGGGGTGATTAAAACCGCATTTTTCGGTTTCGCCATTGCGATGATCGGCTGCTACAAAGGCTTCCACGTTGGCGGCGGCACCGAAGGCGTTGGCAAAGCAACAACCAGCGCAGTGGTGCTAGCCTCACTCTGGGTAATCATCATTGATATGATTATGGTGAAGTTGATAATCACATATTTCCCTGATCCGTTTTAGGGGAATTTTAAAAACATATTCTTTGCTCGTGCTTTCCCATCAACAGTAGCAAGCCATCGTATGATCCAAATAACCGATTTATATAAAAGTTTCGGAGCTATTGCTCCGGTACGCGGGGTGAATCTTTCGGTGCAGCGTGGCACAACCACTACTGTTGTGGGGCGTTCTGGCACGGGGAAAAGTGTGTTGCTGAAAAGCATTGTGGGTTTGATCGAGCCAGATGATGGCAGCATTTTGGTAGATAATGTTGAGGTTGTTGGAGCAAAGCCGAAACTGCTGGAAGAAATTCGCCGGAAAGTAGGATATGTGTTCCAAAGCGGCGCGCTGTATGATTCGATGACTGTTGGAGAGAACCTTGCCTTCCCCCTTCAACGAACAAAAAAAGAGCTTTCTTGGGGTGAGATTAAGGATCGAGTATTCCATTATTTAGAGCAAGTTGGGCTGCCAGAAAAATTAAATACCATGCCAAGTGAGCTTAGCGGAGGCCAGCGGAAAAGAATTGGGGTGGCGCGAACAATCATAACCGAACCAGCGTGTTTGCTGTACGACGAACCAACAACCGGCCTTGATCCACAAACCACCCGCGAAATTTCTGAACTTATCTTGCACCTTCGTGATAATCTAAAGATTACCGGTATGGTTGTCACCCACGACCCCTATTGTTTGAAAATCGTTTCCGATAATGTTGCCTACATTGAAGATGGTGTGATTGCGTTTGAGGGGACGTTAGAGGAAGCACGGCGATCAAACCATGAATTTCTACAAACATTTTTCTCGCTTGATTAACTGTACTGCCGACTCACGATAACCGGGCAAAACGATGAACAGCCAAAACACTCAAGCCACACAACAACAGAGCCACCCTGGTACCACGCCAGTTATGGTGACGGGAAAAGATAGGACTAAACGCCTTGTTCGAGCGGGGATATTCTCGTTTATCGGCCTTATTATCCTGGTTCTTGGGGTGTTTGTGATTGGTGATAAACAGAAGATGTTCTCCGACACGTTCGCGGTTTATACTCACTTTAAGTCGGTGGAAGGGTTAAAGTCGGGAGCGTTGGTGATGCTGAATGGAATTAAAATTGGCGTGGTGAATAAAGTTCAGCTAAAAATGGATACCTCAACATTTGTGCGGGTTGATATGGTTCTTGATGGCGATTACCACGACTACATCCGAACCTCAACCTACGCAACGATTGACCAACAAGGACTGATTGGCGACAAGCTGATCACACTCAACATGGCCGACAACGCAGCCCCAATGGTTGGCGATGGTGCCTATCTTCCCTCCATTCCACCCACGAATTATTTAGCAATTGTTGATGATGCCCGCAACATCGTTAAAAATGCGCAGAATATCACTGGCTCGATTGATACTCTACTTCTCCGCTTCCGAAAGGGGGAAGGTACATTAGGCAAGCTGCTGACCGATGAAGCAGCATATAACAATTTAGTTGGCATTTCCGCAGAAGCAGAAAAATTATTTGCCGAGACCGGAAGGCAATTCAGTGAAATGAGCACGACGCTGAACAATGCCACAAAAAACGTTGATAACATCACGTTGGAAACCCAGAAATTAGTGGCAGACATTGGGCAAGGGAAAGGGACGTTTGGCGCGCTGCTCTACGACCGCTCTTTGTATGACTCGCTGGAAACTTTAGTTGGAAATATGAGCGTCACCGCAAACTCCGCCAGCTTTGCTGCACGCGAGTTTGGGATAAATATGCGTGGATTACGGAGCAGTTGGTTGGTTGGAGGATTGTTCTCGGGCGGGGAAGATGAGATTAAAACAACCGAATTACAGAATAAATTGATAGAAATTCGGCTGCAAGAATTGCAGCGGCAGGAGCAGTTGCTGAAAGAACGTGAGCAGGAATTATTAAAACAGCAACAACAGTCGCGCCGTTGATGGGAAGGGTGGTCATTACAGGCGGTGGAAGGAACGGATGAACGTTCCTTCCACCGCCTATTTTTTTCGCCAGTATGCTGTTAGAGTTTACGCAAATGTGGCAGTCGTCACTCCATATTTCATCATACGCTCGGCAGCTGGATTTTTTGCATCAGCCAATATCGCCTGCATAAGATGGCGTGTGCTAAATTGACCAGAGCTGAATGCCCGTTGCATTCCATCTTTCATGACGCGCTCTGTCAGGTCGGTAAGCATCACATTTCGGTTGCTTTGCAGAGTTAACCCACTTACGGCTGCGGCATTGGCATCAACTTGCTGGCGGAAGCTGTCGTTTTCAATTTCATTTTGTAGTTGGCCAATATTACAGCCACTATGTTGCAGCGTGGCCACACTTTCATCACCATCAACACTCAAAATCCCCAGCAACAGATCATCGGTATTGATGAACAGATGCCCCAGCCGAATTGCTTCGGTCCGGCTTGCAGCAATCGCACGGTTTAGGTTTTCGCCAAACGTCAAGTTCATTGCAGAGTCCTCCAAGTAAATTTTGGGATTCTTGTTGTCTGCTGTTTGCAGCTTGGTTGACAACATACTCCCTTTCCTTTTGGTAAGCAAGTCAATAATCCATCAATTACTGGCACCCGTTCTCATCATTGACAAGTCTAACTCTATCGGCAATGGCGGTGGTATTGTGGGAGTATCTGAAGTTTGAATATCCGCCTCTTTCCGTAGAATCACACCACTTCCAATTACCAGCAACGTGCGCTGGTTGGGCGAGGCTATGATTTTTTGGAGTTCAGCCACGCCAAAATCTTGGCCAGATAGCAGATCATTACTCCACGTCAGTCCGGCATTGTTTGTGAGCAGTATCTGTCGTCCAACAGCGTACCCGTGCGTTGGCGTAATCATCTCGATATCTTCAGAAAAAGAATCACCTACGGTGTCCCACGTTGCGCCGCCGTCAGTTGTACGAATTATTCTGCTTCTTGTGTTCTGCGGCGGTTCAAGCAATAGCGTATCCAACAGGCTAAGAAATCCAAGTTGGTGGTTCAGGAAATAGACATCACCAAATTGGTGAGGCTGCGGTAATTCTGGCCGCTCAAGAACTATTTCCCATGTCGTTCCTGTGTCGCGTGTTCGATACAGCCGTTCGTTATTTCCTGACCGTGCTGTTGCAAAAACAAAAGCATCATCCACAACGTGTAGGCGTCCCGGCATCCATCCGGTTGGTAGTGGTTTCCCGCGCCATGTGGCTCCACTATCCGCTGAAAAAAACAATGCGGTGTCAGCAATCAGCCAGGCACTGGAGCGATTGATATAACGAATTTGCTTCACTGCACGAATTTTTGGGGATTGCTTCACGGTTGCTTGGTACCAATTTTTTCCGGTATCAGCTGTTCGGAAGATATTGGCTGGATTATTTGCCGATATTATCCCATGTTCCTGGTCAAAAAAATGGATGGCGTTTATCTGTGTGGAATATCCGCCCAACGTTTGCCGCTGATACAGCCATGTTGTTCCAGCATCGGTTGTTCGTAGCCACGAGGTGTTATCGGTGGCTCCTGAAATTACTGCAACAGCGATTGAGTCGGTGGCGAATGAAATATCGGCAATAAATGGCGACTGGCCGTTGTTAGTGGCCACATTGTTCGTGGTCAGAACAGCGTTAGCACGAACTTGCCAGGTTTCACCTCCATTTTCTGAACGAAGAATTGTGCCGAATTTTCCAACAAGGATCACGGTTCCACCGCTTGTCACCGCAGCATCCAGAAATTGCATTTGATCGTTCGAGAGTATTGGGGTGCTATATTTCCAAGAACGTCCCGCATCTGATGAAAACCCAAGCAACCGGCTTGAACCAAAGCCACCATACACCAGATAATGAGTATCATCAACAGCCAGCACCCCTTTCGGGTGCAGCGTGCTAAAATCTTTTGTGGCAACTGAATCCCATGTTGCCCCTTGGTTGTTGGAAGCAAAAATTCTGTCATCCTTGCTAAACAGCACTCCAATATCTTGATAAATGCAGACTGTTCCCACCGGCGCATTATTTCCCACCACCACTTGGCTCCACGTTACCCCTGCGTCACTTGTTCGGAACAGAAGGGAATCGTGGCCGATTAATACCCCAACTTGCTCGGAGGCAAAACTTAGTGATGACACTTTTTGAGCCGGAACCGTTCCCTGAAGCGCCCACTCACCCGCGCTATTTCTGCGGAAACAACGCCCTCCCTCTTCAATCAAATAAATAGAATTACCCACCACACACAGCCGCACCGGATTCTTGAACGCCACTGACAGCGATTTCCACGTTTTTCCGGAATCCTCTGATTGCAGAACATTCTGGGATGACGTGATGGCGAAGCCGGTGGCCGGATTGAGGAGCGCGACATCAATGATGGAATCGGGCTGCGGAAGGTGGGCGCGGTAGAACCGAACCCCAGCATCGGGAGAAATTAGCATCGAGCCGTGGCTACCGGCCACGATTACCCGCTGGCCGCTTGCGGCCACGCAACTCCAATCAGGGTTTGCACGGTGCCACTGCGCGGCAATGATTGTTGGGAAGAATAAGCCGAAAAATGCAAGAAGGAAACGATACCTGCTCATGCTGGCAATGGATTAGGTTGGAACAAGAAGGTTGCTGTGGAAATAGCTTCAACAAGGATTGTGCCACGCGGAAATTCATTTTTGCGGAATTTCATTTTTTTCGGACGACACAGCTTACGGCCGCGGAGCCATCATCACCAACAGAACTATTTCCCCTTCGGAATCGTTGCGCACGCCGTGCGGAACGCCTGCCGGGGCAACGCATGATTCGCCCGGCAGCAACACACGCTCCTGTTCGCCAAGAATGCAGACGCACTCCCCTTCAAGCAGAAAATAGATTTTATCATTATCGGCGTGGCTGTGCGTTTTTTGCGATTGCCCGGGACGCAGGCAGTAAAAATCGGCGAACATTCTGTGCGATTCGAACAGGTTCACCTTTGCCATTTTTTCGTTGCTGAATTGCACCAGTGTGCGGTAGTTGGGAAGGTACATGGTTGATTTTTTGCTTGGGAAATTGTGTTGTGATTTCTCGACAAATTCACCTTCAGCGAAGGACTCATACTTCGGAAGAAAGTGGTTTGCGAAGTACAAATAAGCAAGAACGAAGAAGCCCCCCAACCCCTCACAACTTTCTCGCCGCTGTTTTTCAATTTTTTTGCCTCTAATGTTTGCAATTTAGCTGCCGCCGCACCTATATTGCCCGTTGCACTCAGCATCCACTTACGATGAACGATTCCAGTGATGATTGACTGATGTTTCTTGCCTCCTCCATCCTGCTTCTCCCCCTGCTCTGCTCCCCTTGTTTGGGGAGCCATCACGGTAGTGCCA
>JAEUSP010000062.1 GCA_016788565.1 Chlorobiota bacterium | reverse complement strand
GGTTCGGGAAACGTAGCTTCAAAGGCAAACGCCACCCGCCCCGCGTATCGTTCGGGAATCTCTTCCGGCGGTAATTCCCCGATGAACGTGATTTTGCTTGCCCCTTCAAAGGGGTTTGGCAGTCCTGCTTTTTGCGGTTCGGCCTTCGTTTTATTGGTATCCGCAAAATCCCCAATGGGTTCAGCCATGGCCTTCCTCTCCCTGTTTGTTAATGAAGGCGTAAAAGTCCGGTTCTGCTATTCGCCAGATGTGGCCAACCTTTGTTCCTTTGATCTTCCCTTGTCGCATCCATGTACGGACAGTTTCCACCTTCACGGCTAAGGTTTCGGCTATCTGTTCAGGCGCGAAATACACTGGCAGGGTTGCGGGCTTCTTGTTGGTTTTTGCTTTCATGTTGTTTTTTGTTGGTTATTAAATATACTTATTCGTTTTTGCTTGTACAAGTCTTTGAATATCTGTTATCTTTACGTCCGATAATGGAACCGTATGGGACGTAAACCAATAACTAACCATGAATACTTTAGCCCTTCAGCGTTACCCTGAACAAGCCGACCTGCCAGATATTTTTGAAGTAGATCTTGAGATCGCCGCAGACTATGCCGACGCTGCCCGGGCAAAAGCTACACGGCAAGCCTACGCCTCCGACTGGGTTCATTTTATGACCTATTGCAAGGCTCGTGGGGTGGAATCCCTTCCAGCTGAACCTGCCACCATAGCGGGCTATCTCTCACACTTTGCGGCCACACTGAAGCCGTCCACCCTTCAGCGGCGGTTATCGGCTATTGCTGTTCAGCACAAGGGGGCGGGAATCAGTAGCCCGACGGCTCACCCGATAGTTGAAACTGTCTGGCAGGGGATTCGCCGGACGGTCGGGGTTCGGCAAGACGGCAAGACTGCTTTGCGGTCGGAACAGGTTCGGGAAATGGTGGAAGTGCTGCCTTCGGGGTTGATTGGCCTACGGGATCGGGCGGTTCTCTTGGTGGGATTCATCGGGGCGTTTCGGCGGTCGGAATTGGTTGGGCTGAATGCTGAAGATTTAACCTTAAGCAAGCGCGGGCTGGTTGTGACTGTGAGACACTCCAAGACAGACCAAACAGGGGCGGGGATACTGAAGGCGATTCCCTACGGCAACCCTGCTACTTGCCCCGTGATGGCTCTTCAGGATTGGATGGCAGCGGCGGGGATTACGTCGGGGGCTGTGTTCCGCTCTGTGAAAAAGAGCGGGCAAGTTGGGGAACGGTTGTCAGGTAAAGGGGTGGCGCGAATTGTCAAGGCCGCTGCCAGCATGATTGGGGCGGATCCTGCCAGCGTTGCGGGTCACTCCCTACGGTCGGGCTTTGCTACTTCGGCAGCGTTGGCAGGGGCGGGGGATAGGGCTATAATGAACCAAACAGGCCACCGAAGCCGCGCAATGGTGGATCGCTACATTCGGGTTGCAACTGTGTGGGATGACAATGCCGCCAGCATGATTGGGCTATAACTGAACTGCCTGAAATATGGCAGGGTTCAGCTGGCCAAGCGCGAAGGATTCCGCAACGTCCTTGCCCTCTATTTCATCGGGCGTTAGGATTGACACCGAAACGCCTCGATGCCTAAGAGCCGCTGCCAGTTCCTTTGCCTTGGCTTGCCCCACCGTGTCAGCATCGAAGGCAATCAGGATGGAACGGGCGGGGGTTAGCCAGTCCAGCCGACTGACACCCACCCCATAGGTAGCCAGCACACGCGGCCAACCCGCAGCAAGGACTGCCAAAGCATCAAACGGCCCTTCACACACCACAAGGGGTTCAGGCCAACCAATAGCCCGAACAGAAGCCGCTCGAAAGAATCCCTTCGGCCCCGGCAAGTGACGGTGGCGTAACTCCTTCGGGGTTGGATTACTTGGCGTGTCTATCGCTCTTCCATACAGGGAAATAATATCAGTTCCACCGTCCGGCATTGGCGCAAAGTGTGGGAAGATTACACGGCCTAACGGCGGCGGTTGTCCTTTGTCCAAGCCGATAGCACGGCAGGCAGTGGGGCTTGCATAACCAAGCCCGCAGGTTCCCACTACTGACAGACTGAACCCCCGACGCTGAAGGTATTCTTCCCCCGGGGAACCTTCCATTGCTTCACTTAGACCGTGAAGAGTTCCCAGCAATTCAGGGCGGGCAATGGGGCTGGTTGGGGGCGGGCAATCCTTTGGCGCGGGTGGACTGATTCGGGGAGGCTTGACTGCCAGTTGCTCTTCCTTAAGCTGGACACCCGCAAGGCTTGCAACGTATCGGACAGCATCGGGAAACGTTCCCCCCTGAACCGCCTGAACCAAGGCGAAAACATCACTGCCAGACTTCCCACACTTGAAGCAATGGAAGCCCTTCCCATTACTGATTCCCATATCTGGCGTGTGGTGGTCAGCCTTGCCAGTTGGCTGGCAGAACGGGCAAAAATATCGCCCCCTCAATGGGCTTAAGTGTAGGTATTCCGCTGCCTGTTCAAGGCTCACCCGTTGCCGTATGGTGTCAAGGGTGGCGGGTGCGTACTTCACCATTCCGTTACCTTTTTGCCCTCTGTAAAGGTCATTTTGTTGGGGTGGAAAATAAGGCTCACCGTGCCAGTGGCTCCATTGCGATTTTTGGCAATGGTGAGTTCGACGGATTTGTCGGGCGTTGTCACCATAGCTTCCCCCTGATTCAGTAGCAACACAACATCGGCCATATATTCCAAGTCACCCGATTCTTTCAGAGCGTCAAGGGTTGCTTTGCTGTTGCCCTTGCCATAGCCGCCAGCATCACGGTTCAAGCTGGACAATGCCAGCACTGGCACGCCTAAGGCCGTTGCCATTTCCCGCAGTTCAGCCCCCAAGACTTCGACACGTTCCCGCACGTCCCGCCGCCCCGCCAGTTCCTTTGATGCTTTAGCCCATAGTTGCAAGTAGTCCACCACTACAAGGGCGCGGGTGGTGGCGCAAGTGTTCATGGCCTGCCGAACTTTCCCCTTCAATCCTGCCACTGTTAGGCGGGACGTGCCTTCAATGATTGCCACACGGTGCAAGGTTTGGGTCAAATCATTTGCGGCCTGTTTAAGGTTCGCTTCCCCTATCGTTCCTCTTGCAATGCTTTCAAGACTACCCCCCGCCTTTGATGCTAACAGCCGCTCGACCAAGTTTTGCGGGCTGTTCTCAAAGGTGACGTAAACAGTGGGAACCCCTTCCACCCGTGCAACGTGTTCAGCCCATTGAAAGGCTGCCGCAGTCTTGCCCATGCCGGGGCCGCCGCCTAATAGTGTGATGCCAACGGTTAGGCCATTTAGTTGCGTATCTAACCCTGCCAGCCCCGTTTGCAATCCCTGAACCGCCCGCCCTGATTCCCGCCGTGCCGCAGCGTCAGCTAATACTTTAGGTAACAGCCCCGAAGCCCATTGTAGCCGCTCCATATCGGATTCTCGAAAACCCGACGCAACCGCCCCGAATCCTTCGGCAAGTTCAGTGGCAAGAGCCGTGGGATCCGTCAACGTGCCACCGTGCAAGGCCGCTCCTAATCGGTCGTACAATGCCGTTAGGCGGCGGGAACGCGTGAGGGTGGCCAAGTGGTCGGCTAACCCCACCGGATCGCTTGGCGGGGCTGTAAAGCCCATTGCTGGCGATTCTGGCAATGCTGGCAGGGGTTCCTTGCCCTCAATGGCCGCAGATAGTCCATGCCATGTTCCCCCGTAGGTGGGGAAAGCATCCGACGGCAAGGAATCTTTCAGGCGAAACAGCAATTCAGGGTCAGCCCTGACTGCGGAGAGAAGGGCGTATTCAGCGGCTGAATCCGTGAAGGTGTCCTTTGTGTCGTAAAATTTTGGCATGGTGAAGCTGCTTGAAGTGTGAGATATACCCCTATTTCGCGTTTGCGTGGCCGCTGGCGGCCTTTTCACCCCTTAGCCATGGCGGAATATGGGGCGGCCATAAAAAACGATTACAGGGCATTTGTGGCGGCCTTTTGCCCTGACTGCCGGGCGAAACCGTGGGAAGGGGCGGTTCAGGATATGGGAGCCTGTGACTTCCCACCCTGAATAAGCCCTTCTGCCTGTTCCGTTTTTCAGAGTTGGCGGACGGCCTAAAGCCGCTCCGCCCCCTTAGCCTAGTTAGCCTAGTTAACCCTACATACCCCCCCCCCAAGTGTGGTCATTTTTCTGGGAAATTTTGACAGATTCGCCGTTTTTGAACCTTTTCGAATGTTACAGTTGGTCAGCCTTTTCCGGGATTTGGTCAGCCTTTTCCGGGATTTGGTCAGCCTTTTCCGGGGCTTTTCGCCCCTGCTTTTGTAACACGAAAACGCTATAAAATCATTGATTCTGTCAAGAAATCGCCGTTTTTACCCTCTGAATTGCTCACTTTATTCGACACTACGGTTTTGTAACATTCCAATTAACCCGCTACTAACTCTCTAAATCATTGATTCTGTCAAGAAATCGCCGTTTTTACCCTCTGAATTGCTCACTGTTCCCAGTTGCTCTTTCACCCCTCAAAATGGGCTGTTTTCAGGGGTTGGCTCACTACTGTTTCGGGGTGTTTAATGTGCTTGCCAGTCCCTCCAAAACCCTGCGGTCGGCGGGGCTAAGTGTACGCCTTCCCTGTTCGATAAGAGTAACCAAGGGGCGCGACTTTCCAAGTAGTGCTGCCAACTCCGTTTGGGTTAGCCCAAGAGCCGCCCGCAGCTCTTTCACGGCGGAACCGTTCCACCGTCCTTTGTTGCCCTTCTTGCGCGGTTTTGGTGGGGTTAAACGTTCGGCGGGGGCGTTCTTTCCCTGCTGTGGAATGACCCGAACCTTTGCTTCTGCTTCCTGAATTGCCGCCTTTGGCTCTTCACGGTTGCGCGCGCGCGCGCGCGTAGTGTCCACTTCTGTCAACTGACGTATGTGTGTGCGGGGAAGTTGGGCTGAAGGTGTAAACGGCACTGACAGGCATTCAAACGTTTCCCAGTAATTCCGTGGCAGGCTGGCGGGGGTGTCTGCGGAATCAGGCCCTTCAGCTTTCAACCGGAATGATTCAGGCCATGAACTGAAGTCAGCACGGAACCCCCAGCGGTCTTGTTCATGGCAAGCATCTACAACCTGATTGAAGGTTGTATAACGGTCGGCTTTGGTGGTAGGGTTGGCGGGGATCATGTCCAGCATAGCCCGCACGGAAACCTTTAGCGTGTCCCACTGTTCAAGTCGGGACTTCAGAAAGAGAGTTAAGCCAAGTTGGAACGGTAGCTTTCCCTTGCGGCGGTCAATTTCAGTCAGTAGGGTTTTTGCAACGTAGCCGTATTGTCGAAGGTTGGTTTGCCCATGCAAAAACACTTCGGCCCAAGTCCCCGGGTTTACTTCGATATGCCAGTCAGCGTATAGCATACGCGGTTCACCCTTTGCGTCTTTGATTGCTTCGCCGTGTTCATCAAAGACTGCCGAAGCCGCCCCGTATTCTCTCACTCTCCAATGCCAAAGGTGGGAAAGACTTTTTGCAAACCTGATATTCTGCCTATATGTTCCGTCCTTCTGCTTTGCCTTTTTTCCTGCCGGGTAGTACTCGACCAATTCCGCCCCTAAAGAGAAGAGCCGCCGCAGTTCTGCCAGTGCTGCTTCCCGTTGCTCAAATGGAGTAAGCCGCTGCCATTCCCCATTGCGGTTTGCCTTTCTCTCACTTAGCCCCAACACACGTTCAATCTCTTTGCCAGGAATTGCGAAGAAGGCGTTCGGGTCATTCCGCAGTTCCTCCCCCATTGCATAGGCTGAACAAAGGACGTGCAAGGCGGCGGTATCTATACCAAAGCCTTTCAGTATCTCTTGCCCAAGTTCGGCGTTCGCTACTTCAGGGTTGGCTCCGGGGATCCGTGGGAAAAGGATGTGGAAGGTGGACGTTCCTTTCTTTGTACGATACACGTAACGTGGCCGCCCTGCTTCATCCGGTTCCCACAATTCAGGGGATAGTATAGCCTTCGCCGCTCCATGAAGGGAATGATTCGTGGCGAACTTTGCGAACCCCGTAGGGTCGGAAAGGGGGGAGCGGGAAATTTTGTTCATCGGTACTTCAGACGGTGGAAGGTTGGCGGCCTTACGCAGTGCTTGAATGTTCAGCCGAACAGGAACAGCCGATTGCTTCAGGGCTGTAATCACTTGCCGGACAAACACCCGTTCCGGATCGGTCGGGGTGTAGTCGTGGCCTGATTCCGATGAATCCAGATAAAAGAGCGTGGGGATGCTGGCAGTGGTAGTGAGTAGCTCAATCAGTCCCGCCTTTGCTTCATCCGTAGCTGCTTCAAGGGTGGTGATGCTTTGATCGCAGAGAGCCGAAAACAGAGCCGCCGTTGTTACCCCAATGCCACCCGCAAGGCTGTATTTGCCCCCATAGCCGGGGAACTCCCAAAGGTGAACGGGTTCAGCACTGCCAGCGATGACCGCCCGCCCTACATACGTGAACACGGGGTTGGTGTTGTCAGGCTGAACGTCTGGTTGGTAGTCCTTCGGCTTCGGAATGAGGAAGTCGGCAATTGGCGGAACTCCCTTGCCTTCGGTCACACTGACTTCCAACATGGCGATAGTACCCGGGGCTTGCTCGTTCAGCATAGCATGAAACTTGTTCAGGATAGCGCGGAATAGCTGCCGTTCATCTTCTGTGAAGGCTGGATCTTCGGCAGCTCTAAACAGCAACGCAAAGAAGGTGACGGCGTGGTCATGGGGAACAACAAATTGCGCGGTTGTCAGATTGTGCGGGGTGCTAAGAGCAAAGACGCGGGGAAGGTCTTCGTAAGTGAAGGCCACCCTAACAGGTTCTTTTTTTTGGGGTGGAAACTCGTTGCAACTCGCAGGCTCTTCGGGTTCGGGAAACGTAGCTTCAAAGGCAAACGCCACCCGCCCCGCGTATCGTTCGGGAATCTCTTCCGGCGGTAATTCCCCGATGAACGTGATTTTGCTTGCCCCTTCAAAGGGGTTTGGCAGTCCTGCTTTTTGCGGTTCG
>JAEUSP010000051.1 GCA_016788565.1 Chlorobiota bacterium | reverse complement strand
GAATGCCGCCGCCGTTGATTGTAAAAGACCTCAATGTACTCGAAAATGCTTTGCCGTGCTGCCTGGCGAGTTGCGTAACGAACACGATACACCAATTCGACCTTCAGCGAACGATGCCAACTCTCGATCACCGCGTTGTCGTAACAGTTCCCGGTGCGGCTCATGCTCGCAACCATCTTCGACTCACGCAGCAACGCCTGGTAGCGGCCACACGCATACTGGCTCCCACGATCGCTGTGATGCAGAAGACCCGCACCCGGACGACGACCCGCGATCGCCATGCCAAGTGCAGAAATCGTCAAGTCCTGATCTATCCGATGGCTCATTGACCAACCAACGATCCGACGACTGAACACGTCCATGACCGTCGCCAGGTACAGCCAGCCTTCGCTCGTCCAGATATACGTGATGTCGCTGACCCAGAAGCGGTTCGGCTGACTACAGCGAAAGTTCCGGTTCAGAAGGTTGGCAGCAAGGGGGTATCGGTGTGCCGAATCCGTTGTGAGCACTCGCCGTTTCGGTGGCATAGCTCCTTGTAGCCCTGCTTGCCGCATCAACCGTGCCACACGCTTGGTGGCAATCCGCTCGCCGTTTGCACGCAACTCGCTGGCAACACGCGGCGACCCGTAGCAGCCCCGACTCTGCTGATGAATCTCAACGATACGTTCCTGCAGGCGTTGATCCTCCTGATCGTGTCGGCTCTGCGAACGCTTCCGCCATCGGTAGTACCCGCTTTCGGAGACCGTGAGCACAGCACAGAGTTGGCGAAGGCTGTACTGGTGCTGCTGACGGATGTTGTCAATGGCCTGAAATCGCTGGGTTAGGGTTGCGTGAAGATGACCAGCGTTTTTTTTAGAATCTCCCGTTCACGCTTGAGTGATTCGACCTCGCGTTGCAGCTGCCGGAGCTGTTCTTGCTCGGCAGTGCGGTTGCCATGGCCACGGAAGGCCTCGTTGGGATTGGCTCGGGATTCCGAGCGCCATCGGTCAAGCGTCTTGATAGCGATGCCGAGGTCATCAGCGACCTGTCGTCGTGTTTTCTTGGCTTCATCAAGCATACGAAGTGCTTCGAGTTTAAACTCTTTGGTAAATGTCCTGCGTTGTTGTCCCATGGGTAGTTCCTCCTGATGTTTGTAAAATACCCACTTATCTCCTTCTCCACTTTTTCGGGGGAGGTCCACCATCTCCAACTTCGGTTTCGATGTCACCCCTGCCCGGCTGGTGACTGGGTTGATTACCGAGCGTGGCATCTGCGCCGCAAGCCAGCAGGGAATCCAAACGTTGTTTGCCGATCTCTTCGCCAAAAAATAATTGCGTTGTTGTATGACCACTATCCCGTTCACCCAGCCGGTCCCACCGAACCCTTCTTCCGAAGTGGTGGAGTTGGGCGCGCCGCTGGCTTCGCTTGTTCCGCACCGCAATGCCAGCGTGGTGATTGCCTTCACCGACGCAACGCGGAACTCACCCGACCAACTGCTGGTGGGGCATCTGCTGGGGCGATTGCTGGAGTCTGGAATCGCGCGCGATTCCATCACCTTGCTTGTGGCCACCGGGCTTCACCGCCCAATGACCTCCGCGGAACAGCTGAAAAAACTTGGGGAAGAAATCGCTGCAACCGTGCCGATCATCAACCACCAAGCCACCGATGCAGGCCAAATTGTTGAGCTTGGAACCATTGACGGAATCCCCGTGACCGCCAACCGGTTGTGCCACGCTGCAGACCTTCTGATTTCCACCGGAGTGGTGGAGCCGCACCAATATGCTGGCTACAGCGGCGGGGCAAAAACAGTGGCAATCGGCTGCGCGGGACAAGGGACGATTGCGGCAACCCACGCCCCCGGGATGATTGACCAACCGGGGGTTCGGCTGGGGGCGATTGCGGAAAACCCGTTCCAAAAATTTATCCGCGCTGCTGGCAAGCGGGTTGGGCTGCGTTACGTTGCCAACGCGCTGATGGACTCGCAAGGGGAAATCATTGCCTGCGCCGCTGGCGACCCAACCGAGGTTCACAATCACTTGGTGGAGCAGGGGGAACGGGTGTTTCAGGTGAACGTCACGCAGCCGGCGCACCTGGCGATTGCCGGGGTGGATTCCGCAAAAGGGGCCAACCTCTATCAAGCCAGCCGCGCCGCCACCTACCTTGCATTGTGTGATTTCACCCCGTTGCTTCCTGGCGCGCCGATTATTCTTCCAGCATCCATTCCAGAGGGAGTTGGTGAGGGAGTTGGCGAGAAGCGATTCCACCACTTTTTGTCGGCTGCGGCATCCCCGCAAGAGTTGGTGCGGCGATTGCAGCGTGATGGATTTCCGGCGGGAGCGCAACGGGCCTACGTTTTGGCAAAAGTGCTGGCGCGCCACCCCGTGATTGTTGTTGGCGCACTTCATCCAGATGTTGTTTCCGCCTGCCACATGCACCCAGTCCAGACGATGGAGGAGGCGTTAGCCCTTGCCCAGCAGCTTGCGCGCCAGCGGTTCCCCAACCAGCAACTTCATCTGCTGAATATCCCCAACGCCCTTGCCTGCTTGCCGCGATTGCAGCCGGCGGGCTAACTCTATCTACCCGCCACTATCGGTATTGCAATCGTTGCGCAGGCCCCGCCTTCCGGGCGGTTGGTCAGCGTTAGGATTGATTGCTGGCCGTACAGTTGCTGCAATCGTTCCCGCGTGTTTGCCAAGCCAATTCCTTCCTGTGGGTCCTTCCCAGCAGTTATTCCCGGCCCGTTATCGCAGACCGTCAGGATCAACATCGGGCCCCGTTGTTCGGCAGCAATCGTGATTACACCGGGGGTTGCTTGCGCTGCCGTGCCGTGGCGGATGGCGTTCTCAACAATGGGCTGAAGGATCAGCCGGGGGACCAAAACATCATGGAGTTGGCTTGGTATCCGCAGCTCAATCGTCAGTCGGTCGTGGAACCGCGCCCGCTGGATTTCCAGATATCCCTCCAGAAACTCTATCTCATCGGCCAAGCTGGTTTCCTGTGTTCCGCTGCTGTCCAGGGTTCGGCGCAGCAGGTCGCTAAGCCGGGCAATCATCCGCCGTGCTGCGGCCACATCCTGGGACATCAGTGCCGAGATCATGTGGAGTGTGTTGAAAAGGAAATGGGGGTGAAGTTGGTTGCGCAACGCCTCCAGCCGGGCTGCAACAAGGTTCCGCTCAAGCTGCCATTCCCGAATCTCACGCTGGCGTGCTTGGCGGTAATGCCACAACGCGTGGTACGCCGTCACCGATACGCCGTAGATGCTGATAGCAATTGCAAACGAGCGAGTGAACCCTATTTGCAACCGCTCGCGCAGGGTCATTGTTGCCGGGGCAAGGCTAAGGCCAGCAGCATGGCTTGCCAACACAAACAACAAAAGTGTGGCCGCGGCAACCAGGGCACCGATGGGAAGATGAAACAGTAGGTTCCGCAACCAGTGTTCGCCAGAAACCGGAACACGCCGCGTAAAGGCAAACACCAACGGCGAAACAATCCCCCAAATAGCCCACACCAGCGACTCGCGCCAGAACCAGAACCACCAACTCATCTCCCGCTCGGTTCCCAACAACGTCACGTAGTTTTGCGTGGCAAACAGCAGCGTTGGGCACAGCAGCGAAACGAACCAGATAGCAATCCGGCGCGGTGTGATTGGGGGAGAATCGGAGATGGGAGTAGTGTTCATCGGCAAAAGCAGAAGCAAGGTAATCAGGTAGTTGGCAGCACACCAGCCGCAGCAATATGCCACGCCGCACCGAACCCCGCTACCGTTGTGGCATGGTTTGTTGCAGTCGGGGGAATCAATCCGCCGCTGGGAAGGAACCGCCGTTTCCGTTGCGCCGATACGCTGATGTGTTCCAACTTGCGGTTCTCCTTGTATCTTCGCCGTCCGTTGCCCACTTGCGGCATTCTTTCATCAACTCTATCCACGAACAGAGACCATGCGATTTCTCTACATCTTCCCGCATCCCGATGATGAGTCGTTCGGGCCGGCAGCACCAATGGCCCAGCAACTGCGCCAGGGCCACGAAGTTCACTTGCTTACGCTGACCAAAGGGGGGGCAACCAAAGTCCGCCACACGCTGGGATTAAGCATTGAAGAAATGGGGGAGGTCCGCTACCGCGAAATGTTGGAAGTTGAGAAGGTGCTGGGCCTAACAAGCATGACCGTTCTGGACCTTCCCGACAGCGGAATGAAGGAGATGGATCCGCGCGAAATTGAGCGTGTGGTTGCCGAGCAGATCCAGCGGTTGCAGCCGAACATCATCGTCTCCTATCCGGTGCATGGCATCAGCGGGTTTGAAGATCACTTGGTGATGCACGCCGTTGCCAAGCGCGTTTTTCTTGAACTTCGCGACCAGGGCCACGCTTACCTGAAGCGGCTTGCCTTCTACACGCTTGGCCCGGCCAACACCGATATCGAAGCCAGCATCTTCCCGCTGAAACGCTCCAAGATGGAGGAGATTGACTGCGTTGTGGAAGTCAGCGACCAGGATGCCGAGCAGATGCGGAATGGCTTGCGCTGCTACGTCTCCTACGCCGAAGTTATCGCCAAGTCAAAGGTGATGGAGGTGGCAGGGGGAACTCACTATTTTGAATTTTACCAAGAGCAATTCCAGCCGCCGGTGGCCGATATCACCGAAGGGCTGTAAGGGCGGTTTGGCGTTACTCAATTTCCATTTGTGGCCACAATGAACGACCAGACCAAAGGGGTGATATTCCTGATTGCCGCTGCGGCGTTCTGGAGCTTCGGCGGCTTGTGGATCAAGCTGATCTCCTTCGATTCGTTGGTGATTGCCGGCGGGCGCAGCGCGATTGCTGCGGTGATGATTGCGTTGCTGGCGCGTGGTGCTTCCTGGAAAAAACCAACGCCAGCCGTCTGGTTTGGCGCGATTGCCTACGCCGGAACCGTTCTGCTGTTTGTCACGGCCACAAAACTGACCACTGCGGCCAACGCCATTCTGCTGCAATACACCGCTCCAATCCATGTCGCGCTGCTAAGCCCGTGGTTGCTGAACGAGCGGATCACGCGGATTGACTGGCTGACGGTGGCGGCGGTGATGGTCGGGATGTCCTTCTTCTTTTTGGATCAACTTTCTGCCGATGGCATGGCCGGCAATCTGCTGGCGATTGTCAGCGGCGTTTTTTTTGCGCTGACGGTGATCGCGCTTCGCCGCGACCACGCCCCCGGCGCCGCGCTGCAGATGGTGCTGTTTGGGAATATCCTGACCGCGTTGATCGGGCTTCCGTTTGCCGTTGGCGCGGTTCCGCAGGGGAATGATCTGCTCTATTTGGCGTTGCTTGGCGTGGTGCAGCTTGGGCTTGGCTACATCCTTTTTGTGCGTGGCGTTGGGAAGGTAAGCGCGATTGAGGGGGCGTTGATACCGATGCTGGAGCCGTTGCTTAATCCAGTCTGGGTGATGCTGTTTTACGGCGAACGTCCGTCACTTCTGTCGCTTCTTGGCGGGGCGTTTGTGATTGCTGCGGTGACAGGGCGGGGAATCTATCTGGCAAGAAAAAAAGGCTTATCGAAAGCGAGTGAGTAAAGTCTCTGGGGGCCGCTGAGTAAAAAAAAACCACAGAGGCACAGAGGTCACAGAGGGAAGAGGAAGAGAGGTACAGTGAGTGAGTAAAGTATGAGCGGGGCCACCGAACCGAGAAGCAGACGCTTTCCCACCTACCGTTTCCGCTGATGCCGTTGTGATAGATAGAGCGCAAGCCCAACCCCCACCGCCGCCAATGCTCCCCCCTGAATAGTTGTTAGAAGATCACCATTCATCAGTGAGATCAGGGTCCCGATAACAAAGAACAGGGCAAGCAGCAGCGTTCCCACGGCCCAGCAACCAGCGCGTTTGGCGCGGTCAAGCATTGGGGAAGAGCTACTGGAAGAAATCGGCTGAGTAGGTTGCGGCATGGAAGGTTTGGGAAACAAAAAGAGCAAACAACACCAACGGCAAGCAGAATTGCTTGCCGCCAACACTGACTGTTGTGAGATGGCAGTAGCGATACAGCGAAAGGCCAGTTATTTAACGCATGAACAGATACGGCTCCCATTCGCTTTCCACCGTCCCCACCACGTTCTGGATAAAGGTGACGTGGTTCGGGCGGAAGGGGCGGAAGAGAAGTCGCATTCCCGCTTCGTCGGGCGTGCGATCCCCTTTGCGATTGTTGCACCGGACGCACGCACAAACCAAGTTCTCCCAAGTGTCGCCGCCACCGCGTGATTTTGGAAGGATGTGGTCAATCGTGAGCGGGGGCGTTGGACGGGCGCAGTACGCGCACCGGAAATGATCCCGGCGCAGAATGTTCTTGCGTGTTAGTTCCACTTTTTTGAACGGAACATGGACGTACATCTGAAGCCGAACAACGCTGGGATAGGGATAGCGCGAGCGTATGGTTCGCAAAATGCGGTCAGGGCGGATTGCAATTAACTCAGCTTTGCCAAGCCATAACAACACCACGGCTTTCTGGACATTGCAGATGCCGAGCGGCTCGTAATTCTGGTTCAGCACCAGCACTTTGTTGCCCAGCGTCGCCGGAACAGGCGCGGTAACACCATCATCGGATATCGGAATAAACCTGGGGAATCGTGCCTCCTTGAAGCGTTGGTTTCTGGATTGACGCTTCACTTCCCCGAATTTCGCCCATCGCAAGCTACGATGCAAGGGGTGGGGCAAACCAAATTTTGAAATTGAGCTGGAAAGAAGCAGAAAAATCTGAACCACCGAATAGTAATGCGGGCCAAGGCCCCCAGCCCCAGCCCGCAAAAACAAACGTTGAACTCACGAATCGTGATGCTTACCGCTTCCTGACATCCCCCGACCCGTTGATGGTGGTCCGCAGAATTGGTGGATTGCCAGCATAGACAACATCGCCACTGCCGTTGATGGTAACGCGCAGTTCGTTGGCCGCGCTTACGCTGGCATCGCCGCTGCCGTTGATGGCAATCGTGCATTGTTGGGTTTGCAGTTCGGCAGCCATGATGTTCCCGCTGCCGTTGATCTCCCCGCTGAACGCACGGCTGTTCCCTTTCAGGAACACATCGCCGCTTCCGCCGATACTGGCTGTCAGCTCATCCGATTGCACCGGGACCGAGATTGATCCCGAGCCGTCAATCGAAAAAGTGAGCTTCCCGCTTGCGGCTGCCCCGGTGGACGGAGCCGCCCCGGCAACAATCACCCCCTCGGCGGCAACATCCCCCGATCCCTCAATCGCCACCGACCGGACTTCCGGCATGGTGGCAAACACTGTCACCCCTTTTGTGGTGCAGTAGCTTTCCTTGGAGCTAATCGTCAGCACTCCGTTCTGGATGGTGGTGGTGATAATCGGCAGAAGGTTTGCCTCCGCTTGCAGCTTCAGCGATTGCTCCCCCGCTTGCGCCAGCCGCACATCCATGCTGCCATCCACCACAATGCTGTGGAATGGTTCAAGCGTGCGGTTTTCTGTGATGACTTCGCCGTTCCCTTCAATGCAGCCGCCCAGCGGAAAACGGTTGCACGCGGCGGTGATAGATAGCCCTGTAAGTCCCATTGCAATCAGCAGTTTGTGGAAATTTTTCATTGCTTGTGGAAGGTTGCTAGTATTTGGTAGTTGGTATGCGTGTGGCGCGGAGTGACTGCTATTTCCCACAAAGGTTGCAGCCAGCAAAGAAGTAACATGGCAAGGGGGAAAACGTGCTGTATTTTGTGCCGGACACGCGAACCTTTTTGGATGCCAGTAACTGCAACATCTGCCATGAGACTCTCCACTGTTCACGCCTTCTTCTGCGGCTTCCTCCTTCTTACCGTGCTATCATCAACAAGCCTTCGGGCAAATATGGCAAACCATGTTCAGGCGGGGGATGTGATTGGGGAGCCATCGGGGATATTAGACTCCATCACTGTCCTGAACGAGCATCTTCAGATTGACATGACCCCGCTTGGAACCGGCGAACGCTACGGGTGGGTGAGCGCAGAGTACACCATTGCCAACAACGGAGCTGAGCGCACACTTCCGTTGGTGTTTCTTCCCGGCGCAATGGAGGTGCGGTATGCCACCAACGGCAACCAAAGCGTTCCCGACACAGCGTTTACGATGGAAGTCACGTTGGACGGCAACCCCGTGCCGATTGCCCTGGCGTTTACGCAAACCGACTCGCTGCCACCACAATGGCGAATCCCAAGCCGCACACCCGGGCTGAACGGTAGCGACTCCGTCCGCTACGAAGCACGGAATGAAGGGGTGATACGGTTTACTCTGCAGATACCTTCTGGGCAGCATATCGTGCGCGTCCGCTACCGCGCCCAGCCAACATCCAATTCCTCCGGCGGACGAATCACCAAGCTGTGGCAGTTCGCCTACGTGCTGGCTCCGGCACGGCAGTGGGGCGGGTTCGGGACGTTGGATGCAACGGTGACAGTACCAACTGGGTGGGAGGTTGCCACCACCCCAACTATGGCTCGCTCGGGAGATCAGTTGAAAGGGAAGTGGCAGGGGATTCCGGCCGATGCGATTGCTATTTCCGTTGCCATGCCAACGCCAGGCTACCTCCCATATCTGGATAACGGCCTTCCAATCCTTGCTTCACTGCTTGGCATCACCCTCTGTTGGATTGTTGGCAGCCGCGTTGGGAAGTGGTTGGTGCGAACAAACAGAACGCCAGGTTGGAGCATCCCGTTTGCGTTGCTTTCCGGCGCGGCGTGGGCGTTGTTGGTGTTGGTGGGGATGCTGCTGGCAAGCTCTATCGTCAGCAACGCGCTTGGTTCCCAGCTTGCCCGTGGCTACGGCTACGGCTCGGCGATTGCGTTGGTGATCGTCTATATGCCCGGGGCGTTTTTTGTGGGAACTTTACTCACGGTGATGGCCGCGTACAGTAGCAGCAAGCAGGCCAAGAAGGAAGGGATTGAGAAGTGAAAAAAACTAACCCCGACTTCCGGGCAGAGGGCACAGAAAGAGGCCCAGAAGCCGAGGTTCAGTTGTCGCTTTAATCACGCCGTTCGTCGGCAGCCACAAGGCGGTCGGTTGGGTTGGGGACGAACGTTCCGGCAACGGAATCAAACAGCCAGGAACGAAGCACGGTGCTGTTCCCATTTCCACGATCCACACAGATCAGCGCCAGATCAACGTATCCGTCATTGTTCACATCCTCGGCAAATATGGATTCAGCGTAGCAAAGCCCATAATCCATCGTTAGCATCTGTGCGGTTGTGGCGGTATCGCCAACATGTACTTCCACCACTGCTGTTCCGCGTGCGTCTGGCGTGCCAACATTCACCCGAACCTGGTACGGTGGCAGGTCGCTGAAAACGGTCCACTGCAACTTCTGAACTTCCGCTGGCTCCGTTCCGTTCCCCTTTACCTGTGTGCTTGTTTGGGCGCTGGCGGCAATCGTCAGTAGTACCCACGTTGTGATGAGCGTTGCGGCAACTGCAAAAAGGCGAGAAGAAAGAATCGTGTTCACGGCTGTTGTTGCGTTAAAGGATTATCGTTTTGTTGAACTGCTGTCCGCCAGACTGAAGCGAACAACTGGGCAACAAGGTAATCCCCCGCCTCCCGAAAATCTGCTCAGAACAAGTAGGATGGAAAGGGTGATGAAAAAAAATAACGCTGGATTCGGCAGCAGAATGCACGGTTTTGGCGGCTGGCTCAGTGAAAGGAACGCACGTTCTCAACACCGTACTCACCCCCGGCTGATGTAGATGATAGAGTACCCCACGCCAAAAAACATCGGGGGAATAGAGGTGGTTGATCCCCTATTCCCCCGATTGCTTTTTACGGCTAAGATATGCTGGCTCAGATCTGTTTGGCTGCGTGCTCCATCAAATCTTTCATCAACTCAGGATCGAACGGCGAGCGCAGGCCGGCACTGCTGATAATATCCAGCACCCCCATGGTTCCGCCAACGCGGCAAAGGTGCAGATAGGTCGCCATTGCGCGGTCGTGATCTTGTTCGGCAATCATCGCCAGTTGCATTGCTGCGGTTTCGGCAATGGCATAATCAATGTAGTAGAACGGTGAGCGGAAAATATGCGGAAGCTGATACCACTGTGATCCCAGATGCTGCTCAAGGCCGGAGTAATCAAGGTTGGAATCATACAGCTTGCCGAGATTCGCCCAGGCATCCTCCCGTTCGGCTGGGGTTGCTGTTGGATTCTCATAGGCCCAATGTTGGAACTCATCCACCTGCGCCCGATAGCACATTGCCCCAATCACCTTCCGCCACCGCCCAAGCCGGAACCGGCGTGCATTTTCGGGGGTGAAAAATTCATCAATGAACGGCAGCGTCAGGAACTCCAATCCCAGCGAGTGAATCTCGCAAGCGTCGGCGGTGGGGGAGTGAAGCATCAGGGTTTCGATCGAGCCGCTTTCCCAGTGCTGGATTGCGTGCCCCATTTCATGGATCAGCGTGCGGACATCATCGGCATTTCCGGTTGAGTTGCAGAAAATGGCAGGGCGGTTCTCGTCGCTAAACCACGTGCAGAACGCGCCGGAACGTTTGCCGTGGCGATGCTCAAGGTCAATCAACCCTTCGGCACGCATTCGGCGCAAGTGGTCGGCAAGGCGAACCGAGATGCGGCGGAACATCCGCTCGGCACTGTCAAGCTGGGATTCAACCGGAACGGCTCCGGTGGGAATGGTGAGTTCGGGATCGTACCCTGCATCCCAGGGGCGTGCCTGTTCCACTCCAATCCGTGCGGCGTGTTCGGCAGCAAGTTGGCGGCGCAGCGGCACGGCGTAGGTGCGGATATTTTCGCGGAAGCTGGCGGCTTCCGTTGGCCCGTAGTCGGTGCGCCCCATGCCGCAGTAGCCAAGCGGGATAAAGTTCTGATGCCCCAAATTCAACGCCATCTGGTGTCGGATTCCAACAAGCTCATCAAAAATCTGGCGGAACTCATCGCGGTGATCGCTCACCCAGCCCCGCATTGCCAACCATGCGGCTTTGCGAAGTTCGGTATCGGGCGAGTCCATGAAGGATGCCAGTTCTTTCAGCGACATCGCCTTGCCGTTGAACTCCACTTCGGCAACGGCCATCAACATGCTGTAGCGGTTGGCAACTTGCCCTTCCTTCACCCGAAGCGTGGTGTTGATCGGGTCCAGCGGCTCCATGCTGTTCCGCAGCACCGGCATGATGTGGGTGCCGAACCGTTCGGCAACGGCATCGGCGTGTTGGCTTCCCAGCAAGGCGCGCACAAACTGGTGGCGGCCATTGGTGATGATCGGCGCGACCTCCTCGCGGAAGTACCGCTCCTGTTCCTCCAAGCCCTTATCGGCCATGTTGCCGGCAAACCGGAAGTTGATGCGGCTTGATTCGCCGCCCAAATACCCGCTAAAAGCGTTCCACTGGCCGAACAGTTCGAACCATTGATCGGGAGTTTGGGCCGATTCAGCCGCGGTCAATTTTTCAAGCAAGCCCTGGTATTC
>JAEUSP010000063.1 GCA_016788565.1 Chlorobiota bacterium | reverse complement strand
CACTCTGTTTTGGGTAGGTGAGGTTACTTGAGTTATGAACCAAATCGCCGCAGGAAGGTTACGCACGGCTTTCCCACTTTTTTGCGGCAATCCCTCACCCTACTCAACAAAACAGCACCATGCGTGGGGCATGGTGCTGTTGATATACTCCGTTGAAAGTGGTTTGCGAGAATCAAGGGATCGTTCTCCCAAACTCACTCACCGTCATCGCCCCGACCCGTCGGAGCGATGACACTTCCCCATTCCGGTGGAAACTCCAGTATTTCCCACTCTTCACTCTTCTTTCCCACTCTTCATTCGACACTCGGCATTCGGCATTTCCTAAAACTTCACCGACATCCCTCCCCGCACCGAGCGTGGCGTGCCGGGGGTGAAGTGAAGCTCACTGACCGATTCGGCCTCGCCGGGCAAGCGGCTTTCGGTGTCGAATTGCGCCTCGTTCCACACTTCGTCCAACAGGTTTTCAACGTTCACAAACAACTCAATCTGCCCGATTCGATAGCTGGCCGAAAGGTCCAGGATGGAGTAGCCCAACGCACGGACGGTGTTCCCCTCATTGGCTGGGCGGTCGCCAACATGGCGCAATCGCAAGGCCGCCGAAATCGCGTCGAATCGGGCAACGGCGTTTGCGGTCAGCGTCAATTCTGGGGCAAGTGGGATTCGGTTTTCCCCCTCCGGAAGATCGCGGAATTTTCCGGTTGAGATGGTGGCATCCACCCCAAGCGCAAGCCAGCTTATGGGGTTCAGCCGCAACTCCAGATCAACCCCTTGCCGGCGTGTGCGGCCGCTTTCCTCGGTGGTTCCTTCGTCCCCCACATACACGAACTCACTCTCCAAATCCAGCATCCACAACGCTGCCGAAGCTGCAATCAGCGAGGAAGCCGTGCCGTAGCGCGTGCCGATTTCTGCGCCGAACGCCCGTGGCAGCGTCTTCCCCTGCTGCTGCACCACAACGCGGGCATCGTTGGAGTGGAAGCCGTAGCCGCTGTTCAGAAACAACGCAACATCGTTCACCACCGGCACGCTGATGTTGGCTTTTGGCGAGAACAGCAACTGCTGCGCAATCCCGCTTGGCTGGCCCCCAAGCGATAGGTTGTTCTCCACATCGAAATTGAAATAATCGGCACGCAGGCCAAGCAAAATTTGCGCCCACGGAAGGATGATCTCCTGCTCCAGATACGGTCCAATCTGGCGTTGGCGAATAGCAGCATCCACCGTCGGCTCCAGCCGAACGCGGGCGGAGTCGTGGTAAAGCGCGACGCGGATATCGTCGTTGCGGAGCGTTGCGCCGAACCGGGTGTGCATTGGCAGGTCGGCGAACTCGTAGAAGATGTCGTTCTCGGCACGAAGCGCAAGGATGGAGCGGTCGTCGGTTTGCTCGATGCCATCGCCACGAAGCGAGTCGTTGGCAAAAAACGTGAAGTTGCTGAACAGACGGAAGCGATAATCGGTGAAGGAGCCGGTGAGGGTTAATGGGCTTGTGCCGCCGGAGGCATACTTCACGGTTGTGGTGGTGCGCGATGTGGCCCCGCCTTCGGTTGGGTCAATCGAGCCAAATCGGGTGATGGTTCCGGCATCCACAGCGCGTTGCGGGATTTGCCCGCTGGCATCCCAACCGGAACTGAACGTCATCAGGCTTGCGCCAACGGTTCCGGTGGTCCCAATCGGTGCGGTGGCTTTTGCGAACAGGTTCAGCCGCTTGAAGTGCTGTGGTTCCTCAACATATCCCTGCGTGCTGGTGACCTCCCCGGCAAAGTAGCTGCTGACCGCCCCCGATTGCGGCCCGCGAACCATCAGCAATGCGCGGTAGGTGTCGAACTGCCCCCCTTCCATTTTCAGAAGGTTATCGCGGATGGAGTCGGCGGTGGAGAAAACCACTGCGCCAGCGGTGGACATATCGCCGTAGCGGGCGAAGTACGGCCCTTTGGCAACGTCAACTTTTTCGATGGTTTCGGGAATGATGAAATGGAGGTCGGCATATCCCTGGCCGTGCCCGTGCGAGACCATGTTGACCGGGGAATCATCCACGGAGATGTTGATGTCGGTTCCGTGGTCGGCATCGAAACCACGAAGAAAAATTTGTTCGGCCTTCCCGCCGCCGGCGTGCTGTGCGGTCACAAGGCCGGGGACAACCCGCAAGATGTCCTGGGCAGAGTTGCGGGGGCGCAAGGCAAAATCGGCGGCGCGAAATTGGGCATCGCTTGCTGCAGACCACGGGCGGTCGGCGGTCACCACTACCGTGTCGCGAACACGGATGACGGTGTCGGCAGCGGTGCGGCGTTGTTGCGCGGTGGCGATGGTGGCAGTAAGCAGAAGCAGAGCTGTTGCTCCGGTACGGAGGATTGAGTTGTTCATAATTCGATTTGAGAAGTCGTGTGAGCACGGCAGTAGCAACGTGACGTGGTGAAGATACGAGAGGAAGTTGGGGGTGGATTGAGCAAGCGATAAATCTCACACCTTGGGCATCTCCCAATTGCTTGGCCAGATCACCGCTCACCCTCAGCGTAAAAAAAATCGCCTGCACAAAAATTTCGCTTTCAAATGTGAGGCTGCTTGTTGTATGTTTAGGCCGTTCGTTGAAATAGCCCTTTCCATTTCGATGTCGCTCATCCCTACCAAGTTCTTTCTCAATCGCGCCGTTGTGGCTGTAACGCTGGGCTTATTGCTTCCGGCAGCCGCCATTGTGGCGCACCCTGTTCATGGTGATCCCAGCGGTTTTGCTGGCGGTGTCCTTCACCCGCTTCTGGGGTTGGATCATCTGATCGCACTTCTTGCCGTTGGGCTTTGGAGTGCCGAACAACAGGGAAAAAGCAGATGGTGGATTCCTGCCACATTTCTTGCAATGATGATTGCAGGGGCGGTGGTTGGAATGCAGAGCGGGGCAATCAGCATCGGTGAGCATCTTATCATAAGCTCGGTGCTGGTATTTGGGGGGATGATCGCGATGATGTGGCGGCCTTCTTTGTCGATCGGGCTTCCGGTTCTTTCCATTTTCGCGCTTGCCCACGGTGCGGCGCACGGCGCAGAAATGCCAGCAGCAGGTTCTCCAGTTGGTTTTGTCCTCGGATTTTCGCTGGCCGCTGCGGGGGTGATTGCCACCGGATTTGCTTCCGGCACACTCATCCGGCGTGTTGCGGAATCCAAAGGGGTTCGGATTGCTGGGTTGGCGATTGTTATGGTGGGCTGCTTCTTGCTTCTTGTTTGAAGAAGCTGATTTCAACAGAAAATCAGGTGAACAGCGTCGTAGAGGAGGCGACGTTTTCGCCTTTGGCACTGGGCTTCGGCTCAGTGCCTTTTTTATTTTCCCCGCTGCCGAACCACAACCCGCACCCCTTCTTGATCCTTCTGCTCCACAAACTCTATCTGTGCTTCCCCCTGATTCGCTTCCGGGAGCATGGCTTCCAGTTCTTTCATCACCTGCTTTCCTCCGCTGCGGCGGCCAACAACGTTCACCTCTGCTCCGGGCTGAAGTTCTGGAAGGTAGCCATGCAGAACCTGTTTCCACGTTGGCGCGGCGGCTGGGCTGTTGGTGGTTTGCAGCAACAAGTCCACCTCCTCCCAATCCCACCGCGCTGGCTGGCGGTTGGCCGTTAGCGGGATCGGAGGAACCACCGGAAGTGAATCTACAGCGGTGACGGTGGCCCCGGCGGAGTCTTCCACAGTAAAAATTGCCACCAGCGGCGGGGGTGCGCTCCCATCGGGTTGGCGCAGAAGCATTGCCGCAGGGGGAACGGTGCTGGCATCGTCGCTGCTTCGGCTGGTGATGACGCGCTCTTCTTGTGCCACGGAAATACTCCATCGCCGCACCCCTGCACTAGCTGACATCGTGGGAAGCACACTGAACGCTGGCTCCTGGATATCGTCCACAAACCACTGGCTTGCGATCGGCGCAAGCAGCCCCTCCACCCCCTGGCCACCTTCACCAGTTGCCGAAAAACTCACCTCGGAATTCCCCTGCATCTTTCGCGTGCGGCTTCCCATCACCAGATTGTCTGGCTCCACCTGAAGTCTTCCAACCAACACGGCACGCAGCTCGTTGCGGCAATCACTGCTTCCCTCCCCTTCCATCACCAACCGCGCTGCCGATAGCTGCCGCAACCGCGCAGCAAACACCAAGAACATCTGCTGCTGCGTGGCGTGATGATCGGCACGGATGAGGCTATCAAGGCTCCATTCTGGTGTTGCGGAGGTTGCTGCCGCCAACATCTGGTCCAGTTGGTTGCAGTGGATCGTGGCGGGGATCATGGTGGCCCGAGTATGCCGAATCAGGCGCGAACCAAGCTGTGCAACCTGCGTTTGGTTTCCAGCCGAATCCAAAGCGAACAGATCAATTGTGGCCGTTGGCAGCGTTGTGGCCGCTGCAACTTGTGCCGAATCCACCGCCGAATCTACTGTTGGTAGCGTGTCGGATGGAGTTGCGGAAGTATCAGCCCGGGGGGCAGGGTCGGGCGGAGGAAGCAGATCAATCTGAAGGCCAACTCCCCCGCCAACGGTGGCCGTAGCGATGCCGATAACATCGCCGCGAACATCGAACGTCAGCCGCGCAAACAGATCAGGAAGAAGGGTGATGCGGGGGGCAACCTTCCACCGCACGCCGCCGCCAACCACCCCGCCAAACGTCCCCCGCGCTGGGGAAACTTCGCTTCCTGAAGCAACCGTCCGCTCCCTTCCACCCACGATGAAACGGGCATTGGAAGGCTGCACAATCCGCTCGGTTTGGATGTACGGCTCGTTCAATCGCAAGGCTCCCCACGGCCCGGCAAATATCCGCGCCCAGGGTGCGGGCGCATACTCCCCCAAAAACTCGAACTGAAATTGCGTGGGTGAGTAGTCAATCGCGTACTCTATCTGGGATTGAACCGGTACCCCGCTGCTATCAACAACAACAAGCCCAATCGCGTAGGGGTCCGAAACACTTGTGCCAGTAACGAACGTCCCCCCCGCCCGCAGCCGGAAACCGAAAGCATTGCTGAGGCTGTTGGGAAGGAACAAGCCAACAGAGAAATTAATGCGGCGTTCGGTTGTGGTTCCTGTGGTTCCGCAATCGGGACAATTGGGGGTTCCGGGAAGCCGTTGCGCGCCAAGCCCACCCCCTGTTTCGCCACGCACGCCAAGCTCCAACGCTGGGCCTTGCCCGCGCAGTTGATTGCCGCCAACCAGCAGCAACAGCAAGATCAGCCAGTGGAGAATGTGTGGACGGGAAGAGGAGAGTAGCACGGCAGGGAGTAGAGAGGAAATAGGATATTGCGAACAAACAAGGCGTTCCGTGGGGAACGCCTTGTTTCTGGAATTACGATCACGCATCAGCCGTGACGGCCGGAAGCTCACTGTTTGGTGTGGCTGGGTTAGGCCGCATCGGTCATTTCTTCCACGGCTGCGCTGGCGGCGTTGTTCCCCAAGCTGCCACCGGCCATTGCCACGATTTCGTCATCGTAGTGGTCGGCAATGGCGGCAACGGTGCGGGCGGTGGATTCAAACTCCTGGCGGCTAAGGTCGCTTCCGGGCAATGTTTGGGAATAGACGATCGTGCCATCGAACAGCAGCCCGAACGCACCGAAATGGAGGTCAACATTGGTTTCCAGAAGCCACTTCATCAGGTCTGAAGTGATGTCGGCCCCGGAGACCAGCTGGCTGGTGAACTCAACAGCAATGTCGTTTTCGTGCCACGGGCGGACCGTGACGCTGATGGTTGCCGAGCCTTCCTGCATGGTGTATTGGCCTGGCTGAAACTCAACAAAATCGGGATAGACTTCCTGAAGAAATCCGCGAACCTTTTCGCAGACCTCCTCCATCAATTGCTCATTCTCTTCCATTTGTACTCCTGTGGAATTGATTGCTGGATGGTTTGTTGGCTGCGGTTACTTGGTGTCGCTTCCTGAAGTGAGTTGCCCAGCGGGCTGCGATCCCATGCTGAGTTGTGCTTTCAGCGAAGCAAGCTCGTCGTCCACGCCGCTGCCAGCTTCAAGCTGTTTGAACTGGTCTTCCAGCGAAGTGTTCTCGCCAGCAAGCTGCGCAAAGGCATCGGCTTCGGCTTCTTGTTTCTCCACCTTTGCTTCCAGCTTATCGAACTTGCCAAAAGCATCGCTGCCGATTCCGCTGAACGACTGCGCAATTTGCTTTTTGGCTTTTGCGGCTTGGGCGCGTGCAATCAGGGTGTTCTGGCGCATCCGCGCTTCGTCCAACTTCCCTTTGATTTGGTCTAACTGGGTGCGTAGCGTCATGCTGGTGGTGCGCGATTCGTTCAGCATCCGCTCCAAATCGGCCACGTTTTTCCCCATGGAGTTTTTCCGTTCCAGGGCCTGGCGTGCAAGGTCGTCGCGGCCGGCGTTTACGGCTTGGATTGCCCGTTGCTGCCACTCGTTCGATTGTGCAAGATTTTTCTGGTACTGCCGCTCCAGCGATTTTTCGTTAGCAATCGCCTGACCCACGGCAAGTGTGGCTTTGTTGACGGCTTCCTCCATCTCAAGCACCATCTGCTTGATCATCTTTTCTGGGTCTTCTGCACGATCCAGAAGGTCGTTGATATTGGCCTTCATGATGTCGGCCATGCGTCCGAAAATGCTCATCGTGATTGTCGGTTTATTGGATAAATGTGGGAAATCGGGAATCGGGTTTCGGGAATCGGGTTTCGGATTTCGGGAATCCCTTCATTGAAGATGATTGGTGATTAGAAATGAAAGCCATCTTCCTTCCTACCACTGACCACTGACCACTGACCAGCGATGCTCCGCCTCTGCTACTGTTCCTCCCCTTCCACCGCTTTCAACTCCATCAGTTTTGCACCTTTTTCAACTGCCGCGCCGGCTTGTGCAATCAGGCGTTGAACCTGCATCCGCTCGGTGGCTTTTATCTCATTCTCCATCTTCATTGCTTCAAGGATGCAGAGCGATTGTCCTTTCTGAACCACCTCACCTTCGGCAACTAATATCTGCTTTAACAGACCCGGCATTGGGGCAACCACCAGCTGGCCCAGTGCGCGCCCAACCGACGCGCTTTTCTGCAGGGCCGCAAGGCGTTCGTCGTGGGGCGATGACGTGCGAACACGAATCGTGTTGCCGCGAAGATAGACGATAAACTCGTTTTCTTCATCCCCTTCCTCAACATACACTGGGATTGTGGTTCCGTCGGGGAGCGTTGCGGTTAGGCTCCGCAATGTTGCGCCCGGGGTCAGTTGAAATCGGATTGGAGCTTCCCCAACGGTGGCCCCCTGTTCGTCCACCCAAACAGGAAGTTTCACCCCTTGAAGCTCGGCTGTGAAGGATCGTTCTTGATTCATTGTGGGCCAAACATAGAGAAACATCTTCGGCAGAACAAAATGAATCACTCAACCGTTGGTAACGGCAAGTTTATTTGGGCGTTGGCTGAAGGAGAGAGCAGAGCTGGGATTCGGAGAGGAGCAGCCACCAAGCCACGCTGAACAGACACCACCACAAACACGCAATCATCACTCTCAATCGTCAATAGGAGCCATCATGGGGGACGAACGAACACTACGCAGAACAGTGCCGGAGGAACCGGACGAACGCAGGCCAGCCACGCTGCAGCAAGCAACCACACGCAGCGTTGCGCTGGCTGAACCCGCAAACAGCACCTCAGCCACTCAATCAGCAACTCAATCAGCCACCAAGCCAGCCGATTCTTCCGGCAGCTTGGCGTTGCTTGATGCCACGCCCGGGCGCGCAATCTGGAAATTAGCCGTCCCGCTTACGTTTGGGCTTGTCATCAACGCTGTCTATTCCTGGACAGATATGTACTTCGTCTCGCGGCTTGGCGAGACGGCGATTGCCGCGCTTGGCTTCAGCGACCAGATCATGTTTATTCTGTTCACGTTGGCCAGCGGTTTCTGCATCGGCGCGGGGATTGTGATTGCCCGGCGCATCGGCGAAAACCGTGGGAAGGTGGCCCGCATTGTTGCCACACAAGCCTTCAGTTTTGTGGCGGTGTATTCCACAATTCTTGCGATTGCCTTGTACTTGCTGGCCCCGGCCATTCTTTCGGGGGTTGGCCTATCCGGCCCGATCTACTCCGCCGCCAGCTTGTACATGACGACGCTGGTTTTCGGTTTTCCGGGAAGCCTTATCACCTTCCAGGCAAGCACCGCGCTTCGGTCCAGCGGCAACACCGTCTTCCCGATGATCGTGCTGATTGCCTCGGCAATAGTGAACGCCATCTTGGCCCCCATTTTCATATTCGGCTATCTTGGCGTGCCGGCCCTGGGCATACAAGGGGCGGCGATTGCAACGGCAACCACACAATGGGTTAGCGCGGCAATCACAACGTATGCCATGTACTCCGGCAGGCTGAACCTGCAACTCTATCGGCCAACACTCCGGTTCGATTGGCACGTTATCGGCACCATTTTTCGGATTGGAGTTCCCGCTTCGCTTCAGGCACTATCGGTCAGCACGTCGCGCTTGGTGATGATCTCCCTTGCCAGCAGCTTCGGCACCGCCGCCGCAGCCGCCTACACCATCGGGCTTCGGATTGATATGTTCGTCTTCATGCCGGTGTTTGCCGTCGGGATCGCGATTGAAACGCTGGTAAGCCAAAGCATCGGGGCAAAACTCTACGGCCGTGTGAAGCTGTTCCGCGATACCGCAATCCGGCATCTTGCTGCGGTGATGATTGGCTGCGGCCTAGCCATCTTCCTGTTTGCCGAAGGGATCGCTGGCGTTTTCACAACCGACCCAGAAGTGGTGGATCTGACGGTGCATTACCTTCACTTTGCGGTGTTTGGCTACCTCTTCTTCAGCATCGGGCAATCCGGTTTGCGCTCACTTTCTGGCGCGGGCCATTCGCTCCGTTCGATGATGATCGCTGTGGCCACACTCTATCTGGTGCAGATTCCGCTTGCATACCTTCTTTCAGCGCAACCAGCACTTGGCGTGACCGGCGTTTTCCTTGCCATTGCCATTGCCTACCTTGCGTTGGCAACCATCAGCACCTTTGCCGTGCGTGGCGAACGGTGGATGTACAAACGAGTCTGAAACGGCCAAGCCAATACCCCTGCGTGCTTCCCCGCTTTCACCCTTTGCGGGGAAGCACGTAATTTTTTTTTCTGAGAACACAACCTACCAGAGCAGCCACAGGGGATGTAGATTGCAAGCAATGCTCGCTCTCCCCTTCACTCTTCTCTCACAGACTACTTTTGCACAGATAACCTCTGCAGATATTCAACAACACTCACTTCATGCACAACCCGCACCGCATTGGAACAACCGAACTTGTTGTTCACCCGATTGGCTACGGAGCCATGCACCTTTCCATTGACCAATCGCGCAGGCCGTTGCCAGCCGATTCCGTCCGATTGATCCAGCACGCCGTTGATGAGCTTGGAGTCAATTTTATTGACACCGCCGATGCCTACTGCATTGACGACACCGAAACCGGCCACAACGAGCGGCTAATCGCCGAAGCACTGCGCGACGCAGGCCGCCGCCAACGTGTGGTTGTGGCCACAAAAGGGGGAAGCATCCGCCCAGAAGGACGCTGGGAACGGAACGGCCGCCCCGAACATCTGCGCGCCGCTTGCGAGCGTAGCCTGCGGGCGTTGGAGACAGAAATTATTGACCTGTACCAACTTCACGCCCCAGACCCAACTGTTCCAATCGAAGAATCCGTTGGGGCTTTGCGCGACCTTCAGCGCGAAGGGAAAATCAAGCATATTGGTGTCAGCAACTTCAGCGTCCCGTTGCTGGAGCGTGCAATGCGCGAAGCAGAGGTTGCAAGCGTGCAGAATCAATTCTCGGTTATCAACCAACGCCAGGAAGAAGCGGTGCTGAAATTCTGCGAGCAGAAGAGCATCACCTACATCCCCTGGAACCCGGTGGGTGGGCGGGGGAAAGCAGCGCAGCTTGCCGAGGTCAGCGCGCTTCTTTCGGAAATTGCCGCGGCCCACAACACCACGCCGCACGTTGTGGCCATTGCGTGGCTGCTGCAACTCTCCCCAGCAATGCTTCCAATCCCCGGCACCACCAAGATTAAGCACCTTCAGCAAAACATGGAAGCCGCAACCCTGACGCTAACCGCCGAAGAAATGAAGCACTTGGAGGAAGGACATCGGTGAACAAACTGGTGACTGAGCAGAAGCAAGTCACCAACCCACACCACCCCACGCTGCAACCAACAACTAACCACTGACCACTGACCACTGACCACTCCATGCCAACTCACCCCGCTCCATACCCCTTCGCCGCCATAGTTGGCCAGCACCAAATGAAATTAGCGTTGATGCTGGTGACGGTTGATCCGGCCATTGGCGGGGTGCTGATTATGGGGCATCGTGGCTCCGGAAAATCAACATCGGTGCGGGCGTTGGCGGGGATGCTCCCTTCGATGAAAGCGGTGATGGATTGCCCCTACCACTGCGCCGCAACCAACACCGCCGCACTTTGCGACCGCTGCACCGACCCGCAACGCACCCACTTGGTCACCGCTCAAATAGAGGTTCCCGTGGTTGATCTTCCGCTTGGGGCAACCGAGGATCGGGTGGCAGGAACGCTGGACCTGGAGCACGCGCTAAGCCACGGCAAAAAGCGGTTCGAGCCAGGATTGCTTGCTCGCGCAAACCGGGGCTACCTGTACATTGACGAGGTGAATCTGCTGGACGATCACCTTGTTGATCTGCTGCTGGATGTGGCCGCAAGCGGTTGGAATGTGGTGGAGCGCGAAGGGGTTTCCGTTCGGCATCCGGCGCGATTTGCACTGATTGGTAGCGGCAACCCAGAAGAGGGTGAGCTTCGCCCCCAGATGCTGGACCGGTTTGGGCTGCACGCCGTGGCCCATACCCCAACCGACCCCAGCGAACGTGTTGAAGTCATCCGCCGCCGCATTGCCTTCGACGACAACCCCCTCCCCTTTTTACGCCAGTGGGAAAGCGAAACCGAGAAGCTGCGGAAGCGGATTGCTGCGGCGCAGAAATCCTTTCCGGGGATCAAGATCGGCGACCAGATGTTGGGGGCGATTGCCGAAATTGCCACACGCCTTGAACTTGACGGACACCGTGGCGAGTTGGTGATGGCACGCGCCGCACGCGCCCACGCCGCGCTGGAATCGCGCCGGAACGTCACCCCCGATGATGTGCGCAACGTGGCCCCGCTTGCAATCGGCCACCGATTGCGGAAAAACCCGCTGGAAACAGTGAACCCAGGACGAAAAATTGAGGAAACGGTGGAGGCGGTTCTACGGAAGTTTGGCACGTAACAGCCGAACCGAGCATCAACACAAACACCAACGCCGATGAAAGCACTTCCGCTACTGATCGCGATTTCTTTCTTGCTTGCGGCTTGTTCTTCCGAGCCCAAAAACCAGGGAGCAGAAAAGCAGTTACTCACCCAACAAACCAGCGAGACTCCAACGCCGCAATCATCGCAACCGCAGCCCTTGAAGGTAGATACGCTGAAGCCCTCGGAGCTTCCGGCGGAGATCAAGGTTCGGGGGCGGGCGCAGTTGGGGTTGCGGTGGAGCGATGCCAACGGGGAGAATCTGCTGGTGACTTCCCTGATCCCCCCCTACGACGAAAAACTTCCCGACCGCGACGGGATGCAAGGAATGACCAGCGAACTACTGGCAAAGCAGTACACCCTGGGCGACAGCGGCTGGGCGTTGCGGTGGGACATTGCCGATGCGGTGCGCCATTGCGAGTTCGACATCACTCTGGAATTTCTGGGCCGCCCAACCGTTACCGACCTGGATAGCAACGGCATCACCGAAACCACACTCCTCTACAAACTGGCCTGCCGCAGCGATGTCTCCCCGGCCAGCATGAAATTGCTGATGCACGAGAATATCCCCGGGAAGCCCAGCCGGAAGTTTGCGTTGCGCGGGAACATGTTCATTGATTACTCCGGCATCAGCGATGACCCCGGCAACAACCGCCCGCTCCCGACCGATGCCGACATCTGCTGCCTTGATGACCTTGACCAGGCCGCGCTGGAGGCCAACGGTGAGTACTGGAAAATGGATGGCAAATTTCAGAATGCCCGTGACTTCCAGAATGCGCCAGACGTTTTCCTGAAGTACGCCCGTGCGTTGTGGTTGCAGCACGTGGTGGAGAAGTTCGACTAAGCCTTGACGATGATCCGTTGCAGGACGTTCTTTTCCATTTTTTGGCAGGATTGTGGTGCTATCTTTTGCTGTTGGAGCTAACTTGGCCAGCCCCCCTGCCGTTGTTGCGATACCAATCAACCGACCGCAGAATACTTTCTGCTGAACCAAAAGCAGAAAGTATTCTGCTTGGCCAAGCCGATGACGAACGTACCGAAGTGCCATTCATAGTAACCTGATGCATTCAATCCGAATATCCTTGCTTCCGATTCTGCTTCTTTGCTGCTGGCTACTGCTGCCGCATAGTGGGTTGGCGCAAGACAAACCGAAGCAAGATAGCGTTGAGCGGTGGCTTGTCCCCGATTTCTACATTGGCGCGTACGGCAGCGTTGCTGGCGTAACGCAAAGCGGGCTGGTTCACCCCGATTATTTTGCCGCCAGCCGCCGCACCGCCCCAGCCTCCAGCATCTTCACCGAAGGTTTCGGGATTGGGGGTGCAATCGGGTTGTTGTTCGAGGTCCCTGTGGATCGCATCTTCGCCTTTGGGCTGCGTGCCGGATACGAATCACGCGGGGCAGATTTGGTGAAAAGCTACAGCAACGAAACCGATGTGAAAGGGCCAACCGGGGCCACCACCACCGCCAATGTTGAAGGAACCGTCGCCAACTCCTACGGGATGCTGAACGCAACGCCCTACCTCTATTTCAGCCCCGTTGGGTTTCCGCTCTACTTTGAAGTTGGTCCAACACTGCTGCTTCCCATCACCGGCTCCTACCAGTACACCGAAAAAATCACCAGCCCAGCAAACACCCAATTTCGGCTGAACAGCCAAACAAGCCGGACGTTGGAAGATGCGGACATTGCCGGGCTGCAATCGGTGTTTGGGGTGACAGTGGCAACGGGCCTCAACATCCAGTTATCGGAGGAGTTCAAGCTCTTCTTGGAAATTCAGTACTCACCCGTCTTCGATAACATCACCAACAACCTCCGTGCGGGCGAGGAGTGGAAGGCGACCAACTTCAGCGGAACCATTGGCTTCCGCTACCCAATCGGCGGCGACTGGTACCAAGTGATCCCCCCTTCCCCACCGATTGCACGCAAGCCGGACACCAGCAAAAAAGGGGGAAGCACCGCCAGCACAATCCCCGACACATTGTTCGAGGCCGGAGCCGTCACGCCGGAGGGGCTGAAGGACACCGTCATCATCAACAAGCGGAAAATTCAATCCACGGAATTCCACGCCCTGCTCCCCTACATTTTCTTTGAACGCGACAGCGTGGCAATCCCGGCACGCTACCACCAACTGAACAAAAAAACTGTGAAAGGCTTTCAGATTGAACGCCTTCCACGCGGCAGCACGCTGGGAATTTATTACCACCTGCTGGACATTGTTGGGCAGCGGTTGCGCCTGAACAAAAGCGGAACGATTAAGGTGACAGGATGCTTAAGCCAATTCGAGACCGACACCTCGGTTGCACGCCGCCGCGCCGAGGCCGTGCGCGACTACATCATCAACACCTGGCGCATCCGCGCAAACCGGGTGGAGCTTGCGGTGCGTGCGCTTCCGGCAAACCCATCACTGAGTGAAGTTGACACCGCCGAAGGTGCGCGTGAAAACCAGCGGGTGGAGATTTCCGCCAACGATCTTTCCATCCTTGCCCCGGTGCGATTGCCCGACACCGCAACGTTGGGAACCGCAGGGCTGATCCGTTTCCTTCCGACCACCGGCGGCGAGCCAGACTCGGCCACCGAGATGAACGCTTGGTCGCTGGATGTCACCGTTGGCGACTCACTCATCACCGACGCTAAAACCGGCTACGGAACTCCGCCAAAACAGATTGACTTCGAGGTGGAACGCCGCGCAGGGCTGAACTTGACCGACACCGTGAAAATCTCCAGCAAGCTCACCATCCGCGACTCGCTGGACAACGTGACCAACCGGGAGCAAAGCAAGAAGGTGGTGATTGTTCAGGAGGAGGAGTACGAAGAGGAGCGGGAGGTGATTAATGGCAAATATGTGGACACCTACAACCTGCTGTTGTTCGGGTTCGACCAGCAGGATATTCAAGATTTCAGCCGCCAAGCAACGGCAATCATGCAGCCACGGATCACCCCGCAATCCACCGTTCGGGTAATTGGCCACACCGACCGGATTGGGCTTCCTCCCTACAACAAAGCACTCTCGCAACGCCGCGCCGATGCCGCCGCGCAAGCGCTGGGAATCCCGGTGAAAGAAGCCGTTGGGCGTGGGGAAAAAGAACTGTTGTACGACAACGATCTGCCCGAAGGCCGCTACTACTGCCGCACCGTCACGGTGATTGTGGAAACCCCAGTGGCCCCCGGCACCAACGCCACAACAAGCGACCGGGGAACCGGGACCCGTTCCTCTTCCGAGATGGTACCCATACCGGAACCGAAACGAAAAAAATAACCAACCCAAAAGCCGCAGCCCTCAATCCTGCGGCTTTCTTTTTTCTCAATTTTCAATCCTCAATCCTCAATCCTCAATTTCCTCATCCCCCGAAACAGCAGCACTTCATCCACCTCCACCTGGGTCCAGGCTTCCCACAATCGGCGCAGCAGCAGGGCATCGCCGCCGGTCAGGATTACTTTGCCCGAGCCGCCGAACAGGCGGTGGTTCAGCGTTCCAACAATTCCCGCCGCGCCGTAGGCGGTTCCGGCCACAATCCCGTTTGTCACCGATGCCGCAGTTGTGCGGGCGGGATATTCGGGTGGCTGGTCGGGGTCAATCACCGGCAGCAGCGGAACACGCTGGTTCAGCCCTTCGGTGCTGGTTCGGAAGCCAGGCATGATGGCCCCCCAGTAGGGCCGCCCGCCATGCAGCGCGTCAATCGTGATGGCTGTCCCGCAGGAGACCACAATCCCATCTTTTCGCATCCCGAACAGGTTCAGCACACGATCCAGGCCAAGCGTTTCGGGAGTTTCGTAGCTGCTGCCAACAAAGTCGGAAACGTCCTGGCGGGCAACCACCCGAAGCGTTGGGAACGGCTGCAACTGGGGCAACACCTTCTGGCTGAGTTCCTCACCAACCGGCGCGCAGAGTATCATCCGGTCGGCTTGGTAAGCCGCCTGGCGAAGGTGCTCGATCAACCCCGCAGCTTCCGTGAACCGCAGCACTTCTGGGTCGCGAGCGTTCAAGTCCTGGGCGCACTTTATGGTGCTGTTTCCGATTTCGATGAACAATGGTGTGTTCTGCATCGCAGGGGAAAAAAATGGATTCAGGAATGGTTGGCCGCCAACGGCTGGGAAGCCTTCTTCAGCGTAATCTGGAACAGCAACGGCCACCGCTTTCCGGTGACGAACAGCCGGTCGGTTTTGGCATCGTAGGCAATGCCGTTCAGCACTTCAGTGTCGGGGCCACGCTCTTCTGGTTTCAGCAACCCGCTCAGGTTAATCCATCCGGTTACTTTGCCGGAGTAAGGGTCAATCTGTGCAATGCGGTCGGTTTGGTAGATGTTCGCCAAAATTTTTCCGTTGACGAACTCCAACTCGTTCAACTGATCCACCGGCGTAGCTCCATCGAACACACTCACCCTTCCAACTTCGTGCAAATTGGTGGGGTCCAGATAGCGGAGGATGTTGGTCCCGTCGCTTAAAATCAGGTACTGGTCGTTCTGTGTCAGCCCCCACCCTTCGCCCGGATATTGGAACGTGCCGATTTGGCTGAAGGTGTTCAGGTCGTAGATAAATCCCGTTTGGTTCCGCCACGAAACCTGGTAGATTTTCCCATCGCGAATCGTCATCCCCTCCCCAAAAATTTCACGGTCAAGCGCCACCTTCTGCAGAACGTTCCCCGTGGTTGGCTCCACTTTCCGCAACGTGGATTCACCGTTCAGCCCGGTGGTCTCGTAGAAAAATCCATCCAACCAGACCAGCCCTTGCGTGTAGGCCTTTGGGTCGTGCGGAAATTTGTTCACAACCTCAAACGTGAACTCCTCCGGCCCAGCCGCCGTTGCTGGCGGTGGTGTTGGTGGATTGTTTGGGGTGGATGGAGTTGTGGGCGTTGGCGTGCTATCGTTGCCGTTGGCGTGGGGCGGCGCGTCGCCGCCGCCGCCACAGCCGGCAAGGAAGAAGCCAACAATCAGGGTTGCTGCAACGCCGGAAAGAAACTGTTGCGTGGTCATGCCTGTGTGGAAAAATCAAAGCTGTTGAACGGAATACCCTTGCGCGCGAAGCAACTCCACAACCCCCTCTTTTCCAACCAAATGCAACGCGCCAACGGTCACCAAGTGCGTTTGGTTGCCGCGCAGAAATTCTTCAATCTTCGGAATCCAGTTGTGGTTGCGGTTGGTGACGGCACGCTTGTACAATTCGGGGTCGGACTTGTACGATTTCTGCAGCAACTTCTCCAGCGATTTCACATCCCCTTGTTGCCACGCTTTCACAATGGAGTTTACATCTTTCACCGCCTCACCCTCTTTCGCTCCAACTAAAGATTGCTTCAGCAGCGACTCCTGGGCGGCATCGCTGAGTGTGGAGAAGATGTTGATCTGGTCGGTGACGGCTTCCAGCGCGGCGGTTGCTTTGCCACGCTCTTCGGCTTTGTTGTGGACGTATTTATCAATGCCGTACTCGGCCGTCATTTCGGCTTCTTTCAGTTGCAATCCCATCACCGTTAGCGCAACCACCCAAGGTTTGAATTTATTGAACAGCGCAATCGCCATTCCCTGTTTTTCCAGGGCTGCGGCAACCTTTTTGTAGGTGGATTTGGAGATGGAGTTCTTCAAGGTTTTATCGCCGCTGTACATCCCTTTGGCAAACATCAGCCCGGCAATGGCATCTTGGTTCAGGCTGTCCATGTCGGTCTCGAAGGCATAGACTTCGGCTTGGTTGATTGCCGCATCAATCGCCGTATCCAACGGGTAGATATCCTTGTTCAGCAAGTGGATGGACCCCAGCAGATAGACCGTGTTGGTGGGGGAACTCACCTTCCACAAAATGTGCTGGGACGATTGCTTCTTGGGTGGTTGCTGGGCGTGAAGCACGACGCCAACAATCGCCAACAATGCCGCAGCAAGGATTGTTGTTCTGGTCCGAAATATCGTCATCTGGAATTGTTGATGTATGGTTGTTGAGATTTGTCTGCGGCGGCTGGTTGATTGCTTGCAAGGCCATCAACGCTTTCGGCCGGAACGCCACGCCACGTGGCAATCTGGGCAATAATTTGCTGGCGAATTTGGTTGCGTAGATCGGGCACATCCTTGCTGGTGAGGCCATCGGTGGAAATCGCAGGAAGCAGCGCAAATTGCACGGTGCGCGGCTGGCCAAACACCCAACTGTTTTTGGGAAGGCAATCGCCCGATCCATCAATGGCAACCGGAAGAATCGGCAACCCTTCGCGAACGGCCAGCAGAAACGCGCCGTCGCTAAAACCACCCACACGCCCATCGCGGCTGCGTGTTCCTTCCGGGAAAAACACCACCGAGCAACGGTTCCGCAAAAACTGTGCGGCCAGGATCAATGCTTGCGCAGCGCGGCGGCGGTCGTGGCGGTCCACCGGAATATCACCCACAAGCCGCATCAGCCAACCAAGCACCGGAATTTTGAACAACTCCGCTTTGGCAAACCACTTCATCTCCCACGGGACGGTGGAGATAAACGGGATGTCGGCAAATGATTGGTGGTTGCCAACCACAACGTAGGGCCGGCGCGGGTCACTGACCAGCGTCCCCTCGGTCCGCAGTTTCCACATTGGATTGATGGCCACCAAAATCGGGGCCAGCCGCCGCAACGTCCTTCCCGCACGGTAGCGCGCCGGGTCGCGGCGGTCGAACAGCCGAACCAACCCGACAGGGATCAGCCACAACGTCAGCAACGCAACGGAGCTGAACCATATCCAGAGAGATTTCAGGATGCGCATGTCGGGAATCGGGTTTCGGGAATCGGGTTTCGGGAGTCGGATGTCGGGAATCAGGCTTCTGGCTAATGACCACTGACCACTGACCACTGACCAACATCAGTTATTTTTTTTGCGATTTACGGAAGGTGAGTATCCTCCACCTTCCTCACTTTCCTCAACTGTGTCAGCAGTGCCCGCAGGTCGCGGGGTAGCTCGGCGTGGAAGGTGATCGGCTGGCCGGTTGCCGGATGCGTGACGGTTAGCTGTTCGGCGTGAAGCGTCAGGCGGTCAATCAGCGGCTGCTCGGGGCGGCCATAATCTTTGAACTTCCGTTTGAGTGTGGAGAGGAGAATTTTTTCCTGATTGCCGTACATCGGGTCCACCGCCAACGGGTATCCCACCGCACGGCAATGGACGCGAATTTGGTGCTGGCGGCCGGTGTGTGGCCGCGCTTCGGCAAAGGTGAAGCCACGGAACCGCTCGCGCAGCTTCAGCGCGGTCAGCGAGGGCTTTCCGATTGCCGAAGGCTTCATCCGCCCGGGGTGCGCTGGGTCGGTAACGATTGGGATGTCAATCGTCATTTCTTCCTCCATCATCTCCCCTTCCAAAATTGCGGCGTATTGTTTAATGGCTGTCCGTTGCTCAAACTGGTCGTTCAATGCCTTGTGCGTTTCGGCATTGCGGGCAAACAGCACCACACCGCTGGTGTCCTTGTCAATCCGGTGGACGGTCCAGAGGCGGCCATGCCGCTGCTCGGCAATTTCCTTCAGCGATGTCCCCACCTCGAACCGCTCCCGAATGGTTGCAACCCCCGATGCCTTATCGAAGGCGATCAGATGTTCATCCTGGAACAGCACCGCAAACTTTTTCCGCTCCTTGTGTGGGCGTGGGTTTGCTTCGGGGTCCTCAACTCCATCAATTTCAAAGTCAAATTCCCAATCGTCGTTCTGCATTAGTCGAAGGCTCCTTGCGCCGAACGGAGCGTGTTGTTCATCAGCATTGCAATGGTCATCAGCCCAACGCCCCCCGGCACTGGGGTGATTGCCGAAGCCACCGGGGCAACGGAATCGAAATCAACATCGCCAACAATGCGGTAGCCTTTTGCGGCGGTGGGGTCCTCAATGCGGTTGATCCCAACATCAATCACCACCGCACCGGGCTTCACCATGGTGGCGGTGATGTAGCCAGGCCGCCCGATTGCCGCCACAAGAATATCCGCTTGGCGGGTGATGCTCCCCAAATCTTCCGCTGCCGAGTGGGCAACGGTGACAATGGCATCGCCCCCCTCCCCTTTCCGCAGCAACATATTTGCCAGCGGTTTCCCCACCAGCATACTGCGCCCCACCACAACGGCCCGCTTCCCACGGGTCTGGATTCCGTAATGCTTCAGCATGGCAATCACCCCCGACGGCGTGCACGGTTCGGGGGACGGAAGGCCAATCACCAAACGGCCAACGTTGGCCGGGTGGAATCCATCAACATCCTTGCGTGGGTCAATCGCCAGCACCACCGTGTCGGGGTTGATATGCTTTGGCATTGGGGATTGCACCAAAATTCCGTGAACCCGTGGGTCGCTGTTCAACTCGGCAATCAGCGCAAGCAACTCCCCCTGGGTGGTTTCTTCCGGCAGCGTGTGGGTAACGGAGTAGAAACCAAGCCGCGCACAGGCTTTCCCCTTGGAGCGGACGTAGGTGGCCGAGGCGGGATCGTTCCCAACCAGAACCACTGCCAAGCCTGGGGTGATTCCCCGTTCGGCAACCAGCTGTTCGGCCTGGGTTTTAATATCTGCTTCAATCGCTGCGGCAACGGTTTTGCCGTCAATGATCTTGCTCTCAATCGTTGTTGTATCGTGCATAACAATGTTGTTCAAGTTCTTCGATGTCCCCTCGGTTATCCTTTGCTTCGCATGGCGGCGGAGGCGGCCAAAAATTCATCGGCACTCATGGCGTTCAACACATCTTCCTTGCGAAGCCACCCCTTGCGGCCAATGGTGATCCCGTAGCGCACCACGTTGAAGCCTTCCAGCGAGTGAGCATCGGGGTTGATGGCAATTTTCACCCCCTTGCGAATGGCAAACCGGATCATCCGCCAACTAAGGTCAAGCCGGTGCGGATTGGCGTTCAGCTCAATGGATTTGCCGTGGCGTGCGGCGGTGAGTATCACCTGGCGAAGATCGGGGTTGTAGCCCGTGCGTGAAAGAATTAGCCGCCCGGTTGGATGCCCCAGCATCGTCACGTAGCGGTGCTCCAGCGCACGGCACAGCCGCTCGGTTTGGGCTTCGGGGGGAAGGTTGAAATTGCTGTGGATGGAGGCCACCACCCCATCCAGCGAAGCCAACGCATCGTCGCTCAGGTCCATGCTGCCATCGGCAAGGATGTCGCACTCAATCCCCTTCAGCACCCGGAACTCCGCTGGGTTGAACCGCTTGTTCACTTCGTCAATTTCCTTGGCTTGCGCGGCCAACCGCTTCTCATCAAGGCCGTTTGCGTAGAACGCAGCTTTGGAGTGATCGCACAACAGCAGGTAGCGGTAGCCAAGCAATTTGGCGTGGTCGGCAAGTTGTTGGATGGAGTTCTGGCCGTCGCTCCAGGTGGAGTGGACGTGCATCACCCCTTGCAAATCTTCCATCTGGATCAATCGTGGGATTGTTCCATCCACCGCGCGGCGAATCTCGTCAATCCCCTCGCGCAGTTCCACCGGAATGAACTGCACCCCCGCAAGCCGAAACAGCTGATCTTCGGTTTCCAGCGGAACCGGTGCGCCGTCACGAAGGAGTTCATCCTCGGTTAGCTCATATCCGTGGTGTTCCAGCGGGATGGAGAGCATGGTGGTGTAATCGCTTGCGCCGGAGCGTTGGTGAAGGGCCACCACAAAATGGGCAGCATCGGCAACATCAATGCGAAGTTTTATTTCGCCATCGAACTTGGCAAGGATCACGTTCCCCCGCCGTGCAACGTCCGTCACCCCGGCAACTGCGGCCAATCCTTGCTCAACTTCTTCGGGTGCGTTGGATTGCAACACAAAGGCCAGCACCTCTATTTCTTCATATCCGCGCCGCAGCCGTCCGCTGATTTCGGCGCGCTCCACGCTTGGGATTTGGCGCAGTTGCGGAAGCAATGCTTCGGCAAGGGTGGTGGCGGCATCAAGCCGAAGTTTGCCGCGCCGCTTCTTCACATCTTGGATTCCCGCAAGGATTTTCTCCTGCGATTTCTGCCCAAACCCAGCCAGCCCCGCCACACGATTTTCCACGCAAGCGTACTCCAGTTCGCCCAGTGTGGTAACACCAAGCTGGTGCCACAGTGCCCGCACTTTTTTTGCCCCCAGGCCGCGCACTTGCAGGATGTCCATCAGCCCCGGCGGGGTTTGGGCTTTCAGCCCCTGGAGCGTTGCGGATGTTCCTGTTTCCAGGATTTCCATCACCTCCGGCGCAAGCCCTTTCCCAATTCCAGGAATGCCGATGATCCCCCCCTGCTGTGCGGCTTGCTGAAGATCAATCTGGGTGGTTTCCAACGCCCGCGCGGCCCGCCCGAAGGCGCGGCTGCGGAACTCATCTTCGCCATGCAGAACCAGAAGGGTCTCGATGTCGGAAAGGATGTCGGCAACGTTTCGGGCTGTCATTGTTGGTTGTGTGCTGGGATTGGTTGTGGGCAAAGTTACCGATTTGGAAGCCCTATCCCCCCTTCGGCCAGCAATCGGGATGGGTGAACTAACAAGTTCTTGCAAAGGGCGGCGGCAGGTTCGGGGGGTGGTTCCTTTGGGGTTGGTTATTTTGCCGCGTCATTTTTGGTGCACGCAAAAACTTTGGGTGCACGGGCTGCAAAAGTTTCCGAAGCTACATCGGCCATAACAACAGCACACAACACATATTCCCGATTCCATGCCGATCATAACTCCCGATTATTACGACATCAGCGGGTTGCTCACCGAAGAAGAGCGGCTGCTGCGCGACACCGTCCGCGCCTTTGTTGATGAAGAAATTCTGCCAATTATCGAACACCACTACCGCGAAGGAACCGCCCCGCTGGAGCTAAACAAGCGGTTTGGCGACCTGGGCATTTTTGGCGCGACAATCCCCGAAGAGTACGGCGGCGGCGGGATGAACTCCATGTGCTACGGGCTGATTAACATGGAAATGGAGCGGGGCGACTCGGCCGTCCGAAGCACGGTTTCGGTGCAAAGCTCGTTGGTGATGTACCCAATCTGGCAGTATGCCACCGAAGAACTGAAACGCCACTGGCTTCCGCGCCTTGCTTCCGGCGATGCTGTTGGCTGCTTTGGGCTAACCGAACCGGACTTTGGATCCAACCCCAGCGGCATGATTACCAACGCCCGCGAAACCGACAGCGGATACGTGCTGAACGGGGCCAAAATGTGGATCACCAACGGAACCCTTGCCGACATTGCGGTCGTCTGGGCCAAGCTGGATGGTGTGGTGCGTGGCTTCATGGTGGAGAAAGGAACCCCAGGATTTACCGCGCCGGAGATGAAAGGGAAACACTCACTTCGCGCCTCGGTGACAAGCGAGTTGGTGTTCCAAGATTGCGAGATTCCAAAAACGCACATCATGCCCGGCGTGCAAGGTCTGCGCGGCCCGCTTTCATGTTTGAATCAAGCGCGGTACGGCATCAGTTGGGGGGCGATTGGGGCGGCGATTGCCTGCTTCGAGTCGTCGGTGAAATATGCCACAACCCGCATCCAGTTCGACAAACCGATTGGCGGATTTCAGCTTGTTCAGGAGAAGTTGGTGTGGATGCTGAACGAGATCACCAAAGCCCAACTGCTTTGCTGGCGGCTTGCCCACCTGAAAGATTCCGGAAACGTCCGCCCGCAGCAAATCTCCCTGGCCAAACGGAACAACGTCTGGATGGCGTTGGAGTGCGCACGCCTTGCCCGCGAAATTCACGGGGCCAACGGCATTCTGGATGAGTATCCGGTGATGCGCCACGCCGCAAATCTGGAATCGGTGAAGACCTACGAAGGCACACACGACATCCACACCCTGATCTTGGGCCAGGATATCACCGACCTTGCAGCCTTCAACTGATATGGCAATCACTGATATGGGAATCACCGTTCCAATTCTTCGCGTTCGGGAGGGGTTCGACGACCTCCCACTCCCGACCTACGCCACCGCCGGCGCGGCCGGAATGGACCTTCGCGCAGCGGTCGCCAACCCGGTGACGATTCAGCCGATGGAGCGGGCAGCAATCCCAACCGGGGTTGCCATTGCGTTGCCGGCTGGATACGAGTGCCAGGTGCGCCCCCGCAGCGGGCTTGCAATCCGCCACGGCATCACCATGATTAACGCCCCGGGAACGGTTGATGAAGACTACCGTGGCGAGCTTCAGGTGCTGATGGTGAACTTGGGAAACGAACCGTTCACCATCCAACGTGGCGACCGCATTGCCCAAGCCGTGATTGCACGCTACGAACGGATTGAGTGGGATGAGCAGGCCCAGCTTGAAACAAGCCAACGCGGAACAGGCGGGTTTGGAAGCACCGGCGCTGGCTAAGGCAAGCGAAGAGATCAACAACACACACAGAGAGTGAGTAACCGAAGGGCAGATGGAACACCGGCAGGAGGAAACACCACAACCCACTTCCCCAGCAGAGGGGACGGACATGGCAGAACCGCAAGCAGAGTATCATGTTCGGAAGGTGCGCCGCCCGCACGTTGCGTTGCGCCGCACAATCCGCCCCCAGGAGATGTTTGCGCTGGTGGGTGGGTTTGCGTTGTATGGCTTGCTGCTGTTCACAATCAGTGCCAACTACGGCTTGGTGATTGATTTTTTTGTGGTGGCAGCGTTGGTGTTTTTGCTCTATCCATTCCGCCACGAGATCGTTTCGCGGAGGGTGATGCAGTTGGGGGTTGGCACTTTTTTGCTGTGGCTTTGCACCACGCTGATGGGGGTGCTGTTTCCGTTCATCGCGGCGTTTATCATTGCCTACATCCTTTCGCCGATGGTGCTCTGGTTCCAGCGCCGGGGGATTCCCCGGTGGATTACCTCAGTCACCGTGGTGCTGATGATTATTGGCGGCTACGTGCTGATCGGTTTCTACGTGATCCCGCCGGTGATTGATGAAATCCACAACCTGTGGGTTTCGGCCCAAGCAATGCTGCGGGATGCCAATAAACTGCTGGAAAAAGACAGGCTGACCGAGCAACTCACCCGATTGGGAATCCCCAAAAAGCAGGCGCAAGAACTTGTGGTGAACCAGATATTGCCACAACTGAAAGGGCTTGGCCTGTGGCTTGCCAACTCCTTGTTCGAAGTGGTGAAAAACCTAACAACCGTGCTGGAAGGTGTCTTCAACCTGATTGCCATTCCGGTGCTGGCGTTGTACATAATGCTGGATTTCGAGCGGTTGCGGGGGTTTGTGCGGCGCGTGTTGCTGCGCGACAACAAGCGGTACGTCCACTTGGTTCGCCGCACCGACCACATCATCAGCAGCTACCTTCGCGGCATTCTTACCACCAGCTCCATTGTGGCGGTGCTGGCCACCACAACGCTGGTGCTGTTCGATGTCCCCTACGCCGTGGTGATCGGGATTCTTACCGGGGTTTGCAACTTCATCCCAACCATCGGGATGTTCATGAACTTGGGGGTTGCAATGGTGTTCTACCTGTTCGCCCCGGGGGATTTCTGGATGCACACATTAATCACTACCGGAATGATTGGCGGGCTGCACGCGCTGAACGCCTACTTGATTGAGCCTAACATCATCGGCGAAAGCGTTGGACTTCACCCAGTGGTGATGATCGCTTCGCTGTTTGTGTTTGCTCACTTCTTTGGATTTTTTGGGCTGGTGGTTGCCGTCCCCATCACCGCCGTGATGATGATGCTTCTGCGCGAATGGTACCAACGCTCGGTGGCGCAACACAACCCAATCGGCGGCCATTCTTCAGGATGACATCCGCAAAACCATGCGCGCCAATGCCTGCGGGAACGCAGCATCGGCCACAACTGTTGTACGAGTGAGAGAGTGGGTGCACGAGAGTGAGTGCACGAGAGTGAGTGCACGAGAGTGAGTGCACGAGAGTGACTCAGATTTTTTTTCATCAACGCAATCCATGACCAACCAACCAGATAACGCGGAAGAGACCACGATACCAAGCGAACAGCCGGTGCAACAACCTCTGCAGATAGAGGACGCAACCTTCATCCCAGAAACGAGCGACACACCCACCGGCAACGCCGGAACCGAGGAACCCGCAATGGAAGAACAAGCCGAGCAGACCGAACGCAGCTTGGAAGAAATTAGCATGGCGGACGCTGACGAGCGGGATGAGCCGAAGGAAGAAGAGGCCGAACAGACCGAAGCCAGCTTGGCAGATGCTGCGGAGATTGACCAGCCGAACGAAGATGAGGCCACAAGCGAGGAAGAGACGGAAGAAGAAACCGAAGCAGTACGGATCAAACGCTCCGGGAATATCTTTTTTGTTGGGGTCCCCATCGGCAACGATGGCGACATCACGCTGCGGGCAATCCGCACCCTTGCCAACGCCGATGTTGTGGTTTGCGAGGAAGCAAAAGTTGGTGCGCGAATCATGCGAACTCACAACATCAGCGCAAAGCTGATGGAGATGAACGAACACAACGAGGAAGAAGCCACCGAAGAAGTGATCGCACTGCTGAACGCCGGAAAAACCGTTGCCGTTATCAGCGATGCCGGATTGCCGCTGGTGGCGGATCCAGGCGCAACGTTAGTCCAGAAACTGCGCGAACTCAAGTTGCGGCCAACGGTCATCCCGGGCGTAAGCTCCATCACCACAGCCCTGATGGTCAGCGGTTTTGGGATTGATGAATTCGATATGGTTGGGTTCCTTCCCCGCAAAATTGGCGAACGGGAACTTGCCGCACGAGCACTGCGCCTCCGCACCCGCACGGTGGTCATCCTGGAAACTCCCTACCGCCTTCGCTCCCTTCTCTCCATCCTTGCCGATGCCATGCCACTGCGCCCCGCCGCGTTGGCCATGAACCTCACCATGCCGAACGAAGCAGTGCTGCACGACACCCTTGCAGGGCTGAACGAGCGGTTCGTTGAGAAAAAATTCCGTGGCGAATTTGTTGTGGTGCTGGGGCCGCACTCCGAGCTTGATGAAGAAGAGTTGGAGTTGGAAATGGAGGAAGATGATGATACCGCTTGGCCCGAACCCGCAACAACGTACAAAACAATTTGGGGAGAAGAGCGTGTGGCCGAAGAAGCCGAAGAAGACGCAGGAGCCGAAACAGGGGGCAACCGCCCGATTCGGAAACGGAGTGCCGAGCGGTTCGTGGCGCACGATGATGAAGGGGGGAAACCGGAGATGGAGCAAGGTGAGCAAGAAGGCGAACGGCCACGCCGCAAGTTTGAAGAACGTGGAGACCAAAGCCGCCCACGCCGCAGCTCGGAAGCAAGAAACGACGACCGTCGGCCCTACGGCGACCGCCCACGCCGCAACTTCAACGACCGCAACGACGGCGAACGCCCACGCCGCAATTTCGGTGAACGGAGCTTCGGGAAACGGGATGACAACCGCCGCCCGTTTGGCGACCGACCACGCCGTGATTTCAACGACCGCAACGATGGAGATCGGCCACGTCGCAACTTCAACGACCGCAACGACCGCAATGATGGCGACCGGCCACGTCGCAATGTCGGCGAACGGAGTTTCGGAAAACGGGACGACGACCGCCGCCCATTTGGCGACCGACCACGCCGTGATTTCAATGACCGCAACGATGGCGAACGGCCACGCCGCAACTTTAACGACCGCAACGATGGCGAACGGCCACGCCGCAATTTCGGCGAACGGAGTTTCGGGAAACGGGATGACGACCGCCGCCCATTTGGCGACCGACCACGCCGTGATTTCAACGACCGCAACGACGGCGACCGCCCACGTCGCAACTTCAACGACCGCAACGATGGCGAACGGCCACGCCGCAACTTCAACGACCGCAACGATAGCGAACGGCCACGCCACGATTTTGGCGAACGGAGCTTCGGGAAACGCGATGACAACCGCCGCCCGTTTGGCGACCGCCGCAACGATGGCGAACGGCCACGCCGCGACTTCAACAAAGGATTTGGCGGAGGGCGACCTGGCGGCGGGAAAAAATTTGGCGGCAAACGATAACCGGATCAACCACACCACACTATGCTGAATGTTGGCGACATCGCCCCCGACTTCACCGCAGAAGACCAAGACGGAAACACACACCGTCTGAAGCAGTACCGTGGCCAAACGGTGGTGCTCTACTTCTACCCAAAAGACTTAACCAGCGGCTGCACCACGCAAGCCTGCGACTTCCGCGACAACTTGAACCGATTAGCAGCGGGCAACGTGGTGCTGCTTGGCGTTAGCCCCGACACCGTGAAAAGCCACCGAAAATTTGCCGACAAAGAATCGCTGAATTTTCCGTTGCTGGCCGACCCGCAGAAGGAGCTTGTGAACCGGTATGGGGTCTGGGTGGAGAAAAGCATGTACGGGCGAAAGTACATGGGGGTGGAGCGGACGACGTTTATCCTTGACAAACGGGGGCGGATCAAGCATATCTTCCCAAAAGTGAAAGTACAAGGCCATGTCCAGGAGGTTTTGAATGCGCTCGCTGATTGATACCCACGCCCATCTGTACGTTGGTCGTTTTGCCGACGACATCGAGCAGGTGCTGGCGCGCGCAGCTGAAGCCGGGGTGGAAGCGGTGGTGATACCGGCCACCAAGCCACAGGAATTCCAGCCGGCGTTGCAGCTGGCCAAGCGGTTTCCGCAGATTCATGTTGCCATTGGGGTTCACCCGCACCATGCTGCCGAAATTGCCGACAGCGATCTGGATCAGGTTCAGGAGCTGCTGCAACAGGGGAACGGAATTGCTGTTGGGGAGATTGGCTTGGACTACCATTACGACTTCGCCCCCAGGCCTCGGCAGCATGAAGTGTTCCGCAGGCAACTTCAGATTGCAAAAGCCGTTGGGCTTCCGGCGGTGATTCACAACCGGGAATCGGATGAGGACGTGCTGCGGATATTGGAGGAAGAACAGGATGGCAGCTTGCGATTCCAACTGCATTGCTTCAGCAGCGGAATGGATGTTTTGGAACAAGCCGTAGGGCTGGGGGGGATGATCTCCTTCACCGGAAACATCACCTTCAGCAAGGGGGCGTTGGATGAAGTTGTGCGCGCTGTTCCCGACGACCGCATTATGATTGAGACCGATGCCCCCTACATGACCCCGATCCCACACCGTGGCAAGCGGAACGAGCCAGCATTTGTGGAATTGGTTGCACAGAAGATGGCCGAACTTCGAGGCACGACTTTACAGGAAATTATGACGACGACAACAGCAAACGCCAAGCGTTTTTTTCAACTGATGTTACTGCTGATGATGTTGGCTTGCGTGCCAGCCGTAGCGCAGCAATCAGCTACCAGCAATCGGCAGCCGCCTGCTGATATTTCATCGCTCACCCTTCCCCTTCCGGCATCGCCGGCAGACTCCGTTACTGCCCGGGCAAAACCTTCGGAGCCATACGAGAAGTGGTTTGGTTTTGGGGGGCATTTTGCTTCCACCTCCATCATCAGCGGGTCGCTTACTGATGCCAACGCTGTTCCTGGCTACGGCATCTGGCTAAGCGGAACGCCGCTCCGCAGTTTGGATGTCCATTGGTTGCAGTTAGACCTTACCTACACCCAAAGCCGTAACACCATCCTGTACGACACCACCTACACCAACGTAACGGGGAAAGAATTTGCACCGCCGAACGACCACCAACAATTTGGGTTTAACTTCCGGTTCACCGGCAACCCGATGTCGGTGATTAACCTTCACGCCTCGCTTGGGCTAACGTATTTCCGAAATTCTTATGGCTTGGAGCAATGGCTGGTTGAAGAAGTGCGCGACACTAACTACAAAGAATTTGTGGAAACAGGCTTGGGGCTTAGCGGGGCGTTTGGGATTGCTATCAATATCAAAACACCCTTCGGCATTGTTGCCCCAACGGCAGAATGGTACGTCTCAAAAATCATGTCCGAGCGGGTACTGCCACGCCGGAAAACAGAATTTTTCCTAAGCCAGCCACGGCTTGGATTGCTTTTTTATCCGGCGTTTAGCAAGCTGTGGTAGGGGTAAGTATCAAGCATTTGATTGTTTTAACAACAAGGGGGCAACAGTTGTGCTGTTGCCCCCTTGTATCTTTGACTATGATTGTATGTGATTATTTGATTGGCTATGATTTCTTTGCTTGGACTCATAGCCGTTTTCAATTGCAGGCTTCTTTTGTCAAAGTTGATGAGAAGCCCGATTCTTATTGTGTTTGTTTTTTTGATGAGCTTTGACTTTTTCCGCTTGGCTTCATAACCCTTTTAAATTGCAGACTTCTATTGCCAAAATTGATGAGAAGTCCGATTTTCATTTTATATGCCTCCAGATAATTGATGGCTTGTGCCAAATGCACATCTTCTAACTGGATAACGGCTTTTAATTCAACCATTATTTTCCCTTCCACAAAAAAATCCACACGCCTTGAACCTACACTCTCACCTTTATAAAACAAAGGCATTTCAAACTCTCGCTCAAAAGATAGCCCCTGCAATCGCATTTCAATAGCTAATGACCGCTGATAAATCACCTCCTGAAAACCATTGCCCAAATACTTATGAACCTCCATAGCACAGCCAATGATTTTGCCTGTCAGCTCGCTATCCTGATATTCTGGCTTTATCACAACATCCCTCCATTAAATTGGTTATCCCACTATTCTTTCTTAATACACGAACAATTTATCCTGTAAAAAATGCATGCCTTCTACAGCTCACCCCCATCAAAATAAATCATAGTCCTCATTCAATCATTAAAATCATAGTACGCGAGTATTTTGCAGCATCTGATGCTCCACCAAGTCCCACTCGCTAAAATCCCCTTTGCGGCGGAATGGAATAAAGCCTGCTTCGCGGATGCAATGCTCCATGGAGTTTGCGTTCATTTTGTAGGTGGTTCCGCTGGCCGATACCACGTTCTCCTCGAACATCACCGACCCAAAATCATCGGCTCCATAATAAAGCGCGGTCTGGCCGATGTCAGGGCCTTGTGTCACCCAACTGCACATGATGTGCTGGATATTATCGAAGAAAATTCGCGAAATCCCCTGCACCCGTAAATACGTTGCCCCGGCTTGGTCGAACGATTTAATTTTCTGCTCAGGGCCTTTCTGGTACGGCCACGTGATAAACACCATAAACGGGGAAACTTCATCTTGCAACTGGCGAATTTTTGCCATGTGCGCAAACTTATCACGGGTGGTTTCTCCCATGCCGTACAGCATCGTCACCGAGGCCTTCATCCCCATGATCCCCACCTGCCGCATCACCTCTAACCACACCGCCGAGCGGCTCTTCTTGTAGCTTACCCGCTTGCGAACTTTATCTACCAGAATCTCCGCCCCGGCACCAGCAAAGGTGTCCAAACCAGCATCGCGCAAGGCGTGCAGCACGGCGGAAATTTCTTGCGGAGTTGTGTTCGGACACAGCCCCAGAACCTCGTCGGCACTGAAACTGTTTTGCTGGATTTGCGGCCACTCACGTTTCATCCAACGGAGCAAGTCGGTGTAGTATTCCAGCGGCAAATTTGGGTTCACCCCACCTTGCACCAATGCCTGCACACCATCGCCGTCGGCAAGCTCATCCATTTTTTCGCGGAGCTGCTGGCGGGTCAGGACGTAGCCTTCGTTGTGGCCTTTGCGCTTGGGGTCATCGCTGCGGTAGAATCCGCAGAAACCGCAATCCACATTGCAGACGTTGGTGTAGTTGATGTTGCGGGCAATAATGTAGCTGACACGCCCGCCAGGGTTCATCCGATTGCGGATGTTGTTGGCAACCTCACCGATGTCGGTCAAGTCCGCCTCCAGATAGAGCCGTTCGGCATCGTGGATGCTGATGCGGCGGCCAGCATCGGCGCGCGCCAAAATTCGATCCACGCCATAGCTGCGGCTGTAGGGGACAACCTCCGGCACAAATTTGCCGAAGGTGTTGATGCCGTTTTGCGGTTCCTGCGGCGTGGCAAATTCCACCCGTGCATCGGGAAGCAATCGCATGTTGCTTCCCAACCGGAAAAATTCCTGCATTCCGTACCACGCGGATTTGTTCAGATTGAACTGAATGCGCTCATCCAAATAATCGGCCACCTCAGCTTTTGGCATTCCATGTTTCGCGGCCCACTCCTCAATAATCTGATGCTTGCGGGCAATCCCATCCCAAAACCGGCGGTTGATTCGCTCCACCAACTCTGGAGTAAGCACCCCGGGCTGCGCAGCCCAGACGGCAAAAACAAACGGTTCGCCAGTTAATCGTTTCCACGCATCGGCAAGGTCGTGGCGATATTTGAACTGCTTCGATTCGCGGAAAGCGATGTCGGCAATCAGAAGGCCAGCATCAGTCCCTTTCACGTTTGCCGGAATCGCTTGGCCCGGCATCCGAATAAATGGGATGTCACCTTTCCCCACCGAATCCATGAAAATTTTTGCCAGCACCACCGAGGTCCGGCTGGCGTTGTCAATCAGCAATCGCTGAACCTTATCCAGCGGAACCTGGCTGACAATCACCACCGACTCCACCCTTCCGTTTGCGCCGATGCAAGGGCCGGGGACAACCTCCAAGCCGCCAATCTCGGCCACGGCCGCCACCGGCAACAAAGCGATGTCGGCTTCCTGCTCCATCATTCGGCGCGCCCCTTCGCTGGGGATCACATATTCGAAATTGAACAACTCATCTTCGGCCATTTCCACGGTTAGTGGAAGCGAGTTCAGGAAGTCCGCCGCGACCACGCGCAGTTTTTTTCGGGAAGGTGCAAGTGTTGGCATGGAATGTTCTCCGTTCTGGGTTGTTACTGCTGGGCAAGAATAGTCAGGGATGAAATTTCGCCGAAGGCCGCGTCCATCGGAACCGGGATGTGGCGGGATTCAACAATCCGGCTGTGAATAGTTCGCGGAAGGATTCCGCCACGCTGGCGCGCCGTGGATGCGGCAATCACCGGAAGCGAAGCCCCCTCCGCAGCGGCAACGCCCAAACCTTCATCGGAACAAACGTCGCCAACGGCGATGGTGGAATCCACCATGTTGGCTCCGTAGCTTAAGGCCACAAACGATTCTTCGCTGGTAATCAACGACGGGGCAACGGCGATGTGGGGGATGGAATCCAAGAACATCCGCGCAACCGCCACCACACGAAGCGATTGCGCTGCGGTTGGCGCAACCAGATACCACTCGGCAACATCCCTGTTTTGGACCCCCATCGGCACAAACTGAACGAAGCCGTTGGTTTCATCCTGAAGCTGGCGAATCGCCTGAAGATGTGCGGCATATTCCGCTGGGCGATCGTGGACGGTGTAGAGCATTGAAGCACCAGTTTTCAGCCCTGCGGCATGGGCGGCGCGGTGAACAGCAAGCCACTGCGGAAATGGGATTGCAGCGGCGGTGTGCGCCGTGCGGAACGTCGCGTCGGAAAGCTCGGCTTCGTCGCCGTTGATGAACACCCCGCCACCACCCGCCAACGCTTGCACTGCTTCGGGGATTGAGCTTCCCGTGGCTTCGGCAGCGCGTGCAATGATTCCTGCAGAAATGAAGAGAGTAGCGGGCAACGGAAGCAATCGCATGGCGGATTGCAGCTCCATCAACGCCCCCAGCGTGGCGGCAGCCTGGCCATCAGGCCGAACCGCAATCCCAACCGCCCCGGACTCAGGTTCCAACTGGCCGCCAGCTTGGGCAAGGTCATCAACGGTGGCAACGGTTAGCGGGACAATGGCGCGATAGTGGGCGTTGCGGCCGTGGCGGCGTTCGCGTGGGATGCGGGCAAGCGTGGCAATCGCCGCAAGGTCCTTCACCTGGAATAATTCCTGGCAATCATCAACGCCGATTCGTTCCTGCCGTTCAAGCAAGGAGCGAACGCGGGATAGGAGTTTGGAAGACATGGAGGTCTGGAAAAACTGTTTTAGTTGTTGATCTTTTTTGTGCTGCTCGCCGTCGCTGCCAACCCTCACCCATGTCGAAGAGTGAAGAGTGAGATGGGAAGAGTGAGATAGAGCCAACACCAACCACTCACCACTCACCACTCACCACTCACCACTCACCACTCACCACTGACCACTCACCACTGACCACTGACCACTGACCACTGACCACTGACCACTGACCACATTCATCACCCCCCTCCCTCCCCCCATTTCCTGCTAAGTTTCAGATCAATGTTCAGTTGGTTCAGCACTTTCTGCAGGACGAAGTTGATAAGGTCATCGAAGGTTGATTGGCCGCTGTAGAAGCCGGGCATTGCCGGAACCAACGTCACACCCAGCTCGGCCAGCGTGAGCATATTTCGCAGGTGGATGGCCGACAGCGGAGTCTCGCGGGGGACAAGAATGAGTTGTTTTTTCTCCTTCAGCATCACCGCTGCGGCATGGTGCATCAGGTTTTGGTCAATGCCGTGGGCGATGCTTGCAACGGTGCTCATCGAACACGGGACAATCACCATCTGGTCGGGGCAATTGCTTCCGCTGGCAAACGGCGCGTTGTAGTTCTGGTTGTTCCAGATCAGGACCCGTTCGGCTTCTTCCGGCGTGGCGTTTGGCAACCCCCACGCGCCGGCTGCCGGGGCCACAACATCAACCTCCTGGGCAAGCACCTGGCGCGCAGCGTTCGACATGACGATGTTCACACGGCGGTAGTACCGTGGAAGTATTTCAAGAAGTCGCACCGCATACACCGCGCCGCTTCCGCCAGAAATACCGACGGTGATGGAATGCCGCAACATCAACTCAGTCTCCATTTTCAATTCTCCATTTTCAATTCTCTTTCACCCCAATGTAGATGTAGGCAATCCCCCCGAACAACGCTTCTTTTGTTGGGTTTTGGAACCCGGCTTGTTTCATCAACTCCAGAAACGCTTGGCCGGCGGGGAACGCAGCCGCGGTGCGATCCAGATACTGGTAGGCGTAGCGTTTGCCGCTGATAATGCCGCCGATAATCGGACCGATGTTGCTGATGTAGAAACGGTACAACGCCCCGAACAATCCACGCGGCTGGCCGAACTCCATCACCAGAACACGCCCGCCGGGTTTCACAACGCGGCGCATTTCGCGAAGCGCGACCACGGGTTCATCAACGTTGCGGATGCCGAAGGAGATGGAGGTTGCATCGAAGCTGTTATCGGGGAAGCGGAGGCCCATGGCATCGCCGACTTCAAAGCTGAGGTTGGGCTTTTGGTTGTTGGGGCGTTGCTTGGCTTGCTGGATCATCTTGGCAGAAAAATCAACCCCCACCACGCTCCCCTGCGGACCAACAGCATCGGCAAACCGGAGCGCGATGTCGCCGGTTCCGGTGGCAACGTCCAGCACCTGCGCGCCGGGGCGGACAGCGGCGCGGCGGATCAATCGGCGTTTCCAAAGGCGATGAGTGCCAAAGGAGAGCGCGTCGTTGCCGGCATCGTACCGCTCGGCAATTTCCGTGAACATCAAGCGAACTTGCTCGGACATGAAGGCGTTGTGATTGTCCTGAATGAAGATGTGGCGCGGCAACCCCGTTGCCGAACACCGCCGCAAACTTGCCGAATCCTTCACGGGTGAAGGTTTCCAAATTGCATCCCGGGTGGGGGGAGGGGAGGAAATAGGAAGTAGGAAATAGAAACTATAGCGTTCACTGCTCACACACCTGCGGCATCGAAGAGTGAAGAGTGAGTTGGGAAGAGTGAAACGAAGCCAAAGCCAAAGTGAAGAGTGAAGAGTGAAGAGTGAGATGAAGTCAAAGCCGGAAACTGACTAATGACAACTGACAACTGACAACTGACAACTGACCACCCACAGAATCTCACCCCCCTGCTTCAGCATTTTTTGGAACCCTCCCCACAAACATCTCGGCAAACGCACAGAGTAAGGCCAGCGCAAGCATGTACTTCCACAACTCTAGGCCGAAACGGGATTCGATGATTGCTGCGCCGAAATTGCTTCCGCTGGATTGAAGCTGGCGGAGGTTGGCCGGGTTTGTCATCCGCACGCCAATCGCTTGCTGCAAGGCTTTTTCGGTCATCGGTGTTAGGTCGCTTTCGCCGCTCCCCATGTTGGCGGCAAACAACGTCAGCTCCTTTCCCGCAGCATCCACGCGGTAGATTCCCGGCTCGGTTGCGTTATCCACTTGGATGGATGCCCCCGATGGATATTTCCGCACCGGCACAAATTGCTCAAGGTTGTTTGGCCCGGTCACGCGAACCTGGTCTGGCAGTTGCGCGGCGGCAAGCGGAACGGTGATTGCTTCGCCAACGGTTCCTTGCGGGAAGGGATCGGAGGTGGCCCCAACGTACAGCGCGCTGCGCAACGCAATCGGCACAAAAATTCCCCGCGTTGCCAGGCTTCCCCAAGCCCCGCTGGGGGGCGCGCCAACATACACCACCCGCCCCCGCCCCCTGCGGAACTCACTCATAAACGCGCTTCCGTTCGTCAGCCGAATCAGGGTTTCCCCTCCCGATGCGGGAAGAACTGTGGTGAGTTCGGGGGATTCCACCATGTTGCCCGGGTTTGCCGGATCGAACACCCCGCTGAACATCGGATGCTCCTTCTCGACAGCAGCAAACGTTAGCGGTGCCGATGGGTCGGTGGCGGTTACTGGCGTGCCCAAACCAATTCCCAAACTCACCCCCAACCCCGTGTTGAACGCATCCCGGTTGGTTGAAGGCCCTGCGTAGATCACCACTCCCCCACCCTCTTCCACAAACTGGCCCAGCCGGCGGGCATCGGCTGGGGTCACGGGCGCGTCAGCCAGGATGATGGTGGAGTACGCGCCCATATCCAAGCCACCGATTCCGGCGGCGCGGTCGGCAGTGAGTGTGGTTCCGTACAGGCCGAACAGCAGCCCAAGCGGGGCGGTGTTTTCTGGGGTTCCAACAATCGCCACACGCATCCGCTCCACCACCGGGAAGCCAAACCACCGTTTGTTATCGGAATCAAAATCGTCCCCCTCCACTTGGATATGTCCGCTCACCAACCCGCTCCGTTTTGGCGGCGCGGAAAGCTCCACTACTGCGTTCCCCCCCGCCTTCACCTCCACCCCGGATTGCGCCACACGATTCCCTTCGATATACAGACTGACGGTTGCGTTTTCAACATCGCGCTGGCCGTAGTTGCGCACCCAAGCGCGAAGTTCCACCGGGCGGTCGCGTTCAAACAGTGAGGTAAGCACACGGATGGAGTCGAGCGCAAGGTTGCTTCCGGCCAGCCCATGATTGGCCCCGATGGGAAGAAGGTAGATGCGGGTATCGCCGGTGAAGAGCTTCAGCGAATCGGTTCCCCCACGGGCGTTGGATTGTTGGGCATCGGTGATGATGTAGAGTTCGCGATTGATGTTTTGGGAGCGATCCAGCACCGTGGCGGCGGCGCGCAAGGCATCGTCCAGATCGGCACGGCGGAAGTTCAGCCCAAGCCCGTTCACCAACTGCCGCAGCACCTCGCGGTTGCGTGTCGGCTGGGCGTTGATGGCGGCTTTCGGGTCGGTCATCGGGATGATGTAGGCTTCGTCGTTCTCCTCCAGCATCTCCACAATATCCAACGCGGCCTGCTTGGCTTGGGTGAATCGGGTTCCCTGGTCGTCGCGCAGGGTCATCGAAAAGGAGTTGTCAATCAGGATAACAGCGGTGGCCGCAGCGTGCGCCCCCGGCAGCACCGACGAGCTTCGCAACGCGGGGCGGGCAAACGCCAGCACAGCAAAAACCACCAGCCCAATGCGAAGCAGCAGCAGCAACAACTGCTTCAGCTTCAGGCGGCGGATGCGGCTTTTCTGAAGCTCCTTCAAAAAACGGAGCGAGGAGAAATCAACCGTGCGAAGTTTGCGCAGGTTGAGCAGATGAAGCAGCAACGGAATTGCTGCCGCAGCAAGGGCTATCAGAATCAGAGGATTAAGGAAGGTCATAGATGCGGCAATTATACAACGGGGCAGTCCGTGTGGCAATGGATTCTGGGCGCGCCCAATACCTTGCGACGGATTGCGGCCAAGCCACCGAACACAGCCGCTGTCGCTGCCTGCCCTCACCCCCCGCCCTCTCCCAAGCGTGTGATAGTGCTGGTTGCCTCACATTCGTCGGGTGGGAGAGGGGGCCAAAGCGAAGAGTGAAGAGTGAGGTGGGAAGAGTGAAATGAAGACAAAGCCGGAAACTCACTACTGACCACTGCCCAATGACCACCGCGAACCCAGCCCTCGGCTCATGCTGAGCCCCGTCGAAGTATGAGCGTGAGCCACCGAACTCAGCCGCCGCCGCCTGCCCTCACCCCCCGCCCTCTCCCAAATGTGTGATAGTGCTGGTTGCCTCACATTCGTCGAGTGGGAGAGGGGGGCCAAAGCGAAGAGTGAAGAGTGAGGTGGGAAGAGTGAAATGTGAGGTGGCGCGAAATCTCCGCGCTGAAGCACGGAGTAATACAAAACAGAAGCCCCCACCGACTACTGACTACTGACCATCACCAATCACCAATCACCAATCACCACCACACCCCTATTTTCACATCATGGAATGGACACAACAGCAGATCAACTTGCGCCCGCGTTCGCGTGGGTTCCACATCATCACCGACGAAGTGTTGGCGGCGTTGCCCCAGCTTCGGGATTGCAGCGTGGGGGTGCTGCATCTTTTCATCCAGCACACCTCGGCATCGTTGGCAATCAACGAGGACGCAAGCCCCGACGTTCGTAGCGACCTTGAGGGGCATTTCAACATTTTGGCCCCCGAACACGCCCGCCACTACCGCCACACCGACGAAGGCCCCGACGATATGCCAGCACACATCAAAGCAGTGCTGATTGGAAGCGCGCTAACCATCCCCATTGCCAACGGGGGATTGCTGCTTGGAACATGGCAAGGCATCTACCTCTGCGAGCACAGAAACCACGGCGGAACGCGAAAGGTAGTGGCAACGGTGATGGGCGCAATGCAATAGGAGTGAGGAGATAAGAGAAGGGGAAAAATAAGAAGCAACCGCGCCCTCGTCATCGCGAGGGGTTTTCGATGAAGCGATCTTGCGCGCTTCTTGGAAAGCATCGGACACGCTGCCACTTGCGGGATTGGCTTGCAAGGCGTTGCCGTTCGTGGTGGCATCTGCTTATGCTTCGACACATCCAGCACGTAGCATGAGCGGAAAGTGATGTTCCGCATCTTACTACCTGATTATTCCCCCGGAAACTTTGGCCTGATTTTTGTGTTTGGGGTGCATCACGCTGCCGGGGCGGGTGCGAGTGCGCCATGAGCCGGGGCTGTTCACGAACGTTGAACGCGTTCAAATTCACAGGAGGACTTCGACAATGTTATTTACCAACATTCTTACCACTGCATTCGCTTCGCGACCACACAACTCGGTCATGGCGCTCTGGGCGTAGGTTCAACGGAAGACTCAGTTTTTCTTTTGGCTACAACGTTCGGGGGGCTGTTCTTCGCAGGCCACAACGGCGTTGTATCCGCTGCATTCCGCAGCTTCAACCCAACTGTACCAACAGTACACCTGCCGCAGAACACCAACCCTTCGCTGCGGGCCTTGCCTTCTGGCATACCTTCTTCTGCTTGAGCATTCGCCGCCAACAAACGCCGCTCTCTTCGACCGACTGACGGAACTCCACTACCATCGCAACCGGCATCACACACACGTTGCCCGGATTGAACATCGTGACGCTTCGGCACGGGCTGTGCCATTGCTGTGCACGACTCCGCTGTTTTTTTTCACACCAACATCTGGAGAAAAGAGAGACGCTTCTATGAAGATATCCTTACGGCGATACGCTGACATTTTTCTGAAATATCTGCGCCCACAACGGAAAAAAGCTGCGCTCCTTTTTGCACTGCTTCTTTCCGGAATTGGCTTGCAGCTACTAAACCCGCAAATTCTGCGGCACTTTATCAACACCGTTCAAACCGGAGCGGGGGATGGAACCGAATTGGTCTTCACCGCCCTGCTGTTTCTTGCTGCCGCGCTTGGCACGCAAGTCCTTTCCACGCTGGCCACCTACGTGGGGGCCGATGTTGGCTGGCGCGCAACCAACATGCTTCGCCAAGATATGGCCGAACACGCCCTGCGGCTTGACATGGGCTACCACAACGAACGCACCCCAGGCGAAATGATCGAGCGGATTGATGGCGACATCACCGCCCTTTCCAACTTCTTCTCCCAATTCGTGGTGAAAGTCCTGGGAAGCGCGCTGCTTCTGGTTGGCGCGCTGGTGATGCTCTTCCGCGAGGACACGATTGTTGGCGTGGCACTGACCGCGTTCACCATCTGCGCCGCGCTCATTCTGAACAGCCTTCGTGATTACGCTGTGCAAGCATCTGCCCAAGAACGCCAGGCCAGCGCCGACCTGTACGGATTCCTTGAAGAACGGCTTGCCGGCATTGACGACATCCGCGCAAACGGCGGCGGAAGCTACACCATGCGCCGGTTCCACCGGGTGATGGGGGAAGTTGCCAAAACCGGAAAAAACGCCTGGCTGAAACGCTCCATCATGTGGGTGGCGGTGATGGGCTTGTTTGCCATTGGCGACACCATCGCGCTGGGCTTGGGCATCTGGTTGTTCCAGGGGGGAACAATCCTTATCGGCACGGTCTATCTGATCTTTCAGTACACCGATCTGCTCCGCACGCCGATTGAGAATATCACCCACCAGATGCAGGACCTGCAGAAAGCCGGCGCGGCGGTTGGCCGTGTGGAGCAGATGATGCGGGAAACCACCAGCATGAAGGATGGCCACCTGCCGCTTCATCACAACGGCGCAATGGAGGTTCGATTCCACAACGTCACCTTTGCCTACGGCCAGCGGCCAGTGCTGAAGGAAGTCGCCTTCACGCTGAAACCAGGCACCGTTGTTGGGCTGCTGGGGCGAACCGGAAGCGGAAAATCCACCATGACACGATTGCTCTTCCGGCTGTACGATCCAACATCAGGGGCGGTGCTGATTGATGGGAACGACCTTCGCGACATCCGATTCAGCAGCCTTCGCCGCGGCATTGGAATGGTGACGCAGGATGTGCAACTCTTCCACGCCACGCTCCGCCAAAACCTGACCTGGTTCGACGACTCCATCCCCGATAGCAAAATCTGGGAAGTGGTGGATCTGCTGGGGCTGCACGACTGGTTCAGCCGTTTTGCCGAGGGACTGGATACGGTGCTGGCGGCTGGCGGCGGAGGGCTTTCGGCGGGGGAAGCGCAGTTGCTCAGTTTTGCGCGGCTGTTCCTTCGCGATCCCGGCTTGGTGATTCTGGATGAGCCTTCATCCAAATTAGACCGCGCCACCGAGCAGCTTCTGGAAGGAGCAATGGCGCGGCTGACGGAGAACCGCACGGCGATCATCATCGCGCACCGCCTTTCGACGGTGGCACGCGCCGACGAGATTATGATTCTTGAAGATGGACGACTGCGCGAGCATGGCCAGCGCGCCTTGCTGGAAACAGATACGACATCGCGCTACTACGCACTGCTGCAAACCGGATTAGAAAAGGAGTTAGCATGACAACTGGAACATACATCATTGGGTTCATCCGCTACCGCCCCTGGCTGTTCGCGCTGAACTGCCTGTGCTGGGGGCTTTTTCACAGTGCCCCGATTTTCTTTGGGCTTATCACCAAAGCAATTTTCGACACGTTAAGCGGGCAACGCCCAGCCGAGCTTGGTTTATGGACACTGCTTGCCTTGCTGGTGGTGGCAACCGGGGCGCGGCTTGGGGTGATGCGGCTTGGCATCCACGCTTGGTCCACCTTTCTGTACACCATCGAGGCGTTGATGCGCCGGAATATGTTGGAGTGGTTGGTGCAAGGCCCCGGCGCGCGCCGGCTGAAGGACTCACCCAGCGAAGCCGTCAACCGTTTCCGCGACGACGTTGAGGATGTGATGGGCTTTGTGGAATCGGGAACCGATGCCACCGGGTTCATTGTGTCGCTGGTCATCAGCATCATCATCATGGCCACGATCAACACCCAGATGACGCTGGTTGCGTTGGCCCCGCTGGCGGTGATCAGCTACTTCAGCTACCGCATGGGTGGGCGCACCCGCAAATACCGCCGCGCACACCGCCAAGCAACCGGAAGGGTGACTTCGTTCATCGGCGAGACGTTCAACGCCGTTGGAACCGTGAAGGTGGCGGCGGCAGAAGAGCAGATGATGAATCACTTCGCAAAACTGAACGAGGTCCGGCGCGGCGCGGCACTGAAGGACACCCTCTCGCGTGAGTTAATCAACAGCGTCAATGAGAACATGGCGAACATCGGGATTGGGATTGTTCTGCTGCTGGCCAGCCAAACAATGCGGACGGGAGCGTTCACCGTGGGGGATTTTGCGTTGTTCGTGATCTACCTGGGGCGCATCAGCGGAAGCATGAGGTTTGTGGGGAACATGATCTCCGAATATCGCCGCGCTGGGGTTTCGGTGGAGCGGATGAACGAGCTGATGCAGAACGCGCCCGTAGAGAAGTTGATGGAACACGCGCCGGTCTATCTGCACGATACGCTGCCGGACGTTACCCCCATCACCCGTGGCACACGGCACAAGCTCTACACGCTGGAAGGGGTGGGCCTATCTTACCAGCATCCAGATACTGGGCGTGGGATTGAGGATATTTCCTTGCGGGTGCGGCGTGGTTCCTTCACGGTTATCACCGGGCGGATTGGTGCGGGGAAAACCACGTTGCTGAAAGTCCTGCTGGGGTTGCTCCCGCGCGACAACGGGGAGATATACTGGAACGGAAAACCGGTGCAGGACCCAGCCATTTTCATGTCGCCGCCACGGACGGCATACACACCGCAGACCCCGCGATTGTTCAGCGATACGTTGCTGGACAACATCACACTGGGGCAACCAATGCCTGCCGACCAAGTGGCCGAGGCAATCCACCTTGCAGTGATGGAGCACGACTTGCGGTTGCTGGAGCAGGGCCTGCAAACCACCGTTGGTCCACGCGGGGTGAAGCTATCTGGCGGGCAGATGCAGCGAACCGCAGCCGCAAGAATGTTTGCGTTGCAACCGGAGTTGTACGTCTTCGACGACCTTTCCAGCGCGCTGGATGTGGAAACCGAGCGGACGTTGTGGGAGCAGATTTTCCAGCAGCGAGAGGCAACCTGCCTTGTGGCATCGCACCGCCGCGCCGCGCTGCAACGTGCCGACCACATCATCCTGCTGAAAGATGGCCGCATTGCATCGGAAGGGACGCTGGATGAACTGCTGGCCGGCAGCGATGAGATGCAGCAGCTGTGGTACGGTGAGTTGGCCGAGGACGGGGAATAGACAGAGAAAAATCACGGGAAGAGTGAGTAGGGAGAGAGAGCACAGCCTTCTGCAATTTTTCAACGAATTGCAGAAGGCTGTCTGTTGATTATACTCGGCGCAAATTGACTTGCGAAAATCTACTCAGCCAGGTGCGCTATGGATTCCCGCTTTCGCGGGAATGACAGTGATTGAGTTTTTCGCAAACCACTCTGTTTGGAGTATAACATATCTGGGAACGGCACTCACTCACTTTTCCGCACCTCTCATCCCCCTTCCGAAAATTCCCGAATCGCACGCTCATGCAGGATATGGCCCCAAGAAGCGCGATCCATTAAAATGAATCAGGTGAGAAGGCGCATCAGCAATCCACACCTCAGTTTCCCATGCAATTTCGCCCAAGTAGCGGCTGAGAGTAGCTCGGTTTGGGAAAGCAGTGACATACACCAAACCAACCCGTGATCCAGCAAACAGTTTGGTAAGCTCTGCATGGCGTTTCCCATCAACTGCCCCGTGGCTGGTGACGGACTCCACCAGTAGCAACCAGTTTTTGTGTGCGTAATACAACACCACATCGGGCATTTTGCCGTGGGGATCAACCGTAAGTCCCAACTCTTGGAATAGCTCCGCATCGAAGTACCCCCATTTGTCGCCAGTATCACCGGCATACACCAGCAGACTATCCGGCGCAAAACGTGGGGCGAAGTCTTCGATGATTGCCCGAATCAGCTCGCTATGTTTACCGGGGCTTAGGGTAATCTGTTTACCCGGTGCAATTTTGACCGGCACGCGGCTTTGCTGGCGTTCTTTGGCGTAACGGGCAACCAGCGTCTGGCGCATCGCCAAGTAATTTACCAGATTACTGTGCCATTGCTTGGTGCCAAAACTGCGTAGCAAAGCAAGTGTGGCAGGCTCTATCTGGTAAGCAGCTTTTGGGCTGTTCACCGGACGGTCAGGATTGTCGGGATTGTACAGGGCAATCCCAGCAGCCACAAACTGGTGCATGGTCTGGCGACGCACTGTTTCGCGGGTGTTTGGCGCGTAATCCTTGTTGTAGTGCTTGCGCATCCAGTCCATCATCGGGGTGATCCCCAGTAGTGGGTTCCTTGCCTTGTTCCAAGCCTTACCCGGACGAAGGTCCAACAGAGAGAGCAGGCAAAGCGCGGAGCGTTCGTTCTGCTGCACCACAGGCAGCCCTAACAAAGCAAGGATGTGCTCAGCTTCCTTCAGAGGATCGCGCTTTGTGTTGGTACTCATTCGGCCAGGGTTTCTAACGTGGAATCAATCTGGGCTTGCGTGGGTGCTTCCTTTTGCTGCATTGCCCACAAGCCAAGTTGGATCAGGGCGTTGCGGCTTGGATATTTCATCAACTTCAGATCGGCGGCATTGACTTGGGTATGGCCATTGAACTGCCGAAACTGCTGGTCAACAGCGGTTGTGTTCAGGAACAGAGCCAACCCGCGAGCCAATGGCTCCGGCAACCCCTGTTTATCCTCATGGAAGACGTTCACGTGATTCTCCAAGCCGAGCATGGATGCCTGGCCAAACGTGGCTGGCTCAACAACGCTTGCAACGATGCGGCGTGATTCTTCTTTGGCAGAGAAACGCCGCACCAAGCAATAAAACCCGATTGGATAGAGCAGTTTTTCAGTAGCAGAGTTGCGCTCGATTGCGTTGGGCTTCTTCATTCCCTCAATCGGCCATCGGATACTTTGCCCAATGAAGTGGCAGGGGTACAGCATCGGCACAGTGCTTGATCCTGGCATATCGCGCAGGTGATCCTTTACTCGGAAATCAACCACGGGCCCGGTTGATACGCTGATGCCAACATCAGCAAGGGTGTGCCGAATCGCCGGCAATAACTCAAGGGAAGTTGGTGCAGGTGAGGTGGGGACATGAATGAATCGCTCTGAATCATCGGGGGAGACAATCCGGCTGAACGGATAGTTGTGCTGGGTCAGATCAGCGAAAGTATCATCGGTCGAAGTTGAAACAGTCACCGATTCCTGGCGGCCACCACGTTCCAACAGAATGATGATATTCTCCTGCAAAACATCATCATCCTTGAACGCCTTGCTGCGCGAGTTGAACAAATGGAGGTGACGGATAGCCGATTGGCGAAGAATGGAATCACGGAATGGACGGTAGTATGGCCCGTTGCAGAAACTGCGTGGAATGATTGCAACGATATGCCCGCCCGGAATAACAAGTGCCAGCGATAACGCAACAAAAGCTGAGTAAAGATTGACCGCCTCAATCCCAATCTCACGCAGTACCAAACGGTGCGCCGACGTGCTATTGATTTTTTTGTACGGCGGATTGAGTATGGCGTGGCTGTACCCCTGCAGTGCCTTTGAAAAAAGTCCGCCGGAAAGCGCGCTCACTGCGGCGTGGATGAAGTCATCACCATGAAGATGCAGGCTGAATGATTCGCTTCGATACTGCAAGAATGTTCGCGATAACTCAGCGTGCAAGGAATCATCTACCTCGAATGCGTCAAGCTCGACGCGCTGAAATTGAAAATTGCCAGCACGCCACCGCTCCAGAAACGCTGCAGAAAGCGAACCAATGCCAGCCCCCGCATCCAACAAACGGCAGATTCCCCCGGCGGGCGGGAACAGGCTTGCCATAAAAGCCGCAATCCGTTGTGGCGTAAGGAATTGGCCGAATTGTGCCTTCTTCGTGGCGTTTGTCTCTCTGGATACCCGCAACCGGGTCTGTTCAATGTCTGGCTGCAATCCGTTCTCTCCGGTTGTAATCCTAACCTAATTTCTTCCGCGTCCGTCAGTTGTCTGCCGAAACAACAAGTGGCAGACGGCACTCACTCACTTTTCCGCACCTCACCCCCCTTCCGAAAACTCCCGAATCGCACGCTCGATGGCTTCTGGAACTTCAACATCACCGGCGGCACGTTGCAGCACCACGTTCACCCGTAACGCCTTCAGGCCGTGAACGCCTTGCAGGTCGTCAAGGTCAAGGTCTTCAATCTCTGGCTCAATCATCCGGCTGGCAACCAGGTATTCCAGATACTGCCGGTACTCCTGCGCCTCGCGCGGTTGGGAATAGACGATGGCCAATTTCCCGGGCTGGGTTAGCCGCTCCCCCGTTCCCTTAATTTCCGCTTTGTCAATCCGCTTTTTCATAATTGCGTAGCGGATGTTGTAGGCTCCATCAACATCAAACTGCTTTTCATCCAAACGATAGCTGATCGAGAGCGGTGTGGTTTGCACCAGCACAAGATGCGTGGTGTCCAACGGGACGGTGAGGGTGGATTTTACTTCGTTGGCCAAGCGCGCCGCGCCGCACATCACCAGCAGTTGCCACAGCCGCAAATTGCGAAGGTACAGGTCGCTGAACTGGCGGTCGTTCACCAACGATTGGCCAACATACACGCCAAAATCAACGCCGTCGGTTTGGTGTTTTTCAAAGTAGTGGGGGAACATCCCCTGCGCCCGCTCCTCCTCCGATTCCACAAATGCAGCAATCACCCGATTGATTGCCGTGACGCTCTCCTCAAACTCTTTTCGCTTCTGATAGACCGCTTTGATTTCAGGGTCCAGCGTTGCGTTGTAGTCATCAATCCGCTGGGCAACGGCTGGGCCAAAATCGCCGATGTGGCTAAACAACGACTCAACTTCGTGGCGCAAAAAATCCAACACCCCGGCTTCATCACCGGAATGCAACCCTGATTCGATGTGGGCAATTTTATCGTGAACCCGGAACAGAAGGTGATCCAGAATTGGAAGCTGGCGCGCGGCGCGTGCGGAATCCAACACCCCCCAAGCTAGGCTGAGTTGCTCGATTAAATCTTGCTGAATGGCTTGGTTGCGGTGATCCGATGACCCGCGAATATCGCTGACGCTGAACAGTGGGTAAACATCGTGGAAAACAATCGGCTCAATCTGGTTTTCGGCAACCATTCCCTGGCGGGTGAGAAACCCTTTTGCGGCTTCGCGGAACTTCCACTCCACCGACGGATGCACCGCCGTGTACTGCTGGCGAATCACCGCTTGCACCTGGTTCTCCATATCCGCCAAACTGCGGCGAACCACCATCGAAAATAGCGGGAGAAGGTTGGTCAGTTTCAGGGTGTTCAGTTCGGTCAGGTCGCCTGCGTTGGGTGAGTAAATGTTCAGAGCGCCAATCAACGCGCCGTTGTAGTTCAGCGGCGCAAAGTACGCGCTGCGGAATCCCTTTCCGATCAGCGCTTCATCGCCGGCTGCGCGTGGTGTGGGAAGCTGAAGCACATCTTCAATCACTTGCGGTTTGCCGTTCAGCAACGCCTGCTCGATGGTGGATCCGGCAAGCTGGCTGCGGAGGAAGTGATAGGATTGATTGAGCAAGCAAGTTTTGGGTTGGCCATTTGGCAACTGTGCGCCGTAGTTCAGCACCATGATGGTATCGCCATCAATTGCCACCAATCCCAGCACCAAATCTTTCTGCCGCAGATACGCCCGGATAATCTGCTGAAGCCGTTGGAAACCTTCCATCGCCAGGATGCTGCTGCTACTTTCGACAAGCTCACGTTCCAGCACGCCAACAAACTCATTGTCGCTGATATCGGTGGCGTTAATCAGCACAAAGCCTTCAATCCGGAACAGGTCGGGGGGAATAATGGACTGCCAAGTCTCCAGATCGGTAAGATTGTAGAGGATTTGCTGGCGTTGCTGGTCGGTGAGTTCCGGAAGCGGTCCGGTTGGAACAAAGCGGATGAACCGCATATCGAACGTAAACCGGTAGTACCGACTTGTGCCACTTTCTGGATCGGATGCAGAAGCCTTTAGCGATAGGCCAGGAAAGTCAATCGTGAAGTTGAAAAACTGCCGGGCAATTTTCACATACGCAGCAATCGCACGGTAGCGAATCTTGGCTTCGTTGGCAAATTCCTGAGCTAATTTTTCACCGTTCCCCCCCTGAAGAAATGTCCGCCGAAACGCTGGGGTGGAGTAAAACGGGGCAAGTTTGAAGGGGGCAATCGCCATGGAATAATCTTGATCCCACAACGCTGGCGGGAAGACCATGGACATCAGCCAATCCACGCTTTCGCGGTGCTGGTCAAGCAGTGAAAGGTCCTCGATCGGTTCTTGCAGCTGCGGCGATGCCGATAACCGCTGGTTCAGTTCAGCAACCAGCGAGCGAAGGCTGGAGCGTTCCCCGCCGAAATTCTGGTTGGCGTACTCAATCAGCGGTGCGAAGCTGAGAACCGTGTTGAACGGGAATTGGAATGTGGTGGTGGTGGTGGTGGTGTCGCAATCCCCAGAAGAGACTGGGGGAACCGAGGCGGTATCGGAAACAATAGCTGAAACAGTGGTCGTTTTTTTTGCCATGTTCACTGCTGATGTATTGCGGTGGGGGAATGACCGTTCACTCCCCCCACCGCAGATTTTTTTGGTTACTCACTCATCATCATCAACTTCGACCCCTTTGCCTGGTTTGTAGGATCCACGCGCCGTTGCCGAAAGGATTGCCTTGCGCAGCCTGATGCTTTTTGGGGTGACTTCCACCCACTCATCATCCTTGATGAACTCAATGGCGCGTTCCAGCGTCATCGGCGTGACGGGGGTCAGAAGGATGCCGTCATCCTTCCCGCTGGCACGCATGTTCGTCAGTTTTTTGGCTTTGACCACATTAACGTTCAGGTCGTTATCCCTATTGTGTTCGCCAACAACCATCCCTTCATACACCGGTTCGCCGGGGACAGCAAACAGCACGCCGCGTGGTTCCAGATTGAACAGCGCGTAGCCGGTGGCCTCACCCTGGCGGTCGCTTACCAACGACCCCGTAAGCCGGGTTGCGAACTCACCCCGATGCTCCTCATATCCTTGCAAGTAGCTGTTCATAATTCCGGTCCCTTTGGTGTCGGTCAGGAACTCATTGCGGTATCCAATCAGCCCACGTGAGGGAATGGAAAACTCCATCCGGACGCGCCCGGTGCCGTGGTTCACCAGGTTAATCATCCGCCCTTTCCGTCGCGAAAGTTTTTCGCTGACAACGCCGATGAAGGCTTCATCGCAATCAATGAACAGGTGCTCGATTGGCTCAATCAGTTTCCCCTCTTTCCGGCGGTAGATCACTTGCGGGCGGCCAACGCTCAGTTCGTAGCCCTCGCGGCGCATGGTCTCAATCAGGATTGCCATCTGGAATTCGCCGCGCCCTTTCACCATAAAGCTGTCGCGGTCGCTGGCTTGCTCAAACTGGATGCCAACGTTCCGCAACGTCTCGCGCTGAAGGCGATCCCGGATTTTTCCGCTTTGCACATGCTTCCCCTCGCGGCCAGAAAATGGGGAGGTGTTGATGGAGAACATCATGGAGATGGTTGGCTCGTCCACGGTGATCCGTTTCAGGGCCTTCGGCGCAGATTTGGCGCAGATGGTGTCGCCAATGTGAACATCCTCAATTCCCGCAAGAATGGCGATGTCGCCAGCTTCCACAAAGGAAGCATCGGCCATGGTAATGCCGTCGTAGGCTTGCAGCTTGGAAACCCGCAGGGCGGTGGTTCCTTCCTCGCCAATGCAGACCAATTCCTCGTTGGATTTCACCGAGCCGTTAATCACTTTGCCGATTGCCAAGCGGCCAACATAATCGCTGTAGCTAAGGTCGCTTACCAGAAGCTGGAAGGGTTCGTCGGGGTCGTACATCGGGGCCGGGATTTCGCGGACGATGGCCTCGAATAATGGCTTCAAGGAATCGCCGCTTCCCTCCAGCTCCGTCTGTGCAATGCCGTCGCGTCCAATGGCGTACAGCACGGGGAAATCAATTTGTTCATCGGTGGCATCAAGGTCAATGAACAGGTCATAAACCTCGTTCAGCACTTCTTGCGGGCGAGCATCTTGGCGATCAATTTTGTTCACCACAACAATGATTTTCTTCTTCCCTTCAAGGGCTTTTTTCAGCACAAATCGGGTTTGTGGAAGCGGGCCTTCGCTGGCATCCACCAGCAGGATTGCGCCATCCACCATCATCAGCGCACGCTCCACTTCGCCGCCAAAATCGGCGTGGCCGGGGGTGTCAAGGATGTTGATTTTCACATCCTCCCAATGGACCGAGCAATTTTTAGCGGCGATAGTAATGCCACGTTCACGTTCAAGGTCCATGCTGTCCATCACGCGATTTTCCACGCTTTGGCCGGTACGGAACACCCCGCTTTGCCGGAACAGGTGATCCACCAGAGTGGTTTTGCCATGATCCACGTGAGCGATAATGGCGATGTTCCGAAGCCGAGGGTTAAAAGCAAGTTGTTTGTTCATACGAGAAAAATGTCCGCGTTACTGCGTTGCAAAAGCCCATTGCAGGCATGATTGAATGCTACAAGCGCAGCAAATTCCGACAGCGAGAAAAATCGGGCAAGGTTTTTCGGGCAACAAGGCGTTCCAGAGGCGGAAGGAGTTAGGCAGGAAGTATTGCCTTCAATGCCCCCACCAACCTTCCCACATTCTCCGCCGACGAACTCTCCCCCATCAATCCAATCCGCATTGTTTTTCCTTTCAGCGGGCCAAGCCCTGCGCCAATTTCAATGTTGAAATCGTTCAGTAGCCGGCGGCGAATTTCGGCATCGTCATATCCAGCTGGAACGGCAACGGAGTTGAGCTGCGGAAGCCGGTGGCCTGCTTGTGCGGTTAGGGTCATCTCCATTTCCTCCAGCTTGGCTGCCAACAGCAGGTGGTTCTCCTGATGCCGCAACCACCGCGATTCCAGCCCTTCTTCCAACGTCAGCCGCAGCGCTTCATGCAGGGCGTAGTTCATGCTGATTGGCGCGGTGTGGTGGTAGGCCCTATCGCTTCCCCAATATCCGTTCAACAAATTCACATCCAAGTACCAGCTTTGCACTTTGGTGCGGCGGTTTGTGGCAACCTCCATCGCCCGTGAGCTAAGCGTTACCGGAGCAAGCCCTGGCGGGCAACTCAAACATTTTTGTGTTCCGCTGTAAGCCGCGTCAATCCCCCATTCATCAATGCAGACTGGCACGCCCCCCAGCGAGGTCACGGTGTCAATCAACATCAGTGCTCCGGCATTGTGGGCTATCTGGGCAATCTCCTGAACTGGCGTTAGCACCCCGGTCGAGGTTTCGGCATGGACAACCGCAACCAGTTTTGGCGAACGCCCGCGCAACGCTTGGGCAATTTGTTCTGGCTCAATGATTCGCCCCCACTCTGCTTCAACGCGGATTACCGTTGCCCCGCACCGCTCGGCAACCTCGGCCATTCTTCCGCCAAACACTCCGTTGATGCCAATCACCACCTCATCCCCCGGCTCAATCAGGTTCACAAAACAGAACTCCATCCCCGCACTTCCCGTGCCGCTGACCGGGAAGGTCATCGGGTTGGTTGTTTGGAAGACTGTGCGGAGCATCCCCTTCACCTCCTCCATCAATCCAACAAACAGCGGATCAAGGTGGCCAAGCAGTGGAAGCCCCATTGCGTCAAGCACCGACTGCGGAACCATGCTGGGGCCGGGGCCAAGAAGTAAGCGTTGCGGAGGATTGAATTGTGCGATCATGTTTGGAATTGGTTGTCGGTTGTCGGGGATCGGGAGTCGGGGATCGGTTGTCGGGGATCGGTTGTTAGAGCTTGGGGTTGGGCGTTGGTGATTTACGGTGAAATCGTTCCTTCCCTTTTCGTTTGCCGGTAAAATACTATGATATTGCAGCCGACGAACCTTACTTATCAACAAAATATCTATCACGTATGGCTCACATCGAACTCAACAATCCATATCCTGGAATTTCCGGGCTATTAGCGTTCCGTCCAGTTACGGCAGCCCCATTAAATCACCTTGCAGAAACACTGCTTCGGGGTGAATCGCCATTACCGCAGGGTGAACGGGAGCTAATTGCTGGCTACGTCTCCCACCTGAATAACTGCCGTTTTTGTACCGGCTGCCACATCGGCGCAGCGCAATGCCTGCTGAACGACGATGGAACCCTGATGGCGCAAGTAAAGCAGGACGCAGAGAGTGCAGATATTTCGGAAAAAATGAAAGCATTATTGGCCGTTGCTGCCGCCGTCCAAAAAACCGGGAAAGCTGTGACAGCAGAAATAATTAACCGCGCAAAATCAACCGGAGCAAGCGATGTTGAGTTGCACGATACCGTGCTGATTGCAGCCGCCTTCTGCATGTTCAACCGCTATGTTGATGGGCTGGGAACATGGGCACCGGAAGACGAAGCAAGCTACGTGAACGCAGGAAAGCGTTTGGCAGCGCATGGATATTTAGGTGAGTAATTGGCTCACCTATTTGTAGTTGGTGTGCAAAGGGGGAAATTCCATCTCCCTCTACATCTTCCCCCCAGACTTGGGGGGATGCGAAGCTCGCCAGAGCGAAGCAGGGGGGCGAGTGTTAGAGGTTCGGTGGCCTCCGCTCATACTTCGACGGGGCTCAGCATGAGCGGAGGGAGATTTTCGCACGCTAACCATAAATAGTCCCCAAGCAACAAACTCACTCACACTAAAAATCATACCCCAACGAAAAATAATATTTTGGGGGGCTCCACGATTCCAGATTATAGCTCCACGCTACATCAAGCCGTGCAGGAAGGCCGAACAAATATGTGCGAAACCCAAACCCAGTGCCGATTAACAGATCATCGGTGATGGTGTTTCCAGCAGCATCTTGCTTGGTAAGATTTAGCGTGGAGTTCCATGCAGCGCCAATATCGGTGAAGATATTACCCTGCAAGTACAACGGAACCGCCCCACCAACAATCGCTTGCAGCAACGGGAACCGAAGTTCGGCATTTGCTAAGCCATACTTATTCCCCACCTCTTCGCTAAAATTGAAGCCACGCATGGGATAGCCTGGTGTAAAAAAGAAAAAGTCTTCCGGGCTTTCAAACGACCCTTGGTCGCTGAACTGATAATTCAACCACCCCTCTTGCCCACCCAGAAAAAATTTCTGCGGGTTTGCGCCAAAACTTGCCCCGCCAGCAAAGCGAAGTGCCAAGCTGGAAAAGCCGTCGCGGTCGAACGGAATGTAGTGACGGAAATCACCCAACAGTGAGTAGAATCCAATGCCAGCATTCCCTAATTTCGGGCTGCCCTGGGCAGTGATATTGTAGCGTGAGCCTTTATTTGGCGAAAAAAACCATGGGGAAGAATTATCGAACACATAGCTAAATGATGGGATAAACATCATTTTCCCTTCATCCGGCTGTGGGCTGCCCTGTGGGCCGCCTGATTCCATTGCTTCGCGGCTGATGTGCATGACCGAAAGTCCTAAATCCAACCGCGTAAATCGGTCGAACGGATATGCGGCTTGGCTTTGCAATCCAAGCTGGCGGAAACGGGTAAGGTAATAGTAGCCATCCACCCCCGGCAGATATCCAAAAGCAGAATTTTGAAAAACGCCAACTCCATAATCCATTCTATCTGGCAGATACAAATAACTCACCGAAAAATCACTGTTCTTCAGATCCGTTTGCAGGTTGATTGTTGCAAATATCTGGTGGTCGCCAAGCACGTCGCTGAACAGCATTTGAATCATCCCCTGCGGGCCATAAAACGGGTCGTAGGTTCCACCGGCTTGCACAAAATCGGAGCTGAATTTTACCTTGTAGTCCTTGCTGGCAAAGTCACCAGAATCCACCCGTTTATCCACACTTGTTCGCACCGCTGCTGGAATATCCGATGCTCCACCGCCCGATGGAGGAAGAGCGGCAACAGCATCGTCAGGGTCAATCCGTACCGAGCCATATCCATCAACCGATGTAACTGTGGTGACAGCAACTTCCGGAGCGACAGTGTCGGCCTTCATGCTGGTTGCCCCGGCAGCCACTTGCCGTTCATCCAAGAATTTTGTTTGCGGCAGGGTATCGGTTTCGTATTTCAGCGTAAATGGAAGCCGCAGAAGGAAGATGTCGTAGCCGTCGTCGTTCCAGGCATTAAAAAGCAATTTTGAATCATCACTGGCAATCGCAAGCTGGTCAATGCCAGAAATGGAGTTGGTGAGCACACGGGTGGCTCCGCTGGAATCACGCAGATAAATGTTGTTGATACCGCTGCGGTCGGAAATATAGAGCAAGTTTCCACCAACCCCGGGTGTTGGGGATTTTTCAATAATTGTTGGTGTGTTTGTGATGCGCGTTAAATCGCGACCATCAATGCCGATGGAGTAAATATCACTGGAATGATAATCGTAGTTCCAGATCAGCATGTTGCGGCGGTTTGCAGCCCCAACCGGGTTATCGCGGCGGTCGCTCACAAAATAGATCGTGCGGTTATCGCGCTCCCATTGCGGGTCGTGGTCGCTGTAAATATCGTCGGTGATATTGACCAAATCACGCGATTTCAGCTCATAGACGTAAATATCCGACTGATCCCCCTTAATCCCCTGGAATGCCAAACGTTCGCCATCCGGCGACCAAGCCACCGAATAGATGGCATCCATATCAAACTCCAACTTTTGCTCATCATTAGTCTTTAAGTCAAAAATAAAAATTGCGTCTCTCCCTATTGATTTTACTGATAGCGAAATACGACGGCTATCGGGAGACCAGGCAATGGATGGAGTAAGAAGATGAAGCTCCTCAAAATTCACGTCGCTCTCACCTTCAAAAATTTGTTCCGCTTTTTCTGGCTTGTCAATGTCGGCAACATACACCGAACGGAAGCCGTCGCGGTCGCTGATAAATGCGAATCGGCGACCATCGGGAGAAATGGAAGGGGAAGTGTTGAAAAAGGAACCTTCTTTTTTGTGGTTAGTCAGTTTGTTGGCAAAATCAACAGGGCGTTTGCGGTCGGCAATGTCGGGCCAGTATTGTTTTTTTAGGTCGTGTTTCCACTGCTCGTTAAACTCTTCTACATCTTTCCCAAACGATGTTCGGAAGGCTTCATCAAGATTTCCGGCTGACTTGCAGTTGTTCAGCAGTTCAGCAATTTTTTCGCGACCGTAGTTTTTTTCCACATACCAGTAGAAGGCTTGCCCGCCACGGTACGCAAAATATCCGCCAAGCTCCTGCAAATCGGGGAGGTAATTCCCGATAACGGCATCACGGATGAACATATCCGTTTCGATGTCATACCCACCTTGCGACTCGAATTCGGCAAGCCCTTCGTTCATCCAAATTGGAAGCATGAACTGGACGTTGTTGCTGATAAGCTGCTGAATGGATCCACCATAAAATTTATCGTTCAACACAGCGTGAACAAGCTCGTGGTGGATAACATGACGAAATTTCTCCCAGTCACCCTCGAACGGAACCACCACCCGGTTTTTGAACAGCTCCGTCACCCCTCCCACTCCTTCGGGAAGATATTCGCCGATGACGTTGGTTTGCTGGAAGTCGTTTTTGGAATTGTAGAGGATGATGGAAACGCGGGCGTTGATGCGGTACCGCCAATGCTCCTGAATTTCGGCCAGTGCGTGCTCGATGACGTTCGCCGTGAATTTTGCCAAATTCAGCCCCGCTTCGTCGTAGTAGTAAACATCAAAATGGTCAGTCTGAATGTATTTCCAGACAAATGAGCGGTACTGCAATTTATTTTTGCCGAACTGCTGCGCACTGCCGCTGTTGGCAACCAGCAGTAGCAATGCCACCGCAATAATTCCGACGGTTGGAAATTTATGTTGGCCCATTGTGGGTATCAATCCTTGGTTCTTGGTTAAAGCTCCCCTCCGCTTGGCAACACAGGGCTTGGCTGCCTACCGTTGCACCGCAAACTTACGTGTCAATCGCGCTGTTGGGGTTTCCAGTTTGTAGAAGTAGATGCCGTTCGGCAAGGCTTCTGTCGGGATGACGAGGGAGTGCTCCCCCGCTTGCATCTGCTGGCTGAACACGGTTTGAAGCTGCTGGGCGTTGCTGTTCCAGAGCGTCAGGATGGTTTTACCGGGTTCCAGCAAGCTGAACTCCACCACCACATAATCGCCAGCCGGGTTGGGGAATCCTGGGCGCAGGAACAACCGGGCATCGGGGTTGAACAGGCGGGTGACGTTTTGATCTTTGCACAAATCCAACAGCTGAACTTCCCCGGGCTGCAACGTTGCTTCAACGGGACACTCGATATCCCAGCGCAGCGAGTCAATGCTGAGTTGCGACCACTCGGCGTTTCCAAGACCCGCGACCATATTCAGAACCAACAACGTATCGCTTGCTCCGTTCCAGATGCCGTGAACCGTGATGGTTCGTTGGCCGTCGGCGATGCTGCTTGCCGCGCCGGAATCAATCGGTAGCAACACCGAAGCGTTGCAGCGCAACACCATTCTGAAACGGCGAACTCCAGATTCGGCGACGTTGCTGGCGTTCCGCAGAACCACCGGGACCGCCACCACCTCACCCGCCTTCACCCTCAGCGTGTCGGGAACGGCAACCGTGACAACCGCGGCAATATCGGCACAGACTCCTTCCCCAACTAATGGAATGATGACGGCATCAAGCGGCTCACCTGATTCGCGGGAAGCCATCACGTTCATCCGGCCATTTGCTAACCCAAGCCGCGTGGGGCTGAAACGAAGAGGAATGGAGTGAGATTGCCCAGGAAGAAGAGTGATCGGAAGCCAGCCTGCCAGCCGGGAAAATTGCAGAGTGTCGGGGCCGATTGCGCTGATGGAGACCAGCCGAACCGGCGCGGGGCTGCTGTTGGATAGCATCACCGTGGCAGCGGCATCTTGGCTGGTTCCCAAACGCACTGTTCCGAAATCAACGATGCTTCCGTTTAGCGTCAGCTCCGGCAAAATTCCTTCCCCCCGAAGCTGGGCGGCGGCACTGCCAAAATTGCCGCGAAGCTGAACCGTGGCATTTCTGATTCCCACAGCTTGCGGGGCAAACCGGAACTCAATCTGTTGGCAAGCCCCCGGCGGCAACACCACCGGCAACCGCGCCGACACCACCGAGAATTGAGCCACATCCCCGGCCACAACGGTGATGGAATCCACCACAATCGTTGCTGCCGAGCGGTTGCAGAGCCACGCGGTCAAGACTGAATCGCGGCGGCTTCCAACAAACACTTTCCCGAAATCAATCAGCCGAAGCTCCGGCGCGGCGCGGACGATACTCCAAAGGCTATCGGATTGATCGCTTTGGACAGGTTCGGGGGAGATATTCCAAATGCGGGCGGTGCTGTCCTGCTGGGCACTGATAATTCGGTGGCCGTTGCCGTTAAAATCGGAGCCGAGCGAAAGCACATCCGCCCCGCCGAACGTGGCAACCAACGCCCCCGATTGCCGCTCCCACAGCGTCACATATCCCCCATTTCCTACCGGTCCAAACGTGCTGATAGCAACCTGAGTTCCGGTGGGGCTGACGCTGGCGGAAAAACCTCCTTCGGGGAATTGTGCAACGGCCGCGCCGGTTGCGGCATTCCACAGCTGCACGCTGGTGCTGGCGGTGATGAGCATTGTTCCGTCGGGAGTCCATTCCACCGTGTGAACAATGGCGGTGAAACCGGTGAGGCGAAGCAGTTCGTTTCCGGTGAAACGATCCCACACTCGGACCGTGCGGTCGTATCCCCCCGAGGTGGCAATTCGGGAGCCGTCGGGGCTGAAGGCAATGTGAGTGATGTAGTTGGTGTGCCCCTTCAGGGTGCGGAGCAGAGTTCCGGTGGCAACGTCCCAGAGTTCGGCATCGTTGTCCGGCTTGGCTCCAACTCCGCTGGTGGCGGCAACGGCTCCGTCGGGGCTGAAGCTGGCATATGTTCCATCACCAAACGGGCGCGTTGGAATGAACAACTGGCGAACAAGCTGGCCAGTGTTGGCATTCCACAGCCGCCCCTGGCCATCGGTGGCGGTGCTAAGAATCAACGCTCCATTGGGGCTGATTGCCACCGAACGGACAGGAGCGGGATGTTCCAGCTTCAGCAACTCGGCTCCGGTGTAGCTATCCCACACCCGAACGGTGCTATCCAAGCTGGCGGTTGCTGCGCGCTTGCCGTCGGGGCTGAAGACAGCACGCACCACCGCACGCTGGTGTCCGCGCAGCGTCACCACTGTGTCGCGGCTAAGCAGCGTGGCGCGCAGCAGGCAACGTTCCGAAGGCATATCGGGAACGCGCCAGCCGTGGCGCAGCCCAACCCCACTGTCGGTAATCTGGCTCCATGCAGCTCCGGCATCGGTGCTAAACTCCAACCGAACCCGGTCGGTTGGCAGCACCCCTTCCCACCGCAACTCAACCGAATCGTTCACCACCAATTTCTCACCTCCGTTCGGCATCACCACACGAACCGACGGGGTTGCGGGGTTGCGTCCGGGGAAGCCGGCACTCAGGAAAATTGTGGTTCCCCCGCACGGCGTTCCGCTCACCCGAACGGTCGCAAACGTTTGCAGCGAATCGGTGGGGCGATAGCGGAGAGTGAGGGTTCGGCGTTGGCCCGCAGGGATTGTGAACGCTGGCGGCGCGCCACCACCAACCACGCTGAATTGAGAATTCCCAATTGCAATATCGGTTACAGTAATTGGAGCATCGCCAGCAACAAGCTCAATCGTGGTGTCGCGGAATTGGCCGGGTGGAGTTGGCGGAAAAAGGATTCCGGTGGGGATTGCGGTTGCCTGAGTAATCGCGATTGCCGGCGCACGGTAGGAAGCGCGCCCGCTGGCCTTCAGCCTGGGGATGGAAATTTGGAGATCGCGCTGCGGGCTGCACGCCGAACCGCTTCGCCAGCGAATTGTGCAAAGCCCACCAAACCGCGCGTGGCCAAGTATCAGCCGGTACGCCTGGCGGGCTTCGGCTTCGTTATTGACATTTTGGATGCAGAAGCCCCCGGTCTGCGTGGCAATGCGTTGCAGCGGCGGGGGCGCGTCAAGGCCAATCGTCACGCAGTAGATGGTTGCGCTAACGGCGTTTGCGCGGGCAATCACCACCCCTTCATCAATGTCCGATTGGCCATCGGTCAGCAGAACAATCACGCGGCGGTGCTGGCCCCGGGTGGCAATGTTCAACGCGCCGAACGGGGTTGCCAGCAACGCGCTATCGTAGCTGGTTCCCCCCTGGGGCTGCAACTGCTCGATTGCCTCCAGAAGTTTCCAGCGTGCGGTGGTGAAATCTTGATTGAGGTAGGCCGCATGATCGAAGCTGGTGACGGCACACTCCGAGCCACCAAGCGGAAGAAGCTCAACCCAAGCCTGGGCCGCCGCCCGAGCAATCAGGATACCGGGCGCACCGTAGAACATCGAGCCGGAGACATCAATGGCAAGCACCGAGGAGAGGTCACGCGGGGCGGTGATAGGTGGACAGTCAATTCCGGTCACGATTCGGGGTTCTCCGTTTTCGGTCAGGGCAACGTCGGAAGCGGTGATGCCGGAAAGAGGTGTTCCTGAACTATCGGACAGGAAGAACGGGAGCGTTAGGTTGGGGAATCCAGTCGTGTCAATCGGGCCAAGCGTCAAGATCGGTTGAGAAATTCCCCACTGGCTTATCAGGAGTAGCATCAGCAGGCAGCTTCCCATTCCAAACAGCAACGTTCGGAACCGAAGCAAGAATCCGTGAGTGAAAGAATCGGCGGGGAAATGACTTGCCATGTTGCAATGAACACCGAAACAGAAGTGAGGTTATCATCCACCGGGAAGATTTTTCCCGGCACGCAATCCGTGGAAGCGATAGACCACGGTTCCATCATCGGTAAGTTCGGGGTGCGCCACGCCATGCCGGCACAGTTCCTCGATAGCCCCTTGCGCCTCGCCGATGGTTATCGGTGAATCAAGCGCGATTTGTGCAAGCGTGGCATATCCGCCCAGGTGAGCAGCGGCACTCAGAACCTCTTTCTCCACGTACAGCCGTCTGCGGGTTTGTTCCAGCGCGGCAATGTAACGAAGCCAAAATACCCCGCAGACCGCAAACCCGGCACCGATCAACCCGTTGAACATCAACGCAAAGACACCGCCGGAGCGGATGATAAAGTGGGCAAGCTCCATGCTGGCAATCAGCACGCCAATCAGCAGCAACACGCCGGCACCAAGCCGTGGAAGGAAGTCGCCCGGGCGACTTTGCGGAAGTGAGGAATTTGTTTTCATAAAGGAAAGTGATGATGTTTTTACTCCGAACAAAGTAGAATTTCGCAAACCAATTTGCTCCGAATATATGAGTGCTTTCGCACTGCACTCCCTGTTTCTCCTGGCCATATTGAAGTCACAACATACAAACCCAACACGGCGGTGATTCTGTACGGTTGCAGAAATCATCCAAAATGTTCTAACAAGGTTTCAGATGAGAAAAAAGAACTCCTACCTTTTGTGCCTACTACTGCCAATTTTTTCTGGCTGTATGTTTACCCATATCCATAAGATAAAAACTCAGGGGATCGCTGCCCATGCTGGCTTGCATGGACTTAACCACTCAGCTATTGAAATTGGTGTAGGGAGTTTCACGTATGGGTACTACGATTTACCACATATGGGTTGGTGGGCAAGCCGTAGCTATGCCCTTACCAGCCGAATAGAGCTTGGTGATACAACCATGTATGCCTTTGAGGCTTCGCTTTGGGGAGAGGGATTGTTTGGAATGGGAATCAATGCTGGATACTACACAAATTTTTCTGCCAATAGTTGTTTCTACATTCGTCCAGAAATTGGAACTGGCGAAATTCCCATTGGGTTTCTATACATCCATGGGGCAATTGGCTGGAACATCCGACTACTTAACCATAACGCTCCGGAGTTCAACAGCCCTAATCTTCGAGTTCGGCTAACTATCCCTTTCGATACCACAACAGAATCCTGATTGTTTACTCCGAACAAAGTGGTTTGCGGAAATAGACAGCATGGATGCGCTTCGCAGGCCTATGGCTCCCGCTTTCGCCCCGACTGGTCGGGGTAAACTGGGAATGACAGCGCGGGTTTTGTCGCAAACCACTTTCGTTGGAGTATATCTATCACAAAAAAACCTTCATACTGACCACATAAGGTCAATATGAAGGTTTTTTGGAATCTATGATGTTGGGTTCTTCCCCTTCCGCTTTTACAGCCGGATTCGTGATTGCTTCACAATCATGTTAATCTGCTCGCGGATTGGGTCGCTGGGGTCAAGCTCGCGGGCTTCGCGAAGGTAGCGGCGCGCCCCTTCGGTGTTGCGGCCACGCATATCTAACTGTGCCATGTACATCAGCGCGGTTGCTTTTTCATCAACCGAGCGGAAGTATCCGGTATCCAGCGCGGTTTTGAAACCTTGCCGTGCGGCTTTCCAGTTCTGCCCTTGCGTCTCCACAATCCCCTGGAAGAAGTAGTAGTAGGTTCGGGAATATGGGTTCAGTTTTTCGGGGGAACGGATTGCGCCAAGCCGTTTGCGTGCGTCGTCCCAGTCCTGGCGTTGCAGTGAGTTAGTGACTTGCAGCAGTTGATTCATCCGCCACCAGAAATAGTAGAGACCAACGCCAAGTGCCAGCACAATTCCGCCGGCAATCCACCACTGCGCCACCAGCATTCCCGCGCCACCAACAACCAACAGGATGATAAGACCAAGGATAAGTTTTGGAGAGACCATAAAAGTGAGAGGTTCGGTTCAGCAGGTTATTCTACAGTGGTTTGACAATCGCGGAAATGGTTTTGAACTCTTTGGTGTCGGCACTTTCCAGCATATCGAACAGTGCCAGCTCAACGGTTGTCAGTTCAACGCCGTGGCGTGTTAGCCGTTGCAGGGCGATTGTGTGGCTGGCTTCCCGCCGCGAAGAAACGGCATCGGCCACAACGTCAACATCATGCCCAAAATTCCGAAGGTCGCGTGCGGTTTGATAGACGCAGATGTGAGTCTCGACACCGCACACCAGCACTTTGGATTTTCCGGCAGCTTCCAACTGCTGCATGAATCGCAGGTTCCCTTCTGCCGAGAACGTCATCTTTTCCACAGGGCGATACCACTCCCCCAACGCCTCCTTCACCTCCGGCACGGTGGCCCCAAGCCCTTGTGGATATTGCTCGGTGACAAGGATCGGCAAGCCCAACGCACGGCATCCCTTCACCAACCGAACAACTTCCTGAATCACCTGATCTCCCTGGTGGATGACCGGCATCATTCGCTCCTGGACATCAACAACAACCAGCATTGTGTGGTTCCTATCCAACATGATTGCTCCTGCGATTATGAACTGAGTTCTACCCCTTGACCGAATTGAATAACGTGGGGCAAAACTACGCAAAACGCCCCCCCACACTTCGGCGGTTAGCAGGGCGTTACAAAGGGGCAGCCGCTGGTTGCTGAAGCAGAAGCTCCCCCAAAAAACTCACCGCTCGGCGCTCGGACCAGTAGGTGCCCCCCAGCCCCATAAACCCCACATGCCCCCCTGAGGCAGGAACCTCGAGAGTAACCGTTCTGCTTGCTGTTGCTTCAGGAAGGGGAAAACAGGAGCGGCTTAAAAAAGGATCGTTGGCAGCGTTGACAAGGAGTGTTGGAAGCTGGATGTGCGGGATAAACTGGCGGCTGCTGCAACGGCTCCAGTAATCGTCGGCGTTGCGGAACCCGTGCAGCGGCGCGGTGTAGCGGTCGTCAAATTCGGCAAAGGTTCGCATTTGATCCAGGCCGTGATCTTCCAGCATTCCGGGCATTGCCTGCATCTTCTGGCGCACCTTGTTTCGCAGCGAGTCAATGAAGCGTTTCATGTAAATGCGGTTGGCGGGTTCGGCCAGCCGCGCCGCGCTTCCGGCAAGGTCGCACGGGACGGAAAAGGTGGCGGCACCAACAAGTTCGGGGAAGGTATCCCTCCCCTGCTCCCCCAGATATTTCAGCGTCACATTCCCCCCCAAACTGAATCCCACCAATCCAATCTGCGTGTGGGTTTGTTGCGCCACCACGTGGGCGATAACGGTGTGAAGGTCATCGGTGGCTCCGCTGTGATAGAACCGAAGTTGGCGGTTCAACTGGCCGCTGCACCCACGGAAATTCCACGCCAGCGCATCCCACCCGGCGGCATTAAAAGCGCGAACCATTCCCAAAATATATGGGCGTGTGCTGTTCCCTTCCAGCCCGTGCTGAAGTATCACCAGCCGGTTGCTGCCAACGGTTGCCCAGTCAAGATCAAGGAAATCATCATCGGGTGTGGCGATACGCTGGCGGCGATACTTCACCCCGGTTACACGGCGAAGCAACGTTGGAAGGATAGTCTGCAGATGCCCTTCGGAGAGGAGCAATGGAGGGCGAAACGTTGATGGAAAAATCGGCATGAAAGCGGGCTGAAAAATCAAAAAGAAACCGTCACGTACTGGCTTACGCGCAACACCGACTCCTGGTCGTACATGGCGCAATACTCCTTTCGGATGGAGTCAATGGCGTTGCTTTGCGCGGGGGTGTCGTCGTGGAGTAGCAGAACAACTTTGGTCATTTCCGGCTTGATGGTTCCATTGGCCATTTGGTATTGGCCGTTGGCATCAATCACGGTTAGTCCGCTGGGAAATCGTGGGGTGATAAGGCTATCCAGAAACTTGCGCCAATCGCGCAGCCCCACCACTCCGTTGTCCCGTTTTCGCATTCCGAAGTACAGCTCGGTCCGCACCGATTGAACGCCATCGAATGGTGGTTTTCCCGCTGGCGTGATTGTGGATTGAGATGAACCGCAAGCCCCAATAAACAGGGAGATCAGCAGTGCGGCGATGGTGTGTGTTGTTGAAACTCGTTTCATTGGCATCGCTGTTGCGAAGTGAGTACGTGGACAGATGAACAGAAATTAACCTTCTTGAGTGTGACCTTTGCCCACCTCAAAGGTTCTTTTATATATCAAGGCCGAGAAATATCGCCAACCGATGCGCGAACAATTCTGGCGAGTGTGATGTTTGCCTACGCTGATCCGTTATGCTGGTGTTCGCGATGACGACACGAAGCTACCAAACGCAGCAATACGCAGCTCACGCTTCTTGTGCTCTTGTAAGCAAAAACACAATCATAGGCAGGGAGCCATTCCCTGCATGAAGTCTGTGCTTCCCCCCATGGCGTGCTGATACCTCTCTGCCACGCGCCTTTGCCGGATGTACCACACTTCATCCATTTCAATCCACGCAAAAAGTATCATTTGGGATGCCTTGTTCGGCACATTCCCATGCGGCAGCTATGCCGCCATGCCAACGTTACACGATTAATCGGAATCACAACTATGCTACAACCACTGTTACCATGTTTCCGCGCCACGGCATACGGCGGTGCGGTTCGGCGGCTTCCGCTGCTGCTGCTGCTCTGGATTGCAATGGCTGCTCCTTCGGCAGCTTCCTTATACGACTACAAGTACTCCACCGGAAGCGGCAAGCCGTTCACGATGGACGACGCGAAACAGATCATCTACCCCGATGCTTACGATGCCACCTCGGGGGTGATTGATCTCGGGTTCGACTTCGAGTTCGATGGCGTGATGTACTCCCAATTCTCCGTGAACTCCAACGGGTTGTTAGGGTTGGGTGGTAGCGATGTCACCCCCTACGGCTGGCAGACCTTCGATGGTACCGACATCTATCCCGTGATTGCTCCGTTTTGGGATGAGCTTATCACCATCAACAACGGCGTCCGCTACCAAGTGGTGGATGGCAAGCAAGGGCGTGTGTTGGTTGTTGATTGGGAAGCCTTTCACCGCTACGAAGGGGAATCGAAGGATAACACCTACCACTTCCAGGTTCGCTTGTACGAATACTCCAACACCATCGAGTTTTGGTACGGAAGCATGGCGACGTGGACCAACACCTACGCAAAAATCGGCGCGGCTGCCGACGGCGGAAATTTTGCCAGCGGCTATTTCAGCGGAGGGGAGTTTTACGTTGATTTCAGCTCAACCCAAGCCACGGATTTGGCCAGCAACTCAATCTCCGAAAACACCCTTATCACCTTCCAGCCACAGCCTTGCGGCTACAAGTTTGCTGGGAATCCCGACGAAGGTGGAACCTCCGAGATGTTCGATGGTGATAAGCTGCTCAGCAATATCCAAACCCCGAATACTACCTCCCGCTCGCTGCGCCCATTCCAGATGTACCTTGCTTCGAACTGCACCAAGCAAATTGTGCGGTTTGCAATCACCGGCCAGTATGCCGACGAGTACAGCGTGGAGCCAGCCGAGATTGGCGTTGGCCCGGATGATATGATCGAGCCAACAATCACGTTCACCCCCGCTTGCACTGGGCCACGCCCGGCAACGCTTACGATCACTGGGCCAAACGGATTTACCGCAACCTACCAGTTAGAAGCCAGCGGAGCTTCCCGTTTGGAATGGATCGGCAACTTGGAAGATGGTGGTGTGGATGGAATGCCGAACGGCGCAACGCTGTTGGGAAATCCATCTGTCACCTACGGCCAACAGCGGACTTTTACGCCGCTGACTATGCTTGCGGAAATGAAATCCGATGAACCGAAAAAAACCGCTGCGGTGGACGTGACCTACACGCTGAACGACCCCAGCGGACAGTTCCGCATCAGCCCCGCAAGCGCGACGCTGATGAATGGGGAGACCAGCACGCCAACCATCACCTTCGTATCGCGCCGCTTTGGCAAACAGACGGCAACCCTAACGATTGAGGGAGATTGCGAGAAACGGACGTTCACCTTGGAAGCAACCGTTGTGGGTGCCGGTGGCGAGTTCACCGCCAACGGCGCGCCCCTTGGTTCGGGCGAATCGTTGTTCAGCAAAGTGTTCGAGTGCAGCGGCGTTTCGGCGAACTCCATTGCCATTACTGTCCGCAGCGTTGGAAACCAGACGCTGACAATCGGCTCGGCAGATTTCTTCCGCACCGATTCCATCTACGGGCAAGGGGTTCCGCGCTACCCACTGCTTCGCGACCAGAACAACCAACCGATTTCGGCAAGCGATTACTTCATCACCGATTTCCCAGGCACTGCCCCAGTTGCCAGCAATGCACTGACGGAGTTCCCGATGGTGTTGAAGCCGGGGGAATCGCGCACCTTCTACATCAACTTTGCACCGCAACGCCCGGGCAAACGCTTGGCGCGATTGTTCATCCCCACCAACGCACTGAATTTTGCATCAGCCAATGCCGAGGGTGTTGGAACCGACGGTTTGGTGTCGGTGGATATGTTCGGGAAAGGCTTGGGGGCGCAGTTGGCAAGCAACGCCGAGGGCGCGGAATTGCAGTCGCTGTCGTTCCAGCCAACACGGCTTCGCCAAAGCCAAGAATCCACCATCACGGTGTGGAACTCCGGCGCGTGCGACCTTCGCATCAGCAAGGATGATTTCCGGATTTCCGATGGTGACGTTCGCGATTTCCAGATCATCAGCGCGTTTGCCAACGCAACCGTTGATCCGCAAAGCAACGATTACATCATCCCGGCTGGTGGCTCTTCCACCATCACCGTTCGCTTCACTCCGATCCGCACCGGCTCGCGCCGCGCTGGGTTGTACCTGCAAACCAACGATTCCGCCCGCCACCTGCCGAACATGGAAACCGGCGCATACTACTGGGATGTGGTTGGCGTTGGAACCATTGGGCTAAACACCCAACAGGTGACGCTTGGCCCATCGGTGATTGATGGCCCAGCAGCAAACAACGCCGTTGCCAACGCAACCGTGGAAAACACCGCAACCGAAAAGGTCACGATTGTGAACGCAGTGATTGTTGGCCCCGATGCCGCCGAGTTTGGGATGAACCCAACCGCCCCCTGGCCAGTGCTTCCGTTCGATTTCTTGCCGGGGGATCAGATGCGTTTCTCGGTGATTCACACCCCCGCGGCCGGAAGCCAACCGGGGCCACGCGAAGCAAGCCTTCTGCTGATTTCCAACAATGGCGACACGCTGGAAATTCTGCTGAACGGTGAGGCCGGAAGCCGCACCATCACCGCAGGGCCAGCAACCTTGTTCGACGATGTCTCGGTTGCCGTCGGGAAAATTGCACGCCGCAGCGTGATGATTACCAACAACGGCACGCTTCCGCTACAGCTTGGGGCAACCACCGTCACCGGCCCGAACGCCACCGACTACACGCTGGGCCGCCTGCCACGGCTTACCCTTGCCCCTGGGCAAACGGAGTACCTGCAAGTGACCTTCCGCCCGCTGAACCGCGGGACCTCGACGGCCACCTTGACCATTAACAGCAACGGCGTGAACGGGGCGCAGATTATCAATTTGGGCGGGGTGGCAAACGGGATTGGAGGAAGCAGTGAATCAGGAACCAGCGGAGTGGAATCGGTTGATGGTGTTGGCGGAATCAGCCTGTCGCAGGCGATGCCGAACCCGGCTTCCAACCAAGCACGCATCAGCTACCGGATTGCGACAGCCACAACCGTTACCCTGACGCTGTTCGATGCGTTGGGCCGCGAAGTGGCACGGATTGATGAAGGATTTAAATCGGCTGGAGAACACGAAGTGAGCTTCAGCGTTAGCAAACTTCCAGGTGGGACATACCGCTACCGTTTGGCTACGGCAACAGGAGAGGCTGTGAGTCGTGGCTTGACGGTGGCCAACTGAGTAAGAAACTCCTGGATGCGTTGAACAGAGAGGACGCCCGCCGAAAGGTGGGCGTTTTTTTTGCATGGGTCTATCTGTGCTGCGGATTCTGGTATCTGGCTATCTTCTAACCCCGCCGGAAACTCCGCGCACACACACACACATGCAACAGCCTTACCAACGCAATGCAGCGATTCACAACCTTCTCCATTCTGCTGATTAGCTTTTTTCTGGGGCTTGCGGCCCAGCTTCTTGCTCAAGTTCCCAGCGGCTCGTTACTCCATTTTCGTGCCGATAGCGGGGTGGTGATTGTTGGCGGGGCTGTTGCCCGATGGAAGGACATCAGCGGCAACAACAACGATGCCGTGCAGAACCAAACCGAAAGGCAACCGCAGCGTATCCAGAATGTGGCTGGGGGCCAGCCAGCAATCCGGTTCAACGGGGCACAGTACATGACGGCTTCAGCCGTCTTCCCGGTTGGGAGCGATTACACCGTGGCGTTTGCTGTTCGGGTGAACTCATACGGGACCTCAAACAACGTGATCTCGGGGAACAACCGTGCGCACTACTTCGGCGGGGTGCCATATCTGAAAGTGCTGCACAGCGGAAACTTCAGCCAGCAAGCAACCGCTGCCATCGCCGTGACGAGTGCAATGAACGTTGCGGTGGTGACCTACACCGAATCATCCCGCACGGCAACAATCATCATCAACGGTTTTGCTGCCGACACAGCCCAAGTTCCTGCAAACACCGATCCGGCAATCTACTTAGGGGCTTATGCTCAAGCCAATTTTTTAACCGGCGATATTGCCGAGGCGGTCATCTTTGATCGTGTGCTAACACCAACGGAGGTATCGGGCCTGCAATCAAGCTGGATAGCGCGGTATCGCGTTCCCGTCCCACTCCCCTACTCCACCCCTGCCGAAAAACCACTCCTTTGGCTGAAGGCTGATAGCGGCATCACCACCCCAGCCGCCGATGGCAAGGTGACGCGCTGGAACGATTGCAGCGGAAATAATTATTCCGCCTGGCAAGACTCGGCTCAGTGGCAACCAGTGTTGCTGCCAAACGCCCGATTTAACCTTCCCGCAGTCCGGTTCGCCGGGGCCGGAAATTTCATGCAAGCAACCTCAGTCTTCCCAACTCGCTCCGATTACACCCTGACGTTTGTGGTGCGATTGAACAACCTGAACGCAAACAACAACGTCGTCTCCGGCATCACCCACGCCCACTGGTTTGGCGGGGCAGAGTACGCCAAAGTGCTGCATGGCGATTTCAACGCACAGGCGGTGGCTTCCATTCCGGTGCAGCAAGGGGAATTTTCGGTTGTCACGATGGCCTATCAGGATGCGCGCCGCAGGGTCGCGTTCTTCATCAACAGCCACGCTGCCGACAGCGCAACTGTTCCGCAAAACTTGGATTCCATAATCTACTTGGGAGCATTTCAGGGGGGGAACGTGCTGGTGGGGGATATTGCCGAAGTGATCCTTTACCGCCGTGAGCTTTCCCCCAGCGAGCGGGCGCGAACCGAGGAGTATCTTTTCCGCAAATATGGCATTCCCATCCCCCCCGCTCCCCCAAAACCGGACTCAACATTCACCGCAATTCCCGCACCGCTTCAACTGTTCCCACGGGGGGACGATAATTTGGCAAGTGTGCCGATTACTGGCATAGTTCGCGTTGCTGGGTGGGATTCGATTGTGGTTGAAGTTGCCCGTGCCGACAGCAGTTGGGAGCGATTATCAGCCCCATTGCAGTACGCCGCCGGAAGCGCGCCGTTCGCGTTTGCGCCCCGCATTGCCGCGGCCCTTGCCGAATATCATTTTACCGTCAGGCTGCGTGCGGCTGGCAATGGAGGTGCCGCTCGAGATAGCGTAATCGCCACACGCGACAGCATTACTTGCGGGGATGTGCTGCTGATCTGCGGCCAATCGAACTCCATTTTTGGGCATGGCGGCCAGGGTGCCGGGCAAAGTGAGTTCTGCCGGACGTACGGTTTGAATTTCTCGCAGAACCAGCGCGACACGCTCTGGGCCGTAGCAAGCGGAGTTGGGTCCGGCGGTGGCCCGAACATTGGCGCGTGGGGAATGCGGCTGGCGCGGCTGTACGTGGAGGAAACTGGTGTTCCACTTTGCGTTATCAATGGAGGGGTTGGGGGAACGGCTATCGAGCAGCACCAACGGAATGATGCCGCGCCGCAGACGCTTTCCACCATCTACGGCAGTATGCTCTACCGCGTAAAAAAATCTGGGCTGGCAGCGCACGCGCGGGCAATGATGTGGTATCAGGGTGAGTCGAACACGGTGAACAACTATGCCACAAACTTCCGTGCGTTGCGGAACGATTGGCTGGAGGATTACCCGCAACTGACGAAGCTGTATGTGGTGCAAATTCGCCCGGGGTGCGCTGCCGGGCCGCACCGCGAACTACGCGAGCTTCAGCGCACACTTTCCGACAGCTTCCCGGATGTTGTCACCTACTCGCCAATGGGCGTTGTTGGCCACGATGGCTGCCACTACGCCGCCGCCGGCTACGACACCATTGGCGTGCAATTATTCCGATTATTCGCCCGCGATTTTTTGGGGGCCACCGACACAGTGGATATTGGCTCGCCGAATATCCGAGCAGCATTGTTCACCACTCCTGAATCGAACCAAATCGCGCTTGTGTTTAGCAATGCCCAGCATGGGTTGCTGGTTACTCCAGATGCCACCATCGGCGGAAGCATCCGCACCATGAGTGACGCATTTCTGCTGAATGACACCGTGCAGGCAGTTCGTTCGGTTCAGGTGCTGGGCGATACCGTGCTGGTGAATTTAAACGCTTCCTATCCCGGCGCACGGATCAGCTACATCCCTGACCAGTCGTATGCCGGAACATCCGTTGTTTACGAAGGGCCTTGGATAGTCAACCGGCGCGGGGTTGGGGCATTTTCGTTTCACCGTTTCCCAATTCGCCCATTCGGCACAACAACCGCCGCCCCGCAGCAGCCAGCAGCGGTGAGGAAATTGGATTTGCGGTAATTGCGAAGATTTGGTGATAAAGCACCATGAGCAACAGCGCAAGTTCCTATTTGGTGATTCCATTCATGTTTCCTGAAAAACAACAGGGGGTGGCCATTGCCACCCCCTGTTACGCAATCCTTTCTGGATTTGGATAACGCTACAACTAATTGATCTTAAAAATCATTGTAGGGATATACAGCTGCGACTTCCTTCCGGTGATTTCCAGAAGCTCATCAATCATTTCCTTCGGTTTGTGGGATTTTAGTAGCAATCGCTCCTGCGCAACTTGAATGTTCCCAGGATTTACAGTATAAACTCCCTTGATTTTACCGAACTCATTCTCCTTCTCAAGATTTTTCAGCGTAGAGGTCAGTGCCCAGTTTTTGGGGAACTCAATGCTGATATTTTTAATATACTTTTCATCCGAATAAATCCGTATTGGGTTTACTCGTTCCTCGGTATCAATCTTCGTCTTCACATTTGAGGATGGCGAGAACAGCCCTCCTGTCTGAAAGATCACCTCATCTGGTGTCACTGTCACAAGGTTATCAATGTTGTACACCAGTTTTATGATTAGGGGTTTGGTGTAATCACTTTGGTTAATTATTTCGTGGGAGACGATCTTGACATCACCTTCGGAGTAGGTTAGCAGTTCTTTTAGAACTTTATCAATCTCATCGGCTTTCATCTCTGTTAGCATTTCACGTATCCGATACGCGCCCTGCCCAGTTAGAGTTTTCTCTTCCTGCACCTCAATTTCTCCTTCATCATTGATATTCAATTTATACTGTTCGGTGACGGTGTTGTTCGCCATACTGCCCGCTGGCGTGGTTACGAATTTGGCCTTTTCACCTTCCTGAACCACTAAAGCCTTCTGTTCCTGAAGATGTTGTGGAATAAGATCAACAGGGTAATTTTTAACATAAGGGAACACCATGTACTGATTTCCTTTAATGGTTACCAATACAGCAGGATTACGGATTTCGTAAATGTTCACATAGGACTCAACAAATTGGCCATCATAAGCAGAGTGCACATGAACCATTTCTGCTGGGATGTTGGCGGCCTGAAGCATTTCCCGTGTTAGCGCGCAAAGCTCATCATCACTTCCGCGTTTTTTTTCAAAAACGACATCAATATCATTGTTGCTCCAATTAACAAGCTTGTAGTTCTGCTGAACATGCGAGGCAATAGAACGTAGTTTTGCTTCATCATCAGAAGCAGATTTGATAATTTCCTGAACTTCTTCAGCTAAATCCTCGTCAGGTTCTTCACGCACCACCCATTCAGCATATCTGTTTGATATTTCTTCCCAAGTAGAAGATGACGACCAATATGCCCTTCTTGCTGCTAGGGTTGTGTACATAAATTCAATTTTTCGAATATTTTCTTGCTGCAAGCTGGAATATGGTTCATCAACGTATGCAGGGATATTAGTTCCACGATACTCGACGATCTGTTTATTGTAGTCTTCATCATCTACAACAGTAAGTCCTGGTAATTTCGTGCTATCAGTTTTTAATTTTACAGCCCAAAGTGAGTGGGAACCGCATTGAAAATGATTTGATTCGCAAGGAATTGAGAATTGCAGCACCGCGCTATGATTAATAACGAAATCAAGAGATCGCTCTATTTCATAAGATTCTTCAATAATTGTTCCCTTCACTATTTCTGGATAAGCAAATTTATATACTCCTTTTCCATTATTTACCTCATAAATAAAATCATCAATCCCGAACTTCTTTCTTTGACCATTTGGATAAATAATGTACACGTATGCCTCATTAAGGCTTCCACTGCCAACATTCAGATTAAGTGTAGTAAGCCATTGAGCGTTAGGATTTAAAACCATATACCGCATTCTTACAAGTGTATAAGAAGAACGCAAGGTCGTTGAAGCCTGTTCAAGCGAATAATCATTATGAAGGATAACGCCATCATACTTACCATACTTCTTTTCATACTCTTGGATATTTACGCTATCCACGTTTATATCTTCAGGTTTGAACTCGGTAAAGTACATTGTTCGATAGGAGATATTGCATCCGGCAAGGCAGATTGCGGCAGCAGCGATTAGCAGGTAGATTCGTTTCATTATTGGTTTTGGGTTATAGTGAACATGTTTTTTTTGCTTTTGAGAAAATCTTTGGCAAAGCTAACAAAGGCAGCGCGTGCATTGCCTGTTAGTGTTTTCCTGTCATTCTGTAGCGAATAAGAAAGGTTGATATTCCCATTATCACCTTGCCTCGCTTCCCCTTTAAAGGATGCAACGGATGGATCGCCAAACTCTGCCGTTTTAGACTGAATTTTCAAGGCAGGCGTACGAAGTGAGACATCGAGTTTTAGCGATGTAACCTCCTCAAGGTAAATTGCTTGGCTATCTGCCTCACGTTTCAAGATGCTGTTATCTATCATCGAAAACGGCATTTGGGGGATATAACGCTTTTCTGTGGAAGCAATAATAAAGTCTTTCATGTCAGCGTTGGCAGTAAAAACAATCTGGCTATCTGATTCTGACTCGAACGTAAAGTAATCGAACGATATTTTTTGAAAATGATGCGTGACTAAATTAGATAGCGTGTTTTCTAATTCAATACCAGTAAGTTCAGCTTTAGCCCGCAATGCGGTTGATAAGTAATCGTTTCGCAAAATCACCCGTGCTTTTGCTTGCTTTGGTTGTTCTATGTCACCCTCTATACTGATCTCAAGTGTAGGATCGGAAAATTGATGTGGTACAATCACCTGTTCAGGCTTTAACTTGTTTAAAATTAACCCTTGCGCCTGCATATCACCTTGTGGCAAGTCTCCAAACTCAGAATACATGCTGGTTGGATCAAAATATATTCGTTCGTTCCCTTCTTCGTACAAACAGATCACATGGTTAAACTGCGTTGGATGCGTTTCTTGAAACGGAGGTTCGGGGGTTGTTGACACCAGAACCGGGTACACTGTCACTCCATATTTTTTTGCTAATGCCGAAATTAGGAATGCTTTGTCTTTGCAATCGCCATACTTCCGTGTAAATACTGTTGTTGGGCTGCGAGGGACAATGGCGTTGAAATTTTGCTCCTCGGCAATGTAACGCACATTTTTTCGCACGTAATCATAGATCATTTTTACCTTGTCGCGGTTGCTGGACGCAGTAGTAATCGCAGAATGTAGCGCAGGGTCGCTGTAGTTTATCGAATAAATCGAGGAGTCAAGAAGATTAGAATACCACCGCAAAAAATCCGCAGGAGTTACTGGATTGATATTTCCTTGATAGCGTACAGAAGTAAAAATTGCGGCATGAAACCCATCGAATGGGTAGTAGGGCAGCTTATCGAAACGCTCAATGGCACTAAAGTTCAGAATTGTTCGTTCGGGATCAGTAGTATCTAGAGTATAGGGGATGTTTTTAGCCGTGAAATAAATATCAAAATCTACTTGAACGCCATCAGGATGCTCGACAATGATTGCGTAACTGTCAACTCTATTCAGGTTAGGGACGAACATTATTGGGAAGTAGGCTATATCCTTATACTCCCTCTCATATCTATAAAAACCTGACTTTCCAACCTCAATTTTGTCAGGAAAAGAAATTTTATGGATGCGGTAATCTGATAGAAAGACATCTTCATTTTCGGGGTTTATCGCTGATATTGAACGTTCATTAATATCATCATCATCATATTCTCCCTTGATAGACTTTACTCTATCAAAAAAATTCTCGTGAATATAGAAGGTATTGTACTCGGTTGAGCGTTTTGAATAATAAGTCTGCTCAACCGTACTTCTGGACGTTAAGTAAAACTCCATTCCGTTATACCCAACATAAAAAAAATGCTCCTCCTTTCGCCCAATATCCGCTTCTTGGGAAAATGAAGATTGATGAAACAGGCAAACGGATAGGAGTATCCAGAACATGATGGAGAAAGGCTTCATAGGGCTTGAGAAGGTTGATTGATTGATATGCTATCAGCCACAGCACGGAAGTTCTTCTGGATAAAATAGCACTTGCCAGCATTTGTTAAGCACCACGGCTCATTCCCCTCCCCACTTTTTTCCGACTATCATCCCCAACCCCGGCAGCAGCAGCGATGCACCAAATGCAAAAAAGAAGGCATCGCTGCTGGCAGCAAACGCCCCGGTAGCGGCATAGACTGCCGAAATTCCAAGATTGGCAAGGCTGCTTAATAGCAGATATTGCTTCAGATCCATCCCCCCAATTCCCGCAGCAAACGCGGAGACTTCGGCCAACACCGGAATTGGGCGCGCAATGATGATCCCCCAAACGCCCCAACGCTGTGCGATCACCCGAAACCGCTCAAGTTCTTGCCCCCCAACAATCCAAGTAGCGGCCCCGCGTCCGGCGCGTTTCCCCAGCCAATATCCCAGCAGGCTTCCAACGCTCATCCCCAGAAATGATGTGAGCAACCCACCGATAAATCCTAACAAATATCCAGCGGCCGTGCTCACAATACTGCTGGGAACTGGCAGCAGAATATCCGACACCAGCAGCAAGCCCAACACCAAGCCGGTGAAGACTGGCTGATTCCGAGTTGTTGCAATAAACGTGGCCGTCCAAGCCTCCAGCGATTCCCCGAACAACCCAAACGGCAGCAGCACAACCAGCAGAAGCAACAGCGCAAGCAGCGTCCAACGGACTGGGCGTGGCATTGTGCGTTACTCCTTCAATCCCGGTTGGCGGTTCAGAAATTCTTTGTGGAGTTCGGTGTGGCGGCTGGTCATCGGTATCTGGTACCCATCAATGAAAAGGTGGCGGATGTTGGTTGCTGGCTCGAAGGGATCGCCGTCGGCGGCAAAGAGTGTGGCTTGCTTGCCAACTTCTAACGAACCAAGCTGGTTGCTAACGCCAAAAATTTCTGCGGGGACAATCGTCACCGCACGCAAGGCTTCTTCGCGGCCCATCCCGTAGGCCGCCGCAAAACCGGCGTGGAACGGGAGGTTGCGGACGTTGGCTTCGTCGTTGGTGCGCAGTGCCACTTTCACCCCCGCTGCGCGGAGCAAGCCAGCGTTTCCGTAGGCGCGGTCGTAGCGGTCGCTAGGGCGGTTGGGGATGCTGAGAACGGGGCCAACAATGCAGGGGATGTTGGCAGCAGCAAGTTTATCGGCCACGCGCCAGCCTTCATCAACCCCGGTGAAAATTGCCAGCACGTTGTTCTGCTTCACCCATGCGATTGCTGAATCAATATCGCGCGCAGCGTTCACCTCAATCAGCAGCGGCGCGCGGCGGGTGGCGGCTGGCAGCAGCGCATCCATTTCGGGAAGATATTCCGGAAGCCGCTTGGGGTCGGGATTAGCACGGCGGGCGGAATCAATTTTGGCGTAGAGTAGCGCGCTTTTCCAGACATCATCCAACCGCTCGCGGGCCTTTCTTGCTTCTTTCTCCACCTCCTCTTCGGGGCGGTCGTCCCACCAGCCACGGCGGCCTGTTGAAGGGAAGTTCATGGCAACCGCTTGCCAGCCGGAAACGCTCATCTGCTCGGGGGTGTAGCCGTTCAGGTTAATCAGCGCGGCGGTTCCCGGGAACAAGCCTCCGTTCGGGACGGTGAGCACGGTGGTTACGCCACTGACGCGGGTGACGGGAATGCTGACAGAGTTGGGATTAATGGCGGTCAGTGCGCGCATCTGCGGCGCGATTTGCCCAAGCTCGTGGTTGTCGCGGGTTTCGGGAAGCGAGCCGATTTCAATCAAGCCAAGCTGGGTTCCGGCATCAATCATGCCGGGGTAAAGCGTCAAGCCGTTGCAGTCAATCGTGGTGGCATCTGCTGGCGCGGAAACGTCGGGGCCAATTGCAGCAATTTTCCCGTCGCGGATCACCAGCACGCCACGCTCGATAACCCCGTTCGTCACAGTTTGGATACGGGCGTTGGTGAGCGCAAACGTCCCCTTGGTGGATTGCGCACCAGCAACCCCGCAGGCAACCACCAGAAGAGCGATGAAGAGAGAAAGTTGTGAAAGCATTGATTTTGTGTGAATGTCGAAATGTCGAATGCCGAATGCCGAATTGGTTCTTGCAAATGACCAATGACTAATGACTAATGACCAATGACCACCAGTGAAGGCATTCAACACTCCCCGATAAGCCGTTTAGAAAGAATCACGCTTCGGTAGTTGGTCACATCCCACTGAACATACTCAACAAACCGGAACCCAAGCTGCTGATACCAACGGCAGAGATGCTCGGCTGGTTCGGCGGTGTCCAGAGCAAGCTCGGTGGCTCCTACGCTGCGCGCTTCCGCTTCGGCCATCCGCAGCATTTGCAGCCCGATGCCATTACGTTGCAGCCCCGGCTGAACCGCAAATTGCCCAAAATGAAACACCGTTGGCTGGCGATACCACAACGCGGAAGAAGTGGGATGCGGTCCGTACAACGTCAGCGTTCCAACAATCGTTTCCCCCCGTTGCGCCACAAACGTACAAACCCCGCTGGTTATACGATCCAGAGTTGTTGCTTCGTCCTGGTGGGTGGCCAAGAATCGCAACCCCATCCGTGCAAGTTGGCCGTAGGCTTCATGCAGCAGTGTTGTGATCTGGCCGATGGAGTCGCCGGGGCGGTAGCGGCGGATGATGATTTCTTCTGGTTTTAGCATCGTTCTGCAAAACTTCACTTGCCATTAACATAGCAATGAATACCATAAAAAATATTTTTAGCTCTCACCCCTTGCAACTGCAAATAACCCATTGTACTTTTGCGTGTCGGCATCCATGATCCTATTCCTATAACCTTGCACATGTAACGCGATTGCCAGTAATGGTTTTCGCACTTTTCTCTCATCATTACTCCCATCGGAGGAACCAATGTTCACAGTACCATCCAGTTCCCAGTTCCCAGTAACAGCCGCACGTTACTAAAGCATCGAGCACGGTGGATTATTTGCTATGCGGCTTTTATCATGGTATTAGCAATTGCTGGAACGCCAACCACTATTGCGCAAACTAATCCTTGTCCTGATCCAAATTGCCCAGATAATTCTTGGAGTGCTGTCTCGGTATTCCCAGTACGGTTCGATCTTTACGGCCACTGTAACGGATGCACAGGCAAAATTTATGTCAGAACCCGGAATTGCGACGGAAGTTGTGATATTTATGTTGAAAAAATCGACATGGATAATCCCAACTGCACATGCGCCCCTGGCGATATGTTCAAATCTGCCATTGCTGATCTTTTCCTTCGTTACTGGCAACAATTGCCAAGCAATTGCCAACCTAGTAAAGGAGAGTGTGTCACCAATTGGCGATTATTGATTGGGGGATGTTATGAGTTAATCAACATTCTCACAAAACCTCCATATTATCAGCACTGTCCAGGTGCCCCATTTTTGGCTGATTGCTGTATTGCTGAATACCGCTTCTGCCGTGATGGTAACGACAACGTCACATTTGAGCAGATTGGCTCAACAGGAACGACCACTACCTGCACACCACCATGCGAATCCTTTTGTGGATACATCCCATTCTACGACCCCATAGCTGCCAAGCGTGCTCTTTCACAATCTTTGCCAGAAAGCTCAGGGGTTACGGTAATTCCCAATCCAGCAAGTGGGAAAACAAGGCTCCGTTGCACAGCAGTGGAAGCACCGGAGGTGACAGCAGAAATTATTGACCTGCAAGGCGGAGTGGTTGCCACAACAAAAGGAACCCCCAATGCCGATCGCACGGTGGAGCTGGAAATCAATGTTGCCAAACTCCCTGCTGGAACTTACCACTACCGCATCGTTGCCGAAACAACAGCCATTGCTACCGGGTCGTTTACGGTAGTACAATAAGCTGAGCATTATCAGTGAATAAAAATGACAGGAAGGAAGATGGGGGGTATTGCTCCCCATCTTCCCTTCTTATTTTTTTCCTGATTCCCCACACGCTACGCGATGCCAACCATCCTTAACCACAATCCATCATTTCCTCTATGCGACTTCACCATATTCTACTTTTCTGCTGCTGCATCTATCTGATGGGAACACCACTTCGCGCCCAGCAAATTGATTGGATTTCCATTATCAATTATTCCATACCTGAGGGTAGTTTTCTGAATGATGTTGATTGCCTTGATTCTCTGCGTTGTGTTTTCGTAAAATCGTGGGGAATTCGATTTTCCAATACTGTTTTCCAGACAACTGATGGTGGGCTACAATGGCACTATATTCATAAGCAAGATACATCTCCAATTGGGTTGCCGGTTTACCACAGCGTTGCCTATCCAACGGAAAATATCATTATGGCTTGCGGCGATAGCGGCACCTTTGTCCGCACCACCGATGGTGGCAAAACTTGGAAAACTTCTGTGATTACTCCAAAGTGGCAAAAACTCCTGAAAATTCAGATGACCACTCCACAATATGGAATTATTCAGGTGGATGGCACCTACCCTGAATATTTATTAGCTACTGCTGATAGTGGAATTACCTGGGATTCTATTGGTATCTCCAGACCACCAAATTGGGAATTTGGCTATCTTGAAAATGTGTTTGCTCCTTCCCCTACTGTCTTTCTTTGCTCCTTGTATTGGAAGGATAGCACAATCATCGTGCGGTCATCCGACCGAGGAAAAACATGGACATATCAGTGGAATGCTCCCCGTGGAAGAGATGCACGATTTTATTTTATTGACAGCCTTAACGGATGGATGTCCACTGGCGGAAAAACTGCAACCAGCGCGCTACGTGACATTATTGCCCGCACCTACGATGGTGGCATAACGTGGCATGTTCAGCTTGATTCTTTGATCCCTACCGGCTGGGGCCTTAGCGATCTTTCCTTTGCCGATTCGCTGCATGGGCTTGCGGTTGGCCCGGAGAAAATTCTTCGCACCACCGACGGCGGAAAACATTGGCGACGAGAGTTCATGGATACTGTTGATTTTTTCAGGCTTCGTGTTTCGTATAAACCTGGGAGCAATGGGGTGATTGTTCACTCGTTAGGACGGGTGCTGCGCTATGTTGGGCATCCGACCAGTGTTGCAAATGTGCCGCAAATTTCCAGCACGTTTGCGCTTTCCCCAAACCCAGTTGTTGGGGGGGCGATTCCTGTTGTTTCGTTCCAACTTCCGCAGCGTGCGCGTGTTCGTGTAAGCCTTGTTTCGGTTACTGGCGAAGAATGGTTGGTGCAACCGGAGCAAGAGTTTCCGGCAGGTTGGCAGCAGTTGCCGTTGGCACTGGGGCAGCAGCCTTCGGGGCTACTGTTTCTTCGGATGGTGATTGATGGAGTGAGCTTTGTTCGCCCGTTCCATCTGCTGCGGTAGGGTGTGTTGAAGTTTCCCAAGCAACTCGACACTCTGCATTCGACATTCCGGTAACTCCGCCCACACTTCGACAGGCTTCAGCTTGAGCAGCGAGCCGTGTGCGGCGGAAGCTCCAACTTTCTTCACTCTTCTATTCGACATTCGGCATTCAACATCCGACATCCCTCAATTGCCTTTCTCCATTCCTTCCAAAAACTCTCCACACTCTGAAATCTCAACTCAGGTTCCGGCTCGGTTGCTTGCCGGAACACTTGAAGCATGGCCGATGTTCCCCGAAATGTTTGGGGATTGATGGCTCCGTCGCCAAGCAGCCAGAGTGCGATGCGGCCAAGCGTGAAAAGCGTTGTTCGTTGGTCAATCATCTCCCCCAGCTGCAATTCTTCCGGAGCCATGAACCGCGCCGAGCCGAACATCCGCCCCATCGTGTTTCGGAACGGCTCGTGATGATAGTGATCCAGATCAACAACATGGAGTTGTGAGGTTGCGAAGTCGTACAACAGCGAGCCATCGTACAGATCAACCGCAATCCATCCACGCTGCGAAGCAATCAAATGGAGGTTGAAGAGTGAGTCGAGGGCTGAAAAAATTGCGGCGGCTGGCAAACGGCGAAACCGCTGGAAGGCCGAAGCAGGATCATCGCGAAGGTGGCGCGGTGCCCAAAGAAGCTCACCATTGCACCACCCATACACCAGCAACGGGCCGTCGGGAAATTCAATGACCTGATGGAGTTTGGGAAGCGTGGGATGTTCACCAACCGAGCGGTGCAGCCGCACGGCGTTGCGAAGAAGCTCAACACGTTGATTGTGAGGAAGCAACGGGGCGGGATCATCGGCCAAGCCTGCGGTTTTCACAAACCAGCGTTCGCCGCCGATTTGCACACCGTAGGAGATGTTCCCAGAATCCTGGGTGGCGGAATCGAACCGAGCGAAGATGGTGCCGATTCTTGCAAGAAAATGCTCTGGCGATTCCAGAATGTGAGGTTGTTGGAATGGTGAAGCAATCATGGCTCAGCGAAAATTATTGAGCGGAGAGCTTGGTTCAGGGTGGAAACTCGGCTTATCATCCCTGCTCCAAACCTGGTATCTATCCATTCCCCTCCTTTGGAGGGGTGCCCGCCAGGGCGGGGTATTTTTTTGGCGGTGAGAGTGCTCCGGCCATAGTTGTCCTCATGCGTAGGCCCACCACCCCGTCAGGCTTCGCCTGCCACCCCTCCACTGGAGGGGAATTTTTTCTTTCTCTGTCAGGCTTCGCCTGACATTCGTCGCCTGACATTCGTCGCCTAACATTCGTCGCCTGAGTTTTTGCCCTCAAGCTACTCCTTCTTTGAGCACGTAACAGCCCTGCCCTGCCCCCCTCATTCCCCCTTCGCAAAATTGCGTTCCATCCATTCAATCCCGAAGGCAGCAAGGTCGGCGGCGTTGTACAGCCGTGCGGTTGCCGAACCGACTTTCCCCATCGTCCCTCTGCCGGAAGTCAGATACTGGCGGGCAATCGCTTCGAAGTAATTTTCTGGCCAATCAACAATCCCGCGCAAGGTGTCGAACTCTTCGATCTGGACCCACACACGTTTGCCAGCTTGCAGCAGCGGCATGGAGTAACGGACTACCCGTTTGTTCGGCACGTTTGCCATTGTTTCGGCATGGTGCAGCAGGGTGATATCCCCCAACGGAGAGCCAAGCTGAAGGACGCGCCCGCCAAGCTGGCAAAGTTTCGCCAGCGGCGAACCAACGCCGTCGCGGTAGTTCAGCGGCTGTTTTTCGGTGATGGTTTTGGCAAGCGACCCAACCGCAACGTAGGAGAACGGGTGGCCGCTGCGATGCGCTCCGGGCCACAGCCGCAGGTATTCGGCAAGGATGCTCATCCCACGCCAATCAGCATGGGAAGTAAGGGGGTCGTAGGCGGGAAGTTCTTGATAGTAGGCTTGCCGATGCTCGGGGGGAAGTTCACTAAGGCTGTAGGCGGTTTCGGCACTGTCCCAGCTGGCGATCATCATCAACGTTCCCCCCGGCATCAGCACATCGAACAAGGCTTGCAGCACCACTTCCGGCCCCCCAATCACCCACCCAAGCGACTTCACCGAAACATGAAGCATCAGAAGCTCGCCCGGGTGAATCCCCATTGCACGCAGGTCGTGGACAAGCTGGCTTTTGGTGACAAGCGGAAGTTCAGACATGGAAAGGAATCGGTTGCCGGTGATTGGTTGCCAGTGATCGGTTACCGGTGGATGGAAATGATGATTACTGCGCGAAGAAGAACGCAGTGTGTTGTTGTAGGCTAGGCTCTTTACATCATCCCCATGTGGTAGCCACCATCAACGGGGATTGTTGCCCCGGTGATGTAGCTGGCACGGGCCGAAGCAAGGAAAGCGATCAGGTCGGCGATTTCTTCTGGGCGGGCCATTCGGTTCAGGGGGATGTCCTCGTGGTAGCGGGCCAAAATTTCCTCATGCGAAATTCCAAGCTCGCGCGCTTCCTCGATTGCCAGATCGTACACACGGTTGGTGAGGGCGTAGCCAGCGGCAACGTTGTTCACCAAAATGCCGAACGGGGCAAGCTCGGTAGATAACGTTTTTGCCAAGCCAACCACCGCGCTTCGCAAGGAGTTGGAGAGCATCAGATGCTCAATCGGTTGCTTCACGGAAATGGAAATCAAGTTCACAATTCTTCCCCCTCCCGATGTCCGCATGTGTGGGATTGCAGCGCGGATTAGCCGAACCGCGCTCATCAACACAAGGTCGGTGGCTTCACGCCAGTCTTTGTCTTCAAGGGTGATGAAGCTGCCACGCCGTGGCCCGCCACAGTTGGTGACCAGAATATCCACGCCGCCAAAAGCGATGCGTGTGGCATCCATCAACATCTCGATGTCATCGGCTTTGGTAAGGTCCGCCTGGACCCACTCCACACGCCGGCCCGTGGCCGCGCTGATCTCTTCGGCGGTCTTCATTAACGCTTCCTTGCCGCGTGCGCAAATCACAACGTTGGCACCTTCGCGGGCAAGCCGCGCTGCGGTTGCTTTGCCCAGCCCGTGGCTGCTTGCGGCAATCACCGCAGTTTTATTGTTTAACTCAAGATTCATTTGCAGAGGATGGATATAGCGTTGTGAAGTTTTTTTTGAGTGAGCAAGCGCAGAAGGAAGAAAAGGAAGCCAGCACTGCTGCTGGCTCCCCAATTTGTTCGCGCAGCGTCAGCGATGCCTGCTTACTGGAAGTCCGCTGAGAAGCTGCCGTTGGTGACGGATTTGCTGGCTCCGGCGGAGTTCACCCCGGTGAAGGAGAACGTTCCTTCCACCGTAGCGTTATCCAATTTGGTGACGTTCACTTGGGCAAGTGGTGCGGCGTAGGTGAAGTCGGCACCGGGGCCAGCGGTGTAGATTGCTGTTCCCGTAACCGACCCGGTGGTTGTGGCCGCAAAGGTCAAGCTGATGCTGACACCATTGCCGCTGTCGCCGGTGACGATGATGGATCCGCCAGCCTTCCGTGCTGTCACCGTGCTGCTGGTTGCGCTGAACGATGTGCCGCCGACGGTTGCGGTTAAGCTGCCATCAACGGGGCTGTCGGTGGGGCTTTCTTCGCACGCGCCAAACAACAGCGCAAGCGCCAAAACGGCAGGAAGCAACGTGAGAAAACGCTTCATTGGTCTGAACTCCTTCTGATGATTGATTATTGATTTCCCCACCTCTCTCCTCATTCGGCATTTGGCATTTCCTTCACTGATGGTCAGTGGCCAGTGGCCAGTGGTCAGTGGTCAGTGGCCAGTGGCCAGTGGCAAGAACCAATTTGACATTTGGCATTTCCTTCACTGATGGTCAGTGGTCAGTGGTCAGTGGCCAGTGGCAAGAACCAATTTGACATTTGACATTTGGCATTTCCTTCACTGATGGTCAGTGGTCAGTGGTCAGTGGTCAGTGGCAAGAACCAATTTGACATTTGGCATTTCCTTCACTGATGGTCAGTGGTCAGTGGCAAGAACCAATTTGACATTTGACATTTGACATTTGACATTTGACATTTGACATTTGACATTCGGCATTCGACATTCGGCATTCCCATCACCCTCCCACATGCACTGCGGGCCGGCGTTTTGGGTTGTGTTCGGCTTGGCGCAGCACTTCGTGGGTTACTGGCGCGGTGTCCCCTTCGCCGAAGGCAATGTAGCGAAGCACGTAGCTGAAAGGGTTCCCTTCGGTCCAGCCAAAATAGACGTGAGGGATTTTGCCGGTTTTGTTCCGAACGTGCAGCAGGAACGCAGCAATGGCGTTTGGCACCGCAGGGGCTTGGCAGCGAAGCACAGAGAACTCCCCGATCTTCTTCCCTTTCACTTTAATTTTTCCGGTGAACTCCGAAGCGTCCCCGGGCATCACCTCGAAAAACAGCACGGGGTCATCTTCGGGAATATGATTGTTGGCGCGTTTTTCCTGCTCCTTAAATCGGTATTCCTCAACGTCACCACGGTCGCGGCGGTTGGCGATAACTCGGATATCACCATCGCGTAGCTCCTCGATGATCTTTCTTGCGGCATCGTCCAGCTCAATCCCTTCAACACGAAGTTCGGTGGAGCGCAACACGCGGGAGACGAGGGAGCTTAGGACGATTGCAAGAATGAAGAACGAAGCGATTTTCAAGCCTTCGGGGCGTTCGATGATATTGACGATGGTGGTGTAGCCAAACACCAGCGAGATCAGAAAAAACGCCCAACGGATTTTCCCTTTTTTCCAGACGGAGAGCGTGACGGCAATCGCGGCGGAACTCATCAGCACCAACACGCCGGTGGCATACGCGCCCCCTTGCGCGTTCACGTCGGCATTAAAAATGATGGTAACGGCAAAAGCGATCAGGGTATAAACCAGCACCAGCGGGCGGGTGGCGCGCGCCCATTCCGGGGCCATGCCGTAGCGCGGAAGGTAGCGCGGAACAATGTTCAGCAGCCCCGCCATTGCCGACGCGCCCGCGAACCAGAGAATGGCAATGGTGCTGACGTCGTAGAGCGTCCCGAAGCCATCGCCAAAAAATTTATGGGCCAAGTACGCCAGCGCGCGCCCGTTGGCTTGGCCGCCAGCTTGGAATTCCTGGGGGGGGATCAGCGTTGTGGTGACGATGCTGCTGGTCAGCAACATCACACTCATAATCAACGCTGCGTACATCAGCAGTTTGTGGGTGTTGTGGATTCGCCCTGTTGGTTTTTTGTAGGTGTCGCCATCTTCCCCTTTCACCAGTGGCATCACCGCCACGCCGGTCTCGAACCCGGACAATCCAAGCGCAAGTTTTGGGAACAGGATCAGCGAAAGGCCGATCATCATCCAGGGATTGCCGTGAGTTTCAAACAGGTGGCTGGTCCAATCGCTTAGCACGGTGGCATGGGTGGCAACTTCGTAGATGCCGTAGCTGACCACAATCAGGTTCAGGAACAGGTACGCCACCACCAGAAACACCGCCATTCCAATGGCTTCCTTGAAGCCTTTCAGGAACACCGCGCCAAGCAGTGTTACCAGCACCAGCGTGACAATCACCGGATGCTCAAGCCAATGCGGGGCAAACGGGTTTTCGATAATGTGCGCAGTGGCATCGGCTGCCGAAAGGGTGATGGTGATGATGAAATCCGTTGCCACAAACCCCAGCAGCACCAACACAAACAGCTTCCCCTTCCAGCGGGAAAGCAGGTTTTCCAACATCGAAATGGAGCCTTCGCCATGGGGGCTTGCCGCGGCAACCCGCTTGTAAATCGGAAGCGCGCCGAACAGCGTCAGCAGGATTAGGATCAGGGTTGCAATTGGCGAAAGGAACCCAGCAGCAAGGAACGCAATGCCAGGTTGATAGCCAAGCGTTGAGAAGTAATCCACACCGGTCAGGCACATCACTTTGTACCAGGGGTGTTGGTGATGTTGCCCTTCTTGTCCGTGAGGTCCTTCAACCTCTTTTATCTGCCGCTCGTAAAACCACAGCTTGAACTTGCGGTTGAACAACCGCCGCCGCGCCGATTGATGATTCATTGCTCTGTGTTGTTGTGAACTCCGTCTGCAAAACCTTTGCAGGATCGCCCGCACTCTGCGCTCACGCTTTCTTCACCGCCACCGCGATAGCTTCGGCAAAGGCGGGCGCAAACATAATGGATAGTCAGCAACGGAGAATTGCCGGCAAGCAATTTTCTGCTACTCCATTTCCCACCAACTCTAAAAGTAATCCTCTTTCTCCTTGAACAGCAAGTTGAAGGTGGTCATCGAGCCGTAGCATCGGGTGACGTATTGCTGGAACTCCACTTTCTCCCCATCGCTCAACCCTTCGTGGGCGTTGATTTTTTGCTCCAGCACCCGCAGCTGGTTCCGCATCATCACAATTTTGTGGAAGAAGACCTCGATGGGAATTTCCTTCGGCTGCAAGGTGGTGTCTGCCGGGTGCAGCAGCATCTTCCCACCGTTCCAGCGGCTCCCCAATTTGTGGACCGTGGAGTCTGGTTTCTGCAGTCCTAAACTGCCCACAACGGCTTCGGCTGTCTGGCGGATAAACTGCCCCAGCGGAACCTCTAGCCCCTCCACGCTTGCAACCGGTTCGGCGGGTTGCAGCGCGCTGGCTTCGGGCGACACTGTTCGGGTGTTGCCGTCTTGGAAACGAATTTCAACGGTTTGTTCTGTTAGTCCGCGGACTGTTCCGGTTCCGTAGATCGGATGCTTCACGCTCATTCCAATCCGGAGTGCGTCACTTTTCATCTATCTTGCTCCCATGATGTTCAACACTATGAAGTTCAATAACGTTTTGATCCTTTCGGCCTCGGCTGGGGCCGGGCATATCCGCGCTGCGCAGGCGATTGAGCAGGCCTTTCACCAGCTTGGCGCGGCCCAGAACGTGCGCCACATTGATACGCTGCAATATACCAACAAGCTCTTCCGAAAGCTCTACTCGCAGGGGTATCTGGAGGCGGCCAACAACGCGCCGGAAGTGCTTGGTTGGCTGTACGACCAAACCGACCGCCCCTGGCAGAACGAACGGATACGGCTGGCGTTCGATAAGCTGAACGCTGGCCGTTTCATCCGGATGATGAAGCAGTACCAGCCGCAGATTGTGGTCTGCACCCACTTCCTTCCCGCCGAAATTATCTCCTGGCTGAAAGCAAAGGAAAAAATCAGCAGCCGCCAAGCGATTGTTGTCACCGATTTCGACATCCACGCGCTGTGGCTGTGCCACCATTACGAGCGGTACTTTGTTGCGCTGGAGGAAACCGCCGAACATCTTCGGTTGCTTGGGATACCGCAGGGGAAGATCACCGTTTCGGGAATCCCCATTGACCCCGTGTTTGCCACGCCAAAGGACCCGCTCCAGATGCGCCAGAAACATGGACTTGCCCCAGATTGCACCACCATTCTGGTTTCTGCCGGAGGGTTTGGCGTGGGGCCGCTGGAACACATGATTGAGTCCATCGGGACGATGCGGCACCGGGCGCAAGTTGTGGTGCTGTGTGGGCGCAACCCCGAACTGAAAGAGCGCGTGGAGCAGCAAGCCGCGCGATCAGCAAACGGGAACGTTGCGGTGCACGCGCTGGGGTTCACCACACAGGTGGATGAGCTGATGGCCGCCAGCGACCTTCTGCTGGGGAAGCCGGGGGGGCTAACCACCAGCGAGGCGTTAGCCCGTGGGCTTGGCTTTGTGATTGTGAACCCAATCCCCGGGCAGGAGGAACGGAACTCCGATCACTTGCTGGAGCAAGGGGTGGCAATCCGCTGCAACAACCTTCCGGTGCTTGGCTGGAAAATTGACCGCCTGCTGGACGACCCCACACGGCTTGCAGCAATGCGCCAACACGCCAAACGGCTTGCGCAGCCAAACGCCGCGCAAGCGATTGTGAGGAAGTTGATGGAGGGGTGAGGAAGGTATCCGATGACTTCCCAGAAATACGCGGGATGGGCTTGCGCCGCTGCTTCGCGGTGCTTCGTCGAAGACTCCTCGCAATGACGGGGCGATGAGTTTGGCAGAAACTTCCATTTGTCCTCACCGACTGATTCTCGCAAACTATACTCGGCGCAAATTGGTTTGCGAAACTCTACTCGGCTAGGTTCGCTATGGATTCCCGCTTTCGCGGGAATGACAGTGATTGAGTTTTTCGCAAACCACTCTGTTTGGAGTATAATTTGCTCGAAGTATATCTACTCCACCCCCTCCACCATTTGGTTGTTGATGGACTCCAGCGCAATCCGCACGTCGTCGCGAAGTTCGGGGTGGTTGATGGTTTTTAGTTGGGATAGATATGGCTGCAACGATGCAATATCGCCGCCGGTGTTCACCACCGCACTGCAGTAGCCACGCCACGCTTGCACGTAGTACCGCCCTGCTGGCTCGTTGCCATGCTCGGATAAAAATCCGGCAATGATATCATAGCCGCGATCCACCCCAATGTCCCCCAAAATCTGGAGCACATCCCCCATCACCTCTGGCTCCAACGGCTCTTTCAGGTGCAGCGCCAGCACTTGGGCGGCGGTGTCGCCGTACTCAATCAACTCGTGGCCCGCGCTGAAATCCCCCTCCACAAGCCCCTGGGCAAGCTGGCGAACGCGGTCAACGTTTCGGCGGTCGTAGTGGGCAATAATGTAGGCCCCAAGCTGGGTGCTGGCAAGCTCGGGCATCATGAAATTTTTGTACATCCCGAACAGTGCTTCCCCCAGCCCACATTCAAAAATGTGCAGATTCCAGAGCCGAATCCGAACCTCACGAAGCAACTGGCCAGATTCGGAAAGAATTGGAGCCGTTGTTAGCGGCTTCCGTGGCGTGGGCGGCGGGGCGGAAATGGTTGCTGCCGAACCAGTTACGGCGGAGTCACTCACGATGGCGGGGCTGGTTGCGCCAGTGTTTTCCGGCGTTTCCGTCTCGGATGGCTCAGCTTCATTCTCGGCTTGTTCGGCTCCATCAGCTTCTTGTTCAGCCTCCTCCACTTCCTCCGCTTCATCCTTAATCAACCCTTTCTGCAGAGCCTCATATTTCTTCACGTAGAGCCACACAAGGTAGCCGTCGCGGTCGGTTTCCAGGATGTCGGCGTGGCCCACAACGTTCACTTCGGTGGCGCGCAGGCCAATGGCCGAAAGCATCACCGTGTTGACCAGTGCCTCCTCCTGGTGGATTCCGTTCAGGTGGTGGCTGATGTCGGGCAAGGGGGCATAGATGTCGTTCACCACGTCGGGGTCAAGCTCAACTACTCGGTCATAGACGGCAAACAAGTAGCTGTGCTGAAGCGCAAGGTTGTGCTCCATCACAAATTTGCCAAGCCCGTACATCCGGCCACGAAGTGGGAACAGGAAGATGTCGCCAATCTGAAAATCGCTCATGGGAAAATGGTCTGGTCTGTTGTTGATTTGGTGTGTTCTGTTGTTGTAGGAAATCGCTGCCCATCTACAGTTTGCGTGCGCAGTTGGTGGGCATCAGTAGCACCTCTATTCGGCGGCTCCGCTCATACTTCAATGCTTCGGCAAACTCAGCACTCAGCATAAGCGGGGGCCAGATTCGGTCACCACAGTCCGGCTCCAAACCAGACATCCCCCCATTCCCCTCCTGTGGAGGGGTGCCCGCCAGGGCGGGGTGGTTTCTCGGCTGTGATCGTTCTCCGGCCATGATTATCCTCATCCGTAGCCCCACCACCCCGTCAGGCTTCGCCTGCCACCCCTCCACTGGAGGGGAATTTTTTCTTTCTCTGTCAGGCTTCGCCTGACATTCGTCGAAGAGATCGAAGAGGTGGGAAACTTCCCCTTCGAACGTCGAATCTCATCGTCTCTTGGTCTCCCCAATACACTGCTTGCCATGGAACTTATACTTGGAGCAAATTGGTTTGCGAAATTCTACTCAGCTAGGTGTGCTATGGATACGCTTCGCAGGCCTTCGGCTCCCGCTTTCGCGGGAATGACAGTGATTAAGTTTTTCGCAAACCACTCTGTTCGGAGTATAACAGCCCCCCCCTACTCACCTTCCAATCTCTCCCTCCTCTTCTTCTCCCCGCTCTTCATCCCCCTCCAACTGGCCATTGTCGTCCATTAGTTGGATGTCGTCGTCTTGGTCGTCGGTGGCGGTTTCTTCGGTGGCGGCAAGTGCTTCGGCGGCGGCTTTGGCTTGGAAGTAGTCGTGCAAGGCCTGGCCGGTTTTGGGACCCAGCACCTGCTGAAGTTCCTGCAACGTTGCTGCGGTAACGCCCCGAACCGATCCGAACGTCTCAAAAATTTTCTGCGCCGTTTTTGTGCCGATTCCCGGAATGTTCGTTAGCTCGGTCTGCAGCGTGCGCCGGCTGCGCAAGGTCCGGTGGAAGGTGATGGCAAAGCGGTGCGCTTCGTCGCGAAGCTGTTGCAGCAACCGCAGGCTGCTGGAGGTGCGCGGCAGCAACACTGTGTCGCGCTCCCCAGGGATCACAATTTCTTCCAACCGTTTGGCCAAACCAATCAGCGGAATATGCTCAAGATTGAGCTCGCGAAGCACCTCCATTGCGGCACTCACTTGCCCTTTCCCTCCGTCAATCACAATCAAATCGGGGAGCGCAAGGCCTTCGTTCAGCACGCGGCGGTAGCGGCGGCCAACAACTTCGCGCATGGTGTCGAAATCGTTGGGGCCAACAACGGTTTTCACTTTGAACTTCCGGTACTCGCTGCGGCGCGGCTGCCCATCCACAAAGCTGACCATGGAGGAAACGGGGTCGGTCCCCTGGATGTTGGAGTTATCGAAGCACTCAATCCGGCGGGGGGGATTTTTCAGCGCAAGGTCCCGTTGCAGGCTTTGCACGGGGCGGGGCACCATGTCGCTCCGTTTCATTCGCTGCAACTTCAATTCCCCCAGCAGGAACTTTGCGTTGGTTTGTGCCATCCCCACCAGCTTCTGCTTGTCGCCAATTTTTGGGATTGCAAGCCGCACCCTCCCTTCGCCGCGCCGGTCGGTCAGGAACCGCTCGATCAACTCGCCATCTTCCTGCAACTCAATCGGCAGCAGAACTTCTTCGGGGATTGATTCGGCGGCGGAGTAATGGCGTTCAATAAAGTTCCGCAGCACCTCCTCCTGCGGCATCTGCAGCACGCCGCTCATGTAGTGGTGTTGCCGCCCCACCAACCTTCCGTCGCGCACGCGGAAGATCACCGCGCAAGCGTCGTCGTCCTCGGCAACGCAGGCGATGATGTCGCGGTCGGTGAAGTCTTCCGTGACGACTTTCTGCTTGCCGCTGTACTCGCGCAATTTCTGCAGCCGGTTCCGCATGGCGGCGGCTTCCTCAAATCGCATTGCTTCGGCAAGGTGGCCCATGTCAAGCTCAAGTGTTCGTTCAAGTTCGCGGGTTTTTCCGTTCAGAACCTGCATCACTTGGCGGATCATCTGGCGGTATTCTTCTTGGCTCACCAACGCTTCGCACGGCCCTTGGCATTTGCCGATGTGGAAATCCAAACAGACTTTGTACTTGCCGGCGGCGATGGTCTCATCGTTCAAATTCAGATCGCAGGAGCGGATCGGGAAGATTGAGCGAATCGTTTTCAGCAGGTAGTGAACATACTTGGCATCGGTGAACGGGCCGAAGTAGCGGCTGCCGTCGCGAACCCGTGTGCGGGTGCTGAACACGCGCGGGAACGGCTCGTTGGTGACACGGATGTACGGGTAAGTTTTGTCATCTTTCAGCAGAATGTTGTAGCGTGGCCGCAGCTTTTTAATCAGGGTGTCCTCAAGAATCAACGCCTCCACTGCCGAATCGGTGACGATGGTTTGAAGGTCGTTGATCTTGGAGACCAGCGCACGGGTTTTTGCGTCGCGCGGGCGGCCTTCCTGGAAGTAGCTGCGGACGCGGTTGCGCAAGTTTTTGGCCTTGCCAACGTAAATCACCTTCCCGTCGCGGTCGAAATACTGGTACACGCCGGGGTCGGTTGGAAGGTTGTTCAGCTTATCCTGCAACGACAGCGGAAGCTCAATCGGCTCCGGTTCGGAAGGATTGCTGGGGGGCTGAGTATTTGGAACATCGCTGGTCATGGATTGTTGGAGTTGTAGTTGCGGAATGGAGTAGAGTGCCTTCAACAGTACAGCCGGCGGGTTCGTTACAGAGCATCGAAAATGCTGCTTGCCGGTAGCTTGGAGTGCTGCGCCGATGCCTCCTTAAATGTGAGTAAACGGTTCCGGTAGTATTCGTACTGCTTCCGGCGCGCCGCAATCTCGGCTGGCAATCCAATCGAAATGTCGTTCACCAGCGCGTCGAATTTATCAAGAATCGCCACGATTCGGGCTTGTTCTGGGAGAGGGGGGATGGGGATTGGGTATTGTTTAATTTTTCCGGCATTGATAATTGACACTGCACCTGGTGCTAAAGCCTGCAAGTTGCCGTATTCCCGGCAAAGCCAGTAATACACAAATTTAAAGTTGGCCTGATCGGTATCAATAATCAGGTTGCAGCAATTCTGGTTTGTCGTGACATCAACCTCATTCCAAGCGACTTTTCCTGCGGTTGCTCCAATCATCGCAACGATAACGCTGTATGCAGGTATCCATTTGGCCGCAGATTTCTGCAAACCTTCATCGCTAATTTTTATTTCAGTCGTAAAAATTGGCCGATAGTCAACTTCAGAAGTACGCACCCACGGAATAGTCCCGCCATAGTAGTTGGGACGGTTTGTTGAAGGCGTTCCCCCAGATGTAACCGAATTGCATATCTCCCCCAACGTCACCCACCGCACCCCATTCCCCTCCTTTGCAGGCGTAGCCTGACGGGGTGGTGGGGTTTCCTCGGAGGAGAAACCACCCCGCCCTTCGGGCACCCCTCCAAAGGAGGGGAATTTTTTTAGACCCTTTCACGGGAAGGGAATTTTTCCGAAACTCAATCACGGTCATCGGCTGGCAACGCCTCAAGAACCCTCAACCCGTGCCGTTGCGCGGCGTAGGATTTCTGCGATCATCTCCATATCCTCGGTATCGAACAGCCGCACCCCAACGTGCTCGGTTGGCAGCACAAATCGGATTCCGGCCCCGGCGCGTTTTTTGTCGGAAAGCATGGCGCGGATCATCCGGTTGGCTGGCGGGGCCGGAGCCGAACGGAGGGTGAACGGAAGCGCGGAGTCGGCAATCTGGTTGCGGCGTGCGTTGGTGATAACGCCAATTTCGTGTGCCATTTCCGCAGCGGCAATCAGCCCAAACGCAACGGCTTCGCCGTGAGCGTAAATTCCCGGCGCAACCGATTCCAGCGCGTGGCCAACGGTGTGGCCCAAGTTCAGCGACATCCGCAACGAAGCATCGAAGGTGTCGCGCTCCACAACATCAATTTTGGTGGCAATGCTCAGGCGGATCACCTCATCAAGGTTTTCGGGAAGCTGGCCTTGCAGAATCGCCGGGGCGGCTTCGGCAGCGACCCCGGCAAGCTCTGCAGAGTTCGCAATTCCCATCTTCACCGATTCCACAAACCCCGACCGCAACTCACGCGCGGAAAGCGACCGCAAGAACGCCCCGCACACCAGCACATCGGTTGGCTGGCGGATGGTTCCAACAAGGTTCCGGATTCCGGCAACGTTGATTGCTGTTTTCCCCCCAATGGCAGCATCCACCTGGCCAAGCAGTGTTGTGGGGATGTAGGCGCAGGGGATCCCACGCATAAACACCGATGCAAGAAACCCCGCAACATCGGTGACAACGCCGCCGCCAATCCCAACCAGCAACGAATCCCGCGTGAAGCCTGCCGCCGCCAACGCCCCAGCGAACTCCTCGACAACCTGGAATTTTTTTGCTCCCTCCCCCGCTTCCACCCGCAGCACCAGATGCTCGCTCCCATCATCCAAACCAAGCTGATCGTGGTAGAGTTGGGCAACGGCGGAATCAATCACCAACGCCACCTTCCGCCCTGCCGCAAGCTGGTGAAGGTGGCCAACCAACGGCGGCAATGCGGCGTAGCCGGTGATGCTGCACGGCCCGCCGCTTGGCGAAGTCTGAAGCTGCCAGGTTGGCCGCAGCAGTTGGTTGATTTTTTGGTTCAGATGTTCGGCAAGCTGCTCCGGCGGGGCATTTGTTGCCAGCGTCAGTTCCGACTCCTGATACCAGGCAAGCCGCTGGCGGTACAAGCGTTTCCAAGCAAGCAGGGGGTCTTCTTCAAACAGCAGCGGGCGTGGCGCGCCCCCCTGCAACCGTTCGATGGCGGTTGCCCCGTCCACATCCAAAAAAATCCGAATCCCCGATTCGCGGGTCATGCTTCGGATTGCTGGGTCGGCAACGGCCCCGCCGCCCAGCGCAATCACGGCTGGTTGCGGCTCACCCTCCATAATCCTGAGCAACACATTCCACTCCATCCGGCGGAACGCTGTTTCGCCGTCGTGCCAGAAAATATCCAGAATGCTTTTGCCAGCTTCGGCCTCAATCAGTTCGTCAAGGTCCAAAAATGGAACGCCGCGCAGCCGCGCAAGTGCTGACCCAATCGTGGTTTTCCCCGCGCCGGAAGGCCCTTGAAGCCAGATAATCATTGATGCTTGAGATGATTTTGAAGAAGGTTGTGCAGCTCAGCCGGATCAACGGTAATGCCGGTCCAAAGCCGGAACGATTCGGCAGCTTGCCCGGCAAACATACGCAGCCCGTTGGTGGCGGGAATCCCGGCCCGGTTGGCCGCCGTCATCAGCGGGGTGATCCCGGGGCGGTAGATCATGTCGTAAAAAAAACCGTGAGTTAGCCCGGCTGCGTCAGGAGTGAAGAGTGAGTTGGCGATGGAGTTGAGGTCGGAAGCCAGGTTAGCGTGCAGCCCAACTGGGGTGGCGTTTACAAGAATATCTGCCGGGGCGCACTCCCCGATTTCGGCGGGGAAAACACGCGCATCGTTCCAGCGGGCTGATTCGGCAGCGGCGCGTTGCTGGCTGCGGGAGCAGAGTGTGAGGCGGGAAAGATTCGGGAAGGAAAGGAGCACGTGGATTGCCGCCCGCGCCGCCCCCCCGGTTCCCAGCACCGCAGCGGTGAAATGTTGGTTTCCGAACAAAGGCAGTTCACTCAGGGAATCCAGCGCCCAACGGAAGCCAGCCACATCGGTGTTGTAGCCAATGGCCTTCCCGTCACGGATCAGAATAGTATTCACCGAGCGCGCACGTTCGGCCAGCGGATCAAGCTGGTTCATCATGCTGAACAGAAGTTCCTTGTGAGGTGAGGTGACATTGGCCCCGGCATATTCCCCCAGTTTCATCATCGCCAGCGCGCCGGGAAGCTCCGCCGCTGTGGCCGGAAAAAGGCTGTACCGAAAGGGAAGCCGATGCTGGGCAAACAGGTGGTTATGAAGAAACGGCGAGAGCGAGCCGCCGATATGCTGGCCCAGAAGGAGGATGTTCATCATAGGCTCAATGCAGTGCTGGGGTTGGCCAAGATTTGCGTGGTTCTTTCAGTTGCACCGCCAGCACCAGCGCGGCAATCCCAATCGCGGTTGTGAAGCCGAACAATCCGGTGTAGCCGATCACGTCGCGAAGGCCGCCAACCAGCACCGCCACGCCGCAGGCAAGGGCCAGCAGTGTGTTCATCATCCCAACAAACGTTGGCCGCTCCCCTTCCGGCACAATTTCCAGGGTGTAGTTAATCCCCCCGGTTCCTGCGCTGGATTCAGCCGAGGCACTGACGGCAAACACCCCAAAAAACAGCCACCACGGAAGCAATCCAAAATCGAACAGCAGCAACGCCACCGAGAGCAGCGTGGCAATCACCGAGGCAATCACCAGCAATATCCGGTTGCCAATGCGGTTGGAGATATAGCCCCAAACAATGTTCGCCAAAATGGAGCCGCCAAGTTCGGCAGCAATGCACCACCCAATTTCCGTTTCGTGGAAGCCGAACCGTTCGCGTGCAAACAGAAAGTAGAACGGGGTTCCGGCAAGCCACACCATCATCAGCCCACGCAGCACCACCAACTTTCGGAACCGGTGGTCTTGGTTGAAGATGCTGCGCGCGTGGCCAACATGCTGGCGCATCGAGCGTTGCGGCGGAAGGTCGCGCGTGGGGGGTTCTTTCTGCAGCGCAAACACGTAGAAGCTGACGGCAATCACCACCGCGCCAATCACAAACAGCGTCACGTACTGGTGGGGGAACGCCATTGCCCCAATGATTGGCCCAACCACCGCCACGCCAAGGATTGCAGCGGTGATATTCCCCAACACCGCGCGCCAGCTGAAGTAGCTTCCCCGTTTATGCGGCGGGCAGGTTTTAGCAACAAGCTCCATAAACACCAGCCCAGCAAAACCCCCAGCCAACGCAAACGCGCCGAAGCCAAGCACAAACATTGTCAGCACCCACGATTCCGGAATCAGGCCGTAGAGCAGCGGCGCGGCGATAGCCACACAGACGCAGAGCATCCGAATAATGGCTGCCATCCTGTACAGCGGCATCTTCAACGCACGGTGGACCACATAATGGGACGCAATAAACTGCGGCAAATGCCAGCCGATGGTCTCGAACAACGACGTGGCAGCAATCACAATGCTTGGCGCACCAAGCCGGTTCAAGAAATCGGGAATGATGGTGCGGGAGTGAAAGAAGGATAAGCCGGTGTTGAACAACACCCCGTTGGCAATCCCCAACCGGTAGTTGGTTGTAAAATGCGGGTAATCGGGATATGGCTCGGCTGGCGCGGCGGCATCCGACCGGGCCGGCGAAGATGGAGTAGTGGTGTTCGGCAGCTCGGTCATGCCGCAAACATAACCGAAGCCGCAATCCCGCTCAGGTAACGAAGGGTGCGGGGAATGTCGAATGTCGAATGCCAAATGTCAAATTGATTCTTGCAACTGACCACGGACAACTGACTAACGACTAACGACTAATGACTAATGACTAATGACTAATGACCACTGACCACTGACCACTGACCACTGACCACAAATCCCACCCTGCGACATCCACCACCTTCAAACACTCTTTTGTTAAAATCGTTGGGTACCGAGTGAAACGTGCGGTGATTGTTTCAGCCAAGCCCGCTTCCGTATCTTCGCCCGCCATGAGCAGACCCAAAGGGGAACATTCCCGTTCAGAACATCAATCCATGCAGGCCAACCCACAGCATCCGTTGCCAATCATCAGCGTTGTGATCCCGCTGTACAACGAAGAGGAATCGCTGCGTGAGCTTGGACAGCGGCTGGAAACCACCTTGCAGCAAATGGCGGGCGAACGCTACGAGGTCATCTTTGTGGATGATGGCTCGCGCGATGGTTCGTTTGCGGTAATCCAGGAGCTTCACCGGAACAATCCACGGTTCCAGGCAATCCGCTTCCGCACCAATTACGGGAAATCAGCCGCTCTCTCGGTCGGGTTCGAAAAAGTCCGTGGCCAGTTTGTATATACCATGGATGCCGACCTGCAGGACGACCCCGCCGAGCTTCCCGCAATGATGGAAAAATTAGAAAGCGGCTACGACCTTGTAAGCGGCTGGAAAAAACGGCGGCACGACCCCTGGCATAAAACCATGCCCAGCAAGCTATTCAACAAGGTGGTGCAAACCGTCACCAAGCTGAAGATTCACGACTTTAACTGCGGGCTGAAACTGTACCGTCAGGAGGTGCTGCCGCAACTCAGCGTCTATGGCGAGATGCACCGCTACCTTCCGGCACAAGCGCACTGGCAGGGGTTCCGCGTGACGGAGCTTCCGGTAACGCACCATGCGCGGAAGCATGGGGTCAGCAAGTTCGGTGTCAGCCGGTTCGTGAAAGGCTACTTGGATTTACTCACGTTGCTTCTCACCTTCCGCTACTCCACGCGGCCGCTTCACGTTTTTGGAACAATCGGAACGGTTGTGGCATTGGTCGGCTTCTTGATTGATCTTTGGCTAAGCATCGAATGGTTCCTGGGGATGACCTCACTGACCAATCGCCCGCTTGCGTTGCTGGGGGTGCTGATGATTATTGTGGGGGTGCAGTTGGTATCCATTGGGCTAATCGGCGAGATGATCGCAAAAAACTCGTTGAACAACGCCCGCTACTCAATCCGCGAAACAGTAGAATGATTAGAATGAATCGAATGAAAAAACTCACGCTCCCCCGCCACTTGGTGTTTGGCCTGCTGCTTCTGATTGTGGGGGCAGCAACCAGCACCGCACAATGGAGCGCCCGCCCCTCAATCGGTGTGCAAACCATGTGGTTCAACGGCAACAACGCCATCCGCCAACCAATCAGTCCCGGCAGCGACCGCGACCTTCCGCTTGGCGGTGGGATGAACGGAACACACCCGGGATTGCAATTGCAGTTGGAGCTTCTACCGTCCGCCGAAAGCGCGTTCCGATTCCCTATTTCTCTGGAAGCCTTCTCACTTGTTGGCAAAACCACCTTTGCCGCCAACCCCGACGTGGATCAACGGAAACGCCGCTGGCTTTTTCGGCATTCTGCAGAAGTCTATTCGGTTGGCGCAGGCGTAACCTACAATTTGGTTGATGGGCTTCCCAGCTTGTACGTCAGCGGGCAAGGGAAAGCAAATTTCATCACCAGCTCCGACCTTCTTTCGCGGATTTATTATTCCGATAATGGCTCCGTAATCGTCGAGCGCACCGTCCACCCCGACACCACGCATAAAACCCGATTTGGAGCCTACATCGAAATTGGTTCCCAAGTAGAATTTTTCGAGCCACTGCTTCTTGATTTCAGCATCGGCTACGGCGCGCTAAATATCGGCGGGCGGGAAACCGACCCCGCAACGCAACGCAATTTGCTGGTGGTTGACAACCAACGCCGCGATCCAGAAACAATCATTGGCTTTATTGGAGTAAATTTCAGCATCATCTGGAAACTGTAAAATCACCTTCTCTTCAGTTAATTATCCATTGTCAATTATCCAACTCCCAGCCATGCAATCAACCGTAAACACTTTTGATTTTATTGATGCCACCGACAAGTATTTGTGGGGCTACATGTATGGCCTTTCGCGGGAGTACATTATTGATTATTTGGAGTCCAAAGGCGTTCCGGTTGGTGGTGCAAGAATTATTGAGATTGGATGCGCCGAAGGGGGCAATCTTTGCGCAATGGCCGAACGTGGAGCGGCTGAATTAGTGGGAACTGACATCAACGAACCACGGTTGGTTCACGCAAAACAAATTGCCGAGAAATTAGGGGTGGATATCACGTACAGCACACACGATGTTATTTACGACCAGCCGTTGCCCGAGTGGATCGGGCGTTTTGATATTGCGATGCTGCGTGACGTTATCGAGCATTTAGACGATGCCGAAATTGCCCTGCGGAACATCCGCCGGCTGCTGAAGCCAGGTGGTATTTTGTACGTCACCTTCCCCCCCTACTACTCTGCGTTTGGCGGACACCAACAAACATTGGTGAATTGGTCCAGCAAGGTTCCATTTATGCACCTTCTGCCAAAACCAATTTTTGAAAAAATGATTGCCAGCGGCCGTCCAGCCGACCAAGTTGAGGTGCGCCGCCTGCGCGATATCCGGATGACAACCAACAAACTCCGCCGCGCTGCCGATGCTGCCGGCTACTCCATCGCCGACGAAAAACTCTATTTAATCCGGCCAGTGTATAAAATGAAGTTTGGAATGAACCCAGTCGGCGCAAATTTCCTGAAACCGTTGCCGGGGCTGCGAGATATTGTTGCGTTGGAGGCGGGGTATATTCTGAAAAATGATGGGTGAGTTCCGGTGACTGAAATTGCAACCTAATTTTCTTTTCCAATTTTCTTTCCCAATTTTCTTTCCCATGCGACTTCGGGATGATCTGCTCCACATTTTGGCTCCCGCGCTTTGCCCCGGCTGCGACCAGCTGCTGATGCCGACCGAGCATGGATATTGCCGTAGTTGCCGCGCTTCACTTTCCCCCGCCCCGTTCCCACGCGATTTATTCACAGAATTACTCCACCATTTCAGCGATGACCATCTTGCAATTTCTGCGCTTGGCGCACTCTATTTATTCGAGCAAGATTCGCCGGTTCAACATCTGATCCACGCGCTGAAATATCATGGATGCTACGATGTTGGAATTGAGCTTGGAAAAGAATTAGGAGCAACGATTAAAATGTTCCCGGAATTTGATGGTGTGGATGCAATTATTCCGGTTCCACTTCACCGGGCGCGGCGGCGGGAGCGGGGCTACAATCAGGCCGAAGCGATTGCCGAAGGGGTTGCAGACGCTTTTTCGGTGGAAATACTGGCCGACCGATTGTACCGCAGCCGCCACACCATCAGCCAAACCACGCTAAACGCAAAAGAACGCCAGCGAAATGTGCAGAATGCATTTGCCGCACACGATCACTCGCTGGTTGGCCGCACAATCCTGCTGTGCGACGACGTTTGCACCACCGGAGCCACCCTGAATATCTGTGCCGACCGGCTGCTTTCTGCCGGTGCCAAACGTGTGGTTGCCGCTGCGGTGGCAAAGGACCTTGTGCAAAATCCGAACGCCGTTCAACAGCAAATTTCTCAGCCATTTTTTCCTTGATTTCACCGCCATGGCAACTCAGCCGATCCTAACCGCCGCCCAAATGCGCGCCGCCGACCTTGCTGCAATCAGCCAGCATGGTATCCCAAGCCTTGTGCTGATGGAGAACGCCGCACGGGGAGTGATAGATGCGTTGATTGCGCGGCACGGAGCACTATCTGGCAAACGGATTTTGGTGATATGCGGCAAAGGGAACAACGGCGGCGATGGGCTTGCAATTGCCCGGCTGGCCAGCATCGGCGGCGCGATCCCCACCGCAGTGCTGCTGTTTTCCCCCGAACAATTTTCCCCCGATGCCTTCTCACAACTTTCCATCTTGAACTCCTTTGCTGCCGACAATGTGGTGAGGTGGGAAGAACATGGGTGGCAGGCTGGGGGATTTGACATCATTGTTGATGCCGTGCTGGGCACAGGCTCCGCTGGGGAATTGCGCTCGCCAATCAGCGACGCGGTGGCATGGATGAACCAGCAACGCCAACCCGTTGTTGCGGTGGACCTCCCCACCGGCATTGATGCCGACACCGGAAAGGCTGCCACAACAGCAGTGAAAGCTGATTGCACAGTTACGCTGGGAGCTTGGAAACCGGGTTTGCTTCTGCGCGATGGCCCCGACCACGCTGGCACGGTGACGGTGGCGCACATCGGCGCGCCCGGCATTATCTACTCCAACAGCAAGTTGCGGCTGCTTGACCGTGAGCTTGCAGCAAGCCTCCTCCCCCCAATCACCCGAAGCCGACACAAGTATGAGCGTGGCAATGTGATGGTGGTGGCTGGCTCGCGCGGGATGCTTGGCGCGGGGATACTCAGTGCGACCGCGGCCTTGCGAGCCGGCGCGGGTTTGTGCTTGTTGGCCATGCCGGAGCAGCCCGCAACCGCCATTCCCCACCCGATTCCTGCCGAGGTGATGACGCGGCTGCTTCCCTCCGATTCCAACGGGGCTTTTGATGCGGCGCGGAGCCTGCCGGGGGTGATGGATGAACTTCCCCGTTTTGCTTCGCTTGCGGTGGGGCCGGGGGTGTCACGTTCGGAAGGGGTGGCGGAGTTTATTCGGCAGATTATTGAGGGGTCGCCAATCCCGGCCGTGCTGGATGCCGACGGGCTGAACGCATTTGCCGGGAAGTCATCGTTGTTGGCCAATCGCAAAGCTCCGCTGGTGATTACGCCGCATCATGGCGAGATGGCCCGGCTGTTGGGAATTGAGCGGGAAGCCGTCTCGGAAAACCCTCTGGAAATCGCCCGCCAAGCCGCCGCCGAAACCACCGCGATTGTGGTGCTGAAAGGCGCGCCAACGGTGATTGCCTCCCCCGATGGCAACGGATGGATTCTTCACGCCGGCAACCCCGGCATGGCAACTGCCGGAAGCGGCGACGTGCTAACCGGAGTGCTTGCCTCGGTGATTGCTCAATCTGGCGATCCCCTTGCTGGCACACTGCTGGGAACCTACCTTCACAGCCACGCAGGCGACCTTGCCGCAGCAACCACCGGCCAGCGCAGCCTTGTTGCGGGAGATATCATCCAGCATCTACCACAAGCCTACACAACCCTCCAATGCCCAACCGCCGCCTAACCGAGTTTTTTCTGCTTGTCCTCCCTCTTATTTTTTATTGTGCAGTGATTTACTACATCAGCTCGCTTCCCTCCCCTCCCACTCCCGATCTTGGCTTTGATTTGGGCGATAAGCTCATTCATGCTGGGGCGTTTGGGTTGATGGGGTTGTTTGCAATCCGTGCAGCGCGGTGGTTTGGCGAAGGCAAAACGCTGGTTGAGTGGATTGTTCTTGGAGTGATCTTCTGCACTGCTTATGGGGCGTTGGATGAACTTCATCAATCATACGTCCCCGGCCGCGATGCCGATGTGATGGATTGGGTTGCCGATGTTGCTGGGGCAATCCTTGCTGGCGGTGCGGTGTGGCTGGCCGTGCGCTATCGGTGGGGCGCGATTCTGTTCGCTCCAACGCATCGAACAGAATAAACTCACCCCTTGCTTCGGCCCAATTCTTCCCCTAAGTTGAAAACCATGAGGAATCATCTTCTTGTTGGTGCTGCAATCATGGCAATGCTCTGCCATCTTCCCCCTTTGTACTCACAACAATCGCCCCCGTTAAGGAATCTATCAGGCAATCTGCAGGGCAATTTGTCGGGCCAACTTCGGCTCGATCTTTTTAACATCGGGAACGCTACTGCAATGGAGCCACAATCGCCGGGTGAGCTGAGTATTTCCGAAAAAAAATCGGTGTGGCTGGCGGGGGGCTTGTCGCTGCTGGTTCCGGGGTCTGGGCAGATATACTCCGATGCCCCTTGGTGGCGGACAGTTGTGTATGGCGCGGCGGAGGTTGCTGGCTGGGCCATCTACGGGATCTATCAAACAAAAGGGACCGACGCAACGGCAGAATTTGAGCAGTTCGCCGACCAGCATTGGGATGTCACCCGCTACATCGGTTGGATTGAAGCGAACTACCAGCAATGGAGCGATCAGCAGATTGATAAAGCCGCCGCCGCCGCCGCATTGGCCACCATCTACCGCTCCAACGACCCCACGATTCCCCCCTGGGAGCGAGTTAATTTTGAGCAATTACGCAAGCTGGAAACAGCCGTGAAAGATGACTTCACCCACACGCTTCCGAACCACGGCGCGCAGCAGTATTACGAGCAGATTGGGAAGTACGTCCAGTACCGCGCCGGTTGGGATGACCACATTCCCGATGGCGACACCCTGATCTACAATCCGGGCCGCGTAACCCAGCAGAACCACAGCTACACCCGGATGCGGCTTGACGCAAACGACCTTCTTAGCTACGCACAAACGGGGATAACGATTGTGGCAATCAACCACTTGGTGAGCATGGTGGATGCGGCACTGGCGGCCCACGCCCACAACGTCAAGATCAAATCTGAAATGAAAGGGATGCTGCTGCCAAACGGAGCGATGGAGGTGGTGCCGATGCTGGCGGTGGGGGTTCGGTTTTAAAGAAAATCTGTAGTTCTCAAAAACCGACTTGCAATTTAACCTTCCTTTTTGGCTATCTTAGCCACCGTTAGGCAACTCTCTATTCCCTGCTCTCTTCTGCGTAACCCTTATTCCACAGAACTCCAATGGAGAGCATCATGCGTGCGTTGTGTATTCTTCTCGCCACTGTTTTTTTGGCATCAACTGCTTATGCACAAGACTTAACATTGTTCGATGCTATGGCTTGGCCGCCACCGACAGCACAAGCCAAATTTTTTGCGTACGATTCTACTGGCCAGCAGCAATTTCCAACAGTAGCTGATGTGTCGGTTAGCATAGATGGTATTCCTGGTACTGTACTCTCAGTCGTATCACCCCCTCCAACGCCAACACAAGCACTTTCAACGGTTTTAGTATTTGATATTGCTAGTTTCACAGCCAGTGATACAGGGCTTATTTCCAATGTCATACTGGCAAAAGAAGCTGCCCGAACATGGATACAAAGGCTTGTACCCTACGAAAACCAGTGTGCAATCATAGGATTTAGAGGAACTCACTCTCTTCATCAGGATTTTACATTTGATACAGCAAAATTATTGACTGCTACTAATCAACTACAATCCAAAAGTAGCAGGAGCATTCAAAATGCCCTGTTAGGGAATGAGGTATCAGCATTAAGAATAGCAAGAAATGGTAGATATCAAAAAGTGATTATTGTATTAACAGATGGGTTTCAAGCGCCTATTAACGCTACCGCAATAATTTCAGAAGCTCAACGCCAAAATTGCATAATTTATGTAGCAACAATAGGGTCAGCGATTTCAGATTCATTGAAGGTGATTAGCGAAAAGACTGGTGGGAAATGGTTTGACCGTATAGGATCAGTAGAACAAGTCCAGCAGGTATATAGAGCCATATATTACCATGCTCAAGGCCATAAACCAAGCGTGGTATCATGGGCGAATGATACCATGTGCTTCCCCAGACAGCGAACAGTTTCATTAACATGGAATGGGCAATCTGCTACTGCATCTTATGTATCCTCTACCGTAGAATTTACTCCAGACAAACCAAAGATATTCTTTCACTCTAAACCATTAGGTCAAAAATATGACACAACAGTGAAATTTACTGCGAAGTGGGGCGATGTAATCGTGACACAAATCACAAGTTCAAACCCAGCATTTGATATTAACCCTAAACAGTTTACCGTAAGAAAAGACTTCACCCAGAATCTAACTATTAGCTACACTCCTACCGATAGCGGTTACTCATGGGCTAAATTTACTATGCAGACAGATCGTTGTACCCGAACATATTTTGCAAGCGGTGGATTCCCTTATGTTAAAACCAAGCAGCCTACCCTTGCAATAACAAATCCGCTTGATAGTGTTCTGGTCGCCGGAAGCACAGTTGAAATTGCTTGGAATGGCATTTCACCAGATGACAAGATTACCCTTGAGTATTCAAAGGATAGCGGTAAGATTTGGAAGCCGATTGTTAGGAATGCCTCTGGAGGGAAGTATTTATGGCATATTCCAGTGATCGAATCACAACATTGTTTTATCAGAGCAAAACAATCAGTCTTTGATAATGTTCAACACCCGAGCCAATGGCCGCAGAGGATTGGAGGGCCAGGGTATGAATTCGTGAGTGGGATAGTTGCGGATAACAGCGGTAACATATTTGTTGTTGGTGAATCGAGTGGTGGAATAACAGATTTTATAGAAGATACATTAAAAGCCAAAGGTGGCTATTTAGTAAAATACTCTAATAGTGGCACTAAAATTTGGTCAAAGAGGTTTTCTGGTTTTCCTCCAAAATCAGGTAAAGGTATAGCCGTGGATAATAATGGGAATGTTTATATTGTTGGCAATTTTTCAAATTCAATAAAAATTGATAACACGGTAATGACAAGTCGAGGTGGTCAAGATTTTTTTATTGCCAAATTTAATTCTAATGGAGATTTACTATCAATAATTCAAGACGGCTCTTTTAATAGTGAATATGCTAATGCTATCGCTATTGATAAATATGGGGATATTTACATTACTGGCTCTTTTTATAAAAAATCAATCATTGGCAATCAAATTTTAATTAGCACAGGAGAAACGAGAAAAGATACGCTGGAAAAACGATACGAAAATATATTTATTGCTAAATATCATCAAAATGGGAATTTTTTATGGGTAAAACAGATTGAAGGTTTGACTGCTTCAGGTGCAGATATTATGCAAGGCAATGGAGTATATATTGACAAAAAAGATAATGTGATTTTATCTGGGCATTTTACTGGATGGATTAGCTCTGAAGGGCAATCTGTATCTGGTGCAATTCCAATTAGTTTTTTTGTAGGAAAATTTTCACGAGATGGCAGCACCATCTGGCTTAGAAGCTATGGGTCAGGGCATTCTTATAATTTCTGTGATGAAATTGCCATAGACTCAACAAATAGCATATATGCTTCCATAATTTCTAATTTCCATAGTAGGATATTGAAGTATAGTACAAATGGAGATTTCTTATGGCTTAAACCTACTCCGGTACAACAATTTCGAAGCAATTATGGAGAACAGATTGCTTACAGCTCAATAGTTTCAGATAAACAAGGCAACGTTATTCTGTCTTGTTCTATCAATGAGCAAGCGATTTTAGGTTTAGACACATTGCATCGAAGTGAAGATGCTCCCAGCACATTGATTTCAAAAATTCAACCAGATGGAGATTATGAGTGGTCAATTATTGTTGGAAATAAAAATTCTGGTAAAAGAGAGTGCGTTACTCTCGATCCTTCTGGCAATATCGTCGTTGCTGGTGGGTTTTACGAGACTGGAAATTTTATTAACTCTAAAATTCAAGCCGTTAACTACGAAGATGTTTTTGTTTGGCAATTCAACAATATTACAACTCACAGTGCTCAATCACGTAAGGCTTTCCAGATCACAAAGCCTACTGCAACAAGCACTGATATTGATTTTGGAAATATCACAGCTCAGAACGCAAAAGACACTGTAATTCGAGAATTTATTAAGAATAGCAGCCCTTTCCCACTTACTGTTGTTTCCATGGAGATTATTGGGGAACAAGCCGAAACCTTTTCCATTACTTCTCCGCCTCCACCTTTTACCATTCTGCCGAACAGCTACTATCCAGCTGAGTTCAGATTTCTTCAATCAGTTTCGGGGCTTCGATCAGCACAGATTCGGATCATTACTCAGTCTGACACCCTACTTCATACAATTCAAGGTAATGTTCTGCCCTCTTCATTAGGGGTTATTGATTCATCAATCAATTTTGGCCAGGTAGTGGTTGGAAGAAAAAAATCTTTAGCGAATCGGGTTCAAATTATCAATACTGGATTAAAATCAGAAACCATTATAGGAGTTTACATTGATAGCCTGAATGGTAACGATTTCAGTATATCAGCTATTTCATTTCCTCTAACACTTCAACCCAGAGAAGTAGCACAATTTACTGTTGAATTTTCACCAACAGATGTTGGAATTACTGATATTCAACTCCATTTTATACTAGAGGATAGGAACTCACCTCTTACTATCCAGTTGATAGGTGAGGGAGTCAATCCCTATTTCTACCAACTAATCAAGGAAATTGAATTCGGTGAAATTCTTGCTGGTAGGACACGTGATACGCTACAAGCAATAACTCTTAAAAATATCAGCGATAGCTCCATAGCAATTAAAAGATTACTAATTCATGGCTCAAATTCATCGGATTTTAGCGTAAAATCCATAGTTCCTCTATCACTTCAGCCTCAAGATGTAGCCAAAATTGATCTTCGTTTTATCCCTTTAGATGTTCGCGAAAGACATTCTGAGCTGTTCATTGAATATGACGGTGTTGGTTCACCTATACCTATTAAATTATCTGGAGTTGGAATCAACCCGTACTTATCCATTATCAATCCGATTATTGATTTTGGCACAAGAAGATTATTCTCATCTATTGACTCACTACAAATTCCGACAGTCACGAACATTGATACTCTCCCCATTACGGTCACCAACATTTATTTGAGAAATAAAATTTATTATGATAACGACTCTGTTTTTGTAATACTCAATAAATCCTTGCCATTGCAGATGATACCTGGCGATACTGCAAAGTTTGATATACAATTCAACCCCAATCATAGTTTTATTAACGACATATTGGTATTTGAGTATTCTGGTATTGGCTCACCTGTGGAGATTGCAATTCAGGGAAAATTAGACCCACGTGATTATGTTGATGTACCTATTGCAGACGAGAAGCAAAATTTCTGTCGAATATCACCGAATCCAGCATACAACCAAGCTATGCTTCAGCTGGCTATGACTACAACTGATAAAACAGAAATTCTCATCACTGATTTGCTTGGGCAACAGGTTAAAGCCGTGTATTCTGGTGAATTGACTGAAGGAGTAAACTCTATTTCATTTAACACTGATGAGTTAGCAGCCGGGATGTACTACGTGGTAGTAATCACATCTCAAGATCGATATGTTCAAAAATTAGTGGTTGGGAGGTAATAGTTACTCATACAACAAATACTCCTCCCGCCTACCAATAAACCGATTTAGTTCTGCGCCCCAGCTGTCGGTGATTTCCTGGAAGGGAACCCCGGAAAGTAGCTGGCGTTGCAACTGGTTCCCGCCGCAAACTTTGTTGAACATCACCCACTTTGATGAGGTGTCGCTGGGGAATAATTTCCGTTCGGGGTAGCTATCACGTAGCGTGGTCATAATTGCGACGCAGGCGGTGAATGGGGCTGTGCGAATATCTGAACGAATAATCTGCACGCCGTTGCAGACTTGGCCGTTTGAGAAACCATAAAATGGCTTGTAGCTGGTTTTGCGGAACCACACTCCTTCCACGTCAAGGCTGTTGAGTTTGCTGGCAAATTCTTCCCCGTTCATCCACGTTGCTCCAACAAGCTGGAACGGCAGCGTGTAGCCAATGCCGATGCTGATTACTCCAAGCTCACCCAACGTACCAGTAACGGCGTAGGCAAACCCGGCTTCCGGCGTTGGGATGTGGGGCGATGGCGGAATCCATTGCAGCCCCGTTTGCCGCCAGGTCATCGAGCGATTCCAGCCCGCCATTTGCACCACCGAAAGTTCACACTTCACACCGTTTGCCAGCCACCCTTCCCCGTTGGCCATCAGCGCAAGCTCGCCAACGGTTAGGCCATAGACGTACGGGACGGGGACAATGCCAACAAACGAGCGATAGCTGGTGTCAAGAACGGAACCATCCACAACATCGCCGCCGATTGGGTTTGGGCGGTCCAGCACAATCAGCGGAATGTTTGCTTCGGCGCATCCTTCCATCACTTTTATCAGCGTGCTGATGAACGTGTAGCTTCGGACACCAATATCTTGGATGTCATACACCATCACATCAATATCCTTCAGCATCCCCGGCGTTGGCTTTTTGGTTGCGCCGTACAGCGAATGGACTGGGATGCCCCGATACGTCCGGTTGGCCACCTCGTCGCCGGCCAACACCGAGCCATCAATCCCATGCTCCGGCGCGTAAAGTGCCGTAAGCTGGCAATGATCCGTGGCAAGAAATGCCTCCACTGTGGTTTGGCGGAAATCGCGGCGAACCCCGGTTTGGTTGGTGACTACACCAACACGCTTGCCAGCCACTGCCGAAAAATTCTGCGCCACCAGAACGTCAATTCCAGGAAGGGTTTGAGCCACGGCAGCGTGAGCCAGCATCAGGGCAGAAGCAACAAACAGAACAAAGAATTGGCGAAGGGACATTGTGGCTGGGTTACTGGGAAATAAATGCGTGAATGGGGCTATCGTCCAGAAGAGTCTCCACCAAGTAATCGGGATTGTGGGCGCGAAGCTGATCCACCGAAAGCCCGCCGGTTGCAACCGCCAACGAGCGCACCCCGCTCAGGCGAGCGCACTCAATATCACGGTGGGAATCGCCGATGATGAGCGTTTGGCCGGGCTGGAATGGGTAGCCGTGAAGTTCGGCAGCGCGGCGAATCGCGATTGGGGGCAAATGGTTGCGCACCGCCGAATCGGAACCGTACGCGCCAACGGTGAAATACTTCCCCAAACCATGCGGGCGCAGTTTTGCGCTGGCTCCGCTGGCAACGTTCCCGGTTAGCAATCCAAGATGAATGTTTGGAAGCTGCGTCAATCGCTCCAACAAATCAACAACGCCAGGAAGAATCTCAACCGTTTCTTGGCTCAGATGCTGCTCCCATTCTTCGGTGATGACAAGCTCAAGCGGGCGCAATCGTGATTCGGCATCGTGGCGTTCTAACCGGAGATGTTCGGCAATTTCCAGAAATATCTGCGGGTCGGTTTTTCCGTGAAGCTCCAACTCGGGAAGCTCACCGTGATGCTCCAGCAACCGCCGCGCCACCCCATGCACCACCGCCCGATTCACCCCGCGCTGCACCCGAAGCAATGTGCCGTCAATGTCGAAAAGAAGGAGTTTCATGGGGGATGCGTTGAAGAAAGAGTGAAGAGTGAGATGGGAAGAGTGAAAGAGTTCAAGCCCTCCGAACCCAGCCCTCCGCTCCCTGTCCCCCCCGACTCCCCTACACATTGAACCGGAAGAACATCACGTCTCCATCTTTCACCACATACTCCTTCCCTTCCACCCGGTACAGCCCGGCTTCTTTCACTGCCGATTCGCTTCCCAACCGGCGAAGGTCTTCGTAGGCTTGAACCTCGGCGCGGATAAATCCTTTCTGGAAATCGGTGTGGATTACCCCGGCAGCTTCCGGTGCGGTTGAGCCTTTGCGGACGGTCCATGCGCGGCACTCTTTCTCGCCAGCGGTGAAGTAGGTGAGCAATCCCAACAGGCCGTAGCCGGTGCGGATGATGGAGTTCAACCCCGGCTCGGTTAGCCCAAGCGATGCAAGAAACTCAGCCCGATCCTCGGCCGGAAGCTCGGCAATCTCCGACTCAATTTTTGCGCAGACCGGAACACACTTGAACCCGCGCGATTCGGCAAACTGGCGGACGCGGTCAATCTGTGGGTTGCCGTTGATTAACCCATCTTCGTCGGTGTTGGCAATGTACATCACCAGCTTGTCGGTCAGCAGGTGGAACTCGCGGAGTATCTCACGCTCCTTGTCGTCGCGCTGGAAGGTGATGGCAAGCTGCCCGTTCCCCAAATGTTCGCGCAGTTTGTTGGCTACTTCAATCTCCTCGGCTGCGGTTTTATCCTGCGTCTTCATCTTCCGTTGCGCCCCCTCAATTCGCTTCTCTACCGTCTCGATGTCCTTCAGGATCAACTCCGTTTCAATCGTTTCGATGTCCCGAATGGAGTCCACGCTGCCATCAACGTGGATCACGTTTTCATCGCTGAAACAACGGACAACGTGCGCCACCGCATCCACCGTGCGGATGTGGCCAAGAAACTGGTTCCCCAACCCTTCCCCCTGGGCGGCGCCGCGAACCAGCCCGGCAATATCTACAAACTCGATGGTGGTGGGAACGGTGCGTTTGGTGTTGAACACGGACGAAAGCCAATCCAGCCGGGGGTCGGGAACAGGGACCATCCCGGTGTTTGGCTCGATGGTGCAAAAAGGATAGTTCTCGGCAGCGATTCCGGCCGAGGTGATAGCGTTGAAAAGCGTTGATTTCCCGACGTTCGGAAGCCCAACAATGCCACAGGCAAAACCCATACGATCTGCGTTGGTTGATTGAGTGTTGTGTTAAAAAACGGCCCGCAATCTACCGACCACCGCCACGCCAACGAAGCATTTGCTGGAATCCATCTGTAATTGAGCGGGCTTCCCAGCCAAGTGCGCGTAGCTTGCAGCAGTCCAGATTGATATGACTTTCGCCACCAATGTAGCCAGATTTTTGACTGGCTTGCATCACGTTGCAGAGGGTGTGCGGCACGCCACAGGCATCGGCCCACGCCAGCCCGAACTGGGCGCGGCTACGGCATTGCTGGCCTCCAGCATGAAAAATTTCCCCCCAAGAATTTGTGCGGATAATCGCTTCGAGGGCAGTGAACAAATCTTCCACAAACAGGAAGGAGCGGAGTTGATCGCTGAAGAGCGGCGCGGGTTCGCCCCGTTCCCAGCAGCGGTCAATGAATTGCGTGAAGGAGTTGGTGCGGGGGGTGCCGTCGCCGAACATCACCGACGGGCGGATGATTGCCCAACGCCCGCCAGCCGATTGCACAGCCTGCTCACCTTCCAGCTTCGATTGGGCATAGGGTGAGTGAGTGGGCGGGGCGGGGACGGCGGATTCATCAATGGGGTTTGGGCCGGATGGAAGAACAAGATCGGTGGAAAGATAGAGCAGCGGAATACCGTGGCTGGCCGCCGCCGTTGCCACATCACTGCTCCCCTGGACGTTGATGGAATGGAGTTGCTGCGGGGTGTTGCCAAGCTGCGGCCGGGCAAGCGCGGCAAAGTGGAAAATAAACGTCGGCTGGAAGCGGCCGATAAGCTCGTGAATCTCGGTTCTGTCGGCAAGATCTAGCCTGACAGCAACCACGCCGTTGTTGTGCAAGTAGTGAGGAAACGTATGGAACGTCCCAACGACGCTGTCACCTTGATTCGCGAAATACCTGGCCGCATTCCAGCCGACAAATCCTGAACTACCCGTTATCAGCAACTTCATGCAGGGGGGCTTCTCACTGATTGTTGAGTAGTTGCCTTGCAGGGGGGAAAGGAAGGTTTCCGGCTTCACCCTGCAAGGCTTTCTGGAACACCGATGCACAGCTTTGCTGACGTGTCATCGGTTTGTTCTATTGTCTCCCCTAGCACGGTACTCCATCTACTCCATTCCGGTAGGCATCCCCCGACTGAGTCGGGATCAATGACACGTCTTTAGCCTGCGCCCAGCATCACATTGTTTTGGTTGAGTATCCCGATGTCCGCAAACGGTTTTTCTGTTTATAGACAATGGTGATCGGTGCGCCAACAAAGCCGTAGTGCTTGCGGATTACCCCTTCCAAAAATCGCGTGTAGTTTTCCGGCACAAGCTCGGGATAGTTAGTGTAGCACAGGAACACCGGCGGCGCGGCTTGCGGCTGCTGGATGAAGTTGATCCGAAGGTCGTGCCCTTTCACTGCGGGGGGCGGGTGGTTTTTGATTGCCTCCAGAATCACGTCGTTCAGCTGGCTGGTGCTGATCCGTTTGTGGCGTTCGGCGTGGACCTGCTGGGCAAGCTCAATCAGCTTCACTAACCGCTGGCGGGTGACTGCCGAGACGAAGGTGATGGGGATGTAATCGAACGTCGGCAAGCTCTCGTAAATCGCATCCTCGAATCGCTTGGAGGTCATGGTGTCCTTCTCCACAAGGTCCCATTTGTTGACGGCAATAATCAGCCCTTTCCGTTTTTCGGCAGCCTCCACAATCACCTTTGCATCCTGGCGTTCCAGGCCTTCCACGGCATCCACCACCACAATCGCAACGTCGCACCGCTCGATTGCGCGTGTGGTTCGGATCACCGAAAACAGCTCCACCGATTCTTTCACCCGCTTCCGTTTCCGCAAGCCCGCGGTGTCAATCAGGGTGATCTCCTCGCCGTGGTAGCGAAGGGTGCTGTCAATGGAGTCGCGGGTGGTTCCGGCAATCGGCGTGACGATGGCGCGCTCCTGGCCCAACATGGCGTTGGTGATAGAGCTTTTCCCAACGTTCGGCCTTCCGATCAGTGCGATTTTCAGCGGCCCTCCCTCCTCTTCCTCACTCATGTCACTTTGCGGGAATCCCTCGGTGACGATGTCCAGCATATCGCCGATGTGCCGCCCGTTCATTGCCGAGATGGGGTATGGCTCGCCAAGCCCCATGTTGTAGAAATCCACCGCTTCTTGGTCGTATTTCTCGTTGTCGGCTTTGTTCACCACCAGCACAACGTTCTTGCCGGCGCGGCGAAGCATCACGGCGATTTCTTGATCCATGGAGGTCATGCCGTCGCGGGCATCCACCACGAAGATCAGTGAGTCCGATTCCTCGATGGCGATTTCGGCCTGCTCGCGGATGGCAAGCTCGAACACGTCGGAGCTTTCCGGGACGAAGCCGCCGGTATCCACCAGCGAGAATTTTTTCCCCGCCCACTCCGCCTCGCCGTAATGGCGGTCGCGCGTGACCCCTGGCTCGTTCTCCACAATGGCATCGCGGCGTTGCAGGATGCGGTTGAAGAGCGTTGATTTCCCGACGTTCGGCCTTCCGACGATTGCGACTACTCGCTTCATTGGTTTTTATGGTTGTTTGTTAATCGCTTCCAACACCTTCAGCTCTTCGGCTGATGGATTGCGTCCGGCCTTCGCGTACTCGGCCCCGATTGCTGCCAGCGCAAGTGCACGCTCGCGTGGTTGGGTCAGCTGCTGGTAGGCGGCAATGGCCCCGGTGAAATTTCCGGCGCGCGCTTGGTCGTAGCTGATCTGTGCAATCAGCGATTCCCGTTCGGGGCCGGCGGGGCTGGTTGCGGCCAATGTGGCAGCCTGGTTCAACAGCTGGATGCCCGGGGGGATCATGCTGGAGTCAATGTAGGCTTCGGCAGTGGCCGTTAGCGTGGCGGCAAACGGGGCAAGAATTTCGGGATCGCGAACCGCGCCAGAAAAATGGATCACCTGCGTTGCTGCACTGTCGGACTGGCTGTTCATCCGCAAGGCAACCAGACATTCGGCAATGCCAACGGCGGCATCGAACCGCGCGGCAGGGGCCAAGCTGTCCGACTCAGTTTGAAGTTTTTTCAGAATCTCCATTGCCGGCTTCCACTGTTTGATTGCCGCCAACCCCTTTGCCACCGCCACCCAGCCCGGCGCGCGCGAGTGCCATTCCGATTCGTTGCTGGCAAGCGTGGTTGCGTTGTTCAGAAGGATCAATGCTGAATCGGTGTTGCCAAGTTTGGCGTAGCTGGCCGCCGCGTTCAGCAGCCCATCGAACTGCACGCGGCGTTCGGGGCTTGCCGCAGCGGTTGCCAGCGCGGCGGCCGGTTTTCCAATCTTCCCAAACGCACGGCTGATGTAGCCAAGCGCAAGGCTTCCGGGCATTTCCTTCCCGTCAATCCCTTTGGTTGCGTCGTTCAGCATTGCCGTTGCTTCGTCGCGGAAACCGGCTTCGGCATAGATTGCCGCAAGCTCGGAAACAGCGCGGGTGCGGAAAAATGGGTCGGTGATGGAGACCGCCGAAACACGGCCATCATCCAGAAACCGCTTGGCTGCGGCTGCATCGCGAAGCTGCAATGCGGCTTTGGCAAGCTCACCCGCACGAATTGCGCGGGTGCTGGGTGTCAGCGGGGAAAGGTCCAACGACGCTGCGCTGGCAAGGATCACTCTGGCCAACGAATCATGCCCTTTGCGGCTTTGCTCGGTGGCAATTTTGGCAAGCAGATAGGTTTGAACCTCAGCAGTTTTCAGCCCATTGCTCACCCGCTCGGCATCGCTGAACGCCCCCAACTCGGCGTAGTTCACGGCAATGGCGGAGAGTGCCGTTTGGCGGGCAACGGTGTCGGTGATTTGCGCGGCCACGGTTTCGGCGGCGTGCAAAAAAGGGTTGCCCTTCCCTTGCTCGGCCTGGCCCGGTTTATCGGAATCTGCACAGCCAACGGCAATCAGGGCAACCGCCGCCACCGCCAACCAGCGGGATATTCCAGCAATGTTGTTCATCCTTCCTCCTCCTTCAGTAATTGCTCCTTTGCTTCCCACAGCGCGGCAAACGCCGTCTCCATCTGCTCGCTGATGACGCGGGTTTCATCCATCACCGGCATAAAATTGGTGTCGCCATTCCAACGCGGGACAATGTGCAGATGAACGTGGTTCACGATTCCGGCCCCGGCGGGCCGCCCCAAATTCATCCCGATGTTGAAGCCGTGTGGGTTCATTGCGCGCTGCACAATCCTCACGCCAAATTGCGTCAGCGCGAACAGCTCGCTCCCCTCTTCCGGCGTAAGCTCCAGTAAATCGGCAACCTGCCGGACCGGAAGGACCAGCAAGTGGCCGGCGTTGTACGGATAGAGGTTCAGGATAATGAAGCCCAACCGTCCCCGGTGCAGCAGGTAGGTTTCGCGGTCGCGTTCCGGCTGGTTGAATGCAATCGTGAACGGGCTGTCGGAAGCCGTGTCATCCTTTGGCGCGTTGATAAACTGGGATCGCCACGGCGACCACATCCGTTCCATGATATGTTGAATGAGTTGCTAAAAATTGGGTTGCCAAAATACAAGCAGGAAGGGGGATTCAAATGCCGCAAAGTGATACACTGCCGGGGCTTTTCTCAATCGGGTGAAATTGGCTAAGTTCGGCACAAGCAAACAGAGTGACGTTGCGCGCCAAGCGCAAACCTTCCCGAACGATCCCAGATCATTCAAACGATCATGCCGAACCTCTCCGAACAGAATTTCCCGAAGCTGATCCTTCCCGACATCCCCAACCTTCACAAGCTGGAGGTCTATCTTGCCAACGGCGGCTACCAGATGTACCGCAAGGCACTGACGATGCAGCCGAACGACATCATCGAAGAGATGAAGCGTTCGGGGTTGCGCGGGCGCGGGGGCGCGTGCTTCCCCACCGGGCTGAAATGGAGCTTCATGCCGAAAGGGACCGACAAGCCGAAATATCTGGCGATCAACGGCGACGAGTCGGAGCCGGGGTCGTTCAAGGATCGGGCAATTTTTGAGTTCAACCCACACTTGCTGATCGAAGGCATCTTGATTGCTGGCTACGCAATGGGGATCACCACCGCCTTCATCTACATCCGTGGCGAGTACCACAAATGGGTGCGGCTAACCGAGGAAGCGGTGAAAGCCGCCTACGATGCGGGGCTAATCGGCCCACGGATGCAGGAAACCTTTGGCGGGAATTACACGATGGACATCGTGGTTCACAAAGGTGCCGGGGCCTACATCTGCGGCGAGGAGTCATCGCTGATGAACTCGCTGGAAGGTGACCGCCCCTACCCCCGCGTGAAGCCTCCATTCCCGGCGCAAGTCGGTTTGTGGGGAATGCCCACCACCATCAACAATGTGGAGACGATAGCCAACGTTCCGGTGATTATGCGCATGGGCGGGGAAGCCTACTCCAAAATTGGAGCCGAGAAACACCCGGGGACGTTGCTGCTGGGAATATCTGGCCATGTGAACAAGCCGGGGGTGTATGAGGTTCCGTCGGGGTTGCCGTTGTTGGATATCATCAACGACCTTGCCGGCGGTGTTCCGGGTGGAAAGAAAATCAAAGCCGTGATCCCGGGCGGAAGCTCGATGCCGATTTTGCGCGGCGACCAACTGGAAGGGGTGATGATGGATGCCGAAGGATTGAAAGCGGCCGGCTCGGCAATCGGAACCGGGGGAATTATGGTGATGGATGAAGAGACCGACATCCCCCACATGCTCCGCCGGCTGATCCACTTCTACCACCACGAATCGTGCGGCCAATGCACCCCCTGCCGCGAAGGCTGCGGCTGGTTAGAAAAAGTCCTGACCCGCGTGGACGAAGGGGAGGCATCCAGCGGAGACCTTGATCTGCTGGTGGATATTGCCAACAACATCGAGGGGAACACCATCTGCGCGTTGGGTGAAGCCGCTGCCTGGCCAACCCGATTCACCATCACCCGGCTTCGCGAGGAATTTGAAGCAAAGGTGAAACCGGAAACCGCGCTGCCAGTTGCCAACGTGGTTCATGCCTTGCGGGAATCAAGCTACCGCCCAGCGGTGGTTGTGGAAAGCTGAGAAAGAAATAGAGTCACGCCAAGAAACGATTGAGTAAGATCACTTGACGATGACCGAGCAACAACAAGGGGCGGGCAACCAAACGGTTGTCCGCCCCTGCTGTTTTGCAATTCGCCTGCTTGCTTTGCTGGCAACGTACTCCATCAGTTTACTCCATCAGCTTACCCCGCGCCCATTCCGGTGAAGATGTTGGCGACCATTCCCATCAGCACCGCCCCCATCACCAGCACAATCCCCCAGATCAGCCCAGCCTTCAATCGCGATGCCCGTGCCAGCGAGCCTATCCCGACAGCCGAGACAAACAGCCACCAGATATTGAACGGCGAAACCACCGACAGCGCGCTTTGCAGCATAGCACTTTTGGGTTTCATCAACTCGGCAAGGCTTAAGGTTTGCAGCGCGCCGGTAAACTGAAGCAGCACAATGCCAACAATGGTCCCGATATTCAGGATCATCACCGACACCATCACCGTTGCCCACACGGCTTGGAAGGTCAGCCCTTCGTGGGCGGTGGGTTCAAGGTACTTGGCGATGACAAGCCAAATCAAGGCGCACATGATGCTCAGCACAAACAGCATCACCACCGATCCCGCAACCCCAAAAATCAGGAAGACCGTTGGTGTCATTCCGGCATCAATCTGCTCGGCAGCTTTGTCGCGCTGGTCTTGGGTCATCTTCCCTTCTTCAACCGCGTTGTCCAATTGCTTCATCTGCTGCTCTTTGATTTGGGCAATGGCTTCCGGGCGTGAGCTTACCATCACCACCGAGGCGATGGAGACCACCAGCGTTACCAGTATTCCCCACCACACAACTTTCATGTTGCCTTTCCCCCCCAGCAGCCCGCCGAACGCCAGCGATGGATTGGTCACAACCTTCACGAATCGGTCAAACGGCGATAGCTCTTCTTCTTCCTCGAAGCCCTCCTGTTGTTCATCATTGTACTCTGTTTGCAGTTGGTCGTTCTGTTCTTGCATTCCTGATTTCTCCTGTGTGTTGATTTGGTGCAGCTAAAGTGATCTGTTAGCCAAAAGGTGACCTCATCCTGAAGCAGCGATTGAAGTCCGCACGGTGATGTTCCTGCCATGCTTTCGGTTAGGTGGCCGGACCCTACGCCGCTTCGGGCTTCGGGTTGCCTTCAAGCATTGTTCAAGTACTCCATCATTAAAAAAAATTAAGAAAATATCTCTGCGAAAATAGAGTGTTGGAGCTTGGTTGTGGCAATTTGAGAGCCTATTTTACAAGCCCGTTTCCCCCATTTCGCGCCGGAATCAACAACTGGTAATTACAGTTTTGTCAGAAAGCCATTTTTGGTGGACAAAACACCTTCGCCGAACGTATTTTTGGCCGCATCACAACAGGGGTCACGTGCAAAAAAAGGGAGCACAGATTGATTGCGAGTTTCCGCTGTACCAATCGCAAGGCTCACCAAACGGAACCTCACACACACACTGCCGATCTATCTGCAGAGACTAGCGATGCACACCACACCTTGTGCATCCTCCAACAACGTTCGATTTGATTGACATCAGTTTTGATTGACATCGGTGCGCTGCCACAATCCACCGATTGCTCATTCAACGTGATCTTTCAATCGCCTAAACAACAGACACAACGCCGGATGCCATATACAACCAACGTCAAGGGAACGCAGATGCGAGCTTTTCTACTACTGCTGATTTCCGCATTGGTGATTGCTGGCTGCCAAAGCACGCAGGCAGTACGAACCACCAAGCAAGAGCCCACCACCGTTGATGAGTACGCAGTGCTGGACGACAGCAAGCCCAGCAAACCGATCACCGACCAAGTGCTGAACAAGCAGCTTGAAGAAGCACGCCAGCAATATGTGATGGCGCTTCGGGCTTCGCAGCAAAATCGGGAATCGGTGGCTGCGCACCACTTCGAGGCCGCGCTTGCCAAGCTGAACGACCTTTCCACCTACCCCAACATTGACAGCTACCCGGAAGTTGATAAACTTGCCCAAAGCATCATCCGCGATTACGAGGAGCAAATATCATCGCTGGACAGCCTTGACCCCAACAGCAACTTCCTTGTGTTGCGGGACAAGATGTTCCAGGAAATTGAAGCGATACCCGTTGAGCGGAAGCAATATCCAAAAGTAGATCCCAAGACCGGACATGTTGAAGTAGCCGAAGAACCAAGCCCGCTGCAAGTAGCGCTTTCCGAAAACGACAAAGTTGAGCAGTGCATCGCTTTCTTCACCGCCACCGAAAAAGGGCGGAAAATTTTTGGGACCTGGTTAGAGCGCACCGGACGCTACTTCCCGATGTACGAGCGGGTGATGGAGGAGGAAGGTGTTCCCGATGAGATCAAGCACCTTTCGATGATCGAGTCGGGGCTGAAGCCAACGGCAGTATCCTGGGCAAAAGCGGCGGGGTTGTGGCAGTTCATCCCCAGCACCGGGCAGATGTACGGAATGACCATCAACTGGCACGTGGACGAACGTCGCGATCCCGAAAAAGCAACCCACGCCGCCGCACGCTATCTGCGCGACCTGTACCAAGATTTGGGCGACTGGCACCTTGCGCTGGCCAGCTACAACTGCGGCCCTGGCCGGGTGAAATCGGCCATTGCAAAAGCCAACAGCCGCGACTACTGGACCATCAGCGAGTACCTTCCCCGCGAAACACGGCAGTACGTTCCGCTGTTTATCGCGGCCACCAAAATCACCATGAACCCAGAAGCCTACGGATTCACCAACATCCGCTACATGGCTCCCGACGAGTACGACACTCTCACGGTAAAAACTGTTTTTGGCCTAAACGATGTTGCAAAAGCCGCAGGGGTTTCGGTGGCGGATTTGCGTGAGATGAACCCAGAATTGCTTCGCGACCAGCTCCCCTCGCGCGACTCACTCTACCTGCTAAAAATTCCGCAAGCAGCCCGCGAAATGCTTGTTGCCGCACTGGAAGCAATGCCGGAACCGGAGCAACCGAAAGTGACCTTTGTCAGCCACAAGGTGGCACGCGGCGAATCAATCAAGGGGATCAGCAAACGCTACGGCGTTAGCACCGACGACATCTACGCGGCCAACCGGATGACCCCAAAATCCAAACTGCGCCGTGGCGCGCTGCTGAAAATTCCGGTGCAATCCAAAGCGAAGGATGACGCTGATAACGCCGACAACACCCCATTGCTTGCGGCAAAGAATCCCGATTCCAAAGCAACCGAAACAACAGCAACAAGCACACCGGCCACAGCCAAAACCGAGCCAGCAGTGGCGGCGGCTCCTACTCAGTCCCAGCAACCATCCGAGCCAATGGCGGTGGCATCGGCCCCGCGCCGGACACGTTCGGCGGCAGTGGCCCAGCAAGGGAACGAAGCGGTATCCGGGAATGGAACAACCGAAAAAAGCAAGCAGGCAACAACCACATCCCCTACCCTTGCAGCCACCAAATCACCGGCAGCCAAGCAGCCCACAGCCGAGCTTCCGCCAGCAAAGAAACTGGTGACGAAGACCGTCACGAAAACCAGCCGCCACAAAGTTGCCCGCAACGAAAACATTGCAGGGATTGCCAAGCGGTACGGCGTGAAATCCAGCGACCTGATTGCATGGAACGGGCTTGGGAAAAAAGGGAGCTTGAAGGCAGGGCAAACCTTAACGATTAAGAAAACAGCGAAGGTCCAGGAGTGGGTTGCGGTGAAGGCTGAAACGCCCAAGAACAACGGAGGCGGAGCCGCAATGGGAGCCGATAGTCAGCAGAAATCTCAATCGGCCTCGGTTGCCTTGAAAAACAAAACAACCATCCCGGCAGCCACAGCCACCAAAGCCGATGAAGCCGCCGAGCTTGCCGAAGCCGCCACCATCGAGTCGGCACCGGAAACGGTGGCGGCTCCGGTAGCATCATCGAACAAGCAAACCGCTGGAACAACTGCAAAACCGGAAAAAGTAAAAAGCCAGCCAGCCAGCACTGCGCCAGCAATCGCAGCAAAAAAACCGGAAGCAGTGGCAAAAGCTGAGCCGGCAAAAACTGAGCCGGCAAAAGCAACCAAAGCGAAGAAACCAGTAACGACCACCAGCACCACCTTTGAAATCCACAAAGTGAAGCCCGGGGAATCGTTATCGGCGGTGGCCGACCAGTATGGAGTTTCCATGAACGATTTGAAGGCCTGGAACGAAAACACCATTCACGGCAACACCCTTCTTTCGGGAACCAAGCTGAAAATTTACAGCGAATCGCCATCGAAGGGGGATGCCAAGAAAAGCAGTCGGAACTCCCGCAGCAGCCGTGGCCGCAACAAGCCAACCGCACACTCCGTCAAAAAAGGGGAAACGTTGGAAGCGATTGCCAAGCGTCACGGGATGTCCGTTTCGGAGATTAAAAAGCTGAACCCAAAACTGAAAGAGACACAGATGCAGATTGGGGCGAAAGTGAAGGTGAAGAAATAAACGAACTGAACAACACAAGAACGGTGAGATGCTGAAAACATCTCACCGTTCTTCGTATGGGAGCAAACCATGAGAAAATTAATTTCCTACATCAACATCACGCCGGACGGTTTTTGCGACCACACAGCAGTACTTGCCGACGAGGAATTACATGCAAGCGCAAATCAGCTTTTCAGAAACGCAGACACCGGTGTGTTCGGACGGGTGACATACCAGCTGATGGAAAGCTACTGGCCATCAGTCGCACAAAATCCAACGGGCATCCAATCTGTAGATGAATTTGCCGTATTGCTTGACAACATTGAGAAAATCGTTTTTTCAAGAACAATGAAAAGTGTTGAATGGCAAAACGCAAGGTTGGCTACGGGAGGACTTGAAGAAGAGATTGTACGGCTTAAAAAACAACCAGGGAAAGACATGGTGGTTAGTAGCCCAAGCCTTATTTCTCAACTAACCAGGCTTGAGCTTATTGACGAATACTATTTTTTGGTTCAACCGATATTGGCAGGAAGTGGCAAGCGTTTTTTTGAGACAGTTGAGCTTGATAAACACCACCATCTTGAGCTTACCGACACCGAAGTTTTTACCTCGGGAACGATTAAGCTGTGCTACAAAAAAAGAGGGTGAGTCTTCTTGAAAGAGGCTTGTGTTCACTGTGTGAATTATTACCGAAACTCCATCACTTTCCCCTCTTTCTCCAGCAATGCTTTTGCTGCACTCCAGCTTGGGAATTGGTCGCTTTGGTAGGTGTAGGTTTTGATTTCGGTTGAAAGGCTTTTGCTGTGCTTCATTGCCTCCTTGTGTTTTCCGGAGTGAGCAAAGTTTTTTAAGGCTTCCTGGCTTTCCCATGCGGTCAGGGTGAAATGGAGGTAGCCGAAGCCGGCGTTCTTGAATTTCACAAATCCGGGCTGTTGCATTGCTTGGCGCGTGATATTCATCCCCAACCACGTGAGTTTGAAAAATCCGCTCAGCTTCCGGAGTCGAATCGAAGTGACAGTGATGTACATGGTGTTGTGTCTTTCTGGTTTGAGGATAAAGGCTTACAGGGAAATGCTGTTGGCGTACTGTTTGGCGGCCTCTGTTTTATGGCCTGCGTTCATCACAGCACCGCTTTTTCAATCAGAGTGTCGCGCAGCCACAGTGGGTCGTCGGTTTCGGGGTAGTCGGTGGTGAAATGGAGTCCGCGGCTCTCCTTCCGGGTGAGCGCAGCTTCCACAATCAACAAGGCGGTTTCGGCAATGTTCCGAAGTTCAATCAACTCAACGGTGATTTTTGTTCGGCGGAAATACTCCTCAATTTCATCCCGAATTAACCGTGCACGCCGCGCAGCCCTAACCAACCGTGCGTTAGAGCGGACAATCCCCACAAGGTCCCACATAATCTGCTGAATTTCGCGGCGGTCGTGCTCCACCACAATCCATTCTTCAATGTTGAACATCCCCCGGTCGTTCCAGCGCGCAATTTCTGGGTAGGCCATTTCGCCACCGCACCACTCTTCCTGGATTTTGTTGAACGCCCGATGCGAAAACACCAACGCTTCCAGCAGTGAGTTGCTGGCCAAACGGTTTGCCCCATGAACGCCGGTGCAGGAAACCTCACCACAAGCGTACAATCGGTTGATGGAGGTTCGCCCCCACAAATCTGTCCGCACACCGCCGCACTGGTAGTGGGCTGCGGGAACAACAGGAATCGGCATGGTGCGGACATCAATGCCAAGCCTGGCGCACTCGGCCTCAATGTTGGGGAAGTGCTGCTGGAAATCGTCGAAGGGGATGTGAGTAACGTCAAGAAGCACGCTGGGGTCGCCGCTCCGTTTCAGCTCGGCATCAATGGCGCGGGCAACAATGTCGCGCGGGGCAAGCTCGGCGCGGTGATCGTAGCGTGGCATAAATCGCTCCCCGGAACGGGTGCGGAGGATTCCCCCGTGGCCGCGCACCGCCTCGGTAATCAGGAACGTCCCCCCTTTCCGCTCCGGCGCGTACAGGCTTGTTGGATGAAACTGCACAAACTCCATATTGGCCAACACCGCCCCGGCACGGTAGGCCATTGCGTATCCATCGGCGGTGGCAATGGCAGGGTTGGTGGTGTGCAAATACACCTGGCCGCATCCGCCAGTTGCCAGCAAAATCCGCCGGGCAAGGAACATCTCGATGTTGCCAGAACGGTTATTCAAGGCATACACGCCGTAGCAGTTCCGGTGGCGAACGCCCATGGTTCGTGCGCCGGGGATGTGATGCTCGGTGATAAGCTCAACCGCCGTGAAATGCTCCAGCAGAGTGATCCGTGGATTATTGGCCACTGCCTGAAGCAACGCCCGCTCAACCTCGCGCCCGGTTAAATCAGCGGCGTGAACAATGCGGTTGCGCGAATGGCCCCCTTCGCGGCCCAGATCAAGTGATCCATCGGCCTTGCGGGTGAACTCAGTTCCCATTGCAATCAGCTCATGTATCCGCTCCGGCCCTTCGTTCACCAGTACCTCCACCACGTTGCGGTTGCACAATCCTGCGCCGGCAATCAGCGTGTCGTGCAGGTGCCCTTCGGTGGTGTCGGTCTCCTCCATCACCGCAGCGATTCCCCCCTGGGCGTAGTTGGTGTTCGATTCGGCCCGCTCTTTTTTTGTGATGATGGTGACGCTTCCCAGCGTAGCCGCTTTCAGTGCGAACGTCAGCCCAGCAATGCCGGAACCAAGAACAAGAAAATCGGAGGTGTGATGTTTGCTCATCTGGTTGCTTGGATAACTCACTATTTACGGTATCTGGTTGGCCGCAACGCCAGCAATCGGTCGTAGATTTTTTTCTCCCCTCCATGTTCGGTTGGGCGGTAATAGACCCTTCCGCGAAGCTCTTCGGGAAAATACTCCTGTTCCACAAAGCCACCAGCAGCGTCGTGCGGGTAGCGGTATCCTTTGCCGTAACCCAGCGATTTCATCAGCCCCGTTGGCGCGTTGCGGATATGGAGCGGCGGAGCCAGATGCGGGTAGTTGCGGGCATCCTTCAACGCGGCTTCAATCCCCATGTAGCTTGCATTGCTTTTCTGCGCCGAAGCAAGCCACGTCACCCCTTGCGCAAGGATGATTCTCCCTTCCGGCATCCCCACCCGCTCAACCGCCAACATCACGTTTGTTGCAAGGGTGATGCCGTAGGGGTCGGCGTTGCCGATGTCCTCGCTGGCAAGGATTATCAGCCGTCGAGCAATGAACAGCGGGTCCTCGCCCGATTCAATCATCCGCGCCAAATAGAAAAGCGCGGCGTCGGGGTCGCTGCCCCGAATGCTTTTGATGAACGCGCTGATGGTGTCGTAGTGCATCTCGCCAGCTTTGTCGTAAAACTGGCGGCTGCTGAACGCCGAGCGGATGATATCATCGGTGATGGTTGTGGTGTTTGCGGGAAGCAAATCGCGGGAAAGCTCAAGGCCGGTAAGCAGTTTGCGGCCATCGCCGCCGGAAAGAATCTTCAGAAGGTCGCGCTCTGGAAGGGTGATGCCGTGAAGCCGTTCGTCTTCGGTGAAGGCGCGGTTAATCAGTTGGTCAAGCGCGTCGGAACTCAGCGGGTGAAGTTTGAACACCGCACTGCGGGAAAGTAGCGGAGCGATCACCTCGAACGATGGGTTTTCGGTGGTGGCCCCAATCAGCGTCACCCAGCCTTCCTCCACCCCCTGCAACAGCGCGTCCTGCTGGGCTTTGTTGAATCGGTGAATTTCATCCAGAAACAGCACTAACTGCTGGCCTTCGCGCTGCATAACTTTGCCTTGTTCCAGCACCGCACGAACATCCTTCACCCCCGCCGATACCGCCGAAAGCTGAGTAAACGCCGCGCCAACAGCCGCCGCCAGCAGTTGGGCAACCGTGGTTTTGCCAACGCCGGGCGGCCCCCAAAAAATCATGGAGCGCAGGGCGCGGCGTTCCACCATCCGCCGCAACGGGCGGCCGATTCCCAGCAAGTGATCCTGGCCCACAACCTGATCCAATGTGGCGGGGCGCATCCGCACAGCAAGCGGTTGCAGATGATGTTGCTTTGGCATAGATGAACGGTGGGCTTGATGTTCCGATTCGGCTTGGCAGCAGCCAATTATTGCGGCGGACGCAATCGGCTGGTCGAGACTTCTTCTATCCAGCTTTCCCCCCCCTGTTTGCGGCGTTCAATTTCAATATCACGCCATAATTCTTGGCAGGGAAAACGGTTTTCGTAAAAAGCGCGGCCAATCACCACCGAATCCACCCCAAGCGGGCGCATTTCCTGCAATCGCCAAAGGTCCTGCACCGAAGCAACCCCACCAGCCGCCGTGATTTGCAGCGATGTTGATTCGGCCAGGCTGCGAAGCGCGGAAAAATTAGGCCCCAACAACCGGCCATCATATTCACGGTCGGAAAAAAGCAATCGGCGGATTCCAAGATTCTCGGCTAACGTAGCAAACTCCAGAATTGGAACCGGCGCACCATCCCGCTGAATCATAAACAGATTACCGTTTTGGGAAACTACGCTAGCGCAAATTCGCGATGGGCCGTACTGTTCCAGAAGCTCCGCCACATCATCCGGTTTGAATAAAATTTGCTCGTGCAAAATCAGCCGATAAATCCCGGCATCAAGCAACGTTCGGCATTGTTCAATGGAGTGAAATCGGGAAATAAGCTGAATTGGAATTTCGACCGACTCAGCAATTTGGCGAACAACCGCTTCGTTATCGAATGGTTTTCCAAGAATTGCGTCATAGTCGGTGATGTGAATCGAGCGGGCATTTTCCTTGCGCCACAGCAAGGCAATCTGGACGGGGTCGGCAGAATATACTTGTTCGGCATAAGGGTCATCGGACGCTATCATCCGAAGGCAGCGTCCTTCCTGAAGTTCAATGGCTGGAATAACAAGCATTGCTGCACACCAGATTTTATTGAAGTTGTCTGCTATACTCAGCGCAAATTGGTTTGCGAAACTCTACTCAGCTAGGTGTGGTATGGATTCCCGCTTTCGCGGGAATGACAGCGCGGGTTTTGTCGCAAACCACTTTCGTGGGAGTATAATTTCTCACGGCTAATTTTACACCAGCTCAATCCGGCTTTGCTCACCCAGCATAAACCGTTGCACGCGCGGTTTCCCGGCAGCGCGGACGATTTCAACATCGTTGGCAAGGATGCTCCCTTCCACCCGCACGCCCACGTTGTTCAGCCTGACGCGCTCCATTAAAATGGAGTATTCAACTTCGCAGCCATCAAGCTGGCAATTATTTCCGATGGCACTGTACGGGCCAACGTAGCTATCGATAATTTTTGTGCCGCGCCCAATAATTGCCGGCCCACGCACGCGGCTACTGATTACTTCCGCCCCTTCTTCAATCACCACCGCGCCGGCAATATCGCTGAATTGATCTATGCGCCCATCAATTTTTTCTTCTATTTTACTCAGCACAAGGCGGTTCGCTTCCAGCAAATCGCTGGGCATTCCGGTGTCTTTCCACCACCCGGTAATTTCGCTGTGGCCAACGCGGTAGCCATTTTTCAACAAATAATCGTGTGCATCGCTGATCTCCAACTCACCACGGCTGCTTGGCTGAATAGCGTTCACCGCAGTAAAAATGGAGGAATTGTAGAAATAAATTCCGCTGACAGCAAACGGGCTTTTTGGTGATGTTGGTTTTTCTATCACCCCAACAATCGCCCCTTCATCATTAAATTCTGGAACACCAAACCGTTCGGGGTCGCGGACCCGTGCAAGCGTTAGCAGGCAATCGCTTGCACCGTTGTTGAATTGCTCCACAAACCGCTCAATTCCGCCAACAACAATGTTGTCGCCCAAATAAAAGACGAACGAATCATCGCCGATAAATTCTTGCGAGATTTTCACAACGTGTGCCAGCCCCAGCGGAGCTTCCTGCCAGATGTAGGTGATTGCCACCCCCTGCTGGCTTCCGTCGCCAAATGCGCGCTCCACTTCGTGGCCATTATCAACGCCAACCACAATTCCAATTTCGGTTATTCCGGCTTGCTTTACGGCATCAATCGCGTATTGCAAAATTGGCTTGTTGGCGATTGGGATAAGGTGCTTGTTTTGTGTGTGGGTAATTGGGCGCAGCCGTGTGCCGCGGCCACCAGCGGTTAGTAATGCTTTCATGCTGGAGTTGTTGTTTGGGTGTTGGGAAGCTGGGGGAAAAATCTGTGAGTTGCAGATGTGGTGAATGGCTCTGCCAAACTCACGCACTGTCATCGCCCCGACGAGTCGGGGTCCTTAACAAGGAGTCTTCGACGAAGTGATCTCGCGGGTTTCTGAGAGAGCATCGGACACTCTGCCACACGCGAGATGGGCTTCGCTGCTGCTTCGCGGTGCCACGTCGCTATCGCTCCTTGTCGAAGACCCCGACCCGTCGGGGCGATGACGAAGGAGCGGCATCGTTTCAGTGAACAGCTTCTGGTATTCGCAAACCACTTTCGTTAGAGTTTACCGTAATGTTCACTTCTCTTACCCACTATCGGGCAATCACCAACGGCTCTACCCAACTCTTTTCACCATCGCGTAACACTATCAGATATTGGCCATTGCTTAGTCCTGCAATATCTACCCTCCGCTCTCCCATCGCTTCAGTACCTTCATACACCACTCCTACCTCTTCTCCTAACATATTCAGGATGCTGATCCGACCTCTATCTTTCGTACTATGCTGCCATCGAATCTTCACTTCCTCATTCGCTGGGTTTGGACGGCAACTAATTTCAGTTGCTATTGCTCTGTCTCCAGTTACTGGCGCATCGCTGATTTGCGGCATCGGCCATAGAGCAATGCTATCCATATTTCTACTTCCAACAATGTATCGTTCATCTGGACTTAGTGCTGTTGCTATAGCTTTTCCCATTTGCTTATGCCAAACATATTTTACTTGACCAGAGTGTACATCCCAAATGAAGACTTCCGTTCGAGTATCACCGGTTATAAGATGATTCCCATCGTTCGTAACGTCAATACCTACAATGCTCGCTTTCATTCCAGGATACTCTCGAACAATGCTTCCATCAAATATATTAATCAAATAAAACAATGAATCTCTTGGATTAAACCCTTGTGCTTGCGTGATAATCCCTAAATCTGTGTTCGGAATAAATGCAAAATTAATAGAATAGACAACAGGAGGAAGGTTAATAGAACTTAGAGAATCTCCAGTTTCAGCATTAAGCACTACTAAACCAAATGTAAGACCTGAAGGCTTATACCTTCTCTCAAAAATGACTATCCGCGATTGTATTTTATCTAAATGTAGATTGCGATACCATTTACGCTTAATGCTTGATTGTCGAACAATTTCTCCATTCATCGGATTAATGAATTCTATATAGAATGAGTCAGTTGATGAATTTGGTAAAACGATAATCATATCTCCCTGCTTTGAATACGACAGATCATAAATTTCATTTTTTACTTTTACCTCCCGCACAAACTTTCCATTCGATGCGTTACAAAACTGCAAGAAATGTGCTGTTGTTGTTTTTCCTGTTAATGAGTCATAGCTATCCACACGTGATTTTGCTGTCACGATAGTCATCCCATCGGGACTCCAATCAAAAGCTACCATCGTTGAATCGCTCTTCCATAGGTATGCTCCACTGGCTATTTCAAACGTATGGATGAAACCATCACGACCGTATAAAGCAACGTATTTTCCATCAGGAGAAAACTTAGAATCGTATGCTCCTCCTCCCATTCCCCCCGGCACTGCTAAATACCGCACATTATTCTCACCAAGGTCTATTTGGGCGTGGGCTGTGCTTACGGTCAGCAGTAGCAGTAGTAGGAAGTAGTGTTGTTTCATCGGTCTAACCTTTACAAGTTTGTTGTTGATGTTATCCTCGTCCTCCACTCTGCAAACTCCAATAAAAAACATCTCTAATCCCATCCCCGCAGAAAAATCTCATTTCCGCGTTCCTATTTACGCCAGCGAATCCTTGCTCGACTGCTCCGATTTGCTGTTGGTTCCGGCGATTGTTTCGCGCATGGCGGTGTCGGCTTGGACGTTTTTTAGGTTGTAGTAATCCAACGCGCCGATATTCCCTTCGCGCAAGGCTTCGGCCATTGCTAATGGGACTTGTGCTTCGGCTTCCACCACTTTTGCGCGCATTTCGTGAACGCGGGCTTTCATTTCTTGCTCCACGGCAACCGCTGCGGCGCGGCGTTCTTCGGCTTTTGCGCGGGCAACGTTCAAATCGGCTTGTGCTTGGTCGCTGGCAAGTTTTGCGCCGATATTTTCGCCAACGTCAACGTCGGCAATATCAATGGAAAGAATTTCGAAGGCGGTTCCGGCATCCAGCCCTTTTTCCAGCACTGTTCTGCTGATTCGGTCGGGGTTTTCCAGCACAAGGCTGTGGGTGTCGCTTGAGCCGATTGTGGTGACAATCCCTTCGCCAACGCGGGCAATCACGGTGGCTTCGCCGGCACCACCAACAAAGCGGTCAAGGTTTGCACGCACGGTCACTTTGGCAACTGCGCGAACTTGAATGCCGTTGCGGGCCATTGCGGCAACCGGCGGGGTTTCAATCACTTTTGGATTTACGGAGATTTTCACCGCCTCCAGCACGTCGCGCCCGGCAAGGTCAATCGCGGTGGCTTTTTCCCAGCTTAAATGGATGCCAGCTTTGTCGGCACTGATAAGGGCGGCAATTACTTTTTGCACGTTTCCGCCAGCAAGAAAATGCGATTCCAATTTATCGGTGGTTGTCTGGATTCCGGCCTTGTGGGCGGTAATCAACGAGTTCACAATCACCGCTGGCGGGACCTTGCGAACGCGCATTCCAAATAATTGGAATAATCCAACACGCACCCCAGCAAACAGGGCGGTCATAAACAGCCCTACTGGAATGAAATAGAGGAACATCATTATCAGAATGATGCTCCCAACGACGACGATAATCGGAATCAGTGCGGCCATGCCATCCATAGTTGTGTGTTGTGATTAGTGTGATTGAGTTGTTACGGCTGTCACTGCGAAGACGTTCTTCGCTGATCATGTTTATTAGGTTTCCAGAAGTTTGGCAAGATCCATTTCTGCGGCCTTTTCCCAGCTTAAATGAATACCTGATTTATTGACACGGATAAGAGCATCAACCACATTCTGGACATTACCACCAGCAAGGAAGTGTTCCATCAAATTGTCCGTTGTCACCGCAATTCCTGCCTTGTGTGCAGTAATCATTGTATTGACAATCACTGAAGGCGGAATTTTGGTAATACGCATTTCCATTAATTGAAGCAATTCCACTGAAACCCCGGCAGATCGAGCGGTTATCAACCACTTAATGGGAACAAAATACAGGAACATCGAAACGATGCTGACAAGGCCAACCACAACAAGAACCGGAACCACTACTCCCATGCCATCCATAGTTGTGTGTTGTGATTAGTGTGATTGAGTTGTTGATACTTCCCCCCCGCCACGCGCCAATCAAGGCATTGCATCTTCGGCCTTGAAATGGCTGCTTTCCCGTTCGGCGATGGTGCTTGCGCTTGGCTTGGTCAGAGCCGGAAGCGACGGGTCATCCGGCGGAAGCAGGTCAAGCTCGGTTTGCTGGATGATGTAATCCACCACGGCGCGGTGGTCTTGGTTGTTTTCGTTCCAGACTTTCAGCTGGCGTGTGGCCCCGGTTCCGTTGTCCAGGATGTCGTGGATATACTCAATCTGCTCGCGCGAGCCAAGATCATCCACAACGTCGTCAACGAAATTCAGAAGCTCGCGGATCAGGTCGCGGGTCCATTTTTCCTTCTGCTTTCCGAAGTCAATCAGCTTGCCATCAATCCCGTAGCGGACGGCGCGCCACTTGTTTTCCATCAGCAGTGCGCGGCTATACACCCGGAAGGAAAGATTTTTCCGGTAGAGCGCGAACAGTTTGGCAGCAATGGCCTGGATCAGCGCGGCGATTGCGGTGGTTTCCCGAATCGTCATCGGAAGGTCGCAGATGCGGACTTCCAACGTTGGGAAACTGGGGTGCGGGCGGATATCCCACCAAATCCGTTTTGGATTATCAATGCACCCGGTTTTCACCAGCAGTTTGCAGAACGAATCATACTCACCCCAACTCTGGAACGGGTCGGGAATCCCGGTGCGTGGGAACCGCTCGAACACTTTCGAGCGGTAGCTTTTCAGCCCGGTTTCGATTCCGGTCCAGAAGGGTGAGTTGGTGGTTAAGGCAAGGAGATGCGGCAGGAAATACCGCATCTCGTTCATGATTTTTATCTGCGTCTCGCGGTTCTCGATGCCGATATGGATGTGCATCCCAAAAATCAACAGCGAGCGCGCCAGCACCTGCATATCTTCCACCAACAGCCGGTAGCGGTCGTCGGGGTAGATTTCCTGTTGCGCCCAGTGTGAGGTTGGGTGGGTGCTTGCCGCGCCAATCTTCAGCCCGTTTGCTGCGGTTAAGTTGCGAACAATGGAGCGGATGCTTTGCAGTTGGGTGAACAACTCCTGCGAGTTCTTGCAGACGGTTGTCCCAATCTCCAACATGGACCCGTGCATCTCCGGTTTCACTTGCTCCTCCAGCACGGCCTTCCCTTTGGAGAGAAGCTCGAACTGGAGGTGCGATTGCAGTTCCCGTGTTTCGGGATGGATCACCATGTACTCCTCTTCCACGCCCAGCGTAAAGCTCGGTTTGGCGTAGGGGTCAGCCTCGGTGTAGGTGTCTTGGACGTAGCCTTCCATGCGATGTCGTCCGTGTGAATGTTCTGGTGTTGGTTACTTGGTGTTTTTCTTGGCTGCTTTTGCCGGCTTCTTTGCTGGGGCAGCGGCTGCGGCTGGCGCGGCCACCGTCTCGGTTTGCCCAAACAGGAATCGGCTCCAGCGGTATTCCTCCGGCGTGGCGCGTCCTTTCAGTGCTTCGTTGATGGCGTAGGTTGCCACGGTTTCCACAAACCACTGGAAGTTCTCATCCCCCACCGACGTTGCTTCGGCATCGGGAGCGGGGTTCATAAAATCAATGGCGTAGGGGATTCCGTCGCGGACGGCGAACTCGACGGTATTGATGTCGTAGCCCAGCGCGTCGCACAGCTTGATGCAGTCGCCAGTGATCCGGGCGTGCATTTCCGGCGATGGCGCGAACGGCGCAACGTAGCGCAGATGATGCGGGTTGCGTGGCTCGTACGGCATAATGTGAACGTATTGCCGCCCAACGCAGTAGCAGCGGTAGTATTCCTCAAAGTCAATCCCTTCCTGCAACGTCATGCAGAGTTGCCCGGTTTGGTTGTAGGCGTTGAAGAACTCATCAATGGAGTTGACTTTATAGACGTGCCGCCAGCCGCCGCCATCGAACGGTTTCAGCCACGAAGGGAAGCCAACGTAGTTGAAAATTTCCTCCCAGTTCAGCGGGTAGATCAGGTTCCGCATGGATTGGCCGGTGGTGTTTGGTGGATGCTGTTTGTGGGGAAGCAACACCGTTTTTGGCACAGCAACGCCCAATTTTTTTGCCAGCGCGTAGTTGAAGAACTTGTCGTCGGCGGTCCACCAGAAGGGGTTGTTGATAACGCGGGTTCCGTTCAGCACAGCGTTTTTCAGCATGGAACGGTAGAAGGGGATGTCCTGCGAGATGCGGTCAATAATCACCGTGTATTGGCTGATCTCCTCCAACGTCACCCCGCCAACCTGCACAAATTCGGCCCGAACATCGGCCCCACGGCGGTTGATGGCTTCCACTAATGCTGGCGGGAACGTCTGTTCCATGCCAAAAAGTACAGCGATTGTTTCCATGATGATTGCTTCCTGATTATGTTGAACGATACGGTTGGACGACGGTTGAGTAACGGTTGAGTGCTATCGCGAAGGCTTGGCGCGCGCTTCTGAAAATGCTGCGCTCCGAAGCCTTCACAGCAGTGAATCGGTAGGTGGAAGGAACTGGGGCGCAATCTGAAGAATCTCCGTGACGTGAGCAATGGGTCATCGGCAATGTTTGGTTATTTTCAGGCTAAAATTTTTCAACATCGGCAACTTCAACAACCGTTTTTCCATCCATGGCATCTACCTTCTCGTTCGACATCGTCTCGGAAGTTGATCTTCAGGAGACCGACAACGCTATCAACCAAGCCCAAAAAGAGGTGGCGCAACGCTACGACTTCAAAGGGGCAAACGCTACGGTCGAGCTTGACCGCAAGGAAAAAACCATCCAGATGGAAGCCGCGGCCGAGTTCCAGCTGAAGCAGTTGGTGGATATTGTGGAATCGAAGTTAGTGAAGCGGGGAATCGCCCTGAAAGCGTTGAAATATGGCGAGATTGAGCAAGGGTCGCGCGGGGCGGCACGGCAAAAAATCTCACTGATTTCCGGCATTGATAAGGAGAACGCAAAACAGGTGACAAAGCTGATAAAGGAGAGCGGAGCAAAAGCGCAGGCACAAATCCAAGATGAGCAAGTGCGCGTCACCAGCAAATCGAAGGATGACCTGCAGACGGTGATCCAAGCCTTGCGCGAAGCCGAGCTGCCAATCCCCCTCCAGTTTGTGAACTACCGGTAAGCCAACCGCACGCGCAATGCCAACATTGTGGCTCACCCTTTTTCTGTTGATACTTTCCACTGCGGCGGCAGCTGCACAATCGGCGGTGCCGCAGCTTCGCGACATCACCGTTGCCCCTTCCGGAGCAAAGACCACCATCACTTTTTTGTTCACCGGACGGGTGAAAACCGTGGTGGTGGAGCCAAAGGCGAACGGCGTGGCGCAGGTTCGGATGAAATCGGTGAAAGCCGATAGCAAGGCGTTGAACTCACCCTTAGCCAAACCCGGCGTCCGCTCGGTCCGCGCCCACATCGAACGGACCGATGTGCTGGTGACAAACGTGACGTTCACCCAAAACGTGGCCAGCATGACGGTGGCACAACGGGACTCCGTTTCGGTGGTGGTGGTGGTAAAACTTTCCCCCGATTCCCCTGTTTCGGCGGCGGCCACATCGCCCGCCAAGCCAACAAAAAAAGGAACCACACCAAAGAAAGAACCAGCCGAACCACGCACCACCTCGCCCAAGGCTGGCAACAGTGCCGATGCCACCGCCGATGCCACTTCCCCCCGCAAACGTTGGGCACTGAACACCATCATCATTGACCCCGGCCACGGCGGGAAAGACCCAGGAGCGTTGGGGATTGGCGACATCCAGGAGAAAGATGTGACGTTAGCCACCAGCAAAAAAATCAGGGAGGAACTGAAGAAGCTGATGCCAGGGGTGAAGGTGCTGCTCACCCGCGAGGACGACACGTTTGTGGAGCTGTACCAGCGCGGAAAGATTGCCAACAAGGCTGGCGGAAAATTGTTCGTCTCCATCCACTGCAACTCCATGCCGGAGAAACCACACCCGGCAAGCGGGTTCGAGTGCTACATCATCCGCCCGGGAAGAAGCACCGACGCAACGCGGGTTGCCCTGCGGGAGAACAGCGTGATCCAGTTAGAATATGACCAAGAGAAATACGCCGGGATGACCACCGAAACAACCATCATGGCAGCAATGGCCCAAAGCGCGTTTGCCAGATTCAGCGAAACGCTTGCACAACGGATTCGCGAATCGGTTCGCACCGCAGATATTCTTCCCGATCGTGGCGTGCATCAAGCTGGTTTTTTGGTGCTGGTGGGGGCTTCGATGCCATCGGTGTTGGTGGAGCTTGGCTACTTGAGCAACGAACACGATGCCGAACTTCTGGGGAGCAAAACCGGGCAGCGGACGCTGGCGCGGTCGGTTGCCAAAGGGATAAAACGGTATGCCCAGGAATATGAGGCGATCATCCGAGAGGAGTGAGGGTTGGTCTCTTGCTGAGAACATTTTTTGGACAGATTTGCAGTTGAATTGCAAATCTGTCCAAGTTTTTTATGCTTTCACCTTCCCACTCTTAGCCCGGGATGGGGCGATACTCACACAGCCCAGCGGCGTTAGCCCTGGGAACAGCAGCCACCACAACAACTTCAAGCCCCGGATGGGACAACAGGCTTCACTCCCACCAGCCATTCTTCCGCCCACTAGGGAACTCACCAATCCCGAGCCGTCTGCACCATTCCCCAAGGCTTACGCCATTGGGCTAAGTACTGCCGCCCCATACGGGGCTTGGGAAAATCCGCCGTTCGGTGGCCTCGCTCATACTTCGACGGGGCTCAGCATGAGCAGGGGTGAGGTTCGCAGATATACTCAGCGCAAATTGGTTTGCGAAACTCTACTCAGCTATGTGTGCTATGGATTCCCGCTTTCGCGGGAATGACAGTGATTGAGTTTTTCGCAAACCACTCTGTTCGGAGTATAACTCCAAGATTCGATATTTGGCACTCGACATTCGACCTTCACCACTCGCCATTTTCTCCCTTCGCGTATCTTGCGCCGCATTCTCACGACCATTCGTACACACGTCTCATGTCCCAACCCAAACGCTTGTTCTTGCTTGATGGCATGGCTATCCTGTTTCGGGGATACTTTGCTTTGATTAACGCCCACCTGAGTGCACGCAATGGCGAGCCAACCGGCGGGACCTTTGCCTTCGTCACCGCGCTGATCAGCCTGCTGGAGCAGGAAGAGCCGGACCTGATTGCCGTGGCCTGGGACACCGCCGAGCCAACCTTCCGCCATATCCAGTTCACCGACTACAAGGCCCACCGCCCCGAGTTCCCGCCGGAGATGGTCCCGCAGCTTGCCCGCGTGAAGGAGATCGTCAAGCTGTTCCATATTCCAAGCCTTGAGATGCCCGGCTTCGAGGCCGACGACATCATCGGGACGCTTGCCCGCCGCGCCGAGGCCGATGGCTACGAAGTCTTCTGCGTCACCCCCGATAAGGACTACCTTCAGCTGGTGAGCGACCGCGTGTTCGTCTATAAGCCAACACGCCCCGGCGGCGACCAGGAGGTGGTGGGGATTGATGGAGTAATCGCCAAATTCGGCGTGCCACCCGAACGGGTGATTGATGTGCTGGCTCTGGTTGGCGACGCCAGCGACAACGTCCCAGGGGTGAAAGGGATCGGCGAAAAAACTGCCATCCCGCTTATCCAGCAGTACGGAACCGTCGAGGCTCTGTACGAAGCGATTGAGACCGTTGAGAAAGCCGGCACAAAAAAGAAATTGCTGGAAAATCGGGACAACGCTTTCCTCTCGAAGGAGCTTGTCACCATCCACACATCTGTGCCGGTGGAGGTCAGTTACCAAGACCTTCATCTTGATCCACCCAACACTCCAGCATTGATCGCGCTGTTCAATGACTTAGGTTTTAAGTCGCTGGCCAAACGGTTTCAGGAGCAACAGGAGGCCGCAGAAAGTGAGTCGCCAGATTCTGCTCCAACTACCCCAAAATCTGTGGCCGCAGCAGAAACCACCGAGGTGAGCCAGGGTGAGTCGGCAGAAATTTCATCCTCCAACGCAGGCAACCAGGAGCTACGCACCATTGCCACCGTTCCGCACCGCTACCACATTGTTCGGACGCTGGAGGAGCTTCGGGCGATGGTTGCGGCTCTTGCTTCCGGCCCAATGGTTTCGTTCGATTTGGAGACCGACAGCCTTGATTGGGGAACCGCCAGCATCCTTGGACTTTCCTTCTCGGCAACGCCGCAGGAAGCCTACTACGTGCCGATAGCGCAAGGCGCAATCACCCGCCCGGCCGAGGGGAAAAACCTGTTTGATCTGGATGAAAAACGTGGCTCGGCAACCGAAGGAATCCCGCTGGAAGATGCGCTTGCGGTGTTGGGGCCATTTTTGGAAAACGCTTCGCTCCCGAAGTGTGGCCAGAACGCAAAGTTCGACATGGCGATGCTGCAACGGCACGGGGTTGTGGTGGCCAACCTTGCGGTGGATTCGATGATTGCCAGCTACGTTCTGGACAGCACCCAAGCCCACGGAATGGATGCCCTTGCCGAACGATTTCTTCGCTATCGCCCCGTCCCCATCACCGACCTGATTGGGATTGGCCGTGACCAAACCACTCTGCGCGAAGTCCCGATGGAAGCCGTGGCCGAATACGCCGCCGAAGATGCCGACATCACCTTGCAACTCTGCAACCGGCTCACCACCGAACTGCGTGCGCAACGCTTGGAAGAGGTCGCCACAAAATTTGATTTCCCGCTGGTGGAAGTGCTGACCGCAATGGAGACGCGCGGCGTGTTTATTGACGTTCCGGCACTGAAAGAAATCTCCGCCAGCCTGGACCAAATCCTGGAACGGCTGCAAGGGGAAATTTTTGAGTTAGCCGGCCACCCGTTCACCATCAACTCACCCAAGCAGTTGGCCGATATTCTGTTTGTTGAGCTGAAGTTGCCAACCAAAAAGAAAACCAAAACCGGATACAGCACCGACCAGTTTGTGATGGAGGAACTTGCCGCGCTGCATCCCCTGCCGGAAAAAGTGCTGGAGTACCGCCAAGCCGCCAAGCTGAAAGGGACCTACGTTGATGCGCTGCCAAGCCTTATCAACCGGCGCACCGGAAGGATTCACACCAACTACCACCAAGCCGTCACCAGCACCGGGAGGTTAAGCTCGAACAACCCGAACGTGCAGAACATTCCGATCCGTTCGGAGATGGGGCAGGAGATCAGGAAGGCGTTTATTGCGGGGATACCAGATGGAGTGATTATCTCCGCCGACTACTCCCAGATTGAGCTGCGGATCATGGCCCATATCTGCGGCGATGAAGCGTTGGTGCGGGCCTTCCAGGAGAATTTCGACATCCACACCGCAACGGCCAGCAACGTCTTCAACGTTGCGCCGGAAGAGGTCACGCCAAATATGAGGCGACGCGCGAAGGAGGTGAATTTTGGGATCATGTACGGCATTGGGCCGTTCGGGTTGGCGCGGCGGCTGAAGATCAGCAAGACCGATTCGGCTGAGTTAATCCGCACCTATTTTGAGAAATATCCGGGGGTGCAGAACTACATCAGCAGCACGCTGGAAAAGGCGCGGACGTTGGGATATGTTGAGACGTTAAGCGGGCGGCGGCGGCACTACGCGAACATCAACAGCAGCAACCCAACAACCCGTGGGGCCGAGGAGCGTGCGGCCATCAACATGCCGATTCAGGGGTGCGCCAGCGACATCATCAAGCTGGCAATGATTGACATCCACCGCCAACTTCCGGCAGCCTTCCCCGATGCAGCAATGCTTCTGCAGGTGCACGACGAATTGGTGTTTGAAGCCCCCGCACACCAAGCCGAAGCCGTGGCCGCGTTCGTGAAAGAAAAAATGGAAACCTGCTTCCCCCTTGACCCCGTGCCGATGGTGGTGGAAACAGGAATCGGCCAGAATTGGTACCAGGCACACTAAGAAATGCCGAATGCCGAATGCCGAATTGAAGAGGGGAATGGAGTTTGCAGCCGAATGCCGAATTGGTTCTTGCAACTGACCACTGACAACTGACAACTGACAACTGACAACAATCCATCAGTGAGAGAAATGCCGAATGCCGAATTGGTTCTTGCAACTGACTACTGACAACTGACAACTGACAGCAATCCATCAGTGAGAGAAATGCCGAATGCCGAATAGAAGAGAGTGTTGGAGTTTCCACCGGATGCCCCCCCTCCGCCCATGCCAAGCCCTGTCGAAGTATGAAGCGGAGCCACCCCGAGCCTGCGAATCTCCACCCTAAAATTCCTAACTTCCTCCCGCTTCATTCATCAACAAGGCATCTCCCATGCAACGCCGTTCCTTCCTGAAACATACCGCCCTTGCCACCGCTGGGCTTTTTGCGGCAACCTCCGTTGCCTTCCACGAAAAACTTTTTGCCCTGTGGTCCGCGCTTGGCGGAAGCTCGGAGGTGAAAGGTGCAAAAGCGATTCCCCCCTTCACTCCGTTCAATCTTCCGCGCCAGCAGGGGATGCGTTTTTTGGTGATTGGCGATTGGGGAACCGGAGCCAGCGGCCAAGCTCGCGTGGCCAACTCCATGCTGCAAACAGCAACCGAGTACGGGTGCGATTACGTGATTTCAACCGGGGATAATATCTACCCCAAAGGGGTGCAATCGGCCGACGACCCGCAGTGGGAACGGAAGTTCGTGAAGATGTACCATGATCGCGGGCTTACCCAGCCATTCTTCCCCACCATTGGAAATCACGATTACGGATTTGTGCCGGAGGCCCAAGTTGCCTACTCCAAAAAAAATCCGCAATGGCGGATGCCCGCACGCTACTACACCCAAAAACTTACCGCACCCGATGGCACAACAGCCCAACTGTTTTCGCTGGATACCCAACTGGTGCAAACCGCTGCCGAAGGAGCCGCCGCCGAGCAGAGCGCGTGGTTGGATAGCGAGTTAGGGAAATCGGATGCGCGGTGGAAGATTGTGTTTGGCCACCACATGCTGTACTCCAACGGGATTTACGGGAACCTGAAGCGGATGCGCGATGCGTTCGAGAAGGTGCTGGTGAAACACAAGGTTCCCATCTATCTGTGCGGCCACGACCACGACATCCAGCTGCTACAACCCGTTGATGGAGTAAGCTACGTGGTTTCCGGCGGCGGCGGCGGCCACCGCGACACGTCGTGGAAAGCGAACACGATCTACGGGGCAACCAACATGGGCTACGTCTGGATGGCGATCAACAGCGATGGCATCCACCTCCATTTCCACGATGCCGATGGAGTGATCCGGTATGCTCACCGATTGGGGTGAGGGGGGTGAGGTGAAGTGTGTGAGTGAGGTGAAGTGAGTGAGCAGAGGGTGAACTCCACATCAACAAATCACCTTCTGCCAACCCCCACACGCAGGCTGCTCACCCCTTCAATTTCAGCAACAAGAAGATCACCCGGCTGAACTTGGCTTACTCCTTCGGGGGTTCCGGTGAAGATGCAATCCCCTGGCTCAAGCGTGTAGATGCTGGAGAGGTAGCTGATGATCTGCGGGATATTCAGGATCATCTCGGCAGTGGAACCATGCTGGCGAACCTGGCCGTTGACGGTCAGGTTCAGCATCAGGCTGTGCGGGTCGGGGACCTGCTCCTTCGGCACAACATTGCCGATTGGTGCCGAGGTATCGAACCCCTTTGCCACAGCCCAGGGTTCCCCCCGTTTTTTTGCTGCCGATTGCACGTCACGCAAGGTCATGTCCAACCCGACGGCATAGCCCAGGATGTACTCCATCGCATGTTCTGGCGCAATATCGCGCCCATGTTTTCCGATCACCACCACCAGCTCCACCTCATGGTGAAGGTCGTTGCTGATTGCGGGGATTAGCACGGTTCCTCCATCGCCAAGCAACGCGGTGGAAGGCTTCAGAAACACCACCGGGTTTGGGGGAACCTCCCCTCCCATCTCCTTTGCGTGCTTCTCATAATTCTTCCCCAAGCAAAGCATTTTACCAACAGGGGTTGTGGTTGATTGGAGTTGCAGTTGGTGCATTGTTGCTGATCTGTGTTGAAGAGATGTTCTGACATTGCAATAACGAGCAGAAATTGCAAAAGACGATAGGAAAAATCTCGGTTCGGTTGCTCCACTCATACTTCGACGGAGCTCAGCATGAGCGGAGGGCTACATTCGCAGGCATCCGCTCTTGCTTCCTACTTCCTGCTTCCTGCTTCCTACTTCCTGCTTCCTGCGTCACCCCTCCACACAACAGAAAACACGGCTTCGATAATGGGGCCGCCTCGGTCACCTCTCACTTCACCTCTCCTTTCCCCGAATCATGCTTCATCCCGCTATCATGCTGGTGCGTTGCGGCTGGCGCGGCGGCTGGCGTTGTTGGGTTGATGCGGATTTTTTCTTCGGGTGAGTTAAATGCGCCGGGGATTGGCTGGCCGTCGGGGCCAATTAGTTGCAGCTTCACGGTGTGCTCACCATCGCTCAAGCCCTCGATGAAATATGGAACCCACTCGGTGAGCGTGTCCTTTACTTGGCCATCAATCGAAGCGATCACTTTGTATTTATCCTTCCCCAGCTCGCAGTTGCTGATGTAGAAATCGAGCAGCACTTTTTGCGCGTCCTTCTCCTTGTAATCACCTTTTGGGCGGCTGTAGGTTAGCAGCGGCGCGCCCTCCTTCAATGCTGGCTCCCCTTCTTTTTTGCCCACGTAGAAGGTGTGAGCAACGAACGCCCCTGGCATCTTCAGGCTTTCGTGCCAAGAACGGCTTGGGAATGCGCGCAGCGTGTGGGGGCCTTCCGGCAGCGGCGGGGTCATAAATCCTTCTGGGTCGTACATCGCCATGTAGGGCTTGTCGTCAATGATGACGTGGATATGCTGCCCATCCTTGGAGTAATTGATCCCCTGCGATTGCTCCCCTTCGGTTGGCAAGCCCAACATGTAGCCTTGCAGATCAACGATAACTTTCACGCTGTCCTTCCCAACAACTTCATCTTTTGCTGGCGTTTTCACCACCAGCGTGGCACTGTCTGGGCCGCGACCATGCTCCCCTTTCACGATTGCGACAACCTTTGGCTTGGTGGAGTCTGTGTTGGCGGCGTTTTCATCTTCGGGGACGGTATCTTTGCAGGCGGCAAGCAGGCAAAGGGTGGCTCCAAAAAGCAGAAAGGGTTTGAAGGTCCTCATGGCAGTTGTGAGAATTGGTTTGGTTAGATAGTTCAGCTACGGCAGGAATATAACTTTCGGAAAGCAAAGCAGACCGGTCGGCTACGATTCCTTGCTTCGGCAGAGCGGGCCGACAACGCTTCCTTGTTACTTCACATGGCATTTCACACGCTACTTCACAGCTACTTCACAAATGACAAAAGCGGACATTGTTGATGCGATTGCCCAGGGGACTGGGCTAACCAAAATGGAGACCGAAGCCGTGGTGGATGGCTTCCTGAAAACCGTGGCCGATGGCCTGTGCCGTGGCGAAACAATTGAACTGCGGAACTTCGGCGTCTTCCGCGTGAAAGAACGCGCACCACGCATCGGACGCAACCCCCGCACCGGCGAGGTTGTGGAGTTAGACACCCAGTACGTCCCTCACTTCAAAGTCTCCCGCGAGCTACGCCAGTTTGTGGATCGGGAGGTGAAACGGGGGAAGGAAGAGATCAAAAACGAGGGAGATAATGGAGAATAACAAACGCGCCTGCGCAGCGTGCGGGGCAATCAACAAAGCAACCGAAACGGAGTGCTCAACCTGTGGCGAACCATTGTCGCCGTTGGTTGATGATTCCACCAGAGTATCCGCCACGCAGCAAACCTCACAACCAGGGCTCCCCCCTTCCCCAAAACAACGTTCGATGGGAAGAAGCTACATGGCCATGGGAATCCTTGCGATTGGGCTGACGTTCGTTCTGTACGTCATTGCTGCACCGGTTGAAAAACCTGCGCCCGGCGCGCCAGCAGCACCACCCCAGGCGGGGAACGCAGCCAGCAGCGACGAGCTTCCGGCAGGGCACCCACCAACGGAGCAAGCCGCCTCGCCACAGCTGCTGAAGCTGATTGACTCCCTGATGACCGTCACCAAGCAGAACCCGAACGACCCCAAAGCAAGGTTGATGCTTGCCAACGCCCAGTACGATGCCAAGCTCTTCACCGATGCGGTGCCGAACTACCGCACCTATCTGAAAACCGACCCCAAAAATCCCGATGTCCGCACCGACATGGCAACGGCGATGTTTGAATCGGGATTGGTGGATGAGGCAATCGCCATACTGCAACAGGTGGCGAAGGAGTTCGATGACCATGTGAATGCTTCGTACAACCTGGCCATGTTTTACATCAGCAAGCGGGATCGCGACAGCACACGGTTGTGGTTGCAGGAGGTGATTGACAAGGCCCCCAACACCCCCCAAGCCGAACGCGCCAAGCAGGTGATCGAGATGTTGAAAACCGGACACCCCCCCGCCGGGCAACAGCAAGGGGCCACCAAGTAGCAGTTTGTAGCGGCAGAAAGAAATTCACGAGAAGGGGCGGCATTTTGGCTTGAGCAACCTATATTTGCAGTCCCTTTTTTGGAATCAGTCAGAACAAACAACACATACATTCAACGTTTTTCGGAGCGACAACCATGCCCTGCGGAAAAAAGCGGAAGCGCCATAAAATGGCCACCCACAAGCGGAAAAAGAGACTGCGCAAGAATCGCCACAAGAAGAAGAACCGTTAGTGGCCTCCGGCGGTAGGCCCCAAATGGGGTTCCATCATTGGCCGCCGGAATCAGCAACGCACAGAATCTTACGACGCAACACACTTGCAGCCTCTGTTCCAACCAACTTGGTGAAACAGGGGCTGCGTTCGTTTCCCATTTGCCAGTCCCATCTTCCAGTTAGAACCCTGAAGCAACCACAACACACGCCATGACCGCAACACTAACCGAACGCGAACACGAACACTTTCTGCCAACCTACAAACGGCTGGCGTTGGAGGTTGACCATGCCGAAGGAATGTACGTCCAGACCCTGAACGGCGACCGCTACCTTGATTTTCTGGGGGGGATTGCCGTGAACGCATTGGGCCACAGCCACCCAGGGGTGATTGCTGCAATCGAGCGGCAGCTGCGCCGGTACATGCACCTTTCCAACTACTTCTACCAGGATGCGCAGATCACGTTTGTGGAGAAACTCTGCCAACTAAGCGGCTACGACCGCGCATTTCTGAGCAACAGCGGGACCGAGGCTGCCGATGGAGCAATCAAATTTGCGCGAGCATGGGGGGGCTCACAGGGGAAAACCAGAGTGATCGGATTTACCGGCGGGTTCCACGGAAGGACCTACGGCGCGCTTTCCATCATGGATAAACCACGCTACAAGGATGGCATGGGCCCCTTCCTCCCCGATTGCATCACCCTCCCGTTCAACGACATTGAAGCATTGCGCGGCGCGATTGCAGAAGCCGATGGAACTGTCTGCAGCGTGTTTATCGAACACCTGCAAGGGGAAGGGGGAATCGAGTGGGCAACGGAGGAGTTTGTTCGCGAACTGTTTGCGTTGCGCCAACAACATGGCTTCCTGGTGATTGCCGACGAAGTGCAAGCCGGGGCCGGCCGCACCGGAACGTTCTTTGGATTCGATCGCTTCAACGTCCGCCCCGATGTTGTCACCGTGGCAAAAGCGATTGGCGGCGGGCTTCCGCTGGGCGCAATTTTGACCACTGAGTCGCTGGCCAATATCTGGGGGCCAGGGCAGCATGGCACAACCTTTGGCGGCAACGCGGTTGCCTGCGCGGCGGGGTTAGTGGTGTTGGAAGAGCTTGAGAACGGATTGATGGAGAGCGTCCGCACCACAGGGGAATATCTGCGGCAGCAGTTGGAACGGTTGAAGGAGGAATTTCCGGCGATCATCCGCGACGTGCGCGGCGCAGGGGCGATGATGGGCATTGGGTTGCATGTTCCTGCCGAGCCGTTTGTGCAGGCATTGCTCCAGCGGAAGATCATCGCCAACGCCACCAGCGAAACCGTGATCCGGTTGCTTCCCCCGTACATCTTCCAGCCGGAGCATGTGGATCAAGTGGTTGAAGGTTTGCGGACGGTGTTTCAAGAACATCACCCCTGATTGCGCTTCCCCGCATCGGCAACCCCAGCAACAGCGCGAAGCTGATCTTGGCTTGCCTCATCCAACACTGGCAGGTCATCTTGGCCAGTCATCAGCGCAAGCTGCATGTAGGGGATGCAACGCCCGCAGTTTGTTCCCAACGGAGTGAACGCCTGAAGTTGGGCAACGGTTGTGCAGCCCCGTTGCCGTGCCAGCCGTAGGGCTTCGGCAAAAGGGACGTTCTTGCAGATGCAGCGGTCAACAGCCATGAGTGAGATAAAAAGATATTGGAGGTTCGTTACGTGGGGTGCATTTCAATTTGGAAGTGTGGACGCATGGGTCGGGTGTTTGATTTTCTCGACGACCAGCCCCCAACGATCGCTCATCGAAGCAACTCGGAGATTCAGAACATGCTGCGCTCCGGTGTTCGCCCATCGCTACAGCGAACTCGGTAAACGTGTGTTCTTCCACTGCGATGACCTTCTTCTAAAGATTTTCGCCCTTCTTCGCTTAATTTCGGCGTATTGACTCGGCTCATATCCTAAGCTATTACTTAATCTCGACTAATTCTACTGAAGTACTTATCTGTTTTCGGTGGGGAAGCGTGTGCACGGGTTAGCGGTGTGGTTCCTGTATCTAACGGCATTGCGGCCCGGTGAGCTATCATTGATGAAGCGTGAGCATGTGGAGCCGCACCAGTTCACTGTTTTGGGAAAAGGGACAAAAGGCCAACGGAAGCGTATCCGATTCTTCCCGTTGCGGAATGCGGAGAACGAGCCGCTATTTCCTGAGATTGGAGAGATATTGGAGGAAGTTCAATCACAGCGATTCCTTCACCGGCAAGGCTATGTTTGGCCATGGGCCTATCCCTCTGTTTTGCAGGAAGAGTTTAGAAAGGCGTGTGTAGCGTGTGGCATTTGGATGCAGCGTGTGGGTGATGACGGCCAGCGGTATCACCGGACGCTACACACCTTGCGTGGCAGTGCAGAAAAACGGTGGGAAGCACTTGGGTTCAGCGATAGGTTGATTGAAGACTTAGCCGGACACCGTGGAGCGGTGCGCCAAAAACACTACCGAGAGCAACAACAGCAAGCGGCGGATCTATCAAAGCGAATCGAGATGGAGCGTGTGAAGAATACGTGAAGAATGTGTTAAGAATAAATTCCCAAAGAAGGCAAACGAATACCTAAAAACACCAAGAGCGTAACAAGGGGAAAACGTTCATTTTTCAACAGAATCGCCGAAAATAGAAAGGGAACACCGTTTTTAGTGTTCCCTTCAGTACTCCCAACGGGATTCGAACCCGTGCTACCACCTTGAAAGGGTGGCGACCTAACCACTAGTCGATGGGAGCAGCCGCTGATCCCTCACAACGGCCTGCGTTGTGTTGATCGGGCCGCAAAGATAGCCCCGAACCCTACTCACAACAACCTGTGCCACAAGTTTTTACGGACGAATCCTGAAGAGGCCACGAACCGTGACTTCACTCTACTTTTTTCCTCACCCTCCATCCCCATTCTCTATTCATTCTTCTTGTCCCAAACTCCCATCCCCTCAATTATTTGGGGGAAATCGGCATCGCCCCGCTGTTATCGTGAAAGACCGGAAGTTGTGGCTGTTGACCCTGGTGTTCTGTTGGTGGTGCTGGCTTCCCATCAAGCACGGGTGTGGATGGATTGCCCAGCTCCTTTTCTGTCTTGGCAGCTCCCTTTGTTGTTGCCGAAGCCGACGGTGATGCTTCCCTCCTCCACTTCTTCCCCTCGTTCGGCTCGGAAGAGGTGGAGGGAATGACGACGGGAATAGACGATGAGGTGTCAGCGACGGCAGCTGGGGGAACCTCACGGCTGGTAGGAGCAGCATCGCCCGATATACCAAACAACCCCGGAAACAGCATAAGGCCAACTCCAACAACTATCACTAACGAAAACCCAACCAAAAGCCCACCGCTACCCCAAAAGGAAGCCGCTGCCGAGGGAAGCACTGGAGCGTTGGAGAGCGCATCTAACAGTCGCGGGGATGGAGTTGTGGAAGCAACCGGCAGCTGCTGACGGTCGCGGGCAATTGCGCGGGAGATGGCTTGCTCGGCCAACAACTCCTGCCGGACGTTGGTGCCTTCGCCAAGCTGTGGAAGCAGTTCGGCACGCTCCGATTCATTGAGGTGATTCTCCACAATCCGCTCAATCAAGCGGCTCCGTTCTTGTTCATTCATTTGTTTGTTCTCCAACGTGTGATGCTTTCGCAGCCGTTGATTGAGATGATTGAGTGTTGTTGATTCCACGCCCCCCTGCAAGTGCCGCCGCTACCATTTTCCGCAGTTGCCCCCTTGCCCGCGAAGCACGCGCCCAGATTGCCTCGGGGGTTCGCTCCATCATCACAGCAATTTCATCATACCGATAACCACAGTACAGATGCAGCACCAAGACTTCGCGATACTCAAACGGAAGCTCCTCCAATGCGGCAAGGGCAACTTCTTCTAATTCCGAAGCTGATTCGGCAGCATGAAGCGGTAGGGCGTTTTCATCAAACTCCTCCACGGTGATCCATCTTCCGCGGCGGCGCAGTTGGCTGATGCAGGCGTTCCGCGCCATGCGAAAAATCAGCCCCGAAGGATTGCTGACGACCTGCGTTCCCTTCCGTAGCTGGATGATCTTTTCCCACGTGTCCTGGGTGATATCTTCCGCCTCACTTTGATTCCCCAACACCTTTACACAGTAGCGAAACAGCCCGGGGTTGTGCCGCTGGAACAGTTCCAGAAATGCGGCATCGTCCCCTTGCTGAAATCGTTGCAGCAGGAGCGCGTCGCGGGACCACACTGCGCCAGTTTCACCAGTGTCGGGGCCGACCTGGATTGGCGCGTTCAGTACTGTTGAAGCAATAGCCATTGATACTCTACATTCCTACGGATACAACTCAATGACGCAGCACCCCCGCCAAACCTGACAGAAGGCCGTTCTGAAAAAAAATCTTCCTGAACTCACCTCCCACTGTCAGGCCAAGCGCAACTGGTGCGTCGTTTAGGTGTGAAGAAAGTGGTCGCTTTGTAGCTTGTGGCAACTTTTTTCGGCAGGAGAAACTGCACCCTTAATCACGTAACTTCCCGGAGAACAACCATGAACAGCAGAATGAATCGTTGGCGCAGCATCAGCATTATTGCATTGACCCTGGCATTGCTTGCCGGATGCCGCGATGATTTCCCCCCCGCCCCCACCGGCAATCCCGCAACATCACCGTTGCGGAATATCATCTGGAGCCTGGCTTCCTACCAAACCAACACCGGGGCAGTGGTGAACGTTGCCAGCCACCATGCAACTATCACCTTCACCAGCCCCAACGGCATGGGGGGCTACACCGGCTGCAACCAGTTCGGCGGCGAATACACTGCCGACACAGCCACAAGTGCAATGACCCTGCGGAATATCTTCGCTACCGAGCGGTGGTGTAGCGAGAACTCCATCGAACCAATGTACTTGAACGCGCTGGAAAAGGTGACTTCGTACAAAGTCACGGCCACAACGCTCCACCTCTATGCCGCCAACGACACTGTGGCTGTCCTGAATTATACCCTTGATAGCGTTCTGATCCCCACGCCAACGCCAACGAAAAAAAATGGAGGGATATTTTTCAACTACCTGCCGGCTACCGCTCCGGCTACCAGTGGGTCGTTGGAACCGATCTACCACTTGATGGGAACAAACGACCGCGGGCTAACCTTGAACAAGTTGGATAACAACGTGCTGCTGAGTTCGGCACCACGCGCGGGGCGGATTGCATATCTGGCCAACGACCTAACTGGGCCAACGCTTTCGCTGGTGACGATCAAGACTGACGGCAGCGACCGCCGGGTGCACCTGACCGATAGCATCCATGACCTTGACGTTGCCTCGGTAGCAATTTCGCCAAACGGAAAACGGGTGGCGATTGCTACCATGAGCAAAATTGCCGTCCCCCCGTTTGCCCGCTACGAACTGCTAATTTTTGATGTTGATGGAGGTCTGGTGGACCTGTTCGGAATCCAAGAATTGGGCGCGACCCCAACTTTTTCTCCCGACGGCAACAGCATTGCATTTTACGGGTTCAACAACACTGTCGAGGTCGCAGTTATCGGCAGTGGAACATCCAACCCGGTGGCCACCAACGCCTATTCATCGAAGTCGGGAACGCCAACAAAAACTACCTACGGGCGGGGCGGGCTTGATTGGTCTCCCGATGGCCGTTCCATCACATACGTTGGTCGGGGAAGCGGGAGCGACCAAGATATTTTCATTGTTGCGGCCAACGGCGGCTCGGCTCCGGTGAACGTGACGAACGATGCAGCCGATGACTTCTGGCCAGTCTGGTCCCCCGACGGAACAAGCCTTGCTTTCAGCAGCACGTTTGTGGCCGGGATTTACCAGGTAGCAATGACCCAGAGTAACCCAGCAACCGGAACGTGGTCCGCAAAACAGAAACTCAGCCCCGACCGCCTTATCGCAGTGGTGCTGCACGACCTGTTCCCGCAATGGTCCCCGGATGGAAAAGAGGTGATGTACACCTCCTTCACGCAATTACCAGAGTTCCAACAAGGGGGAACGTTGGAGGTGGTGGATGTTGCCACGCGAACTCCATCGGTGATTGCCTACCAAGCCTACAAAGGTTTTTGGGAGCGATGAAATTTCGCTGAACCCGTATCCCCCATATCGCCCAAACGACTTCGGGTCTGTGCTGTGGCACAGGCCCGTGTCCATTTTTTGGCTTCCGGTTTTGGTGGTGGTTTGGCTGGTGTTATCTGTGATTCTGACGGTGATCTTGACGGTGACGGCATCGGCACAATCGGCGATTACGATTGCTCCGTCGGTGGGGTATGAGTTCGGCACGCCGCTGCTGCTGCGCCGCGATTCGGGGAAGGTGAACCAGCTGGGGGTGAATGGCGATGGAACTTCCCAATCACACACCATCTGGATTGGCGCGCAGCTTCACCACGACTCACTTCTTGGCAAGGGGTGGCGTTGGTCCGTTGGCGGAGCCGTCGCCCCGTCGGTTGCCAGCTTCACCTCCAACCCCTTCACCGTCACCATTGTTGATTCATCCACTGCCAGCGTAATCCCAACTGCACGCCAATTCACCGTCCATGGGACTTCGGCGTTGGCGCAGATTTCCACTAACGCCAGCGTTCCTATTGGTGGCCGTGGTTGGCTATCGCTGGGGCTGTGGGGAACGTGGCGGTTTGCTGAAGATGTGGCCATTGCCGAGGAGCTTCTCTCCCCCGACTCCATCACCTTTCCCGGCGGCCAGCGGACCCGCGCCATCCCGTTGCTTCCGGATGCCATCGCCCCACCGCTCCACGCCGGGATTGATGCCGCCATCGAGTTCGGCGTGCCAGTTGGATTTGGCCTGCTGGCCTCTCCCCGATTCGGTGTGCGCTGCAACGTAACCTCCATTGCCGACGGGTTGGGGCTGCGTGCGTTCAGCAGTTTGGTTGGCGTTTCGGTGGCGGTTGTCCCGGACCCGCCGCAGCTACGTCTGCCGCCAACTCCAACTATTCCGCCGCCCGCCGCGCCAGCACCAATCAAGGCCAGCATTGATCTGTACACCACCACTGGAGGCCAGCAACAGGTGGCACAGATCATTCCATATCGGGTCCATTACCGCAACGTGCTGACGCTGCTTCCGGTGATTTTTTTCGGGCATGGCGATGTGCGGCTGCCAACCCGCTACCACCAGATTTCACCCGCCGAAACCGCAGCCTTCAGCAACGCCACGCTTGCTGGTTTGGATTCGGTGCAGGTCTATCATCACCTGCTAAACATCATCGGCCAGCGGATGCGGCAGCAGAAAAGCAGCACCCTTCGGCTGATTGGCCACACGGCTTCCGGCGAACCTGCCGAGCTGGCCGACGAACGCGCAAAACAGGTGCAGCACTACCTCACCTCCGTCTGGGGTGTTGCGCGGCGCAGAGTAGTGGTGGCCGAGCGTGATCCGCAACGCCAGCCGATGCCTGAGTTCAGCGGGGTGATGGTGGAAACGGAGGATAGCGCGCTGGCGGCCCCAATTTTTTGGGAATGGATTGTTCGCCGAATGGCCGCGCCGGGGATCGGGATTGAGCACACAATCCAGGCAGATGCTGGGGTGCAAGATTGGAGCATCACCATCCAGCAACAGGATCGCCAGTTGCTGTACCGCAGCCTGGGTGCCGACTCACTCTCTGCTTCGGCCAATTCCGCATCAGCCAGCAAGCTGCTCACGCTGCAAAACCTGCGGGAACGGGAAGCAACCGCGCCGTTGGTGGCCACGCTGCGGGTGATAGATTCGCTGGGCGTGGAAGCGATTGCCGCCGACACGCTTCGGGTGGAGGTGCTGGCCGAGCAAGACACCAACCAAATAACAAGGGTCATCACCACCGGAACGATGTTTCCAGCCAGCTACTTCCCGTTGCTGGCCGCCGGGAACGAGCAAACGCTCCGCTACGTTCTTGGCGATGTACTTCCCGGAAATCGGGTTGTTGTGGACCAACGCGAAATTGCAGTCGGCAACCAAGTAGCAAAAGCAATCACAACAGCGGTCGGGAAATCACTCCAAGCCGGGCAAGCACCATCGGAAGGGAACAAGCAACTCACAGAAGAGTGGCTTTTCTCCAAGAGCATTGGTTTGCGGGTGGAGCAGTAGTGGTGCGTGGCAAACACTGCTTACCGCACCACCACAACAACTCGTGTTTCCTCACCCAATCGGCAGAAATATGTTCCGGCGGGGAATTCGCTTAGGTTTAGCGTGGCTTCGGGTAACTATTTAGGTACTGGCCAAACGATAATCAGGGATACTACCGTTGGTAAGGAGAGTGGGCAGACGGCGCATGTGGAGCGATGGAACAACACGCTGCGACAACGGATCGGGCGGTTTGTCCGCAAGACGCTTTCATTTTCAAAATGCGTGAAAATGCACGAGTACGCTTTGCTGCTGTTTCTGCATCGCTACAATCTTCAGTTTCTCAGTTGAGCGTCTTACTATTTATCCTCCCCTATGTGAGCCACTACCCCAAATTGAAATGCACCCGTTACGTGAAAGTCCTATCGGCCACCACAACAACCTCCCCTTCCCCGCTCACCAGAATCACCTCACTTTTTCCGTCGCCGTTGATGTCGGCGGCGATTGGCTGGCCAAGCGTGTAGCCGAATTTCATCCGCCACTTCACCACACCAACGCCGTTGCTGGCAAGGCCAACCGCCACCAACTCGCCCCCCTGTGTGGAGAGAATAAATTCCGGTTTACCGTTGCCGTCAATGTCGCAGGCGATAACGCCGGTGGCTTGGCTTCCAAGATGAATCCGCCATTGTTCCAGCCCATCGCTGGCCCGCAGGCAAACAAAATCGCCGTTGGCATAGCTTAGGCCAAGCTCCGGGAAGCTATCTCCATCAACATCGGCAATCCCCGGAAGGCTTCCGCAGAGCGATGAGAGTGGGGCCGTTTGCCACCACCTCATGGTGTGATCCGGGTTGATAACCCCCACCCCGCCGTAGGCCCCGGCAACCAGATATTCCGTTGCTCCATCCCCGTCAACGTCGCAGGGAATCAGCGCGCCGTAGGCTGCAAAATCATCCATCGTAAGCCCGCGCCGGCGCATGTCGGCAGTGTTGAACTGGCGAAGCTGCCAGGGTGGATGAAGGAACGCCCCCGTTGCCGCATCAACTTGGCAAACGGTGTCCTTTGCAAGAAACAGCAAGCTGGTTTTCCCGCCCGGTTGCTCCAGAACTGACCACGCATTCCAGGGCCCGAATCCGCGCCCATCCTCGCCGCCGCCAATCAACCTCTGCTGCCACATCTCTGCTCTCTCCCGCTCCCCGATTCCCACTGTCCGCTCGCTGTTCATCGAGGCCGAGGCGTAGCCGGCAAGAACCCAACGCGGCCCGTTTTCCGTTTCCAGATAGGCGAACTCACTCAGCCCAATTCTGCCGGAAGGCTGCGCTGGCGAGGCCGGAAATTTCTCGCACGGGATAATCCCGACAACTGGCTTGCCGCCGCAAATCTCGCGAAGCACCAACGCGCTGGTTCCTTCCCCCACCACGCTGAGCGGAAGCGTCCAGCGATCCCCGATGCAAAAAAAATCGGCAGAGTGGAACGTCTCTTCCGGCCCAACACGCCCGCGCCCAACCAAAATTTCATCGGCGATTAGCCCGCCACTTTCAGGCGACCACTTCAGCAGATGAACCTGGTTCCCACCATCGGGAACCGCGCAGAACTGTTGCTGGTTGGCCGCCACCACCGTTGGCGTTTGCATCGGGCGGGAAAGGTAATAAGGGCCAGTCCCCGGGCGCGCCCGCAGCCCAGCGCGCCAACTGCTGACGGTGGTTCCATCGGCACGGAGTATCCGGCAGACTCCATCCCAGCAGCTTACCAGAAACTCCGTCCGCTTGTCCCGATTCAGGTCGCTGCAGAGTAGCAGCGCGGCCACGTTGTCGGCGGCAAATGTTGGATGCCAACTCCAAGCCCCATCCGGCTGCTGCTGGAACAACCGCAGCCGACCTCCATCTTGAAAAATTGGAATGGTCAGAAGTCCATCGGCCCACACGGCCCACACTTCATCTTCCGGCGGAAGCTCCGAGCGGAACACCGATGTGGCAGCATCATGGCCGCAGAACCGCCCGGCAAACGCCGATTCCCGCAGCTCCCAGATTGTTTGAAGTTCGGCTCCGTCGTAGCGGTAGGCTCCGATTGTTGCAAGCTCCCTCGGCTGCCGCTCGGTTTGGCGGCTTGCCAGAATCATCCACCCTCCGCCCGAATCTTGCTGAACGCCGTGCAACATCAGCCCCTTGCAATCCAGCCGAAGCTGGCCCGACCGTGCATCCAAAATTTCCAGATGCCAGGCCGAATCCTCAACCTCGTTGAATGTGCTGATTGCAATCTCCATCCGTTGGTCGCCATCAAGGTCCGCGCAGGAGTTGAAGGTGTAGCGAAGCTCGCGGCTGTCGGTTGGGTAGATATGCTCGATGAAGCGATCCCAAGCAATGGAAAGCTGGCCCCGCCCGTTGTTGGCCACCACCGCAAGATGCTTGGAAACGCGGTTGGAAAGCACCGCAAAATCAACCGCGCCGGCCCCGCACAGGTCACGCGCCAGAAACAGGCCGTAGTTCCGTTTTGGGGTGCCGCCGCTGGACCAATGGCAGGCCGATTTCAGCTGGCCGGTGAGCGGATTGAAGGTGTAGATGGCCGCATATTTCGTGACGATTAGCTCGTCGGCTCCGTCGCCGTCCACGTCGCAAGCAAGGATTGTTGGGTGAAAGAAATCATCCATCCAAAGTGTGTGAAGCCTGCGCGGATTGCTTGCGCCGGGGGTGAAGTCGTACAGGATCACCTCCTTGGAACTGAGCAATCCAACCGCCAACTGTTTGCCGGAACCGATCTGCGGGAAATGGTGAACCAGCGCGCCAGTGGGCATGAACCCGGCGGAGTAGGGTGGCCCCAGATATTCTTGCCACAGCACCGCTCCATCATCGGCAGCAATCACCGCAATCGTTCGCCCGTTGGTCAGCACGATTTCGATCCGGTCATCGTTGTCCAGATCGTCCACCGCCACAACCCCCTCGAAGCCCATCGGGATTGACTTCCACCGGAGGGTTCCATCCAACCGGAGGCAATGCAGCGCCCCGCCCCACAGCATCAACAGCAGCGGCTCGCCATCCAGAGTAATCGGCTGGGCGTGGAAGACTGGGCCGGAAATCGGGTAGCGGGCAATCACACGGGGGTGGTGGATATTCCCGGCAAGCGGCTGGTGGCCGCTTAGTTGGGAATCGTGCCGGAAGCCTGGCCAATCCCCTGGCCTGGTGGCGTTGGTGGTGGCGTTGGTGGTCATCGGTGTGCGGGAAGGTGAAGCGATTGCGCGGTGCGGGTTTCGGCGGCGCGGAACGCGGCGCGGATCATGGCGGTTGCCCGCAAACCGTCGCGCCACCCGGTTGCGGGCCGGCGGCCTTCAGCAATCGCGGAAAGGAACTCACGATTCTCCAACTCCATCCCCAACTCGCACGGCTGCACCACCGATTCGGAGGACTCACCATCGAAATACTCACCCCGTTTCAACCGGTCGTGCAGCAGCACCGAACGCCCGCCGCCAACGGCTTGGAAGGCGAATTTGGAGAGATGTGGAACCGTTCCGCTGTCGCCAATCGCCACGCTGGCAAGGTTTCCGTTGGCAAAGCGGATGGTGGCCACTAAGGAATCTATCACCTGGGTGTTGGTGTGGGAACGGGTTCCGCATTCGGCAAAAATTTCCACCGGGTCCGTGCCGTTCAGGAAGCACGCCATATCCATTGCGTGGCACCCTTGCGACAGCACGTTTCCGCCACCTTTCACCGGGTCCTGCGCCCAGAAATCATCGGGCCAGCGGGTGTCCATTATCTGCGCCATCACGAACGTTGGGTTCGGCAAAAATTCCCGCGACTTCAGCACAACAGGGTTGTAGCGGAGCTTGAACCCGGTCATAAATATCACCTCCGTTCGCTCGGCTGCTTGGCCGATTTCGGTGCACTCATCAACGGTTAAAGCCAGCGGTTTTTCCATCATCACATTTTTTCCGGCTTCGCACGCAGCTACCGCAAGCGGGGTGTGAGTATCATGGTGAGTGCAGATGTAGAGGGCGTTGATTGCAGGGTCATCCAGCAACCGGCCTGGGCTGGTGGCGGCATAGCTTCCGCCGTAGTCGCGCAAGAACGATTCGGCGCGTTCGCCGTGAAGGTCACAGTAGGCGTAGGGCTTCAACCCGGGAATGGTTTGGATAGCCGCCAGATGTTCGCGTGCAATCGCGCCGCAGCCGATGATGCCGATGTTGAAGGGGGGTTGTTGCGTGGCCATTGTTTGCAGCAGTTGGGTTGGTTGTTGGTGGGATTTTTTCACCGCATCCAGCCGTCAAGATGCTGGCGCACAAAGTCGTCGTCGGTCAGGTGAGGGTAGAGTTGATAGATGCGGTCAATCTCCCGCATCTGCCCCGCCGAAAGCTCCTCGTGCGGGTCCAAACAGAAGCGGTTTGCCAGCAATCCCGACCGCCGCAACGCCTCGTGAATGCCGGGGATGCAGCCGGCAAAATTGTTGGCAGCATCGAAGAATGCGGCGTTCGCTTCGGTGGTTTGCGCGCCAATCGTCAGAAGGTTTGGAGTAATCGCGCCGCTCGCATACTCAGCGTGGCATCTGCCCAAAAGCTCAACAGCACGCTTGGTCCAAAACGCCCAGTGGCCAAGCAAGCCGCCCACAATTCGTTTGCGGTGGGTTGCGCCGCCGTGCGGGATTTGGAACTCCGTCAGCAGGTCGCTCACAATGGCATCGTCGTTTCCGGTCAGCAGCGCAATCTGCTCCCCCCTTCCCGACTCGATCACGCCACGGACAACATCAATGGTGTGGTAGCGATTGAACGGAGAAATTTTGATCCCCACCACGTTCGGTATCTCGGCAAACTGCCGCCAAAATTCTGCCGAAAGAATCCGCCCGCCAACCGCCGGCTGAAGGTAGAACCCGAACAGCGGAATAACCTGCGCAACGGCCCGGCAATGTTCCAACGCTTCCCGCTCGCCGGCCCCAGCATAAGCCGCCAGCGACACCAACCCAACGTGATAGCCCAGGCTGGCGGCGGTGGCGGCTTCGGCAACGGCTTGCTTGGTTTGGCCGCAGATGCCGGCAACCAGCAACGGGTTTTGGTGGTGGAACTCGGCAGCGGTTTCCGCAGCAAGCTCCAGGACGGGCCGGAACAATCCAAACTGCGGTTGGCGGATTGCGAATTGGGTGGTGTGCACGCCAACAGCAATCCCCCCCGCCCCCGCCGAAAGGTAGTAGCGGGTAAGTGCGCGCTGGCGGCGTTCGTCAAGCTGGCGTTCGTTGGCCAGCGCAAGCGGGTGCGCGGGGATTGCCATCCCGGCGGCAAGCCTGCGAAAAAGGGAATCGGGAAAGGAAGTGGAATCGGACATGCTGCATTCGTGAGAAATCATCAGACCACACTTTCCACGCCGTTGCGGCGGGCAAGTTCTTGCTGGAACAACGCCGTCAATTTGTCCACCAGCAGCCGAATATCATACTGTTCCTCGGCAAACTTCCTCCCTTTTCTCCCCATTTCTTTTCGGGCTTGGTGGTCTTCGGCAAGGCCGCGTACGGCCTGGGCAAACTCCTCCATGGAAGTTGCCACAATCCCGAAGCCATGCTTAGTGATGAGGTTATCGGGATCGTTTTTCAGGCTCACAATCGGCACGCCGTGGATGCAGGCTTGCAGCAAGGTGTTCGGCAGCCCTTCGCTGGATGAGGTGTGAGTAAAAATATCGGCAGCTTGGAACAACCCGTTGGATTGATGAAACGGAACATGGCCAACCAGATGGAACCCCGGTAACAGCCCAGTTCGCCGCTCAATTTCCTCCCGCAACTCCTTGTTCTGCATTGCCCCGGCCATTGTGAACCGCAATGGAGTTCCGGATAATTTTTCGGCTAGCTCGATAAACATCAGCGGCTGCTTTACCGGGGTGACGTTGGCCAGCCAGAGGACTGAAATTTCATCGGTTGGTGCGCGCTCAATCAACGGAGGAATGAAGTGGCCCGAGCCTGCAATGATCGGATTCATCCCAAAATTTCTCCGGAGCAGATCGGCTTGGTAAGTGTTCTGGGCAATCACCATTCCGGCAGTGCGGATTGCTTGCTCAATTTTTTTATCGGCCACCATTGCCTCGGCAATTCTTGCTGCCTGAAGGATTGGGTTCGATTTGGGATGTTGCCGCCGCTTCGTTAAAAACTTGTTCGGCTTCCCGGTTTCGTCGCTGTTGCTTAGCCACACAAACAGGGCGTTATTTTTTGTGCAGAAATTGCTGCACGCCACCGATTCCGGCAGCTTCCCCCGCTGATAGACGATGTCTGGCTGGAAACCGGATAGGGCATCAGTGATGAACCGCTGCCAAGATTTTCGCAAATGGTGGCGCAGCCCAGAAACGATTGGAGCAGTGCGGATGGAGAGAGTAGGATATGGCGGCTGGATGGGGTCTATCTGGTGAGTCAGGATCAACAAGACTTCGTGGCCGCGGCGGGCAAACTCCTGAACCAAATAATAGACCTGCACGCTGGACCCCGCGAACTCCACCGTTGCGTTCTCGGGCCAGGTTTGCGAGACAAATGCAAGTTTCATGGTGCAAATTTCAGGGGGATGATGGATATGGCCAGGTAGCCAACGATTATCCCGGGAAGGAACATCACCGAACAAAAAAAAGGCCTCACAGTCACTCTGTGAAGCCTTGTTGGGTGCAACCGTAGGGACGTGACAGGCGGCGTTTTTTGCATAAAAACACCGCGTTTTTCTGACAATCGGCATACTGTCACTCAATGGTCACTTCGGATGCTGTTGGCAACACGGGCGGAATGTAGGCATTTCTTTCAAACAACGTATTTTGCGGCTATTATGAGGAACGCACAGGATAATCGGGAAGGGAAGCAGAAAGCACAATCAGTACCAGCCGAGCCGACAATAGACACACGCAAGTGGCAAGGTCAGCGGGTGCGGCTAATGGTGGAAGCAATGGGGCTATCCCTGATGGAATTTGAGAAGATGCTGAACCGTTCTCGCGGTTGGGTGAACCACATTATCGCAGGAAAAAGTGCTTTTGGCGCGGATGATATGGTTCACCTTGCCAACGAATACGGCATAAGTATCGGGAGGGTGTTTGAGCTTGATAGCAAGCTACCATTGGTTGCCGAACGCTGCAATGCCGCTAAATTGAAGATGGATGAAGCATTGCTTCATTACGTCAAGAATGCTGATTCGGCATCTCTGTTGGCGGTCAGTGCCGCAATGCAGGAGTTGGAAGGGGTGCTGCACATCGTATCGGGCGATAAAAAATGACAGGTCAGAATAGTAAGTTCCTAAGCCGTTCGATGCTTAGAATGATCTGCCAGCCTAACAATAGTGCCGCAACATAGAGAATCGCACAAGTCGTTATGGTTGTGCCAAGCACTACCAAGATCAGCGTCATGCTGTATCCCAAGTCTGTTTCAGCCTGAATATGCTGCGTGCCTGTTCGTTTTATCGTTCGATGCTTCTTCATGCCCCAGCTTGCATTCTTTGCAGCCACTTGTTTTTGTCCTAAACATGTTAGTATCTTGCCCTCGCTTCACCTAAGCAATTCCTTGTTAGTGGAGTAGCCGCCACATGGCTTGTTAGCCTGTGGCGGCTTTTTTGTTGTGTCGGCCTTATTTCAATGCCGAGTTGCTTTTGAAGCAAGAACGATACTCCGGAACGACATGTTTCCGCTCCAATACTCCCTCGCTGCTATCCACGCGGCCAATGCTATTGAAGGTTCGTCACTGCATTGATCCTCCATTGCTTCCCAAGCATAGGGGGCTATCCCATGCCGCTCTATGGCCGATTGTGCGTGATTCCGCAACGATTGCGGCACGCTTATCGTTAGTGGGCGCATCAGCGGCATCGTGGCCATTGCGCCTAATTGGCACAAGGCATCACAAGCTGCAACCACTGCTGCCCCGTCCCAGCCGGAAAAGTTAAGGTGGCTTAACGCGGACGCAGATTCATCGTGCCGATCTTGTATAATGGCGTTGAGGTATCGGCTGATACTCCGTTCCCCCGCGCTTTGAAGTAGCGCGAGGGTATCGGTGTCAATCTCAATTTGTAGTAGCGGCATCTTCCTCGCCCCCTCCAGCGTAAATCTTGGTCGGTGTTTGTGACCGGAAGAACGACGTTCCCCAACGCCGCGTCACTTCTGATTGTTCGTCCGATCCGTATAGCAGTAATGCCCTCAAGTCTTGAGTGAGTAGGTATGGCTCCCAATAGATAGGCCGGCCAATGCTATACGGGGTGTTAGGTTGTTGCAGCATACGAATACACCGATGTATTTCGGCGTACACCCCTTCAACTCCCATGACGCTACTCCTTAGCAATCGCAAAAAGGCTCGCTGAACAGAGATTGCCGTTTGACTATTATACTGCTGCTTGTGCAAGTATCGCATGGTATCCCCAAAATTCACGTTGTGAAACCGTTCTTCGATGAACACGTGTGGATAGCAAGCATACAACACGGCGGTGATGCACGCCGCCTCGTCCGGTTCCCCACCAAACCAAGCGGACAATGGCAACCAAGCCTGCAATGGAGTTTCTCTAAGACGCTTCAGCATCTTGATCTTAGTTTGGCCGCTACTGCTGCCAGACTTATACAGCGCGACAATCGGTGTTATATAGTCATCATGATTAGTCATTGCTCACCTCTTCCACCGTTACCGTGATGCTATCTTTTGCTTCCCCGATAGGGGAGTGTAACTCTTCCCAGATAGAAGTAAAAATTTGCCCTTTCCGTAGATACTCCCAACTGGCTGAATCTGTATCCATAATCCTCTTCCCCCCAACAAAGAATTGTGTGGCGGAAAATGCCGCCTGGTTATTCCTGATCTCTTTGTCCATGTACTCACTGACTTGCTTCACGGTTCCCACAAATTCCGGCCTATTGCTGAAGTGTGGTTGCGTCTTATCCCCGTTGAAAAAGTCATAGGTAATTTCAACGCCCAAGTTTTTGGTTTTGCGAGTAATCTCAG
>JAEUSP010000005.1 GCA_016788565.1 Chlorobiota bacterium | reverse complement strand
GAATGCGCCAGCACCACTGTAGTCTTCAAAGAAACGGAGTTCGCTTGCTGCGCCATCGTTGTTGGCAAGCCACAAATCGGTGTTGCCGAAGACGGCGACATCCGGGGCGGAGATCGTCATGTCGCGGGTTCCGCCGCTGTTATTGGCGTGGAAGCCGAAGCTGCGGTCGGCAGTTGCTGTAAATGTTAAACCAGTCCCTCCGGCAATAGTGGAATACTCACCCGAATCTATATTGCTTGCCCCTCCACTCACGGTTGAGCCATCCCCTATTGCCCTGTTGTGCGAACCGCCACTCACCGTTGAAGCGTTCCCCGATGCCGTGTTTATAAAACCACCACTCACCGTCGAAATAAATGCCGATGCTGTGTTGCCTTGCCCCCCGCCTACGGTCGAAGAATTGTCCGATGCTGTGTTGTTCCGTCCACCTGCCACGGTCGAATAAATCTCTGATGCCGTGTTGTTTTGGCCGCCACCCACGGTTGAAAAATCATCCGATGCCGTGTTGCTCTCGCCACCACCCACTGTTGATCTACTCCCCGATGCTGTGTTGTTTGCACCACCACTTACCGTCGAATAATCGCCCGATGCCGTGTCCTTATCACCACCTCCTACCGTCGAATAGCTTCCTGATGCTGCGTTGAGCTGACCACCACCCACCGTCGCAGAACTTCCCGATGCCGTGTTATTTCTGCCACCACCGACTGTCGCGTAAATCTCCGATGCTGTGTTGTTCTGACCACCACCCACCATCGTATGACTTTCCAATGACCTGTTGCCCACACCACCAGCCACCGTCGCAGAATTTCCCGATGCTGCGTTAAGCTGACCACCTCCTATCGTCGCATAATAGTTCGATGCTAGGTTCCCTCGGCCACCACCCACCGTCGCATCACCTTGTGATGCCGCGTTATCACGGCCGCCACCCACCGTCGCATACGCAGCATCACTCACTGTTCCTCCATTATCCCCCGCTTGGTTGTTTATGCCGCCACCAATCGTTCCGTGGTTATCCGTCACTCGGTTCAGGTTCGCGCTTGCGCCGCCGCCGCCAATTGCCCCACCCACCGCGCCTGCGGTCACGTTGTTTCCGTTGAAGCCACCAATCACGTTCGGGCTGGTCGCGTTTGGTTCAAATCGCATTGCCCGTGCGCCGTTCACAATCACGTTCAACGGTGCGTTGCTGGTGGTTCCCAACAGGTTGTCCGTCCCGTCGGTGAATGCTCCACCGTTCCCGGTTTTC
>JAEUSP010000041.1 GCA_016788565.1 Chlorobiota bacterium | reverse complement strand
GCGCGTTCCACCGGCTTCAGAAACGCGCCGATTCGCTGCATGATTGTCCCGCCCGATTCCCCCGCGCCGGGTGCTGGTTTTACTCTTTTTTTTACCGCTCTTCTCACGCCTTTTTTCACTGCTTCAGCGCGGCAACAATCCGTTCTTGCACTTCGGCAACTTCCCCCAAACCGTTCACCTCCATCACCACATTGCCGGAGGCTGCGCGGTAGAATCCAAGCACCGGTGAGGTTTCCTGGTCATAGACTTCCAGCCGGCGTTTGATGACTTCTTCGTTGTCGTCCACACGGCCACGGTTCAGCATCCGTTCCACAATTTCCTCTTCCGGTGCGGTCAGGTAGATCACTCGGTCAATCGTTCGTCCGGCGGCGGTTAGCGCGGCGGCCAATGCTTCGGCTTGGCCCAAGTTGCGTGGGAATCCATCAAGGATGAAGCCGCTGGCGCAGCCCGGTTCGTTCAGTGCCGAAACAGCAATTTCGGTGGTGAGTTCGTCGGGGACCAGAAGGCCGTTGTCGGTGTAGTGTTTCACCTTCTGCCCAAGTTCCTGGCCCGATTGGATTGCGGCGCGGAAAATCGCCCCGGTGGAAATGTGCGGAATCGCAAGCCGTTCGGCCAGCATTGCGGCTTGGGTCCCTTTGCCCACACCGGGCGCGCCAAAGAAGATGATGTTCATGGTTGAAAATGTTGAGCAATGTGAGCAGCCCGTGATTCTGGCGGTGTTGCCTTCGGGCTGGTGATATGGTAGGAGCGTACAATTCGGATGCTTCGATGCTTTGGCAAGTTCAGCACTCGGCATAAGCGGGGGGGCAGGTTGTGTGAGGCTACGGTTGTTTTGCAAATAAGCAGAAAACGAAATCCTGCGTTGTCCCAAATGGAGTTTGATGATTGTGGGAGAAGCACTCAATCGGCTTGAAGCCGGTGCTGAACCGTTCCGACAGCGATTCTGCAGAGTACTGCGTCACTTCCAATCCGCTGCATTTGCGTGGGCCTTCGGTGCTGAAGGTTCCAAGCACTAAAAACTTGGCAGTCCATGTTGAAGCAAGCACAACATAATTCTGAATTTGTTGCTGATCTGTGAGGAAATGGAAGACGGCGCGATCGTGCCACAGAGCGTAGTGGCGTTCGGGGGTAAATGTTGTGATGTCGGCCACAATCCACCGCACCTTCTGCGCCCGTTCCCCCAGCCGTTCCTGTGCCCGCGATAGTGCTTCTTGGCTGATATCCAGCACCGTCACATCGTGGAAACCAGCGTCCAACAGCGCATCAACCAAGCGGCTATCGCCCCCGCCAATATCAATAATGGGGGCCGAGCGGGGGAGATCAAGGCCCACAATCATGGATAGCGAAGGCTCCGGCACGGCTTGGGTCCAGCTACGTTCTTCGGCGGCTTTGGTGCGGTAAACGTCTTCCCAGTGTGAGGTTTGGTTCATAGCAATTATTAGCGGGTTGGCGCAGTAATTGGCGAATATACTTTCAGAGAGAAATATTTAAGGGCATAATTGAAGAACGTGTACACCATGGCGATGTAGAGCTTCCGTTGCATTACTCCAATCGGAATCTGTAGCATTTGCAATAGGGGGATGCATAGGATGAGCAAGTGCTACGGCCACAAACTTGCGATCTGAGCGGTCGAAGCTGGCAAGCTCAGGGTCATCAGGGAAATCTTCATACTCACGATCAGCATTTGGCCTAATCTGTACTTGAGTGCAGCGTGCCGGGTTTGCTCTGTTTTGCAACACCCATTTTAAAAAAGCATCTCCAACTCTGGGTTGGCCAATCGCTTTTACGTTTTTTTGATATTCGCTAATAATTTCAAAATTATCATCAATTATGAGATGGCCACTCCTTGTTAATGAGATAAGAAAATTTATGCTTGCTTGAATGCAAGAGGGCGGGGCATGGCTGGTAGAGAGGTTGTTTGCTATTACTAAAACGTTAGTGTCAACAACAAAATGATCATTCATGCGTGCTGCTATTATTGTTTTGGCGGTTGATAGTAGCGTCCGTCATTGCAGCAAGGTCTTCCATAGAGTCACCAAAGAAATTTGCAGGCCAATTACGAATGTTTCCGCAGTCATCTAAGTCTAATGCTGAAAGATTTGATATTCCGTTCGAGTTTTCAGCAAAATATAATTTAACGTTGTCGCTATCAATTTGCTCTTCTGCAATACGGCGTTGGAGTCGGGTTAAAAGGTGTTCGCTATGGCTTTCAAGGATAATTTGAATGCCTCGAGTTTTGATTGCATCAATAAACACATCTGCTAATCCAGCCTGAATAGACGGGTGAAGATGAATTTCAGGTTGTTCTAAAATTACGGTTGAACCTTCAGGGGCATAGAAGCAAAGAACAATAACTGGAAGGACTTGAGAAACACCAAAACCAACATCGGTAATTAAAACTTCTGGTGCGTTAGGGTGAGTTGTTATTCGCACTTCATAATCTTTCCTGTTGTCAGCAATTTGCTTCAACTTAAAATCATGGATGACACCTAATTTTTTTAGCCATTCTGCAACGTATTCTTCTAATGTTTTTCGTCTTGCTCCCTTCTTTTTTTGAGGTTGAATGGTTTCTCGCGAAGCAAGCAAGGCTGGAATCGCTTGCTCTCCACGTCTTCCCACTCCAGTTGGGCGTTCACCTGCCCATAAGTATGAGCGGCTTGGATATTCACGTAATGGACCAAGATAGTAGATACTGCTCATAAGCTGTTCAAAAGCAAGCACCAAACTTGGCAAAAAACCAACGTTTTGATAATAAGCAAAAACTGGGTCGGGAAAACCATACGATTTCACTGGAGCTGGTAGAGGCCATTTTCTTCCTTGAGCACGTATTGCCTTAAATCCATCATGGATCAATTTATACTTGCCTTCTTTTTGTCGTTCCATGCCGAATCGTATATCATTAATCTGATAAGTGAATTTTTTTACATAAATGTCATTTCCTTGCCCTTCTATCGAAGCATTGAATTTAATGGAGCTAAATTCGGCATCATGAAAAGACGAAGTTTTTTTATTCGTTTTTTTTAAACTTGGAATTGTTATTGGCTGATTCGTATCCCAAGCAAGGTGAAAATCAATAATCCCTGATTCTTTATGAGCATAGATGATGTCATAAAACGTGCCAAGATCCACTAACGTTATATCATTACCAGTATGCAGAACCCGTGACCGGTCAGCTGTTTCTGCTGTCTGTTTCAGCATAAGTAAAAATTGAAGCAAACTGGTTTTACCAGAAGAATTGGTGCCAAAAATACCAGTTAGGCTTCCTAACTGAATATCTCCAGTCTGTTGCCATGATTTAAAATTTTTGATATTAAGTGTAGTTATCATGGTAATGCCCGTCGTGTGCTAATTGTTGGTAGCTGCATCTAAAATATAAATTGTTTGTGGAAACACAACTGTGATGAAGGTGTAGTTTTACCCCCGCCGCTGCCGCTCAATCTCCAACTCCAATTCCAGATACCGCCCGGTGTGGCTTGCTTTGATTTCCATCACTTGCTCCGGGGTTCCTTCGGCAATAATTCGTCCGCCATGTTTTCCCCCTTCCGGGCCTAAATCAATAACCCAATCGGCTGATTTTATCACGTCAAGGTTGTGCTCGATCACCACCACGGTGTTCCCTTTATCCACCAGTGATTGAACCACTTTTAGCAGCATCCGCACATCTTCAAAATGTAGCCCTGTGGTTGGTTCATCCAGCAAGTACAGGGTGCGCCCGGTGCTGACTTTGGATAGCTCGGTGGCCAGCTTCACCCGCTGGGCTTCGCCGCCGCTAAGGGTGGTGGCTTGTTGGCCAAGCCGGATGTACCCAAGCCCAACATCGTTCAGCGTTTTCACCTTCCGGCTGATGCGCGGGATGTCTCCAAAAAATTCCACTGATTCGGCCACCGTCATCTCCAACACTTCGCTGATGGTTTTCCCCTTGTACCGAACCTCCAATGTTTCGCGGTTGTAGCGTTTCCCGTTGCAGGCTTCGCAGGTGACGTAAACATCGGGAAGGAAATTCATCTCTATTTTCTTCAGCCCATCCCCTTCGCATTCTTCGCACCGCCCGCCAGCCACGTTGAAGCTGAAACGCCCAGCACTGTACCCCCGAATTTTTGACTCCGGCAGCTGCGTGAATAAATCCCGAATAAAGGTGAACAACCCGGTGTAGGTGGCCGGGTTCGAGCGCGGGGTGCGGCCAATGGGGGATTGGTCAATGTCAATCACTTTATCAATCAACTCCAACCCCTCAATCCGTTTGTGCGGAAGCGTTGGCAGGTGGCTTTGGTAGAAATAATGCGACAAAATCGGGTAGAGCGTCTCGTTAATCAGCGATGACTTTCCCGAACCAGAAAGCCCCGTCACGCAGATGAACATCCCCAACGGAAGCTCCAGATCAACGCTCTTCAGGTTGTGGCCGCGCGCGCCAATCAGACGGATATATTTCCCATTTCCAGCGCGGCGTTTGGTAGGCGTTTCAATCACTCGCTGGCCGGTGAGATATTGGAAGGTGAGGCTGCGGCGAAGATCCCCTGCAATCGTGAGTTTCTGCCCAGTTTGGGAATCGGCTCCGTTGGCCAGAAATGCTTCCGGGACGGCGGCCCCCACAAGTTCGCCGCCAAGCTCGCCGGCGCCTGGGCCAAGGTCAATCACGTAGTCGGCGCTTTCAATCATCTCGCGGTCGTGTTCCACCACCACCACGGTGTTTCCCAAATCGCGAAGGCGTTTCAGCGAGCCGATCAGCTTCACGTTGTCGTGCTGGTGAAGGCCGATTGATGGCTCATCCAACACGTACAGAACGCCACTTAACTGCGACCCAATTTGCGTTGCCAGCCGGATGCGTTGCGCCTCGCCGCCGCTAAGGGTTCGGGCGGTTCGGTTCAGCGTCAGGTAGTGCAGCCCAACCTCCAGCAGGAACTCCATCCGCTCCACAATTTCCTTGATAATCAGATGGCCGATGTCATGCTGGCGTTTGTTGAGTTTCAGTTTCCCGAACGCCGCCACCGATTCGCTGATAGAGAGGCTGACAAGGTCGTTGATGTTGCGTTGGTCAATCCGCACCGCAAGGCTTTCCGGCTTCAATCGCCCGCCGTTGCATTCTGGGCATTCCACCGATTTCATAAACGAATCCAACCACCCGCGAATCGTGGCCGATGAGGTGTTCTGGTAGTGATGCTCCAAGTTGTGGATCACCCCTTCGAACCGGTGGTTGTAGGTGACGGTGCGGCCGTTGGAGTAGGTGTAGGGGATGGTGAATTTCTGCTTCCCGCCCCCCGACAACAGCGTTTTCAGGGCTTCCTTACTGTACTTTTTCAGCGGCGTGTGAACGTCGTAGCCGAAGTGTTCAATCACCGCCGTGACTTGCGCCCACTGCCAGGTTTTTCGCGGCTTGCCAAGCGGGCGGACTCCTTCTTCATGCAGCGACAAATTCATGTCGGGGATAATCAAATCCATGGCGAAGGTGGTGGATTCGCCAAGCCCCGAACACTTTTGGCAGGAGCCGTAGGGTGAGTTGAAGCTGAAGGAGTTTGGCTCCGGTTCTTCGTAGCTGATGCCGCAGGCAATGCAGGCAAGTTTTTCGGAAAAAAGGGCATCATCTTTTGGGCCGTCCCACCGGGTGACGATCATGTTCCCTTCGCCAAACTTCAGCGCAGTTTCCACCGAGCTGAACAGCCGCGACCGCGAGGCCTCATCCACCTGCAGCCGATCCACCACAATCTCCACGTTGTGAACTTTGTAGCGGTCCAGCTTCATCCCAGGTGCTATCTCGCGGATTTCCCCATCGGTCCGCACCCGCGTGAAGCCATCTTTCTGGATTTTCTCGAACAGTTCCTGGTAATGCCCTTTCCGCCCACGAACCACCGGCGCAAGCAGGGCCACCCGTTCGCCGGAATAATTTTGCAGGATAGATTCCAGCACTTGGTCGGCGGTCTGTTTCACCACGGGGTTGCCGCAGTTGGTGCAATGCTGCACACCAACGCGGGCAAACAGCAGCCGAAGGAAGTCATAAATCTCGGTGACGGTCCCGACGGTGGAGCGGGGGTTGCCGGAAACGGTTTTTTGTTCGATGGAGATTGCGGGGGAAAGGCCCTCGATCAGGTCCACATCGGGGCGTTCCATCAGGCCAAGAAACTGGCGGGCGTAGGGGGAAAGGCTTTCAACATAGCGGCGTTGTCCTTCGGCGTAGATGGTGTCGAACGCCAGCGATGACTTGCCAGAACCGGACAAACCGGTGATCACCGTCAGCGATTCGCGCGGGATTTCCACATCCACCCCTTTCAGGTTATGCTCGCGCGCGCCCCGAACAATGATCCCATCGGGGAAAGCATTGCTCCGCTGGATGCTGGCGATTGGGGGAAGCAGCGCCATTTTATCGGTCAGATTGCTTTCGGCTTGATTGCTTTTGGCTGGGCGGTTTGCTGGCTTGGAAACTGGCATGGCATCAACAGAGATAAAAGTGAGCAATGTGGCGGATCATCCCACGCTGCAACCCGCCAAATTACTTCGGCAAGAAAGGGGTAGGCAAGCGCGGGGGCGGGGAATAATTACTTGTCACGGTTTCCGGCTAACTTCGTGTGGGGGCTTGGCGTTCGTATATTTGGCCGCCCGAATCGCAGCATTGCGGGCGCAATCCATACCGAACATCCACTTCTAACACAGTTCCAACAACACCATGAAGAGTATCCTTTCCACTGTTGTGCGTGCGGCGTTTCCGCTGCTGGGGGCCGCGCTTCTTTCCGTTGCGGTTACTTCCTGCGGCGATGACCCGGCAGCCCCACAACCAACCGGCAACTCCACCATCACCGTCTTCCACGCAAACCCGGGGTTCAACCAGAATGTGGTGGTGAAGCGGGAATCGCAGACGCTGGTGACAGAATTGCCATACGGCCAGCCCGGTGCAAAAGTCATTATCCCGAACGGCAACAACACCATGAAGGTGTTCGGCACCGATGGTACCGAGCTTGCCTCGGCGCAGCTGCAAGCCGACAGCGCGAAATCGGCGTGGGCGATTTTTGCTGGAACATCGAACAAGCGGGAGATGTTCAGCGTGATCACCACCAAAAAGCCGATTAGTTCCGGCACCGCGGCTGTTCGGGTGATTCAGGCATCGGAGTCGGCACCATCCATTAAAGTGCTGGTGAACGAGAAGAACGGGCTTGCGCTGGCACCCGGAGCAATCCCCTACAAAAGCGGAAGCGATTTTATCAACGTGCCGGTGGCCACAACCCAGCAGTTAATTATCACCAACAGCAGCAGCAACGACTCACTTCTTGCAATTCCGGTGACGCTCGTGGCTGGGAAGCAATACACCGCTGTGGTCTATGGCTCAACCAGCGGCGTTGGCCAATATGCCCTAAGCGGCGCGATTGTTGAGGATGTGCAGTAAAAAAAACTGCTAAGCATAATTGTGCAAAAAACTCTGCTGGAATGTTCTGGCGGAGTTTTTTTTTGTTGATATTGACCAACCACGCAATTTAACATGCCCCCCCCCCCCTTAAATCAAGTGAAAAATTTCTGTATTGTTCTACTTTTTTCCTTTCCATAGTGTTGCATCGTTCCTTCCGCGAACACCCCGAGCATATTTCGGGTTTCACACTTCACTTTATCCATAGCAGGGAGACACCATCATGGGCTGCGGCTGTAACGATCCCGTCAATTCTTGGT